>NZ_JBFATZ010000003.1:39332-672039 GCF_040678635.1 Thermopolyspora sp. NPDC052614
CCCGCAGCAGCCGCCGCCGGAGGGCCGGGGGGCCGCCGCGGAGCCGGTCACGGCGACGGTGGTGAGAAGCTTCACCGTGTCGTCGTGGCCCTCGGGGAAGGCCCGCCGTACCCGGGGTCAGGAGCAGCAACCGCCCCCGCAGCAGCCGCCGCCGGAGGGCCGGGGGGCCGCCGCGGAGCCGGTCACGGCGACGGTGGTGAGAAGCTTCACCGTGTCGTCGTGGCCCTCGGGGCAGACCGCCGGGTCACCCGACGCGGACATGGGGCGGGACAACTCGAACGTGGAGCCGCAGGCGCGGCAGCGGTAGTCGTATCGCGGCATGGCACAAGGGTACGACCGGCGGCGCGCGTCCGTCTCACCTGGCCGGATCCCGGCCCGGCGGACAGGCCGGGATCCGGTCGGGCGTCGTCAGGCGGCCGATTCCAGGTACGGCGCCCACTGGGGGTCCCCATCGAGCTGCGCGCCGATGAGCCGCCAGTGAGCGCCGCGTGGCACCACCGGGGCGACCCTTAAGGTCCACCCCAGCTCCTCCACCAGCCGGTCTGCCTTGCGGTGGTTGCACGGCATGCACGACGCGACGCAGTTCTCCCAGGTGTGGGTGCCTCCGCGGGAACGAGGGATGACGTGGTCGATGGTCTCGGCCCGCTGCCCGCAGTAGGCGCAGCGGAAATCGTCTCGGCGCATCAGGGCCGCCCGGGTGAGCGGGATGCGGGAGCGGAAGGGGATTCTGACATAGCGCCGCAGCCGGATCACCGACGGCACATCCAGCGTACGGCTCGCGGACCGCAGCACGGCGCCCCGCCGGTCACGGTGAACGACGTCCGCCTTCTCCCTGAGCACCAGCACGACGGCCCGGTGCAGGGAGAGCGTGGTTAATGGTTCGTATGTGGCGTTCAACAGCAACACCTGGCGCATCACTGGGCCTTTCCAGTTGAGCGCGTCACCTCAGGAGCCGTGCCTCGGCACGACCCCGTTTGCGGCCCTGTATCGGGCCCGGACGCTTCCGTCACAAGGACCTCCGCCGGACGGTCCAGCGGATGATCACCACGGCACCGCCCGCAACCAGTGTGGCGCTTCCAACTCCTCTCTCGCCACCCCATAACGCACTGGCCGGAAATGGCGGGAGAGACGTCTGATACGTGTAATCCCCCCTCTGAGGATTTTTTACGCCTCTGGGTAACGTCGTCATAAGCCCGTCTCGTCCCCTTGCGCCCCCACCGCCGGGGGACGCTTAGGGTTACGGGCATGACACGACCGCCCTACCCACCCGCGTACCGCGACGACGTGGTCGAGATTCTGCACGGCACCCCGGTGCCCGATCCCTACCGCTGGCTCGAGTCGCGCGACGATCCCGCCACCAAGGAGTGGCTGAAGGCGCAGGATGAACTGTTCACGGCCGCCGTGCCGGGTCTGCCGATCCGGGAGCGGTTCCGCGAACGGGTGGCCGAGCTGTTGCGCGCCGGCTCGGTCGGCCCGCCGATCTGGCGCGGCGACCGGTACTTCTTCATGCGCCGCACCCCCGACCAGGAACACGCCGTGCTGTACGTGGTCGACGACGCCGGGCAGGCCCCGGGGGACGGCGGGGAGCGCGCGCTCCTGGATCCGATCGCGCTGGACGCGAGCGGCCTGACCACGCTCGACCAATGGCAGCCCGACAAGGAGGGGCGCCTGCTCGCCTACCAGCTCTCAGTGGGCGGCGACGAGGAGTCCCGCCTGTACGTCATGGACGTGGCCACCGGCGAGCAGATCGACGGCCCCATCGACCGCTGCCGCTACTCCCCCGTCGCCTGGGTGCCCGGGGGCGAGGCGTTCTACTACGTGCGGCGGCTGCCCCCGGAGGCCGTGCCCCAGGGGGAGGAGCAGTACCACCGGCGCGTCTACCTGCACCGGGTCGGCACCTCCCCCGACGACGACGTCATGATCTTCGGGGACGGCCGGGAGAAGACCGAGTACTACGGCGTGTCGGTCTCCCGCGACGGCCGCTGGCTCACCGTCTCCGCCTCCCGGGGGACCGCGCCGCGCAACGATCTGTGGATCGCCGATCTGTCCGCCACACCGCTTGAGGCGCCGGAGTTGGTCACCGTACAGGAGGGGGTGGACGCCCAGACGAGCCTGCACTTCGGCCGCGACGGCCGCCTCTACGTGTTCACCGACCGCGACGCCCCCCGCGGCCGGATCCGCGTGACCGACCCGGCCCGGCCGTCGCACGAGCACTGGCGGGATCTCGTCCCCGAGGACGCCGAGGCCGTGCTGTCGTCGTACGCGATCCTCGACGACGCCGCGACCCTGCTCGTCGGCTGGACCCGGCACGCCATCGGCGAGATCACCGTGCACGATCTGGCGACCGGAGCCCGCACCGGCGAGGTGCCCGTTCCCGGCCTCGGCACCATCGGCGGCATCGTCGAGCGGCCCGAGGGCGGCCACGAGGCGTGGTTCGGCTACACCGACAACACCACGCCGACGGCCATCCACCGCTACGACGCCCGCACCGGCGCGACCACGCTGTGGGCCGCCGCACCCGGCACCGTCGACGTGCCCGACGTGCGCGCCGAGCAGGTCGTCTACCGCTCGCAGGACGGCACCGAGGTGCGCATGCTGGTGATCGCCCGGCCGGGCGAGGGCCCACGCCCGACGATCCTGTACGGCTACGGCGGCTTCGGCCTGTCCATGGCCCCCGGCTACTCGGCGTCGATCCTGAGCTGGGCCGAGGCCGGCGGCGTCTACGCCATCGCCCAGCTGCGCGGCGGCGGCGAGGAGGGCGAGCAGTGGCACCGGGCCGGCATGCTCGGCAACAAGCAGAACGTCTTCGACGACCTGCACGCCGCCGCCGAGCATCTGATCGCCACCGGGGTGACCACGCCCGGGCAGTTGGCGATCTCCGGGGGATCCAACGGCGGTCTGCTGGTGGGGGCCGCGCTCACCCAGCGCCCCGAGCTCTACGCCGCGGTCTCCTGCTCCGCCCCGCTGCTGGACATGATCCGCTATGAGCGGTTCGGTCTTGGCGCGACCTGGAACGTCGAGTACGGCTCGGCCGAGGACCCCGAGCAGTTCGCCTGGCTGCTGGCCTACTCGCCCTACCATCATGTCCGGGAGGGCGTGCCGTACCCGGCCACGCTGCTGACCGTGTTCGACTCCGACACGCGGGTGGATCCGCTGCACGCGCGCAAGATGTGCGCGGCCCTGCAGCACGCCACCGCATCCGATCGGCCGATCCTGCTGCGCAACGAGACCGCGGTCGGTCACGGGGCGCGGGCGGTGAGCCGCAGCGTCGAGCTCATGGCCGACCAGCTCGCCTTCCTGGCCACGCACACCGGTCTGGCCGAGGCCGCCGGGGAAGGGCGGGCCTGAGCTCGCCCGTTACCGTGGCGGTGCGCCGGGCGGCTCCTCGTCCGGCGCGCCGCCGCGTATCGCGGGCGTCAGCCGTACTCCCGGGCTCGTCTCGGGCTCCTGATCATCCGGGTCGGGGTGGAGGTCCTTGCGGAAGTAGACGACGGTGAGGCCGCCGACCTCCCTGCGGCCGACCTCCACCCAGCCGTACCGGCGGTAGAGCGCCATCGCCGCCACCTGATTGACGGTGGTGTCGCAGCGCAGCCGGCGGTAGCCGAGCTCCAACGCCCGCTCTTCGAGCCGGGTGAGGATGCGCGTGCCGTAGCCGCGGCGCTGGTGCTCGGGGTGCACCCGCATGCGGCACAGCTCGGCGACCTGGTCGTCCACGCGGCGCAGCCCGCCCATGGCGATGACCCGGCCCCCGATCAGGCCGACGAGGAACTCGCCGTGATCGCTGAGGTAGATCTCGTGGATGCGCGGAAGGTCGTGGTCGTAGTAGACCCCGTCGCCGGGCGCCAGCCCCACCTGCGCCAGCCCGATTCGATGCAGCGCCGAGACGGCCTCGAGGTCAGACCAGCGGTAGCGCCTGATCCGGAAGGTCATGCATTCGTCACCTTGGTTCGCGTCGCAATGGCCTCTTTGAGCTCGCGCAACTGGGGGATCTGGTCGGCGTTGCGCACCTGCTCGGCCGCTTTGACCAGGTCCTGCGCTTTGCGGACGACGATGTCCGCGCGGTAGTCGTCATCCAGGCTCTGCCAGGTCTTCATGGCCATGGCCACGGCCTCCTCCACCTCGCCCTCCAGCAGCTTGCACCGGGCGCGGTCGAACTTGATCAGCGTGGGGTCGAGCCACTCCGA
This sequence comes from Thermopolyspora sp. NPDC052614, assembly GCF_040678635.1. Taxonomy (NCBI): domain Bacteria; kingdom Bacillati; phylum Actinomycetota; class Actinomycetes; order Streptosporangiales; family Streptosporangiaceae; genus Thermopolyspora; species Thermopolyspora sp. NPDC052614. The sequence goes on from NZ_JBFATZ010000003.1 coordinate 43,517, forward strand.
CGGTTCGTACTTGGCCAGCGCCTGCTCGAGGATGACGTCGGCCTCCAGCGGCTGGCCCAGCCGGACCAGCGCGTCGCCCTGGTGGAAGTAGAGCTGGCGCTCGGTGTAGCCGAAGGCGATGTCCCCCTGGACGTCGCTGTTCATCCGGGCGAAGGCCGCGCGGGCTCGCGACAGGGCCCGCTTGGCCTGGTCGACCACGTCCTTCTTGCCCGCGCCGGCGAGCATGGCCAGGGCCCTGGCCTCCACGATCGGCGCCATCGCCTGGGCGGCGCAGGGCGTCTGACCGGCCAGGTCCCGGCTCTTCCTGGCCAGGTTGAGCGCCTCGCGCGGATCCCCGTAGTAGAGCGGGACCAGCGACTCGCGGGCGATCACCCAGGCCCGCAGCGCCCGGTCGCCGGTCTCGTCGGCGGCGGTCCTGCCGGTACGGAAGAAGGATCTGGCCAGGCGGTGGTCACCAAGGTTGATCATGATCATGCCGCTGAGGCCGGCCAGCCGGGCGGCCATGCGGCACAGGCGCTCCTGCAGATCCACCGGCTGCCGGTGGGCCATGGCCTTGCGTACCGAGCTGAACTCCAGCAGCACGTCGCACAGGAGCTGAAGCGGGGGGGTGTTCATGTACTGCCGGCCGAAACCGGAGGTCGCGTCCTCCCACTGGTCGAGCATGGCCGGGGAGACGGTCGCCGACACCAACGTGTCGTCCATGCGCCTGCGAATGTTGTCGACCGCTCCGAAGACCCGGCTGTGGATCTCCGGGTCGAGGGCCACGCCGGTTCCCGTTGCCGCGAGGAGCTGCAACAACGTCCTGCGAAGCACGTTTTCGTCCTCCTCGCCCCCGGCGCCGGGGGCATCACTACCGGTCTGCTGTATCCACAGCTCACGCTGGCTGGGAACAACCTCGGGCTTGGACTCCTCCACCTCGGTGCCTCGAACGACGCCCGGCATGCGGTGGCCGTGCCCGCAGATGCACGGCCCGTCATAGCCCAGGGCGACCGGCTCGACGCGATAGACCGTGCATAAGTAGTGCAAATATTCCGGACCGGGTCGTTTCAGGCCGCTCTCGTACGCCGAGAGCAGGGTCTCGCCGATTCCGGGGATCGGTTTGCCGTCGCGCTCGAACAACGCCCGCACCTGCTCGATCACGTCGGCGAGCGCGATGCCGTGCGCCAGGCGGTGCGACTTGATCCGCGTGGTGCCGAATCGGGGCCCGCACAGCTCGTGGATCTCGTCGGCGATCTGCGGGGTGCTTCGCCCCGCGGCCAGCCCGCGGGCCCGGCTTCGCCGCGCCAGCTCGGTCTCCCTGTGTCTGCCGGTCACGATTCAGTTCTCCGTCGCCCTGATGATCGAGGTGCCGCCATCGCCGCCGACCCACCTGGCATGGCCATGGCAGCCCCTCTCGCGGGCGGGTGCGCGGTCCGCCCTGTTGACTCCCACCGGGATCTTGGTCATCCATGACGCAGCGTCACTGGCGGGTCGCGCTGCGCCTACTGAGAATGATGGACCAGACGATGCCCAGCGGGGAACCGTTCTTGCAAAACTCGGCTGAGGATCGTCCTCCGTCGGACTGATTCTTTCAACCTGTATGGGGTATCCCCCATCCGAGGGCATCACAAAGGCGCGTTGCGTCATTCGTTGTCGTCAGTCATCTTGGGCCAACCGGAATCGAGTGCGCGGGCCGTGGAGGGCCCGCCGTACAAGGAGGCGCAAGGTGAGGGAGGACGACTTCGGTCACCTGGAGCGCTTGGTGTCGGAACTGGATGCGCGTGGGCTGCTCGCACGGGTCGTACGCACGCCGACGGGTCGCGCCTTCGTGCGCGTGATCAACCCGAACGCGACCAGCCTCGCCGAGAACGTGACCTGCCGACCCCAGGCGGCGACCGATTACTACTGGTGGTCATGGGGGGAGCGCATGCACCGGGCGGACGATCCCGCCGGGGCGGCGACCAAGGTCGCCCGGGTACTCGCCGCGGTGGGCGAGTAGCCGGCGGACCCACCCTGGCTCCAGAAATGTCAGAACCGAAAAGGAACGGTAAACGACGATCGTGCGTTTCATCTGTACAGCACGTTCGCACAGAACATTGAATACGCACCATTGAAGCCAGCGAAGCCACCGTCCGGTCCGGCTGCGAACGCGGGGCCGGACGGTGCCGGAGGGCCTCCCTTCGGCGAGGAAACGGCCGACAGGTGTTTCCGGGTACACCTGCCGGCCGGCCGCGCCGAGCGCGAGTGCCCCGTCCGGTTCGTCCGCGGATCGCACGCCGGACGCGCTCACGCCGACGGCAAGGGCCGACGACTCCCGGGCCGATGACCGCCCGAGCGGACGCGGACCACCGCCCCCACCGGCTCCCCCGTGACCTCCCCCATCGCCCCCCGTCGCCCCCGTCGCCTCCGCCACCGTCCCCATAACCGTCCCCATAACCGTCCCCATAACCGTCCCCATAACCGTCCCCATAACCGTCTCGGCAGCGGCCGGACGGCGGCGTGCGTCGGCGGTATCAATAAGGTTGACCGCGTAATGACCTGTTGCCGACCGAAGCGATACTCGGGGGCCTGTAAGTGTTCCTGCTGTTCTCTCCCACACCGGCGCCGGACGCGTCCCCCACGGCCGACCCGTCGCTCACGCCGATCCCCACACCCGTCGTGACCCTCACGCCGACGCCCACACCGACGCCCACCTCGCCGGAGGAGATGGTCCTGCCGGACCCGGAGACGCTCACCAACACCGTGCTGGCCACCTGCAGCGGCAACGACGACGTGATCTGCCCGCTGGTCGAGGGCGTCCTCCCCAAGGGCTGGGCGCCGTTCGCCGCCTGGCTGATCACGATCATCCTCATCCTGCTGGGCGCGCTGGTCCTGCGGAACCTCGTCCGCCGGCTGATCGATCGGATCACCCGCAGGGCGGCGATGGGCGTGCTCCCCGAGCGGTTGCGCGGCCGGGCCGAGCACATGGACACCGCGCAAGCCCTGCTCACCGAGCGGCGCCGGCAACGGGCCGAGACCATGGGCTCGGTGCTGCGGTACATCGCCTCCATCGTGATCATGGGGACCGCGCTGCTGATGATCCTGGCCCGGTTCGGCATGAACCTCGCCCCCCTGCTCACCAGCGTCGGCATCCTCGGCGTGGCCGTCGGCTTCGGCGCCCAGGAGCTGGTCAAGGACTTCATCAGCGGCATGTTCATGCTGCTCGAGGATCAGTACGGCGTGGGCGACATCATCGACACCGGCACCGCCACCGGCACCGTGGAGGCCGTCACCCTGCGCATCACCCGGCTGCGGGACTTCGACGGCAAGGTGTGGTACATCCGCAACGGCACCATCACCCGGGTCGGCAACGAGTCGCAGGGCTGGTCACGGGCGCTGGTCGACGTGCCCGTGCCGTACGACGCCGACATCGACGAGATACGCGAACTGCTCAAGGACATCGCGACCGGGCTGTGGGAGGAGCCCGACCAGCACGACCTGGTGATCGTCGAGGAGCCGAGGGTGTACGCCGTCGAGCAGATCTCCGACTCGGCCCTGATCTTCCGGGTGACCGCCAAGACCGTGCCGGGCCAGCAGGCCCAGGTCGCCCGCGAGCTGCGCGTGCGCATCAAGCGCGCCCTCGACGAGAGGGGCATCGCCTTCGCCGCCACCCCCTGAGCCCCCATGTGAGGGCCGTGTGGGGGGGCCTCACACCGGACCGTCCGCCGCCCGTCACCCGGGCGGCGGGCAAGGCCGTACCCTAGATGCGTGTCTGCTACCCCCGACGAGGCGATGACCTTTTACGACGCCGTCGGCGGCGACGAGACGTTCGAACGGCTCGTCCGCCGCTTCTACGAGGGCGTCGCCGAGGATCCGCTGCTGCGTCCGCTGTATCCCGAGGAGGACCTCGCAGGGGCCGAGGAGCGGCTGCGGCTGTTCCTGATCCAGTATTGGGGTGGTCCCTCGACCTACAGCCAGCGGCGGGGCCATCCGCGGCTGCGCATGCGGCACGCGCCGTTCGTCATCGGCGAGGCCGAGCGCGACGCCTGGCTCAAGCACATGCGCGACGCGGTCGAGTCGCTGGGGCTCGCCCCCGAGCTGGAGACCAGGCTGTGGGACTACCTCGTGTACGCCGCGCAGAGCCTGGTCAACTCGCCCGGGTAGGTCCTTCTCCGGCGGCCGCCGCGCCGGGGGCATGCGGGCGACGCGTAAGATCGGCCGATCCCGGGCAGCCCTGACTCCATGGAGAGCATCCCCTGGTGGCGTGACGCCATCGTCTATCAGATCTACGTCCGCAGCTTCGCCGACGCCGACGGCGACGGCGTGGGGGACCTGGAGGGCATCCGGGGTCGCCTGCCGTACCTGGCCGAGCTCGGCGTGGACGCCGTCTGGCTGACCCCGTTCTACCGCTCCCCGATGGTCGACGGGGGATACGACGTGGCGGACTACCGCGACGTGGACCCGCTGTTCGGCGATCTGGCGGCGTTCGATCGGCTCGTCGCCGACGCCCACGCCCACGGGCTGCGGATGATCGTGGACATGGTGCCGAACCACAGTTCCTCGGCGCACCCCTGGTTTCAGCAGGCGCTGGCGGCCCCGGCGGGCGCGGCCGAGCGGGAGCGGTACATCTTCGTGGACGACCCCGGCGGCGCCGACGGCGCGCCGCCGAACAACTGGCGGTCGGTGTTCGGGGGACCGGCGTGGACCCGGGTGCCCGACGGGCAGTGGTATCTCCACCTGTTCGCCCCCGAGCAGCCGGACCTCAACTGGCGCAACCCCGAGATCCACCGGGAGTTCCTCGACATCCTGCGCTTCTGGCTCGATCGGGGGGTGGACGGATTCCGCATCGACGTCGCGATGGGCCTGTACAAGGCCGAGGGCCTCCCCTCCGTGCCGACGGACCTGCAGGGCATGCAGTCGAGTTCGCCGATGTGGGGTCGGCCGGAGGTGCACGAGGTGTACCGCGAGTGGCGCAAGCTGCTGGACGCCTACGACGGCGAGCGCATGGCCGTGGGAGAGGTGTGGACCGACTCGGCCGAGGACCTCGCCCTGTACGTGCGGCCGGACGAACTGCACCAGTGCTTCAACTTCGCCTGGCTTGAAGCTCCCTGGGAGGCCGCCGCGTTCCGGACCGTCATCGACGACACCCTGGCCGCCCTGGGCACGGCCCCCACCTGGGTGCTGTCCAACCACGACGTGGTACGGCACGTGACGCGGTACGGCGAGGGCTCGCTCGACCCGGACGCCGGTGTGGCGCGGGCCCGGGCCGCGGTTCTGACGATGCTCGCCCTTCCCGGATCGGCCTACCTCTACCAAGGGGAGGAACTCGGCCTCCCCGAGGTGAAGGACCTTCCCCCCGAGAGCCGCCAGGATCCGACCTTCTTCCGCACCGGGGGCGAGATTCCGGGGCGTGACGGCTGCCGCGTCCCCCTCCCCTGGTCGGGCTCCGAGCCGCCGTTCGGCTTCTCCGCCGATTTCCCCGCCGGTCCGGCGCGACCGTCGCGGTCCGAGGGTTCATCGAACGGCCCGGCGGGCGACGCCAAGGGACGGGTCACCGCACCGGCGCCGCCCTGGCTGCCCCAGCCCGCCGACTGGGCGGCGCTGACGGTGGAACGCCAGCTCGCCGATCCGACGTCGATGTTGTCCTTCTACCGCCGCATGCTCTCGCTGCGCCGCGACCGGGTCAGGTCGCTGCCCTCCGCCATCACCTGGCTGGACTCCCCCGAGGAGTCCCTCTTCTTCTCCCGAGGCACCCTCATCTGCGCCCTCAACTGCGGCGACGACCCCGTTCCGCTCCCCGCGCACGGCGAGGTCCTCATCTCCACCGTGCCGGTGAGCGACGTCCTGCCCCCGAACGCCGCCGCCTGGCTCACCGCCCCCTGACGGGTTTCGACCGCACCCGGTGCCGAGGTGCGGGCTTTCGCCTCCCCCGGACCACGGCCGCAAGCAGGGATAAAGGGAATTAAGCAGGCCGAACGGCGAACGCCCCGGGAGGCGCGGATGGATCGCGTCTCCCGGGGCGTCCCGGATTCGGCCGAGATCAGTCCCGGGTGAGCTTGCGGTAGGTGACGGCGTGCGGGCGGGCCGCCTCCGCTCCCAGGCGCTCGATCTTGTTCTTCTCGTAGTCGGCGAAGTTGCCCTCGAACCAGAACCAGCTCGACCCCTCCTCCCACGCGAGGATGTGGGTGGCGATCCGGTCGAGGAACCACCGGTCGTGGGAGGTGATGACCGCGCATCCCGGGAACTCCAGCAGCGCGTTCTCCAGCGACGAGAGGGTCTCGGTGTCGAGGTCGTTCGTGGGCTCGTCGAGCAGCAGCACGTTGCCGCCCTGCTTGAGGGTGAGGGCGAGGTTGAGCCGGTTGCGCTCGCCGCCGGACAGCACGCCGGCGGGCTTCTGCTGGTCGGGGCCCTTGAAGCCGAAGGCGGCGATGTAGGCGCGCGAGGGCATCTCCACGTTGCCGACCTTGATGTGGTCGAGCCCGTCGGAGACGACCTCCCAAACGGTCTTCTTGGGGTCGATGCCGGCGCGGTTCTGATCGACGTAGGAGATCTTCACGGTCTCGCCGATGGTGATCGAGCCGCTGTCCGGGGTCTCCCCACCGGTGATCATACGGAACAGCGTGGTCTTGCCGACGCCGTTGGGGCCGATGACGCCGACCAGGCCGTTACGCGGCAGGGAGAAGGAGAGGTTCTCGATGAGCAGGCGGTCGCCGAAGCCCTTGGTCAGGTTGGCGGCCTCGATGACGGTGGTGCCCAGGCGCGGGCCCGGCGGGATCTGGATCTCCTCGAAGTCCAGCTTGCGGTACTTCGCGGCCTCCGCGGCCATCTCCTCGTAGCGCTGGAGACGGGCCTTGCTCTTGGTCTGCCTCGCCTTGGGGTTGGACCGCACCCACTCCAGCTCTTCCTCCAGGCGCTTCTTGCGCTTGGCGTCCTTCTGCCCCTCGACCTTCAGCCGGGCGGCCTTGGCCTCCAGGTAGGTGGAGTAGTTGCCCTCGTAGGGATAGCAGCGGCCCCGGTCGAGCTCCAGGATCCAGTTGGCCACGTTGTCGAGGAAGTAGCGGTCGTGGGTGACGGCGAGCACGGTGCCGGGGTACTTCTCCAGGTGCTGCTCCAGCCACTGGACGCTCTCGGCGTCGAGGTGGTTGGTGGGCTCGTCGAGCAGCAGCAGGTCGGGCTGCTCCAGCAGCAGCTTGCACAGCGCGACGCGGCGGCGCTCGCCACCGGACAACGTGGTCACGTCGGCGTCGGGCGGCGGGCAGCGCAACGCGTCCATCGCCTGCTCAAGCTGGCTGTCGATCTCCCACCCGTTGCGGTGGTCCAGCGCGTCCTGGAGCTTGCCCATCTCCTCCAGCAGCTCGTCGCTGTAGTCGGTACCCAGCTTCTCAGCGATCTCCTCGAAGCGGGACCGCAACTCCAGCGTCTCGGCCACGCCCTCCTGGACGTTGCCGAGCACCGTCTTGGACTCGTTGAGCTGCGGCTCCTGCATGAGGATGCCGACGGTGAAGCCCGGCATCAGCCTGGCCTCGCCGTTCGACGGCTGCTCAAGGCCGGCCATCATCTTCAGCAGCGAGGACTTCCCGGTGCCGTTCGGCCCCAGTACGCCGATCTTCGCCCCGGGCAGGAAGTGCAACGTGACGTCGTCAAGCACAACTTTGTCGCCGTACGCCTTGCGCACGCGCTGCATCGTGTAGATGTACTCCGGCATGCCACCAGCTTAGTGGTCCCTCGCGACTACTTCTCGGCCTCGCCGCCCCTGCAGGGGGTGAACGGGCGCCCGCGCGGGAATCGACGGGGGCCTCGGCGATCGGTTCAGGGCCGGTGGGCGCCGGACAGAGGCGAAACGGAGATACAGGGGTCGGATGCGGACCGGTGCGGGGCTCGGGGCAAGGTCGAGAAGGGGATCAGCGCAGGATTCGGCGCAGAGGCCGACATGGAGAGAGACATGGAGGCTGGCGCAGAAGCCGACGCAGGAATCGACACACCGGCCGACGTAGAGGCCGAACAGGGGCCAACGCGGGGATCAGCACAGGTTCACGACGCTAAGGCCGACGCGGGAATCGACACAACGGCCGACGTAGAGGCCGAACAGGGGCCAACGCGGGGATCAGCACAGGTTCACGACGCTAAGGCCGACGCGGGAATCGACACAACGGCCGACGTAGAGGCCGAACAGGGGCCAACGCGGGGGCCAACGCGGGGGCCAACGCGGGGATCAGCACAGGTTCGACGGGAAGGCCGACGCGGGGATCAGCGCAAGGGCCGACGCGGGAGCCGACGTAGGGATCAGCGCGGGGATCAGCGCGGGGATCAGCGCAGGGGGCGGCGCGGGTCGGGCGGGGGTTGGATCGCGGGAAGGCAGACGCGGTCGCGGCCGAGTTCCTTGGCGCGGTAGAGGGCCAGGTCGGCGGCGGCGAGGAGGTCGAGCAGGTCCTCGCCGTGCAGGTTCATCACCGCGACGCCCGCCGAGACGGTCACGGTGATGGAGACGTCGTTGACCGGCACCGCCATGTTGGCGACGTGCATGCGGAGCCGCTCGGCCACGCTGCGCGCCTCGACGACCTCGGTGTTGGGCAGCAGGACCACGAACTCCTCACCGCCGAACCTGCCGACGACGTCGTATTCGCGCACCTGGGAGCGGAGGGTGGCGGCGACCCCGGCCAGGACCCGGTCGCCGACGAGGTGACCGTGCTCGTCGTTGACCTTCTTGAAGTGGTCGATGTCGAGGATGACCAGGGCGAGCGTCTCGCCGGTGCGCCGCGCCCGAGCGATCTCGGTATCGGCCTCCCGCTGCCATGCGGCGGCGTTGAGCAGACCGGTCTTGCCGTCGGTACGGGCCGCCGCCTGGAGCTGGGCGTGCAGCAGGCTGCGCTGCAGCAGGACGATCGGGGGCAGCGTCACCAGCAGCAGCCACGGCGTCAGCGCGCACGCGATGGTGACCAGCACGCCCAGGCACAGCTCGACCAGGTCCAGGATGGCGCTTTCCCTGTCCCACAGCACCTGCCGCCAGGGCGGCCTGGGCTCGGCCGTGTGCGCGGCGATGGCGATCAGCGCCGTGTTGAGGACCGTGAACAGCACGCCGCAGCCGATCGCGAGCCACAGCGTGGTGTTGACGCCCAGGACGTACCCGCCCGCGATCGGCACCAGTTCGTGGAACGCCAGCGAGGCGGCTCCCGCCGACAGGCCGATCGCCGCCGAACTGAACACCCGGCGGTAGACCATCGTCTCCCGTACGCGCAGTTGCAGCAGCAACTGCACCGGAAGGGGCGCGAGCAGCGCGTAGACCGGCGGCAGCAGCAGCGCGACCGGCAGCCACCAGGCCGACAGCAGGTCGCGCGAGACCCCGGCGGGCACCCCCAGACGGCGGCTCGCCTCGATGCAGACCGCTCCGCAGGCGAGCAGAGCCGCGAAGATCACCAGGTCGTGCCCGTGGATCTCGGTCCCGGCGATGGCGATCCCCAGCGCGGCGAGATCGAGTGCCACGACACAGCAGACGTAGCCGACGAGGGCGCGCCGCTCCCCCAGCAACGGCCAGCGGCCGGCCCGCGCGGCGATGACGCCCTGCGGCTTGGCCGAGACTTGATCGGCTGCGACCATCTCTTCCCCCCACCACATCGATCGCACTCGTCCTGAGCCGCCGGGCCGACGACTCCGATGTGTAACACAATAGTTGCGGACTGTGCGACGCGCGATGGGAACCGATAGGCTGCATTGGTGCGGATCCGCTCTCTCCGGTAGTGGATCGAGTGAAAGGAGCAGCCCATGACGCAAGGCGTCATCTGGACTTGAATCCGAGTACTCGCCGTGTAATGCGCCATCGGCCACCTCAGGACGTCCTCGCCAACGCCGAGGAGACCCCCCGTTCTCTGGCCGATACCCCCTCCCCACGGCAAGCCCCCCGCTAAGCCCCCTGTCCCCAAGCCCTTCCCTCACCGAATCCTCCCCTTCAAGTCCCCGTAGTCCCCGTTCCGAGTCCTGTCTCCCCCGTCGCCCGCGCCTCCGGCCGGGCCCCGGCCCGGCTCTCGGCGCCAGACGCAGGTCGTCGGCCATCCGGCCCGGCGGTCTTCACGACGGCGGGCCCTGCGAACACCCCGGCTCATGGGCCGTTGGATAGCGGTTGCCAGGCGTGTCTCATGCCGCCAGGCGGTCGTCGGCAGGCGGTCTCTCGTCAGCGGACCAGGTGATCTCCTCGGTGGCTTCGAGGGCCGCGAGGTTGTCGGCGGGACCGGTCGTGAGAGCGGTGCCGCCGCCCTGAGCCCAGTCCAGGGTGCTGCGCTCGAGTTCCGCCCGCTCCCGGTCGGCGGCCGAGGATCTGACCGAACGCAGCGGCTTTTCGAAGGTGGCGATGCCCCACTTCAGGTCGTGGCCGACGGACGTGGCCTCGATCTCGGCGATGAAGCGACGCTCGCCGTCGCGCTCGAACTCCCGGATGCGCAGCCGACCGTGGACCACGACCGGCTGGCCCCGCCTGATCGATTGGGCGGCGTTGTCGGCCAGGCCCCGGTAGCAGCGGACGGCGAAGAAGGTGGGCGGGGAGCTCAGCCACTCCTGGGTGTGCCGATCGAGGTAGCGCCGCGATGTGGCGACCCGGATCAAGGTGACGCGAGAGCCGTCCGGGAGGGGGAACTGCCGGGGGTCGTGGGTGACGTTACCGCTCAGCGTGACGTAGATGTCGTTCATCGTTGCCTCCTGCTCGTCAACCGACTCATCGGCCGGTGCGCCGGGCCGGGAGGACCGATACGCCCTCCGGCCAAGGCAACGATCCCGGAGACAGACACCCTGCGGACCATTGGAATCGCGTTCTGTGGATACTCGCGGGTAACCGAGGCAATCGCCTGTGCATATCGCTGTCGGCGTCGCGCCGAGGAGCGCAGGGCGGCAGACCACCCGCCACCCTGCACCCGCCACCCTGCGACCCACACAGCCCGCCCGGCCCCGGAGAAATACAGGCCTTAAAGGCAGGACATATCGGCCTGTTGGCGGCTCGCCCCTTGCGAAGGACAGCCCGTCCCGCCGCCAGGACGGACGGCGACGCCATCGCACAACAGGCGGCGGCACGGGAACTCCTCGGAGGCAAGGCACACGCCCCCGTGCCGAGGGATCGCGGGCCTTGGCCGCCGGGGAACGCCGGTCAGCGACGGACGACCGACATCGCGGCGAAGAACTCGTTGTAGCGATGCAGCTCGCGTTCGACGGGCGCGATGACCGTCTCCGCGGCGATGGCGGCGACGCGCTGCCGCATCTCGCGCACCAGGCGCTCCCGCTCGGTCCCCGCGCCGAGGATCACGAAGTTGCGGCTGGCGATCGAGGACAACGCGCCCAGGCCGAGCACGCTCGCCATCATCAACCCCAGCCAGGGCAGCACGGCGACGTCCTCCAGCAGCTCACCCGGTGCGTCGCCCACGCCGAGCACGCCGTACACCAGGATCGCCCCCGCCCAGAGGAATCCGGCGGCGAACAGCACCACCAGGGCGTACTGCCAGATCTTGGCCGCCCACCACCAGCCCGGCACCTGGTCCAGTTTCGGTGCGATCCGCGAGAGCTGCTCGGACAGCGTCTGCGGCAGCCGGCCGGACGCGGACCGTCCGGCGTCCCGCACGCCGTTGCTCCACGCCTCGGGCATTCCGGCGGTGAGGCCGTCGGTGAGGGCCTGCACCGCGTTGGCGACCTCGGCGGGCTGCGCGGTCACGCTGCCGCCCACCAGTTCGCCGATCTCCTCGCGCAGGTCGCCCACGCGCAGGCTGCTGAGCGGGTCCGGCCGCAGCTTCGCCGCCCAGCGCGCGTACGGCCAGCCGACCCACTCGATCGACCGGGCGGCGTAGACGTTCTCCACCGCCTCGCCGACGGCGGTGAGCCCGACGGCGTCGCACAACGCGTCGACCAGCGCCTCCTGCCGGGCCGGGTCCACGGTGGGCCGCACCGTCGTGACCTCCGGCATGGGCATGGCCTTGGTGAAGTCCTCGAGCAGCCGGTCCAGGTCGGCCTCCAGCCGCTGCACGGCGGCGCGGCGCTGGGACACCGACTCCGCGAGCACGCCCTTGAGCCCGTCGAGCCCCCGCCCGGTGAGCGCCGAGGTGGACACCAGGCGCGGGTGCTCCACGCCCTCCCGCTTGAGCAGCTCGGCCAGGTCGCCGACGCACTCGACGAGCTCCTCCGGGGCGAGCTTGTCCACCTGGTTGAGCACGAAGACGGTGGTCGCCTCGTGTCCTTTCAGCTCCGACAGGTAGCGCCGGTGGATCGAGGCGTCCGCGTACTTCTGCGGGTCGAGCACCCACACGACCAGGTCGGCGAGCTTGATGAGGCGCTCGGCCTCGGTGTCGTTCAGGGCCCGGATCGAGTCGTGGTCGGGCAGGTCGAGCAGGATGAGCCCGTGGAGCCGGCTTTCGCCCCGGTCGAGCGCGCTGGCCCGGGCGAAGCGATGCCGCCACTGGATCTGCAGCCAGTCGAGCAGCGGCGCGGCGCCCTCCAGCCCCCATACGCACGCGTGGGTACGGGCGGTGGTGGGCCTGCGCACCCCGGTGGGCGACAGCTCCAGCCCGGAGACGCGGTTGAACAGCGACGACTTGCCGCTGCCGGTGCCGCCCGCCAGGGCCACCACGGTGTGATCGGCGGAGAGCCGGAGCCGCTCACCGGCTCGCAGCAGGAGCTGTCCCGCGTCGCGCAGGAGCGTGGCGTCGACCCGTCCGGGGCCGAGCTCGACGATCCGGGCGAGCGCGGCCAGCCGGGCGCCGAGCCCGTGCTGCGCCGAAGCGGTCGTCGTGCCAAGAGTCATCGGGCGACCTCGAGGTTGTAGGTTGCCTGGTAAAGACGGGTCGCGGCGGACTCGTCCGGGATGCCGGCGCTGTCGAGCACGTGGACGTAGCGCATGGTCTCCTCATCGAACAGCATCCCGATGCGCGCCCGCAGGTCGCTGCGCGCCTTCCCGCCGATACTGCGCAGCGACTCGGCGCCGAGCAGGCCGCGCAGCAGCCGTTCCGGCAGCGAGCCGCCGGTGCCGGAGGCGGTCTCCGAGGCCTCGTAACCGAGCAGGCCCACGGCGAAGACGACCGCCAGCGAGTCCACGTCGAACGACAGCACCCGGGCGATCGAACGCTTCGTCACCCCTTCGGTGCGGACCAGCTCGACGAGGTGGTCCTGCCACGCGCTGACGGCCTGGCCGGTGCGCCGTACCAGCTCCTCCGAGGGTCTGCCGAGACCCGGGGTGCTCGCGAGCCGGTCGCCGGCCCCGGCGCGGTTGCGCCACCGGTTGACGACGTCCTCGGCCGCCCGTTGCGCGGCGGCGATGATGATCGACTCCAGGCCGGCGCGTAACGCCGTCTTCAGCGCGCTCAGGCGCATCGGCGCCTCCTGCCGCGCCCGTCCGGCGAACCGGCCGGGCCGCCGCAGGTGCAGGGTGTGCTTGATGTCGCCGGAGCCCGCGAAGTCCTGCCAGCGGGCGAGCACCTCGCCGCGCAGCAGCGAGCCGTTCCGGGTGGTCTCGTCGATCTCGGCGAGGGCGGCCATGTACGCGGCGTCCACGTCGGTGCGCAGTTCGGCCCGGAAGGCCACCTGCGCCTCCAGTTGCCGGGCGAGCGCCGGGATCCTGACGCGGAAGCTGTTCAGCGCGCCGTCCAGGGTGGTGCGTACGGCCCGCATCCGCCGTTCGTCGTCGACCGACAACTCGGCCAGCCACATGCGCAGCTCGCGGATCTCCTCATCCGGCAGCCGGCCGTCGGACACGGTCGTCTCGTGGACGATGAAGCGCTCCACCTCGCCCAGGCCGTAGTCGTCCAGCATGCGGGCGAAGTGCTTGAGCACCACCTCGCGGGCCTTGAGCGGCACCCGGGCCAGCACGATGACCAGCCGGGCCCCGCGTTCCTTGGCGAGTTTGAGCAACTGCCAGGAGGGCGCGTCGGCGTAGCGCGCCGCCGTGGTGACGAAGACCCACAGGTCGGCCACGTCCAGCATGCGGTGCGCGATCTCGTGGTGTTCCTCGACGACCGAGTCGATGTCGGGGGTGTCGAGCAGGGCGACGCCCTCCGGGAGGCCGGGGGATGAGCTGAGCACGAAGCTCGACATGCCGGGGGTGATGCCGGGGGTGGTCACCCGGGTTAGTCCGCTGAGCACGTTGCCCTTGGCGAACCATTCGCGGTCGCCGGGATGGCAGGCCAGCACGGGTGTTCCGGTGGTCGGCCGGCGGACGCCGGTGGCGCTGATCTTCGCCCCGGCGAGCGAGTTGACGATGGTGGACTTGCCCGCGCCCGTCGAGCCCGCGACGGCGATGATCGCGGGGGCGGTGCTCATGTGGACGCGCGGAATCACGTAGTTGCCGAGTTGTGAAAGGATCTCGGCCTGAAGCTTTCGGGCTTCCACCGCGCCCGGCAGGTCGAGCCCGAAATGCAGCCCGATGATGCTTTCACGCAGTTCCGCGAGGGCTGAACTGAAGGCACGGGACACCGGTTCCGGCACCGGAACCTCCCGCATCCCCGCCTGGGGTCCAGGCATCCCGGACCCTGTTCGGGGCGCTGACGACCGAGGTCCTCGTGCCGCCGGCTCGGCTCCTCGGGCTTCCGCCCGGGGCCTGCCCGCCTCCGGCTCGGCCGCCTGCGGCCTAGGCCGGGACACATCGGCCTGACGCTCGGCCTTTTGCCCTACGGGCTCGGCCTCTCGGGCTTCCGCCCGAGGCCCACCCGCACCCGACTCGGCCACCTGCGGCCTAGGCCGGGACACATCGGCCGTCTGCCCTACGGGCTCGGCTTCCCGGGTTTCCGCCCGAGGCCCACCCGCACCCGACTCGGCCACCTGCGGCCTAGGCCGGGACACATCACCCTGCACCCCATCCGCACGCTGACCGGACCGGGACACATCGGCCTTCTGTCGTACGGGCTCGACTTCTCGGGCCTCCGCCCGAGGCCCACCCGCACCCGACTCGGCCACCTGCGGCCTAGGCCAGGGCACATCGCCCTGCACCCCATCCGCACGCTGACCGGACCGGGACGCATCGGCCTTCTGCCCCGTGGGCTCGGCCTCTCGGGTTTCCGCCCGAGCTTCATCCGCATCCGGCTCGGCCGCCTGGGGGTTGGACCGGGACGCATCGGTCTGGCTTGCAGCCCTCTGCGCTGCGGGCTCTGCCCCTCGCGTCTCCAGCCCCACCATTTGTGACAGCGGCCGGAACACGCGCACATCCGGCCTGACCCCCCGCGCCTGCGACTCCGCTGCCTGCGGCCCGGGCCGGGGCTCGCCCGCATCCGACTTGGTGGCCTGTCCTGTAGGACCGGATTCTCGTGGCTCGGAGTCGGTCGTCGAATGTTCCGACCGGGCTCCTTGCGCATGCGGTCGTGCCTCCTGATGAGGTTCCGGCCGCGGATCCCGAGTGACCGACGCGGCCGCTCCCGTTGGAGTGGCGTGTGTCCCGCCGGTCCGGGGTTCGTCGGCATCATCCCTGATCACGGGGATGAACGACGTATCCTCGCCGACGGTCACGTCCTGCCCGTCCGAATCACCCGCGTCCGAATCGTCCGTGTCCGAATCGCTCACGTCATTCGCGCGTACCGCACGCGAATCCTCATCGCGCCGGACCGGGTCATTCGCAGCCGTGGCATCCTCGGCGCCCGCTACGCCTCCGGAGTCAGTGGCGCCCTCGACGTCCGCGGCGTCGTCGGCGTCGCGGGTGTTCGGGGCGTCGTCGTCCTCGTGTCCGCCATCCGCGTGGGACCGCCCGGCCGCCTCCTGGGCGGGATTCTCCCCGGGGCCGGAACTCGCGGCCTCGTCGTCGCGGATGGGACCGAACGACATGGTCCGTTCGCCGGGCGACTCGTGGTCGTCGCTCACGGGAGACTGCCCGGCGGCCCTGTTCGCAGCCGAATTCACGGAATCCGCTCCGCTCGCACCATTTCAATCTCCTGGCCGACCCTGACGACCTCGCCGACGACCACTATCGCCGGCGGACGAATCCCAGCCGCGGTAACGCGTTCCGCCACCGTGTCAAGCGTGGCGGAAACCGCTCGTTGGGTGGGAAGAGTACCGTCTTGCACCACCATTACGGGAGTTTCTGGTGAACGTCCATTTTGGAGCAGTGTGTCTGCAACTATCGGGATCCGCTCGACCGCCATCAGAAGTACCAGAGTTCCTTGTGATCTCGCCAGTGCCGGCCAGTCCACGGTGGACTGCGGATCCCCCGGCGGCACGTGCACCGAGATCACATGGAATTCCTGGCTGACGCCGCGGTGGGTGACCGGCACGCCCGCCGCCGCGGGGACCGCGACCGCGCTGGTGATGCCCGGCACCACGGTGACCGGTATGCCGGCCCGGGCGCACGCGAGCATCTCCTCGCCTCCCCGCCCGAAGACGAACGAGTCGCCGCCCTTCAGCCGGACCACGAATTTGCCCTTTCGGGCGTGCTCGACCAGCAGTTCGTTGATCTTCTCCTGGGCGAGATAGCGCCCGTACGGGATCTTCGCCGCGTCGATCAGCTCGACGTCGGGCGGGAGCTCGTCGAGCAGGGCGCGCGGGGCCAGCCGGTCGGCGATCACGACGTCGGCCTGGGCGAGCAGTTGCCGCCCGCGGACCGTGATGAGCCCCGGATCGCCCGGGCCGCCGCCGACCAGGGCCACGCCGACCGGTTTGGTGCGGTTGCGGCGGGCGTCGACGGTGCCGTCGCGCAACGCGTCGACGATCTCGTCCCGGATTCCGGCGGCCCGGCGCGGGTCGCCTCCGGCGGTGACCGCGACCCCGATCTCGCCCACCCGCCCGCTCGCGGGGGTCCAGGCGGCCGAGGCGTCCCGGTCGTCGGCGCGCACGCACCACACGCGCTTGGCCTCGGCCTCGGCGGCGATCGCGGTGTTGACCGCCCGGTCGTCGGTGCAGGCCTGCACCAGCCAGGCGCCGTCGCAGTCCCCCACCTGGTACGGCCGGCGCTCCCAGTGCACCCGCCCGTCGGTGATGAGATCGTCGAGCGCCGGGGTGACGCTCGGCGAGACCAGCGTGACGCGGGCCCCGGCCTCGAGCAGCGCGGGCACCCTCCGCTGAGCCACCCGGCCGCCCCCGACGACGAGCACGCGCCGCCCCTCCAGGCGGAGGCCGAGCATGTAGGGCGACATGACGCGGATTCCCCTCCACGGCGAAAGGTCGGCGGGTGTGGCACGTGAGGTAAACCTACAGCGCTTTTGTTTCAGGCAACGCAGGTTATCGCCCCGGCAACGGCTTGCCCACACCGCACTGACCGACGGTCAGAAAACATTGTCGGCCCCCGCCCCGGCGACCCCGTCGTCCGCCCCGGTTGAACGGCCGGTCATACCGTATATATATGACCATTTCCGACAAGTGCCGCCCCCGTCGAGCGGACGTCACTCCTTGTCGGAAACCCCCGCCGCGTCGAAGGTGGCGACGTCGTGCATGACGCGGGCGGCGGCGCACACCAGAGGATACGCGAGCACCGCGCCGGTGCCCTCGCCCAGCCTGAGCTCCAGATCGACCAGCGGGCGCAGGCCGAGATGCTCCAGCGTCGCGAGATGCCCGGGCTCGACGGAACGGTGCCCGGCCAGGCAGTAGTCCATCGCCCCCGGCGCGATGCCGGCGGCCACCAGCGCGGCCGCCCCCGCGATCACGCCGTCGAGGATCACCGGCACCCGGGCCGCCGCGCCGCCGAGGATGAACCCGGCGATGGCCGCGTGCTCGAAACCGCCCACCCGCGCCAGCACGTCCAGGGCCGTGGCCCGCTCCGACGGCAGCTCGTTGACGGCGAGGCCGCGCCGTACCACCTCGATCTTGTGCCGCAGGGTGGCGTCGTCGACGCCGGTGCCCCTGCCGGTGACCCGCGCCGGGTCGCGTCCGGTGAAGGCGCAGATCAACGCCGCCGAGGCGGTGGTGTTGGCGATGCCCATGTCGCCGGCGATCAGGCAGCGGGCGCCGTCGCCGATCAGACCGGCCGCGACCGAGACGCCCGCCGCGACGGCGGCCTCGGCCTGCCCGCGGGTCATCGCGGGCCCCTGGGACAGGTCCGCGGTGCCACGTGCGACCTTGTGGTCGATCAGTCCCGAGGCGGGCGCCAGATCGGCGGCCACGCCGACGTCGACGACGGTCACGGAGGCGCCGACCTGCGCGGCGAAGGCGTTGACGACGGCGCCTCCGGCGAGGAAGTTCGCCACCATCTGGGCGGTGACCTCCTGCGGCCACGGGCTGACGCCCTGGGCGTGTACGCCGTGGTCGGCGGCGAAGACGGCCACGGCCGCGGGCACCGGCATCGGGGGCGGGCAGGATCCGGTGATCGCGGCGAGCCGGATCGCGACGTCCTCCAGCACGCCGAGCGCACCACGCGGCTTGGTGAGCCGGTCCTGGTGGTCGCGGGCGGCCTGTGCGGCGGCCTCGTCGAGCGGCCCGATCGCGGCGATCGTCCGCTCCAGCAGGGCGGCGGCGTCCGTGTGCTCGGTGGTCATCGCACGATCTCCCGGTGGGCGGCGAGCTCCAGGGTGAGGGCGTCCTCGTAGCGTTCGATCACCGCGTCGGCGAGCCCCTCGCAGTCGCCGATCGCCTCGGCGCAGCGGATGTCGAGGCCCTCGTGGCCCGCCGCGTACGCCATCGCCTGGGCCCAGATCCGCTCCAGCTCACCGTCGGCGAACACGTGGTAGGGCAGGACGATCACCCGCTTGGCGCCCAGCCGCCGGCAGCGTTCCAGGCCACCCGGTACGCCGGGCCGGGCCGAGACGTAGGCGGTCTCCACGGTGAGATAGCCGGACGCGTGGGTCTCCCACAGCAGCCGGGACACCCGGTGCACGTCCGCGTTGGCGGCCGGGTCGGCGGCTCCGGCGCCGACCAGGACGATCGCCGTGTCGGACCGGTCGACGGCGGCGGCGGGCGCGGCGGTGGCGGCGGTCACCGCGGACAGGCGCGGGATCTCCGCCTCGGCGTCGGCGAGGCGCTCGGCCAGCAGGGCGAGCACGCGCGAGTCGGGGCCGATGGGGCGGCCGTAGTCGTACATCAACGTGGGGTGGCGTTCCTGCTCGAGGGCGAGGGCGGCGGGGAGGCCGGCCAGGGGCGAGTCGTTGCCGGACAGGACGAGCGGCTGGACCACCACGCGGTGGTGGCCGCGGGCGATGAGCGAGGAGATCGAGGCGCTCAGCGTGGGCTCGGTCCGGTCCAGGAAGGCGCCGCAGACGTCGGCCGCGATGTGCTCCAGGCGGCAGCGAAGCCGGTGCACGAACCTGCCGAACTCGGCGACGCCGCCATTGTCGTCGGTGCCTTTCCCGATCAGCAGCAGCGGCGGCTTCATCTCGGTCTCCCATGCTTGACCTGCGTAGGCAAACCGTGAGGATATCCCAGAGTTCCGCACGGCGTCCCCGGCTTGCCGCATTCCGCCCGCTCTTCGTCATTCACCTCTCAGCAGGCTGAACAGCACGGCGTCGGTCATACCGCCTGGTACCGGCAGCGCCCGGCGCATCACCCCTTCCCGGGTGAAGCCGGCCTTGCGCGCCACCGCCTGGCTCGCCAGGTTCCCCTCGGCGATCACCATGTGCACGCGGTGGAAGCCCCGCTCGAACAGGTGCTCGCTCACCGCGCGGGTCGCCTCGGTGGCGTATCCGCGCCGGCGCGCCCAGGGGGAGATCCAGTAGCCGATCTCGGCGTCGCCGCGCTCCCAGTCGGCCCGGTGGACGCCGACCGACCCGACGAGCCGTCCGCCCCGGCGCGGCTGGAGGGCGAACTGCACGCCGGTGGCGACCTCCAGGTGGGCGTAGCGGGTGCACCACTGGCGGGAGCGCTCCAGGGTGTAGCCCGCGGCCCAGGGCATCCAGCGGCCGATCTCCGGATCGCCGTCGATCGCGGCGTACACGTCGGCGGCGTCCGCGGCGGCGAAGGGGCGCAGCAGCAGCCGCTCGCTCTCCAGCCTCAGCCCGGTGTGGAAGCCCGTGTACGGCATCGGCGGATCCCCGGCCAGCAGGCCGAACACCACCAGGTCGTGGGGCCCGTCGTTCGCGTAGCCGCCGCCGCGCAGCAGGCCCTCGCGGGTGAACCCGGCCTTCTCCGCCACCCGGATCGAGGCGGCGTTGTCGAGGTTGGCGCGCAGTTCGACGCGGCGCAGGCGGCCCTCGCGCAGCGCCCACGAGGTGAGGGCGCGCACCGCCTCGGTGGCGTACCCGCGGCCCCGGTGGGCGGGGTGCACGCCGTACCCGATCTCGGTGCTGCCCGCGCCCCAGAGGGTCTTGAACAGGCTGATGGCGCCCACGATCACGCCGTCCGCGACCATCGCGAGATGGATGCCCTGGCCGGAGCGGCGCAGTTCGTGGACGCCGTGGGCGAGCCACTGGTCGATCATCGAGGGGTGTCCGGGCGCGCCGGGGGGCAGGAACTCGGCCCCGCCGGCGATGATCGCGCGCACCTGGGCGGCGTCCCGGGGCCCGAAGGGGCGCAGGACCAGTCGTTGCGACTTGAGCGTCAGCTGCTCGTCGAACCCCGGCATGTTCCCCCTCAGGACGGTTTTGCAGGCAAATATCACCCCATCATCACTCAAGTACCTGAGTAGGAGTGCAGCCAACGGCGTTCAACGCGCCCGAAGGACCTCGCGGTACCGCACCCGGGCGCCGGTCCGCAGCACGGCGCGCTGGTAGACGCGCCCGCCGAGCCACAGCATCCCCAGGACGGCGAGCACCATCAGCCCGAGCGCCAGCGCGCTCTCCCACAGCGGCACCTCGGCCCCCGCGGCCCGCACCGGCATGATCATCGACGAGAACGGCGGCACGATCGACAACACGCGGGTGACCGCGCCGGTCGGGTCCGCGGTCGCCACGAACGCCACGAAATAGCTCACCATCAGCAACATCGTCGCCGGGGTCAGCACGCCCTGCAGTTCCTCCTGCCGCGACACCAGGGAGGCGATCCCGGCGAACATGACCGCGTAGAAGGCGTAGCCGAGCAGGAACCACAGGATCGTGACGGCGATCACGCCGTAGATGCCGTCCGGCATGTCCGGCACCGCCCCGCTGAGTTGAGCTCCGGCCAGGCCGACCACCGCGATGAGCATGATCTGGAGCAGGCCGAGCACGCCCAGGCCGATCGTCTTGCCGGCCAGGAGCTGCCAGGGCCGTACCGAGGCGAGCAGGATCTCCACGATCCGGCTGCCCTTCTCCTCCACCACGCCCATGGCGACCATGGAGCAGGACTGGACGATCAGGATGAACAGCATCACGACGATCGCCGAGGCGATCACCCGGCGCAGGGCCGCGTCCTCCGCCGTGGGGCTCAGCGTCACCTCGGCGAGGGGCGTGGTCTGCAGCGCCCGCTGCACGGCGCCGGGATCCAGCCCGGCGGTACGCAGGTTCTGCTGCGTCGCCACCGACCGGTGCGCGGTGTCGATGATGACCGACAGCTCGTTGTCGAGCGCGCTCTCGCTGATCACCTTGGTGTTGTCCACGACCGCGGCGTCGACGTCGCCGGCCTCGACGGCGGCGCGGGCGGCCGTCTCGTCGGCGTGGCGGACGACCTTGATTGTCAGATCCTCGGCCGGTTTGCCCTGCGCGCTCAGCGCGGTCGCGAGCTGGTCGCCCTGTGCCCCGGCGACGCCGACCGTGTACGCGTCGCCGCCGTCGAACAGGCGCGGCAGCGCCACCAGCACGATCACGAGCAGCACGGTGATGGCCAGGCCGACGCGGTAGCCGGTGCTCCGGCTGCGCACGGCGATCTCTCGGCGCGCGGCCAGCCAGACCGGGCCCATGTCCTTCACGATGGCCTTCTCCTTCCGCCCTCTGTCTCCTGGCCCCTCCGCGTCACGCGACCGCCTCGCGGAAGATCTCGCTGAGCCGCGGCTCGACCCAGCCGAAGTGCTCCAGCCGTCCCGCCCGGGACGCGATGCGCAGCACCTCCCGGTCGTCGGCGGACTCCAGGATCACCTCGTCCCCGTCCTTCGCCACGATCGTGCCGGGCAGCTCGTCGGCCCAGCCCGCCGAGGCGCCGCTGACCACCACGCGCAGCCGCTTATGGCTCTCCCTGCCCCGCAGCTCGGCGACCGTGCCGACGGCTACCATGCGCCCGGCGGCGATGATGCCGACCGAGTCGCACAACCGCTCGACGAGTTCGAGCTGGTGGCTGGAGAAGATGACCGGCACGCCCGCCGCGCGGCGCTCGGCGAGCACGCCGGCGAGCGCGTCGACGGCGATCGGGTCCAGGCCGGAGAAGGGCTCGTCCAGGATGAGCATCTCGGGGTCGTGCACGAGCGCGACGGCGAGCTGCACCCGCTGCTGGTTGCCGAGCGAGAGGCTGTCCACCTCGCTGTCGCGCCGCTCGGTGAGGCCGAGCCGCTCCAGCAGGTCGTCGGACGCCTTCTTCGCGGCGGCCTGGGTCAGGCCGTGCAGCCGCCCGAAGTACTCCAGTTGCTCGGCGACGCGCATCTTGGCGTACAGGCCGCGCTCCTCCGGCATGTAGCCGAACCGGCGCCGGGTCTCGAAGTCGAGCGGGCGGTCCTTCCAGCGCACCTCGCCCCCGTCGGCGTCGAGCACGCCCATGACGATGCGCATCGTGGTGCTCTTGCCGGCTCCGTTGGCGCCGACGAAGCCGAACATCTCGCCGGGGCCGACCGACAGGGTGACGCCGTCGAGGGCGATTTTGTCGCCATATCGCTTCCTCAGCTCGTCAATGCGGAGCATCCGAGGTTCCTCCCGTGTTGTTCATGATCCTGTGCAGTACGGCCACGTACTCGTCGAACGCCTGGCGTCCCCGATCGGTGAGGGAGAGCCAGGTGCGGGCGCGCTTGCCGACGAAGCCCTTCTGCACCCGCACGTAGCCGGCCTCCTCCAGCGTCACGATGTGCTTGGACAGCAGCGAGTCGCTGACCTCGATCGTGTCGCGCAGGAAGCGGAAGTCGGCCTTCTCGGCGGCGGCGAGGGCGGCGACGATGGACAGGCGCACGGGCGCGTGGATGATCTCGTCGAGGTGGTGCCGGGGATGGCTGCCGTTGATGGTCATCGCTCCGCGACCGGCCTCGTGCGGCTCCCCAGGGCGGCCATCCCGCGCCACGCGCCGTACAGCGGGGGCGCGGCCGACGCCAGGACGCCCGCGACGCCGGCGAGCACCGGCCCGGCGCCCACGCCCTCCTGCACATAGCGCATCACCCAGAGGTTGAAGACCGTCGCCGCCAGGAAGAGGCCGGTCACCACCCACTGAAGGCGCCAGATCACCGGGTGGTACACGTGGCTGCGGCAGGCGTAGACGATCGATACGACGCAGAAGACGAGCCAGCCCACGTCGGCGACGATGGTGAGGGACCGGTCGGCGAAGTGGATGATCGCCCAGTAGGCGGCCGCGGCCACTCCGAACGCCAGGAAGTATCGGGGACCTCGGCGCGCCGAACGCCGCACCTTCCCGCCGATTCGCCCGATCTCGCCGAGCGCCTGCGAGGCGCTGAATTCTTCGCGGCTGTTCATCCACATCCCTCCTATTCCCGTGCTGGCATCGTATACAAATACTCAACTGTCGTTCAAGTAGGTGCAAAGCGCTCCTGAGGTGGGCGCTCGCCCGGCGCGCCGACGTTTGCTGTCGGGGGCTCGGGTACGGAGACCGTTATGACCCGATTCGTACCTTCGCCGAACGGGAGGAGACGGTCATGGAGCGAGGCAGCTCGAAGCACGGCCCGCGCCTGGACGAGCAGCAGAAGCACGAGACCGAGGGGCTCGTCCGCGGCGGCGGCGCCACCCACGCCGAGGAGTGGAAGCAGCCCGAGCCGATGCTCGCACCGGCCGAGGAGGCCCTCGACGACGGCACCGTGCCCAGCCGCGGGTCCGCCGTACCTCAAGGGATCACACCCGCGGACGTGGAACGGCGCAGCAACCTGGCCAAGTGGCTGAGCGACGCCCGGTTCCCCGCCGACCGCCGCGCCCTGCTCACGCACGCGGTCACCAAGGCCGCGCCGGAGCCGGTGCTGCAGGCGGTGCGCACGCTGCCGGACGAGAAGTTCCACAACGTCGGCGAGGTCGCCACCGCGCTGGGGCTCGGCGCGGAGAACCACCGCTGATCAGGCCCTCCGGGAAGGAGCCGCACGATGAGACTGGACTTCCTTCGTCCGCTCTACGAGCGGAAGGGTCCATTCGTCTCGATCTACCTGGACACCGGCCGTACGACGGAGACCGGGGCCACCGAAATCGAGCTGCGTCGCCGGCGGCTCAGCGAGCATCTCGTCGAGGAGGGGGCGACCGCCGAGGAGCTGATCCCGATCGCCGACCTGGTCGGCGACCCCGGCATGGCCGCTCCCGGCCGTGCCGTGTTCGTGGCGGGCCACGAGGTCGTCTACACCGAGGCGTTGCCGGCTCCGCCTCGCCGGGAGATCGCCCGGCGATCCCCGCTGCCGCACGTCATGCCGCTGCTCGCGCAGCGCGGCGAGAACGTGCCGCACCTGCGCGTGCTCGCCGATCACACCGGGGCGGACGTGGTGGCGATCGGCGCGGGCGCGCCGCGCGAGCTGGTGGTGGGCGCCGAGGACTGGCCGCTGCAGAAGACCGGCCAGGGCGGCTGGTCGCAGAAGCGCTACGAGCGCGGCGTGGAGACCACCTGGGAACGCAACGCCGTCGCGGTCGCGGAGACGATCGATCAGGAGGTCCGCAGGCTCGGCGCGGAGCTGGTCATCCTCGCCGGGGAGCCCAAGTCACGCATGCTGGTACGCGAGCACGTGGGCAAGGAGGCGGCCTCGAAGATCGTCATGGTGGAGCACGGCAGCCGCGCCCCGGGGGCCGCGCCCACGCTGTTCGCCAAGGAGGCCGAGGCCGTGCTCGACGAGTACCTCGCGACGCGGCGGGCGGAGGTCCTGGACGCGTACGGCGAGGCCACCGGCCATGCCATGGCGACGCAGAGCCTCGCCGAGACGGTCGACGCGCTGCGGGAGCGGCGGGTGCGCACGCTGCTGATCGTGGACGATGCGTCGGCGGACGGCACGCTGTGGATCGGCGAGCAGGGTCACGCGATCGGCGTCGGGGAGGCCGAGCTGCGCGCCACGAGGGTGACCGACCCGATCAAGGAGCGCGCCGACGCCGCGCTGGTGCGGGCGGCGGCGACGACCGGGGCCGATCTGTGGTTCGTCTCGGCGACGGAGCTGCACGCCCCCGACGGCGTGGCCGCGCTGCTGCGCTTCTGAGCCCCGGGCGTACGCCGACGCACACGGCCTAACGCACGACGCCGCTCAAACGCTCGGCGCGCTCGGGCGGTCTCCCGCGATGATCACAACCTCCAGGGTTCGGGGACCGTGTACGCCCTCGACGCGGTTGAGTTCGATGTCGCTCGTCGCCGACGGGCCGCTGATCCAGGTGAGCGGGCGGCGCGGGTCGAGCCGGGCGACCGCCTCGGGGACGCGGGCGGCGATCTGATCGGCGCGTACCAGGCACAGGTGATAGTCGGGCACGAGCGTCAGCGCCCGGCGGCCCTGACCCGGGCCGGCGTCGAGCACGATCGTGCCGGTCTCGGCGATCGCCGTCGCGCACAGGCTGATCACGCCGTCGGCGCGGTCCAGCTCGGCCGCGTCGAGCGGCGGGTCGTCGGGCAGCCGCTCGACGGACGCCTCCGCGAGCCACTCGCCGGGTATCCCGGCGGGCACGACGAGCCGCTTGACCGCCCGTTCGGCGAGCGCGGCGGCGACCGTGGCGGCCACCTCGCCCGCGGCGACGGTGTGCACGATCGCGCGGTAGTCCCGCACCCGCTCGGCGAACAGCTCGATCAGTTCCAGCTCGGACATGGACGTGCTCGTCCGGTAGTTGCGCGGCACCTGCGGCTCCGGCGCGCCGCCGATCGCCGACCGGACGCGGGCGAGGATGAGATCACGCGAACCCATCGAGGGCCCGGACGGCGAGTTCACCGACGAGTTCATGGACGAGGGCATCGACGGGGGCATCGACGGGGGCATCGACGGGGGCTTGGACGGGGGCTTGGACGGGGGCTTGGACGGGGGCATGGACGAGGTCACCGGGTACCTCCCTCGGTGCGGTCCCACCAGTCGCGGAACGACTCCGCGGGGATGGGCGGGATGTCGCGGGTGTCGGTCCAGGCCGCCCCCGGGCCGGGCAGCCGCCGCCGGGGCACCAGGCGGCGCAGGCGGGAGGCGAGCCGCTGGAGGCGGGCGAGCCGGTCGGCGCGGCCCAGCGCCCAGGAGGCGGCCCGCATGCCCGCCCGCTCGGCCGTGGGGTGCGGCGCCTTCGCCCGCAGGTGGACCAGGACCGTGGGGATGTCGATCGCCACCGGGCAGACGTCGTAGCAGGCGCCGCAGAGCGAGGAGGCGTACGGCAGCGAGGCGTCCAGCGGCGAGGCCATGCCGCGCAGTTGCGGGGTGAGGATCGCGCCGATCGGGCCGGGATAGACCGACCCATAGGCGTGGCCGCCCGCCCGCTCGTACACCGGGCACACGTTCAGGCAGGCCGAGCAGCGGATGCAGCGCAGCGCCTGGCGGCCCACCTCGTCGGCGAGCACGTCGGTGCGGCCGTTGTCGAGCAGCACCAGGTGGAACTCCTTCGGCCCGTCGCCGGGCGTGACGCCGGTCCAGGTCGAGGTGTAGGGGTTCATCCGCTCCCCGGTCGAGGACCTGGGCAGCAGTTGCAGGAACACCTCCAGGTCCCGCCAGGTCGGCACGACCTTCTCGATGCCGACGATGCTGATCAGCGTCTCCGGCAGGGTGAGGCACATGCGTCCGTTGCCCTCGGACTCCAGCACGACCATCGTGCCGGTCTCGGCGACCATGAAGTTCGCCCCGGAGACGGCCACCTTGGTGGCGAGGAAGCGCTCGCGCAGGTGCAGCCGGGCCGCCTCGGCGAGGGCGCGCGGATCGTCGGAGAGCCCCTCCGGGGCGGGGCGGCCCCACTCCGCCATGTGGTTGAGGAAGATCTCCCGGATCTCCGCGCGGTTGCGGTGGATCGCCGGGACGAGGATGTGCGAGGGCCAATCGTCCCCGAGCTGCACGATCAATTCGGCGAGGTCGGTCTCGTAGGCGGTGATGCCCTCCTCGCGCAGGGCCTCGTTAAGCCCGATCTCCTGGGTGGCGATCGACTTGACCTTCACCACCTCGGTCTCGCCGGTGGCCTTGATCAGGTCGGCCACGATGCGGTTGGCCTCGGCGGCGTCGGCGGCCCAGTGCACGTGGCCGCCGGCCTCGGTGACGGATCGCTCCAGTTGGAGCAGGTAACGGTCGAGGTTCCGCAGGGTGTGGTCCTTGATCGCCTTGCCCGCCGCGCGCAGTTCCATCCAGTCGGGCAGTTCGGCGACGACGCCCGCGCGCTTGCCCCTGATCGTGTGCGTCGCCTTGCGGAGGTTGAAGCGCAACTGGGAGTCGGCGACGGCGCGTGCGGAGTTCCCGGGGAAGGTCGGCATGCCGAGATCGACGACCCCGCCGCGTTTCGCGCGTCCGTGTCCGCCCGGCCCGCTCACGACGCCCTCCCCTCGGTCTGGGCGAGGATCTCCGCCAGGTGCATCACCCGTACGCCGCCGCGCTGGCGGCCGAGCGTGCCGCCGATGTGCATCAGGCAGGAGTTGTCGGCGGCGCACAGCACCTCGGCCCCCGTCGCCATGACGTTGCGCACCTTGTCGGCGCACATCGCCGCGGACATCGCCGGGTTCTTCACCGCGAAGGTGCCGCCGAAACCGCAGCACTCCTCCGCGCCGGGCAGGGGCACCAGGTCCAGCCCCCGTACGGCGCGCAACAGCCTGGTCGGCCTGTCGCCCACCCGCAGCCCGCGCAACGAATGGCACGTGGGGTGATATGTCACCCGGTGCGGGAAATATGCCCCAACGTCGACGACCTCAAGGACGTCCACCAGGAACTCCGACAGGTCGTACACCCGGGGCGCCACCTCCTCCACCGCCGCGGCGAACTCCCGCCCCGCCCGCGTCGCGACCATCCGCCGCGGCCCGGCCCCGACCGGCGCGCCGTCGGCGAAGCTCGGGTTGTGCGCCAGCTTCGGGTACTGCTCGCGTACCATCGCCGCGCACGACCCGGAGGACGCCACGACCGCGTCGTACCCGGCGAAGACCTCGACGAAGTGCCGCGCGAGCCGTACGCCCTCATCGCGGTAGCCGGTGTTGAGGTGCATCTGGCCGCAGCACGTCTGGGCGCGGGGGAACTCGACCTCGCACCCGAGCCGCCGCAGCAGGGTGACGACCGCCTTGCCGGTGTCCGGAAAGAGGGTGTCGTTGACGCAGGTTATGAAAAGGGCGACGCGCACACGTTAGCCTTTCCTTCATATGGTCAGACCACAGTATGCTCAGACCATATACCCGAACGTCAAGGTCCCCACACCTGAGACCGTAAGGAGAGGCCCGTGAGCGACGACGGGTGGCGTCCGGTGCGGCGCACCCGCACGTTCGAGGAGGTGCTCGCCCAGATCGAGCGGCGCATCGAGGCCGACGGGCTGACGCCGGGCGACCGGCTCCCCGGGGAGCGTCAGCTCGCCGAGCAGCTCCAGGTGAGCCGCGCCTCGGTGCGCGAGGCGATGCGCGTGCTTGAGACGCTGGGCGTGGTGTCCTCGAACGTCGGGCGGGGCGCGGACGCGGGCGCGGTGCTCACCGCCCGCCCCGGCGGCGCGCTCACCGACCTGCTGCGCCTGCATCTGCGGCTGTCCAGCGTGTCGATGCGCGATGTCATCGACGCCCGGCTGATGATCGAGCGCTGGTCGGCCGAGCACGCCGCCCGGCATGGGGCCGATCTTCGCCCGATGGCCGAGGCGCTGGAGCTGATGGAACGCCCGGGGCTCACGGCGGAGCAGTTCGTCGAGCATGACACGGCCTTCCACGCGGCGATCGTCGGCGCGAGCGGAAACCGCCTGCTCATGGCCGTCATGCAGGCGCTGCGCGAGTCGGTACGGCGGTACGCGGTGGACGCGGTCGTCGCGCTGGGCGACACGGCCGTGCTGCGGCGCGACCACCGCCGCATCCACGCGGCGATCGAGGCCGGGGACGCGGCGGAGGCGGGCCAGGCGATCGCCGATCACCTCGCGCACGCCTACCCCGAGTTGTTCGACGCCGGGCCGCCCGCGCCGTCGGGCTGAGCGCTCGACTCCGGCGCGGCCGCCGAACTCGTCCTCACCCGGAAGGAGGCGGGCGGCGCCCCCGCTCTCGACCCGCCCATCTAGAACATGTTCTAATCATTAGGTTCGCAGCGGCATGGAGGTGCGGTGATGGCGGACGATCTCCGACTCGGGCTGATGATCGGCTACTGGCAGCGCCACGCCGACGACGCCACCGAGAGCGTGCTCGCCGCCGAGCGCCTCGGCTACGACTCCGCCTGGACCGCCGAGGCCTACGGCAGCGACGCCTTCACCCCGCTCGCCTGGTACGGCGCGCGTACCAGCCGGATCCGGCTCGGCACCGGCGTCGCCCAGATCTCGGCCCGCCCGCCGGTCACCACGGCGATGACCGCGATGACGCTCGACCATCTCACCGGCGGCCGGCTCATGCTCGGCATCGGCGCCTCCGGCCCCCAGGTCGTCGAGGGCTGGTACGGCCGGCCGTTCCCCAAGCCGCTCGCGCGGACCCGCGAGTACGTGGACATCATGCGCAAGGTGTGGCGCCGCGAGGAGCCCGTCACCTCCGCCGGGCCGCACTACCCCCTGCCGTACCCCGGCGGCACCGGACTCGGCAAGCCGCTGAAGTCCATCACGCACCCGCTGCGCGCCGACATCCCGCTCTACCTCGGCGCCGAGGGGGTGAAGAACGTCGCCCTCGCCGCCGAGATCGCCGACGGCTGGCTGCCGCTGTTCACGTTCCCCGAGAAGATCGACCAGATGTACGGCGAGGCGCTCCGGGGCGCCCGCCCCGGCTTCGACATCGCCGCCATGGTCAACGTGGCCGTCACCGACGACGTGCGGGCCGCCCTGGACGGCGTGAAGTTCATGCTCACGCTCTACATCGGCGGCATGGGGGCCCGGACGCGCAACTTCCACGCCGACATCGTCGGTCGCATGGGCTACGCGGAGGTGGCCGAGCACATCCAGTCGCTCTACTTCTCCGGCCGCAAGGACGAGGCGTTCCGGGCGATCCCCGACGAACTCGCCGACGGCATCAGCCTCGTCGGCCCGCCCGGCCGTATCCGGGAGCGCCTGGAACTGTGGCGTAAGAGCCCGGTCACCACCCTGCTGGTGATGGGCCCCCGCGACGAGCCGACCCTGCGCGTCATCCGCGATCTCGTCCTCGGCTGATCGATCCGGGCCGCTCGACCCGGCCGGGCGGCGGACAACGGCCTTCTTCCGGATGTCGAAGATCGGCGCCGGCCTCCTCAGCGGCATTTTTTGGGCGCAGTTGGCCGTGCCTTGACCAGTGGCAGAATTCATCGCGTGAGGGTGCTCATCGCGGACGATCAGCAACTGGTGCGGACGGGCTTCCAGATGATTCTCGACGCCCAGCCGGACATAGAGGTCGTGGCCGCCGTCGCCGACGGTGTGGAGGCGGTGGAGCAGGCCCGGCGGCTGCGGCCGGACGTGTGTCTGCTGGACATACGCATGCCCCGGCTCGACGGCCTGGAGGCCACCCGGCTGCTGGCCGGGCCCGGAGTCGCCGACCCGATGCGGGTGGTGATCGTGACCACCTTCGACCTGGACGAGTACGTCTACGGCGCGCTGCGCGCCGGGGCGTGCGGCTTCCTGCTCAAGGACAGCGGACCCACGCTGCTGATCGAGGCGGTGCGCGCGGCGGCGGTCGGCGACTCGCTGGTGTCGCCGTCGGTGACCGTCCGCCTGCTGAAGCACCTGGCCCAGCCGGTGACGCCGCAGGCCCGTCCCCCGCGCGAGCAGCTCACCGAACGCGAGATGGACGTGGTCCGGCTGGTGGCGCGGGGCCGTACCAACCAGGAGATCGCCGCCGAGCTGTTCGTCTCGTTGTCCACCGTGAAGACCCACCTCGGCAGCGTCCAGGCCAAGCTCGGCGCGCGGAACCGGGTGGAGATCGCCGCCTGGGCCTGGGAGTGCGGCCTGGTCGCCTGACGGGAGCCGCCGGCCGGGCGGTCGAGCGGGTATCAGGCCGGAACAGGGCCGAGCGGGGGCCGAACGCGTGTCCGGGATTAGCGGCGAGGCCGACGGGATAAATCACTGACAGCGGCACACAAACGCCACGCACCACACCCATCAGCGCATGCCGGGGGGAGAACATCATGCGCGTCGCCCTGTCCTCGGCCGGCCGGAGCGCCGTGCGGGTTCACGTGGCCCTCGCGGCCCAGGTGCTCGCGATGGCCGCGCTCGTGGTCTTCGAGGCGGCGCGGGGCGGCCCGCTGGCCGAGCGGATCGCGGCCGTCGGCGGCGATCCCCGGGCTCCGGGCGCTGAGAAGATCACGGGCGAGGTGACGCTGTTCGCGCTGCTGGTGCTGGCGGTGTTCGCCACCTCCGTCGCGGCTGCGGTGGCCTATCTGACCTGGTTACGCCGCGTACGCCGGAACGCCGTCTGGGCCTGGGTGATCCCGGGGGTCAACCTGATCGCGCCCCCTTTCGCGTTGCACGCCGCCTGGGAGGCGACGGGCCCCGCCGAGCGTCGCAGGCGGTGGTGGCTGCCGCTGCTCGCCGCCTGGTGGCTGAGCTGGCTCGCCGCCCTCGCCATGATCGTCGTTTCGGTGGGCACACATGAGGAGGGGCTGACCGGCCTGAACCCGGCCGCCGTCGCGGTGACCGCCCTCGCCGCCGCCCTCTGCGCGGCCACGGTCCGCGAGATCACCTACGGTACGGCCCGCCGCCCGGCCGCCACCCGCCCGTTCCTGCCTCCGCTGCGCCGCATCACGCCGCTCGCCGCGCCTCCCCGCCCCGCCGCGTCGCCGGCCACCCCTTCGGCCGAGGAGGATCACAGCCGGGTCGTGGGCGGCTGAAGCCGACCAAACGGGCGCGGCGGCTCAGGCGCCGACCATGTTGGCCCAGCCGGGGAAGACGCCCAGGACCTTCGCGTCACCGGTCGCCGGGGCGTGGGCGACGCTCTGGTAGAGGGCGCTCCAGGCGAACAATCTGCTCACGGCGGGCCTGCCGCCGAGCATGCGGACCGCCTCGTCGGCCAGGGTGATCTCGAAACGCCTGCCCACGTTGACCGCTTTGAAGTTGTATTGCAGGGCGTACCAGACGACCGCGCCGCCGTCCTTGGTCTTCAGCGCGTACGACCGGCCCGTCTGGGTGACTTCGCTCGTCTGGATCTGCCAGGAGGAGGCGGCGAAGAGCTTGCTGTTCTGGCGGAGCCCGTCGATCACGGGTATGACGGGGTTGTCGGCGTCGCCCTCCGCTGACCCCGCCAGCTTGGCGCGGTCCGCGATGACGCTGGGGTCGATGAGCGCGTCGGTGAATATCTTGGATTGCCTGACGGGGACGCTGCCGGGATCGGCCACGGTGACGTAGCCCTCGGCGTCACGGCTCAGCTCGGGCATGGGGCGGCTGAGGTACGCCACGTGGTGGACGCGCCAGGGGGCGTCCTTGCGGCTCTGCACGAAGATCGCGACGTCGCCCGTCATGCCGGGCCGCACCGCGCCGGCCGCGAACCACCGCGGGTACGACGAGAACCTGGGGATCGCGAACTCGGGGGCGAGACTCGGGGTCACGTCCTCGCCGAGCCGGAGCCGTACGGCGTGCACGGTCCGGGCGGTGCTCGCCTCCACCGACTTGCTCGCGGCCGTGTCGGGTTTGCTCATCGCGGCGAGATAGGCGCGCAGGATCCGGGTGGCCTCCGTCGGCGTGGTGGCCGGGGGCCGGGCGTTGGCCTCGGACGTTTTCTTCGGGTTCTTCGAGTTCTCCGAGGTCGGCTCGGAGCCGGAGGAACAGCCGGACAGCAACGTGCAGAGCGCCACGAGCGCGGCGGCGACCGCACGCGCCGTTCTCCTCGTTCGTCTCGGCGTTCCCGCCGGCCTCGGACGTCCCGGTGCGGGATCTTGGCTCGGATGCCCCGGCTCGGAACGGCTCGGCTCCGGACGTCCCGATCGCGAGCGCCCCGGCCCCGCGTGCCTGGAGACCGCGTGCCCGTACGCCGCGTGGCCGGATACCGCGTGGCCTGATACGGCACGACCGGAGATCGCGTGGCCGGATACCGCATGCCCGGTTCCGGCGAGCGCGAGGCCCGCGCGCTCCGGATCGGCGTGGCCCCGCCTGGAGCGGCCCCACGTGCGGTCCATCGGATGGCCCGTCACACCGCCCCCATCCCATGTCGCCGATGTCGTGTATAGACGAATTACACCTGATCGAACCAGGCGAGAGGTATCGAACCGGAAATCTCGCGTAGCGAAAGGATCACGCCCCCCGGCGTACGGTCGGGCCCGAGCTGCCTCCGCTGGCGTGCCACAGGGAGCGCGGCGGCCTCGTGACGCCGGGCGCGGGGCCGACGTCGGCGTAGGGGGAGATCCGGTAGCCGTTGCCGTACTCGATCGCCGCCCCGCCGACGCCCCCGCCGACGCCGCCGTCGGCCCGCCGCCCGGTCGCGCTCATCAGCGCCCGCGCCTCGGCGACGCCGCCGCCGCGCCAGGCGCGGTCCAGATCGACCAGGTTCCAGCAGTCGACCGCGCGTACCGAGACCGCCCGCGCGCCGGTGCGCCGTACCACGCCCCGCGCCACCAGCAGCCACGATCCGAACACGGTCGCCGCGCAGCGGCCCTGCACCGACTCGAAGAACGTCAGGTCGATCGGCCCGGTCGAATCCTCCAGCGTGGTGAAGATGATCCGCTGTCCCGACCGGATGGCGGGCGTCTGGGTGGCCACCTTCACCCCGGCCACCAGGATCTCCGCGCCGTTGCGGCGGCGGAGCAGGTCCTTGGCGCGGGTCACGCCGAGCGCGTCGAGCAGTTCGTCGTGGAAGCTGAGCACGTGGCGGCTGACGTCCAGGCCGAGGATCGTCAGTTCGGCCTCGACCGCCTCGGCCTCGGACATCTCCGGCAGTTCACCGGGGGTCACCCGGTCGGTGAAGCCCATGACGAGCTGGGTCTCCCCCACCCCCGACGACGCCCGCTCCAGCGCGCCCACCTGGGCGACCAGGTCGCGCCGGGTGAGCCGGCCGGGCCGCCAGCGCGGCTCGCCCGGCCGCAGGCCGTGCACCGCGTCGAAGCCGCCCACCTCGACGATTCGCTCGGCGATCGGGCGCGACGGCCGCGCCCGATCCCAGAAGTCCGCCAGGGACGTGTACGGCTGCCCGGCCACCATCCGGTCCACCTCGGCCTCCGAGATCCCCTTGACGGCCGAGAACGGGACCCGCAATCCGTGCCCGGCCGCGTTCAGGCCGCCGCCCGGCACAGGGCTCGGCGGCCCGCCGGGGCGGGCGTCCCCGGGGAGGCGTTCGACCCGCCAGGTGCGGCCGGAGCGGTTGACGTCCAGCGGGAGGATCGGCACGCCGCAGCGG
Organism: Thermopolyspora sp. NPDC052614; assembly: GCF_040678635.1. NCBI lineage: Bacteria > Bacillati > Actinomycetota > Actinomycetes > Streptosporangiales > Streptosporangiaceae > Thermopolyspora > Thermopolyspora sp. NPDC052614. The sequence goes on from NZ_JBFATZ010000003.1 coordinate 77,741, forward strand.
CGGGCCTCGTCGAGGATCACGCGGGGCGGGTACATGCCCGGGTCGTGGGCGAGCACCCCGGCGAAGAACGCGGCGGTGTGGTGGCGTTTCAGCCACGCCGACTGGTAGGTGGGGAGCGCGAACGCCGCCGCGTGCGCCTTGCAGAAGCCGAACGCGCCGAACGCGTCGATGACGCGCCACGCCTCCTCGACGTCCGCCGGGCCGTACTCGGGCAGGACGTTGCGCCGGAACCACCCCCGCACGAGCTCGCGGCGCTCGGGGTCGCCGAGGCTACGGCGGATCTTCTCGGCCTCCGACAGGCCCTTCCCGGTCATGATGTCGATGATCTTCAGGACCTGCTCGTGGAAGACGACCACGCCGTTGGTCTCCTCCAGGGCCGCCCGCAGCTTCGGGTGCGGGTAGCGGGCCGACCGCCAGCCGTGCCGGGCCTCCAGGTACGGCGTGACCATGTCGGAGTTGACCGGTCCCGGGCGGAACAGCGAGATGTCCACGATCAGGTCGTGCATGCTGCGCGGCTCCAGTTTGGCGACGAGGTCGCGCTGGCCGGGCGACTCGATCTGGAAGCAGCCGATCGTGCGGGCCTCGCGGATCATGTCGTACGTCGCGGCGTCGTCGTGCGGGACCGCGTCGAGGTCGATCCGCTCGCCGTCCACCCGCTCGATCTCGTCCACCGCGTACGCCAGGGACGACTGCATGCGCACGCCGAGGACGTCGAGCTTGAGCAGCCCGGCCTCCTCCACGTCGTCCTTGTCGAACTGGCTCATCGGGAAGCCGAGCAGGCTGCGTTCGACGGGGGTGCGGTCGCGCAGGCCCGCGTTGCCGATGAGCACGCCGCACGGGTGCAGGGCGATGTGGCGGGGCAGGCCGTCCAGGCGTTCGGCGAGGCGGAACGTCGTCTCCAGGATCCGGTCGTTCAGCCCGCTCTGCCGCAGCTCGGGCAGGTCGGACAGGGCGGCGCGGATCTGGCGGGCGCGGATGTGCGGGAACGCCTTGGCGATCACGTCGATCTCGTGCGGGGGCAGGCCCATCGCCGCGCCCACGTCGCGGATGGCGCTGCGCGCCCGGTAGGTCTCCATCATCGACACGCAGGCGACGCGGGCCTCGCCGTACCGGTCGTGGATGGCGCGGTAGCAGTCGAGGCGGCGCGCCGACTCCACGTCGATGTCGATGTCGGGCAGGCCGACGCGGCCCTCGGACAGGAAGCGCTCCATGAGCAGGCCGTGGTCGAGGGGGTTCACCTCGCCGATCCGGATCAGGTAGGTGACCAGGCTGCCCGCGCCCGAGCCGCGGACGGCGCAGCGCACGCCCATGCCGCGGATCATGTCGGTGATTCCGGCGACGGCGACGAAGTAGCCGGACAGGCGCTTGCGCTCGATGATGTCGAGCTCCTCGGCGAGGCGGCGGCGGGCGTGTGTGGAACGTTCCAGGCCGCGTTCGTGCAGGCCGTCCTCGCAGCGGTGGCGCAGCAGCGGGACCGGGTCGCGGCCGATCTCGGGCAGGTGCAGGCGCGGCGGGTCGTTCCGCAGGGCGAGGACCTCCAGCGGGTCGAGCACGCAGCGGCGGGCGACGCGGCGGGTCGTGGCGAGCAGGCGCGCCATGCGCTCGGGGTCGGCGCCGCAGACGCGGCGGGCGACCAGGACCATCTCGGCGCCGGTCTTCAGGTAGGCGTGCGACGCCGAGCGCTCCACCGTGTACGGGTGCAGCGGGGCGAGGTTGCGGGCCGCGTCGAGCACGTGGCCGACCTGGTAGTCGGCGGGGCCGAGGAAGCGGACGGCGTTGGTGAGCACGGCGGGCAGGCCGGCCGACTCGGCGAGGGCGAGCATGCGGGTGGCGTTGCTCGCCTCGCGCGGGCCGTAGCGGTCCACCAGCTCGATCACGAGCGAGTCTCCGGCGGCGGCGCGCCAGCGGGCCAGCAGGGCGCGGGCCTGCTGGTCGCGGCGGGCGGCGACGGCGCGGCCGACGTCGGAGCAGGGGCCGAGCAGCACGAACAGGCCCTCGGCATGCTCGGCGATCATCTCCGGGGTGACCCGGGGGTCGCCGCGTTCGCCGGAGTGGGCGGCGGTGACCAGGCGGCACAGGTGGGGCCAGCCGTCGGAGCGGGCCAGCACGACCACCCGATCCGCCGTCCCGTTGTCCGGGTTGTCCACCGCTTGGGCCGACGAGCGGGCCACCGACCGGGCCGACGCCTTTCCTCCCGCCCGGTCCTCGCCCGACAGCGCCAGGTCGACGCCGACGACCGGGCCGAGGCCCGCCTCGTGGCACGCCTGGACGTGCTTGATCGCGCCGTAGAGGCCGTCGCGGTCGGTCAGCGCGAGGATGTCGGCGCCGTCGTCGGCGGCCTGGCGGACCAGGGCCGAGGGGAAGGCGGTGCCGTACCGGAGCGAATAGGCCGAGGCGACGTGCAGGTGCGGGAACGGATCCGCAGGCGAGGCCGTGGGCGGCGCGTCCCGGCGGAGGCGCGGGTCGATGCCCGGGTACGGGGTCGGGGCCATCAGTCCCACGCCCTCAGCAGGAGCCAGCCCTCGCTGGCGGTGTCATAGCGCAGTTCGTAGGTGCCCACGTCCTTGCCGGGGCTCGCCTCGACCCGCCAGAACCGGCGCTCGCCCGGGTCGGTCTCGGAGGTCTTCCACCATTCCCGGGCCACCACCCAGTGTTCGAGCACCTGGCGGACGACGTAGAGCCGGTCGCGCCAGACGAACTGGATGGGCTCGCCGTCTCGCGTCCACACCTCGATGGGGTCGCCGTAAAGTCTGCTCAAGACGGTTCGTCTCCCTGTGGCCTGCTGCGGAGCCACCCGGGGGAAGAACGGGCGTCGACGGATACATCGAACATATGTTCCCAGCGGCCGGGATGCAAGTCGCGACACGCCGCCCCCGGGATGCCGGCTTCGAGGCCGACTTCGAGGCCGACTTCAGGGCCGACACGGGCCACGCACGCCCGCCGCCCGGCCGGCGACCACCCGAGCGCCGCTCGACCCCGATCACCGTGGGTTCCGATACGGCGCAGGCCCTGTCCGAAAACCGTGGCGCCTCGGCCCCCTCCCGACCCCACGCCCTACCCCGCGGCAAACCGCTCTTTCGGAAAACAGGAGGACGGTCAGTATCTGTTCACAGAACCGCAACCGTTGTGCGACTTACTTGGTCTGGCTTTGGTCGCGCGATTTCGCCTACGTTCAGCGCACCAGTACGTGTTTTACGTGCGCTAGAGGTTCCTGGAGGCCTGCGTGCTTTCGTCCCGCATTACGTCCGGCTCCCGTCTTCTGGGACTGGCCGCCACCCTGACCGTGGCCGTGTCGCTCACCGCGGCCTGCGGATCCGCCCCCACCGAGCAGGCCGGTACGGCTAGCGCCTCGAAAGCCGCCACGGCGACCTCCGCGCAGGATCTCGGCGGCATGGACGCGCTGATCGCCGAGGCCAAGAAGGAGGGCCAGCTCAACGTCATCGCGCTGCCGCCGGACTGGGCCAACTACGGCGAGCTGATCTCCACATTCAAGACCAAGTACGGCATCAAGATCAACGAGGAGAACCCCGACGGGTCCAGCTCCGACGAGATCACCGCCGTGAAGACGCGCAAGGGCCAGGACCGGGCGCCCGACGTGCTCGACCTCGGCCAGGCGTTCGCGCTCAGCGGGGCGGCCGAGGGCCTGTTCGCGCCGTACAAGGTCGCCACCTGGGACAAGCTGCCCGCCGGGCTGAAGGACCCGAACGGCAACTGGTACAACGACTACGGCGGCTACATCTCCATCGGCTGCGACGCCAAGGCGGTCGGGACCTGCCCGAAGACCTTCGCCGACCTGCTCAAGCCCGAGTACAAGGGCAAGGTCGCGCTGAACGGCAACCCGACCAAGTCCGGCTCGGCGTTCGCCGGCGTGTTCGCCGCCTCGCTCGCCAACGGCGGGTCCTTCGACGACATCCAGCCCGGCCTCGACTTCTTCAAGAAGCTCAAGGAGTCCGGCAACTTCAACCCGGTCGAGACGACCACGGCGACCGTCGAGAAGGGCGAGACGCCGATCAGCATCGACTGGGACTACCTCAACGCCAAGTACGCCGACGAGTTCAACGCCAAGGGCCTGGACTGGCAGGTCGTGGTGCCGACCGACGGGCAGTACGCCGCGTACTACGCCCAGGCGATCAACAAGGACGCGCCGCACCCGGCCGCCGCGCGGCTGTGGATGGAGTTCCTCTACAGCCCCGAGGGCCAGAACCTCTACCTGAAGGGGTACGCGCGGCCGGCGCTGCTGCCCGCCATGGAGGCCGACAAGACCGCCGACGCCGCCCTGGTGGCCAAGCTGCCCAAGGTCGAGGGCACCCCGACGTTCCCGACCGAGGCGCAGGTGAAGAAGGCCCAGGAGGCCATCGCCACCGGCTGGTCCGCGGCCGTCGCCGGATGACGGGCAGGCCGGGAAGGACCCGGACCGGGCGCGGGCCGCTGGCACGCGTCCGGTCGGCGGGCTGGCTCGCCGCGGTCCCGCTGCTCGTCTTCTACGCGGTGGTGTTCGGCGGGCCCGCGATCATGATTCTCATCGGGGCGTTCACCGTCCAGGGAGAGCCGGGCCTCGGCAACATGGTCGAGTCGCTGCAGGGCGGCTATCTCGTCGCGCTGATCGGCAGCGTGCAGCTGTCGGCCGTGGTGGCGATCGCGGGGGCGGTGCTGGGGACGTTCCTCGCCCAGGCGGTGGTGACCTCGCGGTCCCGGCTGCTGCGCGAGGGCGTGCTCACCGCCTCCGGGGTGCTCGCCAACTTCGGCGGGGTGCCGCTCGCCTTCCTGTGGATCGCCACGCTGGGCAACGCCGGGGTCGTCACGACCTCGCTGGGACTGTCCACCATCGGATGGAGTCTGTATAACTTCTGGGGTCTCGCCCTGGTCTATCTGTACTTCTCCGTGCCGCTGATGGTGCTGGTGATGGCGCCCGCGCTGGACGGGCTGCGGCCCCAGTGGCGGGAGGCGGCGCAGAACAGCGGCGCCTCCGCCTGGCAGTTCTGGCGGTGGGTCGGCATCCCGGTGCTCGCCCCGTCGCTGCTCGGCGGGGTGGTGCTGCTGTTCGGCGGGGCGTTCGCCGCGTACGCCACGGCCGCGGCGATGGTGGGCGCCACCGTGCCGCTGATCACCCTGCAGATCGGCGACGCGCTCTCCGGCAACGTGCTCGTCGGGCACGAGAACGTGGCGCTCGCCCTCAGCCTGGACATGATCGTGGTGGCCGGCCTGGTCATGGCCGTCTACCTGCCGCTGCAACGCAGGAGCGCCCGATGGCTGCGCTGACCCCGATCCGCACCACGGCCCCCACCACGGCCCACACGACGGCCCGTGAGAGGCCCGGAACGCGACGCGGGAGGGCCCGATGGCCACACTGACCCCGGCCCCGGCCGTCCTCACCGACACCGCCGCCCCAGGTCCCGCCGCCACCGGGCGGGGACGCGTCCGCAAGGTGCGCGTCTGGCGGGGCGTGGTGCTGGCGGTCGCCGCGCTGTACTTCCTGGTGCCGATGCTGGCCGCGTTCGTGTTCACGGTGAACATCCCGAACGTGGGGTTCACCCTCGACGCCTACGCGCGGATCTTCACCGTGGAGGGCTTCACCGGCAGTCTGCTGCTGTCGCTTGGGCTCGCCGCCGCCACGATCGTGCTGGTGCTGGTGCTGCTGCTGCCCGCGATGCTCGCCGTACGGCTGAGCGCGCCGAGGCTGAAGCCGCTCCTCGAGGTGCTGTGCACGCTGCCGCTCGTGGTGCCGCCGATCTCGTTCACCGCCGGGATCTACATGCTGCTGCCGTGGGCGCAGGACGTGCTGGCGCCCACGCCCTTCTACCAGACGGTCCTGGCCATCCAGAACCAGGACTTCCCGGTGGTGCTGGTGCTCGCGTACGTGGTGCTGGCGCTGCCGTTCGCGTACCGGTCGCTGGACTCGGCGCTCACCGCGATCGACGTGCGCACCCTGGTCGAGGCCGCCAGGAACTGCGGCGCGTCGTGGCCGCGCGTCATGCTGACGGTGATCGTGCCGAACATCCGGTCCGGGCTGGCGGGGGCGTCGTTCCTCACGCTCGCGCTGGTGCTCGGCGAGTACACGGTGGCGCGGCTGCTCGGCTTCCTGCCGTTCCCGGTGTGGATCGTGATGATCTCCGGGGCGCAGGCGCAGGTGTCGGTCGCGGTGTCGGTGTTCAGCCTGCTGCTCACGTGGATCCTGCTGCTCGTGGTGTCGGGCGCGGGCGTCAGGAAAGGGAGTGCGACATGACCGGGGCCCGCGTCGAGTTCAAGGGGCTGCGCCGCGCGTTCGGCGGCACCGTCGCCCTCGACGATCTTAACCTGACCATCGAGCCGGGCGAGCTGGTGGCGCTGCTCGGGCCGTCCGGGTGCGGGAAGACGACCGCGCTGCGCGTCATCGCGGGCTTCGAGCAGCCCGACGCCGGGGCGGTGCTCATCGACGGCGAGGACATCACGCGGGTGCCCGCGAACCGGCGCGACGCGGGCATGGTGTTCCAGTCCTACAGCCTGTTCCCCAACCTCAACGCGCGCGACAACGTGTCCTTCGGGATGCGGGTGCGCAAGGTTGCGGCGGCCAAGCGGCGCGCACGCGCGGAGGAGCTGCTCGCGCTGGTCGGGCTGCCCGAGCACGGCGACCGGTATCCGCATCAGCTCTCCGGCGGGCAGCAGCAGCGGGTCGCGCTCGCCCGCGCGCTCGCGCTGGAGCCCCGGGTGCTGCTGCTCGACGAGCCGCTGTCGGCCCTCGACGCCAAGGTGCGCGTCACGCTGCGCGAGGAGATCCGCAAGCTGCAGCTCTCCCTGCACATCACGACGATCTTCGTGACGCACGACCAGGAGGAGGCGCTGTCTATCGCCGACCGGGTCGCGGTGATGCGCGCCGGGCGGGTCGAGCAGTGCGCCACGCCGTCCGAGCTGTACGACCGGCCCGCGACGGCGTTCGTCGCCGAGTTCGTCGGCACCATGAACCATCTGCCCGGCGTCATCTCCCTGGTCCCCGCGGCCGCCGCGCCGGCGTCGGCCGCCGCCTCCGCCGGTGGCGCGGAGCCGTCGCCCGGCGCGGCCGTCTCCGAGGCCGTCTCCGAGGCCGTCTCCGAGGGCACCGCCGAAGCCGCCGCCTCCGGATCCGACGCCTCCCCCGCCTCCGACGCGTCCGACGCGGGCGGTGGCGGTGAGCGGGCCGTGGTCACGGTGATCGGCCAGACGCTGCCGGTGGACGGGCCGGTGCCGGCGTCGCCGGAGGTGAACGTGCTGATCCGCCCCGAGGCGGTGCTCCTCACCCCCGACCCCGAGGGACCCGCCCTCATCCTCGACTCCTCCTTCCGCGGCGCCTCCGCGCGGCTGCGCCTGGAACTCGCGGACGGCACCGAGGTGCTCTCGGACGTGCCGGGCCACGACGCGGCACGGCTGGCGCCCGGAACCCGCGTATCGGTCCGGCTGGTCGACCGGCCCGTCCTCGTCGCGCCACGCCCGGCGTCCGGAGGCTCGGCTTCCGGCGGCGTGTCCGCCGCTTCCCCGGGTTCCGCCGACGCCGTTGCCGACTCGGCCGACGACGCCGAGTCCGCCGCCGGATCCTCCGAAGACTCGCCCGCCGAGTCCGCGGACGGGCCGTCCGGCGAACCCGACGCCAACGCGTCCCCCGACGTCGCCGGTGCCCGGTGAGCTGCGCGCCGTCCTGTTCGACCTGGACGGCACGCTGGTGGACACCGAGGGACTGTGGTGGCAGGCGTACGCCGAGGTGTCCACCCGGCTCGGCGGCACCGCGACCCGCGCCGACGCCGAGTACGTGTACGGCCGGACCATCGAGCACGCCGCCGACCATCTGCTGCGGCGGCTCCGGGACGTTCCCCCCGCCGACGGCCGGGTGGACGGACCGTACGAGGAGCGGCACCCCCACGCGCCGGAGCCCCGGACAGGCGACCCGCCGCCCATCGCTCCCCGCTCACCGGATGCCACGGCACGATCCCGGCGAAACGAGCGGGGGCTCGGCGGCCGTGACCTTGTCGGCGACCCTGTAGGTGACCCTGTCGGCGGGCCGTACGGACCGGCCGACGACCCGGCGCGCGGGGCGCGGGGGCCGCTCGACATCGCCGGGGGCGACGAACGCGAGCGGGTGAAGGCGCTGCTCACGGACGCCTACGCCGAGCGGGTCGCCCGCGGCTTCCCGGTGCTGCCGGGTGCGGTCGAACTGCTGGACGCGCTGGCGGCCGAGGGCATCGCGACCGCGCTCGTCACCGCCTCACCCCGCTGGATCACCGACATGGTGCTGCGCCGCCTCGGCCCGGGGCGGTTCCGGGTCACGGTGACCGCCGACGACGTCCCGCGCGGCAAACCGTCGCCGGAGCCGTACCTGCTGGCGATGGCCGCGCTCGGCCTCGGCCCGGAGACGTGCGTGGCGATCGAGGACAGCCCGGCCGGCGTCGCCTCGGCCACCGCCGCCGGATGCACCGTGCTGCTGGTCGGGCACGGCGGCCTGGAGGGGCTGGATCCGCCTCGGCTGCGGGAGTTCCACGCCGACCACTAGGCTGGCGGTTCACGAAAAGAATGTTCGGTGACAAAGGCATCGTGGTGAACGACCTTCAACCTGGCGATCCGCAGCACATCGGGCGGTATCGCCTGCTCGGCCGGCTGGGGCGCGGCGGCATGGGCACGGTGTACCTGGGCGAGGACCAGACCGGGCAGCGCGTCGCCGTCAAGGTGATCAACCCCGAGTACACCCAGCACGAGCAGTTCCGCATGCGGTTCCGCCGGGAGGCCGACGCGGCGCGGCGGGTGCGGCGGTTCTGCACCGCGGCCGTGCTCGACTCGGCGCTGGAGGGGGATCAGCTCTACGTCGTCACCGAGTACGTCGAGGGACGCGACCTGGAGGAGACCGTGCGGGCGTCCGGGCCGCTGCGGGGCTCCAGCCTCGACGCGCTCGCCGTGGGCGTCGCCACCGCGCTGACCGCCATCCACGGCGCGGGCATCGTGCACCGGGACCTGAAGCCGTCGAACGTCCTGCTCTCCCCGGTCGGCCCACGCGTGATCGACTTCGGCATCGCGCGGGCGCTGGACACGCTCGGCGGGGTGACCGGAACCGGGGAGATCATCGGCACCCCCCGGTACATGGCCCCCGAGGCGCTGCGGGGCGAGCCGGTGTCGCCCGCGTGCGACGTGTTCTCGTGGGGATGCCTGGTCGCGTACGCGGGCACCGGACGCTCGCCGTTTGGCGGCGAGGGGGCGCTGCCGTCGGTGCTGTACCAGATCCTCAACAACGAGCCCGTCCTCGACGGGCTGGAGCCGAACCTGCGCGAACTGGTGGCGGCGGCGCTGTCGAAGGACCCCGCGCGGCGGCCCACCGCGCAGCAACTGCTGGACAGCATGATCGGCCGGGTGTCGCCGGAGCACGCCGAGCACTCGGTCGTGCAGGCGTGGCGGCAGGGCGGGCCGCCGTCCGCGCAGCCGGGGAACGCCCCCCGGCAGCCCACCACGCCCTACATCGGGACACTCCCCCATCAGGGCGTTCCAGGCTCGGCGGGCGGAACGTACCCGGGTGGGGCATATCCGAGCGGGCCGTTGCAGTCCGGCCCGGCGACGGGCTTCCCCGGCGCAGCGCCGTACCGAGGCGAGCCGTACCAGGGCGAGCCGTATCAGGGTGGGCTGTATCAGGGCGGGCCACGGCAAGGCGGGCCCTACCAGAGCGATCCACAGCAAGGCGGCCCGTACCAGGGCGGAACACAGCATGGCGGGCCCTACCAGAGCGAGCCACAGCAAGGCGGCCCGTACCAGGGCGGGCAGCGGCAGGGCGGCGGGCCGTACCAACCGGACGCGACCCGGCCGGGCGGTCCCTTCGAGAGCACCGGGCCACAGCATGCGGACGCGGCCTTCCAGCACGCCGCGCCGCAGCCCGGCGCGACGTACCAGCACGCCGCGCCGCAGTACCCGGCTCCGGACCGGAACACCGTGCCGCGACCGGGCGAGCCGCCCACGCCCACCACCCCCGCCACGGCGACCTCCACCGAGCGCCGCCCGACCGACCGGCGGAAGTCGCTGATCGGCGCCGTCGTCGCCGGCCCCGTCGCCGTGGTGCTGATCATCATGGTGGTACGGCTTCTCCTGTCACCGAGCGGGCCGCCCGAGGACCTCACCCGCCTGTACGGGGACGACTTCACCCAATCGGACAGCGGATGGACCGGCAGCTACGACGGCGACTCCCAGACCTACGGCTACGCCCCGGGCGGCTACTACGCCATGGATGTCAGCGGCACCAACTCCGAGCACCAGGAGAAGGCCCCGATCCCGTTCGTGCGCGAGCAGCCGACCACGCCGCCGAGCACCACGGACACGCCAACCCCGACGACCCCGGGCACGCTGCTGATCGGCGTGGACGCCGACCCGGGCAAGCCGTCCGGGTACGGCGAGTACGGGGTGTTCTGCCGCTCGGACGGCGACTACCGCGTCTCGCAGTACGAGTTCCTGCTCGACTCGTCGGGGAACGCCCGCATCCGCAAGGTCGTCAAAGGCTCCGGCGGCAACATCGCCGACCCCGTCAAGGTCGACGGCCAGCCCGCCAAGGCCCGGATCCAGGTGGAGTGCGAATCCGAGGGCGCGGCCGTACACCTGAAGATGTGGGTGGACGGGGAGCAGGTGCACGACGTCACGGACGAGGTCGGCCTGCGCAACGGCGACATCGGCCTGCTGGCCCGGGTGCCCGAGAACGGCGACTCGGTGCTGAAAATGCGCTACGACAACTTCACCCTGCACGGGCCGAAGCAGGGCGCGTCCGCCTCGGACTGATCACCGCCCCGCACAGGTCGCGAGCGCCGTCCCCCCGGACTGATCGCCGCCCCGCAAGGGTGGCGGGTGTCGCCATCGGGCAGGATGTTCCGCATCGCAATCTTGTGAAGGAGTGGAGGCATCATGCGCGCGATCGTCGTGTCCACCCCCGGTGACTCCTCGGTTCTGGAATACACCGAGATCCCCGACCCGGTGCCCGGCCCCGGCGAGGTTCTGATCGACATCGCCGCCAGCGGGGTGAACTTCATCGACATATACCACCGCATCGGCCGCTACGAGATGCCCTCGCCGTTCGTGCCGGGATCCGAAGGCGCGGGCACGGTCGCCGCGGTCGGCTCCGACGTGACCGACATCGCCGTAGGCGACAAGGTGGCCTGGGCGAACATCCCCGGCAGCTATGCCGAGCGCGCCGTCATCCCCGCCACCCACGTGATCCCCCTCCCCGACGGCGTCGACCCGGAGACCGCCGCCGCCCTCCTCCTCCAGGGCCTGACCGCCCACTACCTGACCCACTCCACCTACCACGTGCAGCCGGGCGACGACGTCCTCGTCCACGCCGCCGCCGGAGGCATGGGCCTGCTCCTCACCCAGGTGGCCAAGCTCTGCGGCGCCCGCGTCATCGGCACCGTCTCCACCGCCGAGAAGGAGAAGCTCGCCCGCGAGGCCGGAGCCGACCACGTCTTCCGCTACGAGGGCTTCGCCGACGCGGTCAAGGACCTCACCGGCTCAGGCGTCCACGTGGTGTACGACGGCGTCGGCGCCGCCACCTTCGAGGGCAGCCTCGCCTCCCTGCGCCCCCGAGGCATGCTCGCCCTCTACGGCGCCGCCAGCGGCCCGGTCCCACCCTTCGACCCGCAACGCCTCAACCCGCTCGGCTCCCTCTTCCTCACCCGCCCCACCCTCCACCACTACGTCCTCACCCGCGACGAGCTCCTCGCCCGCGCCCAGGACGTCTTCGGCTGGGCCACCGCCGGCGACCTCACCGTCCACATCTCCCGCCGCTACCCCCTCGCCGACGCCCGTCAGGCCCACGACGATCTGGAATCCCGCCGCAGCACCGGCAAACTCCTGCTCATCCCATAGCGGCCATCCCAGCCCTCGCCGAGGCCGATTCACCGCCCGGTGTTCTCCCGAGCGTCAACGGCTCAGGCCGTCGAACTTGCCCTCACATACGTCGAGACGGAAAGCCTTCCACTCAGCCGGAGTGAAGTAGAGGCGAGGGCCATCGGGATCCTTGCTGTCGCGCAAAACGACAAGGCGACTCGCCTCAGCCTTATGCGCTGCGGTTCTCTTACTGCAGGCAGCAGCCTCGACACACTCGTTCTCACCGCCGCTGTAGGTGGACTTACGCCAAACCATCGCAGCCTCGACGCAGACGTTCTCGCTTCCGCTGTGGCTGGACTTGCGCCAGACGGGATCAGTCAGGTCCATGGTCCCAGTTCCTTTCGGGCGTCTACTCCTACACCTTGAGCCAAAGGTTTCCCAGGCCACCTGTCAAGGTTGCAATTTATCGAACTTACCGTTCTCCAAGTCGCGGCGAAACGTCTCCCACCCTGCTGAGGTGAAGTAGAGACGCGGGCCCTCGGGGTCCTTGCTGTCACGTAGTGCGAACCAGTACCCTGCGTCCGTGTTCCCTGGAGCCGATCTCCGGTAATTCCTAATAACAGCGACCTCGACACAGGCATTTTCCCCACCGCTGCGACTGGATTTACGCCATACAGGTTCGGTCAGGCCCATCGTTCTACCGCCCTCCTCATCAGCTCGATTGACGCACCTTTCGGCAGGGCTTCCGCGCGTACCCCGTCGAACCGGTGGGAGGCCCTGACCACATCCTCAGGACGGTTGACGATCTCTCCCCCTCCCGCATGATCGAAGTATGCGACCTCGGGTAATTCTTCAAAGGAAAGGAGCGTGATCGGGCCTTCCATTCCAGGATAGGCGCCCACCGTCTTGGGTACCACCTGGACCGTGATCCTGGGACACTGAGCCGCCTTGATGAGATGGAGGAGCTGCTCTCGCATCACGTCGTCACCACCGATAGGCCGGTAGAAGACGTTTTCCTCGATGATCGCGAGCAGTAGAGGTTTCCGATCTCCGTGCAAAATGCCCTGACGTTCCATCCGCGCCGTCACTCTGGCATCGATGGTTTCCTCGTCATCAGCAGGGCTACCTCCCCGGATCACGGCCCTCGCATACGCTTCCGTTTGGAGAAGCCCCGGCACGAAGACCAACTCGAAGGTCCGGAAAAAGCAGACATCCTTTTCCAGATCCAGGTAAGAGCGGATCACGGGGCGGTGGATGGCGTGCCTGATGTTACGCCACAGCTCAATAAGGTAGCCGCCAGCGTTGAGCGCAGCGTCACAGGCGACGGCGAAGTCCTTGCGCGGGCTGCGCTTGCCGTTCTCCACCGCGCTCACCTGAGCACCCGAGTAGTTGATCGTCGAGCCCAACTCCTCTTGAGTCATCCCCGCCTCATCGCGGAGACGACGCAACTCATAGCCGAAGCACTCCAATGGGCTCTCGGAAGACCGCAAACCACCCTCGACCGACATGCCGTGACCCCCTGCGTCCACGCGAGTTGCAAGCCGTCCAGGGCCCATCACCGAGAGACGGTTTGACTGTGGCGTCACCAAATAACTACTAAGGGTAAACGGTCGCGGTGCGATCCACCGCCCGATCCAAAGATTGATCTACCCGACGGTCCGCGCCGACGAATGCCAAGACGTCGGCGCGACGACCTCAGAACATCCGCGCGAAGACCTGCACTGGACCTTCGGACAGCCTTTGCAGCGGCCCACTGATCGCCGAGTTACAGGCGTCACAGATGCGCTTCAACGCCTAACTGCGGGGAATCTCGTCGTAGTAGGCGTTGAACCTGTATGGTTCTGGCGTTCGATGAGGAGGTGACCCCGTGCTTCTCCGCTTCCGTGTGGCCAATCATCGGTCGCTGCGTGATGAGCAGACCTTGTCCTTCGTCTCCACGCCACGGCGAGGCGCGCCGAAGCCACGGGCCACCGAGATCCCGCCTGCGGTCTCCGTGGCAGGGATCTATGGTGCGAACGCCTCGGGCAAGTCCAACGTCCTGGATGCCCTGAGGTGGATGATCGAGGCAATCGCGACATCGCAGACGCGGTGGAGCCCGGGAGGGGGCGTTCCCCGGCATCCCTTCCTGTTCGCCGAGGAGTACGGGACGCTTCTGTCGTTCTACGAGTTGGACTTCCTCTACGAGGGCGTTCGCTACTCATATGGGTTTGAGGTGGACAACGAGGCCGTTGTAGGCGAATGGCTTAATTCTTTTCCTCACGGACGGGTGAGGCGACTGTTTGAACGGACCGGTCCGGATAAATATGATTTTGGGCGGACGCTGGCCGGCGAAAACGTGCGGATCGCCAAGCTCACCAGAGAGAACGCCCTCTATCTCTCCTCTGCCGCGTCGAACAACCACCCTCTGCTCAGGGGAATCCACTCCGCCCTGGTCACTCGTAACGCCTTCATCCGGCAAGGCCATCGGCACGAACAGGCTCGCCTCCTGGCCACCATGTCCCTGCTCGACGACGGACTGGTGTCCCACTACGTGGATCCCTTCCTACAGCTCGCCGATCTCGGTGTGGAGGGAGCCGTACTGGAGGAGATGGTCCTGACACCGGAGCGCGAGGCTCAGATAGCGGCCTTCCGGGAGGCCGTCAGCCGACGCGGCGAGTCGATCGACGCCGACGTCCTGCGAAAGAGGATCACACTTCGCCGTGGCGGCACCGATGCCACCCTGCCTCTCGACGAGGAGAGCGACGGCACGCGCGTATGGCTTTCGCTGATCGTCTTCGCCGCGCTCTGCCTGGAGAGCGGCAACGTGCTCGTCGTGGACGAGATCGACTCCAGTCTGCATCCGGTACTCAGCTCCACGCTGATCCGCATGTTCAAGGATGCGGAAATAAACCGAAATAGCGCCCAATTGCTGTTCGCATCCCACGACACCACGCTTCTCGGCTCGATGCTGGAGGACAAAATCCTGGAACGCGAGGAGGTCTGGTTCACCGAGAAGGATCGCGACGGAGCCACCGAGTTGTTTCCGCTCGCCGAATTTCACCCGCGAAATGACGAGAACGTCGAGCGCGGCTACCTTCAGGGCAGGTACGGTGCCGTGCCGTACGTGAACTTCGAAAAGATCCGGAATGTGTTCCGAGAGAGGCGTAACGACCTCGATGAGCCCACGGCGCAGCCCTCCACGCCTACGGCCGCCCTCGCCGAAGAGGCAGGTTCGTAAGCGGATCCTCGTCATCTGTGAGGGCGAGGTGACCGAGGTCGAGTACTTTGAGGGGATAAAGGATCATTTTCGCGCTATTCCGGTCGTCATCGGCGCCTGCGCGGTGGAAGGCGTCGGAAAAGATCCGTTGAGAGTTGTCCGTGAAGCGGTGAAGTGTCGTGACCGCGCGGCCGAGGCCGCGCGCAGGCGCAGGGACGCGTTCCTCGCCTACGACGAAGTGTGGGCCGTGGTCGACGTTGATGATCACACCTCCCTGGATCAGGCGATCAAGGAGGCGCGGGATCGTGGCGTCAAGCTCGTGATCTCGTGCCCGTGCTTCGAGATCTGGCTGCTGTGGCACTTCCAGGATTGTCCCGCGGCGCTCAGCACCAGAGCGGTCCACGACAAGTTGAGCCGGCACATCCCCGGGTACGGCAAGCGTCTGCCGGGCGACTTCCCCTACGTCAGGCACGTCACGGCGCGCCAACGGGCCGAGCGCGCCGATCCGGAGCATGCCCTGCCGGGGAGGAAAGTCGGCAATCCCTCCAGCAACGTCTGGCTGGTCGTTGAGGCGATCTCGTCGTCAGGAAAGGTCTGACGGGGTGGTGTAGGGGGATGGCCGGTTCTCGGTGACCCAGGTGTCGATCTGGTGCCACTGGTCGTAGAGCCAGGTGGTGCGCGGCCGCGTTCGAGGCACCGCGGCCGGTGGCGCGCCGGCTTCCGGAAGCGGGAAGCGAAGCGGCGGCCAAGTGTTCCGGTACGCACCTTTCGGCGGGGCGAAGGGAGGGGGACGATGTCGGCCATGACAGCGGTGTGGGCGGAGGGTCTGACGAAGTTCTACGGCAGGCGCCGGGGACTGGAGGACCTCGATCTGCGGATCGAGCGGGGGGAGGTGTTCGGTTACCTGGGCCCGAACGGCGCGGGCAAGACGACGACGATCCGGCTCCTGCTCGACGTGATCCGGCCCACCCGGGGCCGGGTGGAGGTCCTCGGCGGCGTGCCGCGGGACCCGGTCGTGCGCGCCCGCATCGGCTATCTGCCCGGCGAGCTGCGCCTGGAGGGGAACGAACGCGCCGACCGCTACCTGGCGTTTCTCGCCGAGGTGCGCGGCGGGGTGTCCAAGGAGCGCATCCGGGAGCTGGCCGAGCGGCTGGAGGCCGACCTGTCGATGCGGATGGGCCGGCTGTCCCGGGGCAACAAGCAGAAGATCGGCCTGATTCAGGCGTTCATGCACGAGCCCGAGCTGGTCATCCTCGACGAGCCGACCAACGGCCTGGACCCGCTGGTGCAGCAGGAGGTCCACGCGATGGTGCGGCAGGTGCGCACGGCGGGCGGCACGGTGCTGATGTCCTCGCACGTGCTCGCCGAGGTGGAGCAGGTCGCCGACCGGGTCGGCATCGTCCGGGCCGGTCGGCTGGTCGCCGTGGAGGACGTCGCCGCGCTGCGCGAGCGGGCCGTACGGCGGGTGGAGGTGCACTTCGACGCCCCGGTGCCGGAGGACGCCTTCCGTGACCTGCCCGGGGTGCGCGACCTGAAGCTGGAGGGCACGAGCCTGCGCTGCACCATCGACGGCCGCCCCGACGCGCTGATCAAGGCGGCGGCCCGGTTCACGGTGGTGCATCTGGTCAGCGCCGACCCCGACCTGGAAGAGATCTTCCTGACGTACTACAGCGAGGAGGAGGCGCGGGAGCATGCCGCCGCTGATGCGTAAAACGCTGCGTGAGCAGCGGCGTTCCGTGCTGAGCTGGGGCATCGGCCTGTTCGTGTTCCTGCTGTGCTACACGGCGTTCTACCCGGCCATCAGGGACGACCCCGTCTTCTACGACCAAGTGGCGACGGCCAAGTACCCCGGATTGCTGCGCGACCTGATGGGCCTGCACGGCAGCCTGGCGGGGCCCGGTTACCTCCAGGTCATGCTCTACCAGCTGCTCGGTTTCCTGCTGTTCGGGATGTTCGCGGCGTCGCTCGGCGCCCAGGCGATCGCCGAGCCGGAGCACGAGGGCACGCTGGAGCTCACCGTCACCCTGCCGATCAGCCGTCGGCGGCTGCTGCTGGAGCGGTTCGGCGCGCTGGCGGTGTCGGTGCTGCAGGTCGCGGTCGCGACGCTGGTGCTGGTGCTGGTGCTCAACACGACGCTGGGGATCGGCGCCGACGCGGGCAACGTCGTGGCGGCGCACACGGGCCTGTTCCTGGTCACGTTGTTCTTCGGCACGCTGACGCTCGCCGTCGGGGCGGCCACGGGGAGCAGGCCCGTCGCCCTGTACGTGACCACCGCGTTCGCGATCGGCGGCTACGCGGTCGAGACGCTGGGCGCGGGCGTCGCGTCGATCGCCTGGCTGCGCTGGCTGTCCCCCTTTCACTACTACCTGGGTCCGCTGCCGCTGTTCGAGGGCTGGCCTCTGGGCGGCTATCTGGTCCTGCTCGCCGCGACGGCGGCGGTGCTGCTGGCGGCCGTACCGGCTTTCGACAGGCGCGATGTGGGTGTGTGATGGACGTTCTCGCTCGGGTGAGCGAGGCCACCGGGGTGCCCGCCGACCTGTTTTCGGGGTGCCTGCCCGCGCTGGCCTCGGCGGCCTCCTCCGGCCGTCTCCCCGGCCGGGAGGAGATCGCGACGTTCCGGTCGCTCGGCGGCGAGGCCGCCGAACGGGGGATCGCGCTGCGCTCGCTCGCCGACGCCTGCCTGCTGGCCGCCGAACTGTCGGCCCGCGCGGCGCCGCCGCCGGTGTTCGCGGCCCTGCGGCGCATGCTGTCGGCGTACGCGGACGGGTACGAGGACGCGCAGCGGAGGGCGCTGCGCAGGGAGGAGGACGCGCGCCGGGAGTTCGTCGACGACCTGCTGCAGGGACGCGCGGAGCGGCTGGCCGAGCGGGCCGAGCACTTCGGTCTTGGGCTCGCCGAGTCGTACGTGGTCACGGTGGCCCGGCCCGGCGCCCCGCTGCCGGACGTCGAGGCGCTGGCCGGACGGATCGAACGGGCGCTGATCGCCCGGTTCGGCTCGCGCAACATCCTGATCGCCGCCCGGGAGGGCATGCTGGTGTGCGTCGCGCCCGGCTCGCTCACGGCGGCGACGGGCGAGTTCACCTACCACGTGCGCGGGGCGTTCCCGCCGGGGTGGCGGGTCGGGATCGGACGCCCGCATCGGGGGGCGGGCGGGGTGGTGAACTCCTATCGGGAGGCGACGGGCGCGATCGAGACCGGCGACCGGCTGGGGCTGCGACCGCAGGTGCTCAAGGCCTCCGACCTGCTCGTCTTTCCGGTGCTGCTGCGGGACCGGGCCGCGATCGAGGATCTGGTGGGCAGCGTGCTGAGCCCGCTGTGCGAGGCGCGGGGCGGGCCGGAGCCGCTGCTGGAGACGCTGGAGGCGGTGTTCGCCTCGCAGGGGAACCAGACGGCGGCGGCGCGCAGGCTCGGCATCAGCACCCGGGCGGTGACCTACCGGCTGGAGCGGATCCGCCGGCTGACCGGGTTCTCCCCGGACGAGCCGACGCAGCGGTTCACGCTGGAGACGGCGGTGCTGGGGGCGCGGCTGCTGGGCTGGCCCAAGGAACCGTTCCAGGAGGCGCCGTGAGCCACTCCTCACCGGCCCGGCCGCCGCCCCGCCGAATGTCCGGCCGAATGTCCGGCCGAATGTCCGGCCGAATGTCCGCTCGCCGCCGCGGGTCGGCCGGCTGCGCGGATTCGGCGCATCCGCCCCGGCGCCTCCCCGCCGGCGCGTGGTCGGCTTCGCCGCCTACGTAGCCGCGACCCGGCCCGCCGCCGACCAAGCCCGATTTATCCCCATTCCCGCCTCCGCACGCTTGTGAAATTGTGAAACACGAAGGAAGTACCCCATGCAAAGCGTCATCAGCATGTCGAAGGTCGTGAAGACCTTCGGCCGCACCCGCGCCCTCGACGGCCTCGACCTGGAGGTACGGCCCGGCGAGGTGCACGGCTTCCTCGGCCCCAACGGCGCGGGAAAGTCCACCGCGATCCGCGTCCTGCTCGGCCTGCTGCGCGCCGACTCGGGCGAGGCCCGCCTGCTCGGCGGCGACCCCTGGCGGGACGCGGTCGCCCTGCACCGCCGCCTCGCGTACGTGCCCGGCGACGTCACGCTCTGGCCGAACCTGACCGGCGGCGAGGTCATCGACCTGCTCGGACGGCTCCGCGGCGGGCTGAACCCCCGGCGCAAGGCCGAACTGCTCGACCGCTTCGAGCTGGACCCGCGGAAGAAGGGCCGCACCTACTCCAAGGGCAACCGCCAGAAGGTCGGCCTGGTCGCCGCGCTCGCCTCCGACGTCGAGCTGCTCCTGCTGGACGAGCCCACCTCGGGCCTGGACCCGCTGATGGAGTCGGTCTTCCAGGAGTGCGTCCGCGAGGAGAAGGACAACGGCCGCACCGTGCTGCTGTCCAGCCACATCCTCGCCGAGGTCGAGGCGCTGTGCGACCGGGTGAGCATCATCCGCAGCGGCAGGATCGTGGAGAGCGGCACGCTGGCGCAGCTTCGCCACCTGACCCGCACCACGATCTCGGCCGAGCTCGCCGGGTCCGCCGATGGGCTGGCCGGGCTGTCCGGCGTACACGATCTGCGGGTGGAGGACGGGCGCGTACGCTTCGACGTGGACAACGACGCCCTCGGCGAGGCGCTGCGCCACCTGACCGCCGTCGGCGTCCGCGCGCTGACCAGCCAGCCGCCCACGCTGGAGGAGCTGTTCCTGCGTCACTACGAGCAGGCGGGCAACGGACGCCGGATGGAGGCGGCCCGATGAACGGACTGACCGGAACCCTCGGGCTGGCCCGGCTGATCCTGCGCCGGGACCGGTTCCTGCTGCCGCTGTGGATCCTCCTCGTCCCACTGGTGGTGATGGCCTCCATCGGCGGCTTCCAGGAGCTGCTGCCGACCGAGGCGGCCAGGCTGACGTACTACGAGGGCACCGCCAAGAGCCCGGCGATCATCGGCATGCTCGGGCCGGTGTACGGGGCGGACCTCGGGGCGCTGGTCGCGCAGCGGTCCGGCTTCATGTTCATCGTCGTGTCGTTGATCAGCCTGCTCACCGTGATCCGGCACACCCGGACCGAGGAGGAGGCCGGGCGTCGCGAGCTGCTCGGGGCGACCGTCGTCGGCAGGAACGCACCGCTGTTCGCGGCGCTGCTCGTCACCTTCGCCGCCAATGTGGTGCTGGGGCTGCTGACCGGGCTCGGGCTGCAGGGCGGCGGCGGGCTGGCCGCGGGCGGGTCGTTCGCGTTCGGTCTGGCGCTGGCCGCGTGCGGCTGGGTGTTCGCGGCCGTCGGCGCGGTCGCGGCCCAGCTCGCCCAGAGCGCCGGAGCCGCCCGGGGGATCGGGCTCGCCGTGCTCGGGCTCGCGTTCGCGCTGCGGCTGGCCGGGGACACGGCGGGCGAGGACGGCGCGACCGGATGGCTGTCGTGGCTGTCGCCGATCGGGTGGGGGCAGCACATCCGGGCGTTCGCCGACGAGCGCTGGTGGCTGCTCGCGCCGTCCCTGGCGGCGGTCGTCCTGCTCGTCGCGGCGGCGGTTCCGCTGACGGCGCGGCGGGACCTCGGGGCGGGCATCCTGCCGCCGCGGCCGGGTCCGGCGGACGCCGCGCCGTACCTGCGCGGGCCGCTCGGGCTGGCCTGGCGGCTGCACCGGGCGCTGGTGATCGGCTGGGGGGCCGGGTTCGTGGTGCTCGGGCTCATGTACGGCTCCGCCGCCGACGCGGTCGAGCAGGCGCTGAAGGGCAATGCCGAGCTGCAGGAGATGCTCGCGCGGCTCGGCGGCTCGGACCGGTTCTCCGACGCCTTCATCGCGGCGATCGTGAGCGTGATGGCGCTGGCCGCGTCCGGCTACGCCATTCAGGCGGCGCTGCGCATGCGCGCCGAGGAGGCGGCGCTGCGCAGCGAGCCGGTGCTCGCCGGGTCGGTGTCGCGGGTCGGGTGGGCGGCCGGGCACCTGGTGTTCGCCGTGGCCGGGCCGGCCTTCGCGCTCGCGCTGGGCGGGCTGACGGCCGGGGTGGTGTACGGCGCGGCCTCCGGCGACGTGGGGGGCGCCGTGCCGCGGGTGCTGGGGGCCGCCCTCGTGCAACTGCCCGCGGTCGCGGTGCTCGGCGCGCTGGCGACGCTGCTGTTCGGGCTGGTTCCGCGGTTCGCGGCGGCGGCGTGGGCGGTGTTCGGGGCGTGCGTGCTCCTCGGGCAGGTGGGGGCGCTGCTTCGGCTCGACGAGCGGATCCTCGATCTGTCGCCGTTCACCCATGTGCCGCAGGTTCCGGCGGAGGAGGTGACGCTCGCGCCGCTGGCGTGGCTGACGGGGATCGCGGCGGCGTTCATTCTGGGCGGGCTCGCCGGGCTGCGCCGCCGCGACATACCGGTCACCTAATACTCACCGCCTGTGCCGTGTTTTATCAGCATTTCAGTAGTTAACGGTGCAGGTTAACTGCTATGGCGGACTTACTGCAGTGCCCTACTATTCCAGGGTGATTGCCCCCAGTGTTGAGATCTCCCCGGTCCGGCTCGCCGGGCGCTTCGCCGGAGTCTTCATCGGCCTGGCCGTCCTCACCTGTGGAATCATCCTGTTGTTCGCCGCGCTCGAGGCCGCGCTGACCGGCACCCACGGCTGCACCACCGCCAGACGCGATACGTGTGACGTCGCCTTGTTCGTCCCGATCAGTATTTTCATGGTGCTGGGCGGCCTCGGCGCCTACCTCGCCGGCAACCGGCTGCCCGCCGGCCCCCGGGTGACCGGGCTCGTCTGGCCGGCCCTGTTCCTCGCCGTCGGCGGGCCCTTCATCGAGTCCGCCGTGGCGGGGCAGGGCTGGGGCTGGGCCGTCCTCGGGGCGTTCTTCGTCCTGCTGGGGCTGGCGCCGATGGCCTTCTGGACCAAGGAGACCTGGAAGCGCATCGTGTACGGCCCGGCCGTACCGGCGGCGTCATCGAGGCCGGGCGACCGGCGGCGCGTACATGAGGAGCAGCGGTGGATCAGCCCGGTCCGGCTGCCGGGTCTGCGCCGCGGCCCGGAGGCGGTGCCCTTGGCGCACCCCCTGGTCGGCGAATTGGAGCGGCTGTCCGCGTTGCACCGCGCGGGACACCTGGACGACGAGGAGTTCGCGGCGGCCAAGGCCCGGTTGCTGAACGGAGCGCATTGATGAACCCCGCCAAGCTGCGCGTCTGGTCGATCCTCGTGCACGTGGCCGCCGTGGCCGCCGGGGTCGGACTCGCCCTGTTCCTGTTCGACAGGTTCGCCTAGGTCTCCCGGTCCGCCGGACTTTCGGGCGCACCTTACCCCTTTTTGGACCGCCTATGGTCTGATTTCGGACAACACGGTACTCTCGAACTTCCCGTTTAGCCCGCACGTAGCCGTGAGTGGGACACACCTCCTCTGGGAATCGAGGCGCCCGTGCCATGTCCTGCCACGTACCCGCCCGCCACGCCGGCACCGATGCTCCGGCCCGACACCAGGCGCGGCGGCCGATGACCGAAGGCGGCCTGCTCGGAACGCTCGACCTGCCCGGCGCGGAGGAGTCGGTAGCACGCGGCCGGGCCTGGCTGCGCGGCCGCCTCGGAAACGACCACCCGGCCCTGGACGACGTGCTGCTGCTCGCCTCCGAACTGCTGACGAACGCGGTGCGGCACTCCGACTCGCGGCACGGCGGGACGGTGACGCTCGTGGCCGCGGCGATGCCCGGCGTGATCCACATCGTGGTCATCGACGACGGGGCGGCGAACGTGCCGCACATCGGCGGCGAGGAGGAGGACGGCGAGGGCGGGCGCGGCCTGTTTCTCGTGGATCTGCTCGCGCGGAGCTGGGGGATCTACGACGACAGCGCGGGGCGGGCCGTCTGGTTCGAGGTCAAGTACTAGAGGTCGAGCACTGGTCGTGACGACACGAGTGTTCAGGCGGGATGTGAGCATGGAACCGGCGGCTCGGAAGATCCGAGCCGCCGGTCGCGTTGAGGACGTCACCCTTCGCGGGACGGCCGGAAGGTCATGGCCCGGTATACAGCAGCACGTTCGGGGCGCCGGCGGCGTCGGTGACCACGTCCTTGGTGCCGGCCGCGACGATGGCGTCCTGAACCTGGGCGGGGGTGGCGGTCGGGTGATCGGCAAGGTAGAGCGCCGCCGCGCCCGCGACGTGCGGGGCGGCCATCGACGTGCCGGTCTTGGCGTCGATGGCGGTCGGGCCGGTGTGCCAGGCGGAGATGATGCCCTCGCCGGGCGCGAAGATGTCCACGCACGATCCGAAGTCGGAGTTGCTCCACCGCCTGTCGTCGTGCGTCGTCGCGCCCACGGTGATCACCTGGGGGAGTCGTGCCGGGGAGATTTGGCAGGCGTCGATGCCGTAGTTGCCGGCCGCGGCCACGACGGTGATGCCGGAGGCGATGGCGTTGCTCACGGCGAGGTCGAAGGCCGCGTTGCCACCCCTGATGCCGCCGCTCAGGTTCGCCACGGCGGGTTTGATCGCGTTGGCGGTGACCCAGTCGACGGCGGCGATGGCCCTGGTGAGGTTGACCAGGTTCGAGCAGTCGCCCACCCGAAGGCCCACCAGCCGCACGCCCTTGGCGACGCCATAGGTGGAGCCGCCGATGATGCCGGCCACGTGGGTGCCGTGACCGTAGCAGTCGGAGGTGTCGGTGTTGCCCTCGACGAAGTTGTACCCGCCGGTCACCCGGCCGCCGAACTCGTTGTGGGCGGAGTGGATGCCGCTGTCGATGACGTACACGTGCACGTTCTCGGCGGTCGTGGAGTAGTTGTAGGTGGAGTCCAGCGGCAGGTGGCGCTGGTCGATGCGGTCCAGGCCCCAGCGCGGCTTGGATTGTTGATCGGAGGCGAGTGTGATCGGGCGGTCCTTCTCCACGAAGGCCACGGCGGGGTCGGCGGCTATCTTCTTGGCCTCGTCGGGGGTCGCCCGGATGCTGAAGCCCTGCAGGGCGTGCTGGTAGACGAACCCGAGGCGCGCGTCCGTCTGCTCCGTCACCTGGCGGGCGCGGAGACGAACGTCCGTCCTGCGCGTGCCGGCGTCCTTCTTGAGGACGACGATGTAGTCGCCGGTGGTCGCTGTGGCGGTTCCGGAGGAAGCGGCCGGGTCGCCGGCCGAGGCGGGGGAGGCCATGATCAGCCCGGCGGCAACCGGTGTGATCATCACCAGCGCCGCCGTCAGTCGTCGTGCGGCGCGCAGGAGATATTGCTGCATCAAAACCTTTTTCGCGCGGAATCAACCATGAGACCGTCTTCGCCCGGATCTGACGATCTGCTCTGACAGTCGTCGGACGCTAAAGTTTTGGCATATTCCGTGTCAACCATCGATGTGGGGAGTAACGCGCGCGTGGACTGTGGACGCGCGGATCATCTCCGTGAAGCCACTGGTCGACGGGGACGATACGGGTGACTTGGAGCTATACGGCCGACCGTGTGCCTCTGCGACCGGAATGATTACTTTCATTCGCGGGACCGCGATAGCGCGGTGGGAGGCGTCTCGTACTCAACCGGCGGGTCTCCGGCGCGGGACATTAGTGAACCCTTTTCAACCTCATGCTTGCCGGTCAGGACAGGTACGCGCGGCCTCGGCCATCGCGCCCCAGGCGGCCCGTGGTGCAGGGCGGCCATATTCCGACCAACGTCGCGTGGGCCCAGCCCCGGCCTTCTGGCCAGGTTGCAAAGGGTTCAGTGACCTTTTTCAACATCGAGTTGGCCGGGCAACAGGGCCACACGAGGACTCCGCCACAGCGGGTCGGGTCGGCGAAGAGGCTGAGTGGCCATCGTCCCGGCAGACCGCCACATGGCCTACCCGACCCTCTGGCCAGGTTGAGAAGGTTCAGTGCTGTGGCCGGTTGTTCCGCCGGGCCCCTCCCCCTTGATCGTGAGTGCCTCTCGTGGCGAGGGGGCGAGTCGGGTTTCCGGCGAGGCGAGGGCACGGCCGTTGTCCGGCCGACGCTTCGGCGGGGGTCACCAGTCCTGTGACAGGCCGGACATCCGGCGCAGGTACTCGTCCTCGTCGATCTCGCCCGCGGCGTACCGGCGCTTGAGGATCTCGCGCGGATCCTCGGCCGCCGGGCGGCGCGCCTCCGCGGTCTTTCTGGACAGCCAGGCCATGCCGAAACTGATCGCGGCCAGCAGTGCGATCACGAGGGCGGCAATCAGCAGCAGGCGCATCTCCGTCACGCTCCTCCGGGCGGCAGGACCGGCAGATCCCTTTCCACCCCATTGTCCAGCAGGCGCAGCAGCGCCGCGGTGTCCATGTGGCGTTCGATCAGGTCGCCGAGCGCGTCCAGGCGGCGCTCGCGCAGCTCGGCGAACGACGTGTCCGCAGCGGGCGTGAAGTTCCGCCCGGCCACGGCGGCGACCTCGGCGAGGAACGCGCGCCGGAAGCCGTCGTTCTCCATCGCGCCGTGCCAGGTGGTGCCCCACACCGCGCCCAGTCGGCAGCCGTCGAGAAAGGGCTCGCCGCCGGTCGCGGTCACCACGCCGTGGTGGATCTCGTACGCGGCGACGGGCCGGCCGTAGGCCTCCCCCACCGGGCGGCCGAGCGTCTTGGCCGCGCCGAACTCGACGGTGGCGGGCAGCAGACCGAGCCCTTCGACCAGACCCGCGCCCGACTCCACCTCGTCGCGGATGTCGCGGGCCAGCATCTGGTAGCCGCCGCAGATGCCGAGCACCGGGCGCCCCCGCCGGGCGCGGTCCGCGACCGCGTCGGCCAGGCCGGTACGGCGCAGCCACTCCAGGTCGGCCACCGTCGCCCGCGAGCCCGGCAAAACGAGCAGGTCGGCGTCCTCGGCCTCGCCGGGGGTGGTGACGAACCTGACGATCACTCCGGGCTCGGCGGCGAGCGCGTCGACGTCGGTGAAGTTGGAGACGCGCGGCAGCCGTACGACGGCCACGCGCAGGCTCTCCCCGGTCGCGGCCTCCCGGGCGGGCGGGGCCGTGGCGAGGGCGAGGGAGTCCTCGGCGTCCATCCACAGGCCCTCGCGCCAGGGCAGCACGCCGTACACGGGTCTGCCGGTCAGCTCGCGCAGCATGTCGAGCCCGGGGGCGAGCAACTCGTCCGCGCCCCGGAACTTGTTGATCACGAATCCGGCGATGAGCGCCTGGTCGGCGGCGTCGAGCAGGGCGAGCGTGCCGTACAGGGAGGCGAAGACGCCGCCCCGGTCGATGTCCCCGACGACGATCACCGGCAGCCCGGCGGCCTGGGCGAGCCCCATGTTCGCGATGTCCCCCGCCCGCAGGTTGATCTCGGCCGGGCTGCCCGCACCCTCGCAGATCACCACGTCGTACTCGGCCCGCAGCCGCTCCAGCGACGCCACCGCGATCTCCCGCAGCCGATCCCGGTACGCGCCGTACTCCATCGCGTCCACGTCGGCGATCGCCTTGCCCAGCACGACGACCTGGCTGCGCCGATCGCTGCCCGGCTTGAGGAGGATCGGGTTCATGTCGGCCCTCGGCTCCAGCCCGCACGCCGCCGCCTGCATCGCCTGCGCCCGCCCGATCTCGGCGCCGTCGAGCGTCACGAACGAGTTCAGCGACATGTTCTGCGCCTTGTACGGCGCGACCTTCACCCCTTGCCGCGCCAGCCACCGGCAGATCCCCGCCGTGACCACGCTTTTCCCCGCGTCGGACGCCGTCCCCGCGACCAGCAGTGCCCCTCGCGCCATGGGACAAAGATGTCACATTCCCCCAAACCGCGACGAGAAGACAGAGCCGCAATCCCCCTGGGCCACGGCGACGAGCCAACCGGCCACCAAGATCGGCGATCGCCGCAGTCGGCGTCGGCTCAGCGACGCACGTGCCCGCGCCTGGAGCCGAACATCGCGGCCAGGCCGGTGGCGGACAGGCCGAAAGCACGAGCCGACCGTACCGAACGAGGCCCCGTGCCGGCCCAGCGACGCGCTCGGCCGCCTCTGGAGCCGAGCATCGCCGCCGCGATCGCGGCCAGGCCGGTGGCGGACAGGCCGACGGCACGCGCAAGCCGTACCGATCGGGAAATATCGGGTACGCGAGGACCGTCGCCGTCGCCAAGGTGAGGGCGATGCTCGATCCGGCCCCCATAGTCGTTGGCCCCGCCCAGGCGAACCCCCAGCGCACCGGCGAAGGCGGCCTCGCACCGCCCGGCGTTCGGGCTGGGATGGCGATGACCGTCCCTCCGCAGTACGGCGAGCGCCCGCCGAGCCGAACCCCCGACCCGGGACGCGTTGACGACGGTGAGCAGGGCGGTCGCCCGGGCCGGAAGCAGATTGGCCACGTCGTCCAGCCGTGCGGAGGCCCAGCCGAAACGCTCGTAGCGCGGCGAGCGATGCCCGACCATGGCGTCCAGCGTGTTGATCGCCCGATACCCGAGCAGACCGGGCACGCCACCGATCGCCCCCCAGACCAGCGGGCCGACCACGGCGTCGGAGGTGTTCTCGGCGATCGACTCGACGGTCGCGCGGGCCAGCTCATCCTCGCCCAGCCCCGACGGATCGCGCCCGCACAGATGCGGCAGCCGCGCCCGAGCCGCCGCGACGTCCCCACGTTCCAGGGCCGCGCCCATATACGCCCCCTCACGCCCCAGCGTGGTGCCGCCGAGCACGGCCCACGTGGCGGCGGCGGTCACGGCGGCCCGCGCCACCGGACGACGCCGGGTGAGCAGATGCGCCGCCACCCCGATCAGGGTCGCCCCACCCGCGCACACCGCCGTGTACGCCGCTCCCCTGACACGCGAGTCGGCGTACAGACGCCTTTCGATCGCGGACGCCGCCCGCCCGAACAGCGCCACCGGATGGCCTCGCCGCGGGTCGGCGAACACCGCGTCCGCGGCCGCGCCCACAAGCAGGCCAACGGCCGCGGCCGCGCCCATCCGAACGCAGTCGCGACCCGACCGACAGACGGTTCCCACTCGGCGCGGCCCCCGAAGCACGACGCTTCTCATCAAAAAAGATGTCTTTCAAGTTCTTCCTGATGCGCGTCAAGCCACGCGGCGGCCCTGCGGATGCGGTCCCCCGCGCCGGAGGCCCACATTCGCGCCCATCCCCCGCCCTCGCGGCTCGCACGGGCCCGCATCGCCGCGTAAGAACGGCCGAACCGCAACCTGGCCACCTCGACGACGCGGCGGCGATCGCGAGGCGCCAGCCCGTACGCGTCACAGAACAACCGAAGCCGGGCCCCGACGTCGAGCCCCCGCTGCAGCGGATCGGCGTCGACGGGATCGGCGATGGGCCCCCAGTGCCGCAACGTGGTGACGACGTCGAAGAGGCGGGTCGTAGGCCGCGCCAGATCAAAATCGATCAGAGCCACCGGTACGCCACGCTGAAAGATGACGTTCTCGAGAGTCACATCGCAGTGCCCGACGATCTCAGGCTCCCCGTCGTCACCGGACCCGTCCTCCCAGACCAGCCCAGGCGGCGGGACGAACCCCTCCACGGCATCATGAAAACGGCGCAGCAGCCGCCCAAGCGCAACCAGGGTCGCATCACTGACCGCAAAAGGCGGAAGCGGCCGCGATACCGACTCGCCCGGCATGAAGGACAGAACCTGCCTGCCCCGCTCGTCCACCCCGAGCGCACGCGGCGCACCGTCGAACCCCACGGCCTCCAGATGCGTGAGCAGGGCATGGACGGCGGGCGTCGACACCCGCACCGGCCGCCGCACAGTGTCGCCGACGCGCACGACTCCCTCGGTGACCTCTCCCCCACCCAGGAAAACCTCGGGCAGGGCCATGCTCAGAGACATGGGTCACAAGGGTAACCCTCCTTACCCGATCACGCAGCGAAATTCCCCCACAATACGGACAGGCACCCCGAGCCTGACGTGCGCGAACATCATCCGAATGCCGGCAGAACCCCGTCCACACACTCGCCGACCACATCGACGACGCCCTGCTCCGCAAGATCCCAATTCGGTCCCGAGCCGCTCCACACGAATCCGCGACCGCCTCGGAGCTGAGTATCGTCCTCACCGACCACCAAACGCCCCACCGACCCCCGTCCTCGGCAAATGGCTCGGTCCAGCGGCGTCCACGCAGCGGAGATCCACCATCGTCGCCAACGCGATATTACTCGTTTACCCTACCGATGCAATATCAGATGCACAGGCACTCCCCGGATCCTGCACAATGAGGCAGGAGCGCCCTTAGCTCAGCTGGATAGAGCACCGGACTTCTAATCCGACGGTCGCAGGTTCGAATCCTGCAGGGCGCGCGTTCCACGATCAGTATGAAAGAGCCCCTGACCTGCCCTAACGCCGGTCAGGGGCTCTCGTGTCGTAGGCGGTGGTGTGCGGCTGACAGCGGATGACTGCGGTTGGGTGTGCCAAATACGTGCGCAGATTCTGAAGCGAGCCCCGATCACTCGAGGTCGTGCTTGAGTGCGTCGGCGATCCGTCGCTTGGCGATCTCGTCTTGCCCGCTGATGCACTTGGCGTAGGTCCTGAGCAACACCTGGACGCTGTGGCCGGCCCACTCGGCGACCTGTGTCGGTGCGACCCCCGCGTTCAACCAGGTGGAGACGCAGGCATGCCGCAGGTCATAGACGCGTTTGGCCAGCGGAGAGGCGACCTCTTGCTCGGTGAGGGCCTGTTTCCTGGCCTTCGCCCAGACGCGCCGATAGGTGATGCTAGGCAGCTCTCCCCCACGCACCCCGGAGAACAGCCGGCCGTCGGCGGCCTTACCGTACGGTGCGGCCAGATGGGCGCGAAGGATCCTCACCAGTGCGGGCGGCATCGGCACGAGGCGGGTGTGACCGTCCGCCCGGTGCTTCAGCGAACGCTCCTCGCGCAGAGTGCCGCCATCGGTCCACTCCCGCCCGGCGAACGGGGCCGCAGCGGCCAGGTGGAGTTCCCCCCACGCCTCATCGGTCTCCTTCTGTTCGCCGGTCCCGTTCAAGACCAGGGGTGGCAGGGTGATGTTGTGAACTCGCAGGTGGACGACTTCCTCTGGCCGAAGTCCCGCGTAGTACATCAGCGCGAAGAACGCCACCAGGCGCTCGCCGCTCGGTTTCTGTGCCCGGACGGCGTCAAGCAGAGCACGGGCTTGGGCGTGGTTGACGACGCTGCGGCGGTCTACCTCATGGGTGCTCTTCGGCGGTTTCCACTTGAGGCCTTTTAACGGGTTCTCCGGAAGAAGATTGAGTTCCACCGCGTAGTCCAGGGCGTTCTGCAGGATCGTCTTGTTCCGCAGAATCGTGCTCGTCGCAGCTCGCTTGCCGTCCAGCCGCGAGGTGGCCATGTCCAGCATCGCCCTCACCAGAGCGGGGTCATCGGCGAGCTCGGACATCGGCTTGGTGTTGGTCGACAGCCAGAGGAGAGCGGCGGCCACGGCACCGACGGCCCTCCCCCGCTGCTTGGTGTTGTAGGCCCATCGGCGCATAGCCGTACGGAGGATGATGTCGTCGGGCTTGCCACGCTCGCTCGCGAGCATGGCGGGGGTGGCGGCCATGAGTGCGCGGGCGATGTCTTGGCGGTACTTCGCCGATGCGCTCTTCCACTTCATGTCGACGAACTTGCAGGCGAAGTCGTACCAGCTCATGACCCGGCGATCCGTGCGGCCCCAGGAAATCGGCTCGCCGGTGAGGAGGCTGAACGCCTCTCCCTTGCGGGCAGCGGCTTGGATTTCGCCTCTGTAGGTGTCGGCCTGAGCTGCGTTCCGGAACGACTTGCGCCGCGGCTTCTTTCCGACCTTCCATCGCACGTAGTACGTGATGACCTTCTTGCCCCTGTAGACCTCGGTCTTGTAGACGCGGACGTCGTAGGTGATGTCCTTCATCAAGCGACTTCCTCGCGCTCCTTGAGCCAGCTCTCGTAGTCGCCGCGACGGACGCGAAGGTCGCCGTTGGGGAGCTTGAGGCAACGCGGCGCGCGCCCCTTCGCGCGCCAGTCGTAAAAGGTGCGCCGGTTGATCCGCAGGTCCTTGCAGATCTCATCGACCGTGAGTTTCTCCTCAGACTTGGCCGTGGCCATGATGGTGGTGCCTCCTTTGACAGGTGGTGCGGCCCCGACGTGCTTTGGTCGGTTCGGTCGGGGCCGCTTCTTATGTGTGAGCTGACGCGGTGCCGGTGGTCAGGGGAGTCGTGCCTCGATGTAGATGCGGACGTTGCGGCTGTTGCCGCGGCTGGGGTACGGCTCGCTGACCTCGATGACGTCGAGGGCGCGGGCGATCAGGTCGGCGGCCTGTTCGGCCTCCTCGGGCAGGGAGATGATGCGGATCTTCATGTGGACCTCGGAGTTCGGCTGGTCGTTACGGACAGTGAGGGTTCAGGTCATGGGGTGAGGGCGGCGGCGCTCGTTCTGTGCGGGGAGGGCTGAAACATCGCCACACCTCCGCACCTCCGCACGACCGGTTCTGACCAGGGCGGATGGCTGCGGAGATAGAAAGTTCTGGAGGGGGGCCACCTCCGCAGCGGCGGCCCATCTCCGCAGAATCTGCGGAGATCGGGAGATGGACCTCCGCGCCCTTCCAAGATCTCCGCAGGTGTTTGCGCAGGCGAGAAGAGAGTGTGCGGAGATGCGGAGATGCGGAGATGTTTCAGCGGTTCTCCGGTGTGAACCGGCCTTGCGGCCGTGGTGTGCTCACGCATGGTGTTCGACCCAGAAGACGTTGCGGTCGCCGCGGTCGTTCTTGGCCGAGCGGATGACGTACGGCCCGCGCCAGCGGCCGACCTGCCCGGTCAGCAGCCGGCCCAGCGATAGCGGGTTGGGCAGGCGGCCGGTGTGGGTGGTGATGAACTGGCCGTCCCAGGTGTCGAGCTCCTGACCGTCGGCGTGGTCGGGTTCGGCCGAGCGGCGCAGTTCGGCGGCGGTCATCGGCGTGGCGCCGTGCAGCTGGTGCCAGCAGGCCAGGAACGCGCGCCAGCGGGACTCGTCCTCGTCGATGGCGGCCACGTCGGCGGCGTTGGTCAGGAAGCCGTCGATGCCGTGGTGGGCCAGGAAGCCGCCCAGGGCCTGGGCCCAGGGGGTGAACTGGCGCATCGACAGGCCGGCGGCGCGGGGTGCGCCATGGCCGGTCCAGTCCAGGACCAGGATGAGCAGGTGGCGCAGCACGGTGTGCTGGTTGGCCGGGATGGTGATCCACTGGTCCAGGTGCGGGATGCCGAAGCGGGACTGGTCGCGCTGGTCGGGGCGGGGCATGTCGGGGTCCAGGTGCACGCGGACGGTGCGCGAGGCCATGTCGCCGCCGACCTGGAGGTTGTTGCCGGTGGCCATCCACAGCCGGTCGTTGACGGTGGCGATGGTGCGCGAGGCGCCCAGCTGGCGGTCGGACCAGACGCCGGTGGTCAGCAGCAGGGCCAGGGTGGGTGAGTCGATGACGGTGCCTTCGGCCAGGTTGTCCCAGACCACGACGCCGACCTGTTCGGCCAGCACGGCGGTGATGCTCTTGCGCAGTTCCTCTTCGGCGTAGGCCCAGGGGATGACGCGCTGGCCGTACAGCATGCCGGGGCCGCCGGTGAGGATGGACTTGCCCGAGGCGGGCATGGTCGCGTCGATCAGCGCGAACGGCGCAAGGCTCCGGGTGAAGTGCCGCAGGATCGGTGTGACCAGCAGCGCCACATAGTTGGCCCGGTCGGCCGGCCCGGCCCAGGGGAAGTCCCGCAGGAACCGGTTCAGCAGGAACTCGCGGGCCGCGCGCACCTGCTCGGGTGTGGGCCGGTCGGGCACCGGCGGCATGGCGACGCGGGCCGCCAGATACAGCCCGGTGGCGGGGTCGTAGCCAGGGGTCTGCAGCAGGGTGCCGTCGCGGCGCAGCACGGGTGCCCCGATCACCCCGCGCAGCGGCGGGACGCCGGGCCAGGTCTTTCCGGCCAGTACCGAGGCGAGGATGTCGCGGGGCGGGGTGACCTCCTCCTCAAACAGCTCCACCCCGGCACCGGCGGCACCGGCACCGCCCGCTTCACCGGTGCCGGTGCCGGTGCCGCCGCCCTCGCGCAAGCCGCCGGATTTGCGGGCGCGCAGCCGGTAGACGTAGGCGTGTTCGGCCAGCAGCCCGGCCAGGGTGGCGGGGGTGAGGGTGCTGGCGGTGACCGGGAGCGGGCAGTCCTCGTCGGCGGCCGGGCTGACCAGGCCGCCGGAGACGGTTTCCATGTGCACCAGCGCGCCGCCGGCGACATAGGTGTCGGGCAGCAGCCGGTCGGCCAGCGCGGCCTTCAGCACCCGGATGGTCTCGGGCCCGGATCCGATCTGCACGTGCGGGGTGCGGCTCACGCGGCCACCTTCCGCGGCCGCCTGGCCCCCGCGCGCAGCCCGGAGGCGATGGTGCGGCGGGCCTCGCCGGGCCGCTGCCCCACCGCGATCGCGGCCTGGGCGAGCCAGGCGATCACATCGGCCTCATCCAGCTCGCCGCCGGCGACCAACTGGCCGAGGGCGACCGAGGCGTGGTAGAGCGCGTTGTTGTGCCCGTTAGGCGGCGAGCCGGTCACCCGCCCGATTTCGGCCAGCACCGCCGACCGCAGGTAGGCGCCGCGCCGGTCGGCGGCGACCGGCACCGTCACCGGATGCTGCGGCGGCAGCGGCGGCCGGCGCAGCCGCTCGGCCAGCCAGCCGGGCAGCGGCGCGGGGGGCGCGGGGTGGATGACCTGGTAGGCGCCGGCCCCGTCGGGCAGATCGACGACGCTGCCGGGGCCGACGACGTAGCCGCCGCTCGCGCGGGTGTCGATTTTCCAGCCCAGGCCGCCGCCGTCCTCGCCCCGGGTGTTGCCCAGCTCGACGCCGCCGGGGGCGGTGTAGTACAGGTGCATGCCGCCCAGCCGGGTCCGCACGCTGAAGGTCTCCCAGGTCGGCAGCGGCTGCCCGGCCCGCTCGCATACCACCGCCAGCACGTCCGCGCCGTCGGCCACCCCGGGCAGATCCCACTGCGGGGGCGGGACCTCGCCGGGCTTGGCCACGTCCAGGTCGAGCACGACCAGACGCGAGGGGCCGCAGGCGATCCCGATGTTGTACGGTGCCCGCGCCCACCACCGGCGGACCGTGGCCGGGTCGGTGGTGGCCTTCCTGGTCCACCGCCAGCCCGCCAGCGGGACCTTGTCACCGCACGCGAGCGGGAAGACATGCCAGCCGCGGGCGGCGGCGGCCAGCGCGAACCGCAACCTCGAATGAGTGCTCACCGGCCCGTCACCTCGGGCAGGCGGCGAAGGCCCCGGAACGGGCGCACCACCAGCTCGCCGCCGGCGCGGCGGATCAGCACGTTACGCGGCCCGGTGCCGTGCGCCGGGATCGCCGGACCCGAGGGGGTGGCCGGAGCGATGCGCGGGCCGGGCCGGTCGCCGGGGCGGATCGGCGGCCCCCAGGACGCCGGCACGACCACGGGCCGGCCGCGTTCCAGATAGGTGCGTCCGATCATGCTCATGAAGCCTCCTTGCGGTGTGGTCGACGGGTGGGCGAGGCCGCGGGGAGTTCACGCCCCTGAATCGGTCGGGGTCTCCAGGGAGGCGATCCACTCCTCGGCCGCGATGGCCTGGCGGTGGGCGTCGTCGATGAGGTCGGCCAGGTGGGTGCGCAGACGCCGCAGGGCGGCGTCGATGCGGGCGGCGGTCTTGCGGGCGGTCTCGTCGGGGCAGGTACGGCCCAGCTCCAGCAGGACGCCGGCGTCGGCGTCGGGCAGACGGGCCAGCAGCGTGCCGATCGCCTCGGCCTCGGAGATCTCGCGTCGGCCGGTCATGCGGTCACCGCCGGCGCCAACGCGGCGGCGAGCACGAGCAGGGCGGCCAGCAGCAGATCGACCGCCAGGCGCAGCCTGCGGTACTTGTCCCGGGCGATCCGCGACAGCAGCAGCAGTTCGGCGGCGGCCTGGCGGCACTGGTCCTCAATCAGGATCGGCACCTGCTCCAGGACCTCCTCGGCGCCGCGGGCGCCCGCGATCGCCGCGAATCCGACCGCGCCCTTGCGGGGGACGCGCGGGCGGATGATGGCCAGCAGCAGCCCGGCGGCGGCGACGAGCAGCCCGGCGGCGCCGACGGTCAGAGCCTTGGACAGCAGGGGCACGGTCGCCACGGTCGCGGCCGCCGACACCACCGCGACGGCGGCCCCGGCCCATCCGATCAACGCCGACGCCTTGGCGTCGATACGGGTCAGCTCGGTACGCACCGAGCCGGTCTCGCCTCGCAGGGCGTGCAAGACGCCGACGGTGAGCCGCTGCCCGCAGGCCTGCGGCTCGGCTGTGTGGGTCATGATGGAGACGCCTCCTGAATCTGCCTGATCTGCATGGATGGGGGTTGCGGGCGCGTCCGGCGTGAACCGGTCTTGGCGGATGGTCACGCTGGTACGCGCCCGTCTGCGGTTACTGGATGATCGGCTTGTCGACGTCGCGGTGGTGAACGCGAACGTCGACCCCGGTGGCGGCGAGCTCGTCGGCCAGGGCGCGGGCGATCACGACCGAGCGGTGGCGGCCGCCGGCGCATCCGGCGCCGACGCGGACGCTCTGGCCGGTGGCGGCCAGCAGCTCGCGCACGCACGCGGCGGTGTGGTCGACGACCTGCCGCACGCCCGGGGTGGACAGCACGTGCTCGTACACGGCCGGGTCCAGCCCGGTCATGGCGCGCATGGCCGGGCTGGCGTGCGGGTTGCGGAACAGCCGCCTACCGTCGAGGACGATGTCGGCCTCGGGCGGGGCGGCGTGGCCGTAGCCGAAGGAGGTGACCTCGACCGGCGGGCAGCCGAGCAGGTCCTTCAGCAGCTGCTGGTGGGCGGGGAACACGTCCCCGCCGAAGACCTCCTCCAGGAAACAGGTCAAGGCGACGTAGTTGCCGGCGGGCAGCCACGCCGCGTCGCTGGCGTCGTCGGCGGGGACCGGGTGCGGGAACGCGCCGTAGTCGACGGTGCCGATGTCGGCCCGGCAGGGCACGGTGACCATCCACGCCTCATCGCTGGCGCGGGGGTCGGGGACGTAGCGGGCGGGCAGCGCCTGCCAGTGGATGCCGGGGAAGGTCAGGCCGGTCTCCTCGGCGAGCTCGCGCACCGCCGCCCGCAGCGGGGTCTCGCCGGGGTCGACGGCGCCGCCGGGCAGCGCCCAGCCGTGGCCGTCGGCGCGCTCGACCATCAGCAGCACGCGGCATCCGTCGGTGGTGGTGGCGGTCACCACGGCGTCGGCGCACAGCTGCTCGCCCCAGTGCCCCAGCTGATTTCTGCCGTGCCGGATCCCGGTCGGGGCGTGCGGGTTGAGCGGGCGGCCGTCGACCACGGCGAAGGGGATCGCCGCGTGCTTGAGCCGCTCGGTCCAGTCGATCCGGGTCGGGTCGGTCTCGGGGTCGGCCCAGCCCTCGGTGACGCCGCGGGTCAGGACGTCGGGGTGGGTGAAAGTGATCTCGGTGTGGTCCACGTGGTTCCTCCTGTGGTGACGGTGGGTGATGAACGGGTGGTGCTCGGTCGGGACGGTCCCCTTGGAGCCCAGGGGCCGGCCGGCGAGCCGGGCGGAGCGGGGTGGGGGAGGCCGGGAGGTGGGGGTGACGGGCCTGCGGGCGGGCCTTGGAGGGGGGGTCGTGGGGGTCCCCCACCTCCCCCACATCGGCCGTCCGCCCTGGTGGCTCGGGGATGGGGGACCCCGGGGGAGGGTTGGGGGCCGGGGGAGGTCCCCCGGGGGACTCCCCCGGGGGAGGTCAGCCGGCGGCCGGGCGCCAGGCGGCCACCTCCTCGGGGACGTCGATCTCGCCGCGGCTGATACGCTCCGCAGCCGCCTGCAGGTCCTCGCGGGCGTAGCCGCGCCGGTCCTTGCCGTTGCGCATGAACTTGTTGGGGCGGGTGCTGACGTCCAGCGGACGCAGCAGCGCGGCCAGCGCGTAGGGGTCGGGGCGCCCGTCGCCGGACACGACGCTCAGCGCGGCCGCCAGCTCCTCGCTGTGCAGCCGCCCGGCCCGTTCGGCGTCGAAGACGGCCAGGGCGCGGAGCAGGATCTGCGGGATCGGCCGCACGGGGTCGGCGGGGGCGTCCGGGCCGGGCGGGATCGGGTGCATCTGCCGGGCGTGCAGGCGCGGGGTGGTGCGGCGGGTCATCGGCGGGTCGGGCCAGGAGGCCGGGCCGGTCACCGTCGACGTGGCGGCCTGGCGGTGGCCAAGCTCATACGGGTCGGCCCAGGTCGCTGCCGGGCCTGACGCCCCTGCGACGGCAAGGGCGGACGCGTCCGGGACGGCGGGCACCACGCTGAGATGCGCGCGCCCGCGGGCGGGCGGTGCCGCACCCCCGCCCCCGCCACCGGCGAGGCCGGCGGTGCGGCTTAGCGCGGCCAGTTCGGCGGCCTGCAGCGCCTCCAGGTCGCCGTCGGCGAACACCGCGGCCATGCGCTGGTAGCGGTCTTGGTAGGCGGCGCCGGCGGCGCGGACGGCGGCGGCGTCGAGTTCGGGGCGGGTGCGGGCGATGACCAGTGCTTCGGACAGGATGTCGGCGGGCTGCATCAGCTCGACCTTGGCCGGGCGGATCGGCGCCCGCCCGTCGCGTTCGTAGACGCAGCCGGAGGTGGGCAGGTCGTTGTCGGGGTTGAAGGAGCCGTACTTCTCCATGCCGAACAGGTAGGCCAGCTCCGCGGTCTCCTCCACCGGGAAGCCGACCTTCCAGGCGGCCTGGGTCATGATCGCGCGGGGGATCATGTCCATGGTCGCGCGCAGCGCGCTGACGATGACGTTGACGGCCTCGTTGCGGCCGATGCGCTGCAGTTCCTCCACCCCTTCGCGGATGCCCTTGCGCACCGGGTCGGTGTGCCGGGGCGAGAGGATCTCGGCTCCCTCGTCCAGCAGCAGCACGATCTCGGGCAGGTCGGGGGAGACCGGTAGCAGGTTGCTGTTGGCGGCGATCTTCAGGCGGCGGGAGGTGCGTTTGCGGTCCTTGGCGATCGCCAGCGCGGCCTGGACCATCTCCAGCGCGTCGCCGGGGGTGCCGGCCGCCCAGTCGATCGGCGGGCGGTCGCATTGGCCTTCCAGCCAGGGGTGCAGCCAGATCTGCGACATGCCGCCGCCGTTGAGGTCGATGTGCCACACCAGCGCGTCGCGGCAGCGGCCGGCGCGGGCGGTGGTCACGTGCAGCAGGTTGGTCTTGCCGCCGCCCCGCGCCCCGACGATGACCCCGGAGTGCTCGCGCAGCGCCGCCAGGGCCGGGGTGCCGTCGCGGTAGACGCCGTACGGCAGCGGTTCGTCGATGCCGTCCGGCCCCGCGTCCGGCTCATACGGCACCGGCTCCATCAGGCGGTTGACCACCGAGACGCGCAGGGTGAACTCGCCCCGGTGCGAGCCGGGGCCGGGCTTTTCCACCCCGCAGCCCTCCGGGAGCCGGGCGTCGATCGCCAAGGTGTCGGCGGCCTGTTCGATCCGCGACAGCGGGGCGTTGCCCAGCGGCATCAGGCAGGTCAGGGTGTAGCCGGTCCGGCCGGGCCACCACTGCACGTCCAGCACCTGCACCTGCAGGCGGCACACCCGGAAGAACCGGGCCTGCCACTGCTGTATCAGCTGGCTGTCGGCACGCCGCATCAGCACGCCGCCGGCCCGCTGCGGTACACCGGCCACGCCGGGCCGGGGCCGGGCCTTGCGGCGGCCCAGCGGGGACAGCAGACCGGCGGTCAGCGCCCCGGCCGCCAGGCTCAGCAGGGTGTTGCGCTCCCACGGGGTGAACAGCCATGCCCAGGTCAGCCAGCCGCCGCCGCCGATCCACAGGCCCAGCCGGTACCACAGCGCGGCCGGGGTCAGATTCTGGGCGGTGACCAGCGTGCTGATGCCGCCCACGGTGGCGGCCGTCACCGCCCACCACGCCTCAAGGCCGGCCTGGTGACCCACCGCGGCGGCGGCGGCCAGGCCCAGCGCCCCAACGGCCGCGCCCGAGACCGGGCCGCGCGGGACCAGCGACCAATCCGCACCGGCAGCGGCCCTGGCCGCCCTGGCGGGCTTGGCGGGCTTGTTCTTCCTGCTGGCGTGCACTGCGGCGTTCCCTTCCATCGCGTGGATGTGCTGAGTGCTGATCGGGTAAGGCGGGGACCCGTCGGATCCGGTGCCGGGTGAGCCGCCCCAGCCCCTGCCAGACCGGGCAGGTCCGAGGCGACCGGACGCGGCACCGGGTCAGTGGACGTTCCACTTCTGCTCGCCGGTGCGGGGCGTCTCGTGGCGGGCGATGTCGGCCTGGTGCAGCGTGCGGAACGTCGGCCCGACCGATTCGGCCAGCGGGACCAGCGCGGCCATCCCGGCGTAGATCTGCGACAGCAGCTCGATCACCGGGTGGTCGACCGGGTACTCGGCCTCCAGCCGGGCCGCCAGCGTGCGGATGGCCAGCGCGACGTTGCCGGGCAGCTCGCCGAACTGGTCCAGGTGCGCCGCGACGATCATCATGTCGTCGGTGGCGTAGTCGGCCGCCGCGGCGTGCATCTCCGCCGCGAGCGCGACCATCGGGAATCCGGACATCCTTCTCCTCCTGGTGTGATCGGTGGGAACCTCGCCGGTCCCGGGCTTGTCCGGGCCGGCCTGCTCGGGCGTGCGCCCGTCCTGCTCACCGCCGCCCTCGCCATCGCCGTCGCCGCCGGGGGCGTCCGGCGCGGTCTGGCCGTGCGGAGTCTGCTCCTGGTCCTGCTCCTGGTGCCGGCGGTCGGCCTTGCGGCGTTCCCGCCGGCGACGCCACGGGCCGGACAGCCACGCGGCCACCGCGACCACGGCCGCCGTCACCTGGGTGCCCCAGCTGCGGTGACGGCCGCCCAGCACGGCCAGCGCCCGGCGCCGCGCGGCCCGCAGCCCCCGGCCCTGCCGGGCGGAGGCCCACGCGGTGCTGAACCGGCCGCCCGCGCGCCGGCCGGCCCAGATCGCCGCCCGCCGCACCCCGCCGCCGATCGCGCCGCCGACCCCGCGAGCGGCCGCGCCCGCCCAGCGCCGGACGGCACGCGCGCCCTTGGACACCCGCCCGTCCCGCCGCCGGCCCTGCCGCCGGTCTTGCCCCTGGTCCTGCTGGTCCTGGTCACCGGCCGATGCCCGGCGCCGTCTTTTCAGCCACCCCCGCACACCGCCGGCGGCGCGCGTGCGGTGACCGGCCCCCGCCCGGTCGGTGTGCTTGTCCGGCCCGCGGCCGCGCACCCCCAGCGCGGCCGCGATCCGCCGCCCCAGCGACCGCCCGGTCCGCCCGGTCGACCGGCTCGCGTGAGCGCCCGCCGTACCGGGCACACCGCCGCCCGCGCGGCCGCCCAGACGCCCGGTCGCCGTGGTGCGGCCGGTCGACCCGTGGGCGGCCGGAACGCGGCCCTTGCCCGCACGCCCCCCGGCGCGGCCGCCGCCGAACAGCTCGCCCAGCACGCTGCGCGAGCGCCCGCCGGTCCCGGCGCCGGTCTTTCCGGGCTTGTCCTGCCTGCGGTCGCGGTCGCCGTGCCGGTGCTGCCGCCAGGCGACCGCACCCGCACCGGCGGCGCCGGCACCGGCGACCCCCCACCAACCGGCCACCTGGTACAGGCCGAACAGCCCCAGCACCACCGTCGCCAGGCCGCCCAGCAGCAGCATCCCGGCGGGCACCCCCGCCTGCTCACCGCCGTCGTCCTCGTCGTCCTGGTCGTTGTCGCCGGGGTCGTCGGCGCGAGCGGGCGCATCGGCGGGCATCTGCCCCCACTGATCCGCCCCAGGCTGGCCGGGCTCGCCCTCACCGGGCGAGGCCGGGACCGTCTCCTGCTCGGGCGCGGCCGTCGTGGTCTTCTCGACCATCAGGCACCGCCCGTCCGCAGGACGCGAACGGCCCGCGCGCAGTCGGCGGCGAGCCGCGCCTGCGCGTCGTGGATCTCCTCCAGCCGGGCGACCCCCTCGGCACAGAGCGGGTACTGCGCCCCCAGCTCGTCCACCAGGGCGCGGAACCGCCCGGCCGCCTGCAGCGGCACCTCGGCCAGCCGGTCGAAGAGCTGGTCAGCGGTCTGGTTGGTCATTCGGTCACCTCCAGGTCCAAAAGGGAAAGCTGGCCCGCGCACAGCCCGCACGGCTCCCACGGGCGGCGGTCGTGTTCCTTGGGGTGGCGGCACTGCCGGTCCGCCGGGACCTTCGGCAGGGCCTTGACGTGCTCGTTCAGGTCCCGCTCGGCGAGGCGGCGAACCGGCTGCCGCTCGCCGATCTCCCCGCAGGCGCATCCGGTAGACCCAGCCGGACGCGTCGCGGTCGCGCCGGATGACCGGGCGGTGCCGCACGGCCCCGGCCGCCGTGCCCGCCGGGCACGTCGCGTTCGGCGTGTTCGCGCTGTTCGCCGGGGTCATCACGCGCCACCCGCGA
Organism: Thermopolyspora sp. NPDC052614; assembly: GCF_040678635.1. Taxonomy (NCBI): domain Bacteria; kingdom Bacillati; phylum Actinomycetota; class Actinomycetes; order Streptosporangiales; family Streptosporangiaceae; genus Thermopolyspora; species Thermopolyspora sp. NPDC052614. Next base: position 118,847 of record NZ_JBFATZ010000003.1, read on the forward strand.
TCCTGCGCAGACGGGCCGCGCGCAGCGGGTGGCCGTCGACCAGCCACCCGCCCGCCCGATACCACGCCGACTCGGCCGGGATCGCCGCCAGCGCGGCGGCCACAGCCTGCCGCCCCGGCACCCCGGCCGCCTCCAGCAGCCGCACCGCGTGGGCGTCGGCCGCGTACTCGGCACGCCGCCCCAGGGCCGCGCCGATGAGCAGACAGGTCACCGACACCACCGCGGCGGCCACCGCCGGCAGCATGCTCGCGCCGGTCACCAGGGCCGCCGACCCCGCGCCCACCCCGGCCCACGCCGCCCCCGCTGCGGCCAGCCGCCACCACCGCCGCCGCCGGTCGGTGTGCCCCAGCACGCAGTGCGCCGCCTCGTGCGCGGCCACGCCGTACAGGCGAGCCGGGACGGCGGCCAGATCCCCGGAAACGGTGATCAGCGGCGTGGTGCCGGTGCAGTCGATCTCCATCGACGCCTGGCCCTCCTCGCCGGCGGCGACCGCGACCACGACCACGCCCCCCACCGCCCCGGCCAGACGGGCGGCCGGCTCAGGCACCATGGACTCGCTCACCGGGCCGCCTCCACCTGCTGGAAGTCCAGCCGGCACGACACCGAGCGGCTGCGGGGGGTGGTGACGACCTCGTAGGCGGCGGCCAGCGCCTGGACCAGCCGCAGGCCGTACCCGCCCGGGGCCACCCGGGGCAGCGGCGCCAGGGCCGGGCCCTGGTCGACCACGTCCACGCCCACCGCCTGGTGGGCGTCGTCGACGCGCACCCGCACCACGAACGTCCCGCCCGGGGCGCCGCTGGCCGAACGCAGCACCGCGTTGGACGCCGGCTCCGACACGCACAGCGCCACATCGCAGGCCACCGCCGGCGGGCAGGCGGGCGGCAGGCAGGACGCCACGAACTCGCGCACCTGGCCCACGCTCTCGGGCACCCCGGGGAACTGCCTCTCACGGCCGGCCATCACGCACCTCCCGGGCACCGCAGCTCGTCGCGCAGGAGGCGGGACAGTTCCTCCCGGCAGTGCAGCGCCTGCTGAATCGCGCGTGCGGACGGGCGCGGCGGCAACTTCCCGGCGGCGATCAGGCGCTGCAGCTCGGCACGGTGCTCCTCGGGCGTCCGGCCCTTGGAAGACTCCTGGCGGGGGGCTCCTCCGCCCCTTCCTCCGAGGGGCTCCTCCGCCCCCTCCTCCGAGGTCCTCCCTCCCAGGTCAGACCCGGTGGGGGACGTGGCGGGCGACACCGCCGGGGACCGATCGCCGACGGGCATCGGGAGGACCGCCAGCAGCGACCACAGCGTGGGCAGCACCCACACCGCCGTCACCGCCGCCACCGGCCCCAGCGCGTGCACCACCAGCGTCAGCGCGTCGAAGTCGCCGGCGACGCCCGGCAGCGCCGGCCAGCAGTTCAGCAGCAGGGTCAGCCCCAAAAGCAGGGCCTCCACCCGGGTCAGCCGCTTGCCCTCGGGGCTGCGCCGGTCGACCACCTTGCCGCGCATCGCGCTGTAGGCCTGCACCCCGACCGCCGCCAGCAGCGGCAGCGACAGCGCCGGCTCCACACCGAACGCCGCCCACCACGCCAGGCTGCGCTCCTTCAGCTCCAGCGCCGTGGACACCGAGCCCTGCACGCCGATCGACGACACCGACAGCGCGATCCCGGCGGCCGACATGACCATCGCGGTGACCGTGCGCCGCACCTTCTGATCGCGCCAGGCCAGCGCACGCGGGTCCTGCCCCAGCGCGTACAACCGGGCCGCCTGGTTGACCTTCAGCCGCCGCTTGCGCACCTTGTCGGTCTCGACCTCAAGCAGCGCCTGGTCGTCCTGCAGCTCGACCAGGCGGTGCGCCTCGGCGACCCGGGCGCGCAGCTGGCGCACCCGCCGCGTCTCACCCGCGTCCACCGGCGCGACCTCGCCGACGCCGGCGAAGTCCTCCAGGTCCCCGCTGACGTCGGCGTCCTCGGGGTCGCCGGCCTCGCCCGGCTGGACGGGCCGGGCGGGCGGGGCCGTGGCGGCCTCGTCAAGGGCGGAGCAGTCCAGATCGTGATAGCCGTCGCGACGGCGACACCCAGGGCACCTCTCGCGGAAGAACCCGTTGTAGCCGTCGGCGGGCACGGCCGGGCCGAACAGCGGCGCGGGCGCGTCCTGCACGTCAGGCCCGGGCGGCGCGGGAGGCTCGGCGGGAGGGGCGTGGTCGGCGGCGATGCGCTCGGCCTCGGCGAGCAGACCCGCGATGTCCTGCGGCGTCGGCTCGTCGCCGGGCGTGGCGGCGGTCTGCATGGTCTCTCCTGGTGTGGTCGGGGTGGTCGGGTGGCGGCGTGCTGGGGGTCTGGACACCCACCCCGGGCGGGCCGGGGTGGGTCTGCGGGCCCACAGCGGGCGGGACGGTCAGAGGTGGTTGGGCTGGTGGGCGGTCAGCGCCGACGCCTCGCGTGATCAGCCGCTATCGCCTCCGCCTCCCGGGCGAGCAGGAGGTCGGGCACGTACTTGCCTCCCGCGGGCCCGCACCTGCGGCAGTAGACGGAGAGCTCGAACAGCCCGTCCGTGGAGGTCGCCTCTGCGGTGACGCGGTAGTCGACGCCGTCGCGGTAGAGGTAGGTGGATCCTCCGGTCGCCATGTCGCTTCCTTTCGTTGTGGTCGGTGGTCGGCCCCGGCCGCGCCCGCCGTTCGATCGGGCGCGGCCGGACGGTGCTACGCCGACGCGAGCGCCTTGCTCTCGCTGACCAGGTCCTTGAACGCGGACCCCGCGACGATCCGCGGCTTCCACGTCTCCGGGACCTCGACCGGCTGCCCCGTCTGCGGGTTGCGGGCGATACGGGCGGGCTTCCGGACCGCCTCGGCGGTGATGAACCCGGGGACGGTCACCTTGTCGCCGGCGGCGACGGCGACCTGGACGGCGGCGATGGTGGCGTCGATGACGGCCTTGACGTCCTTCTTGTCGAGCTTGGTGGCCTCGGCGACGGTCTCGACGAGCTCGCGCTTGTTCATGGGTCTCCTTGTGATCTGGTGGAGCGCTCTGCTCCGGACACGCGCCCGGTCAGGTCGGGCGCGATCCGCAACCTCAGCGCTTCCTCCTGCCGTACTGGCGGTTGGCGATCCTGGTCAGGGCCTCGTCCGCGTTTGCCTCGTGCTGCCGGGCGGCCCACGTGTGGCCCTGCTCCGACCGCTGGGCGGCGCGGGCGGACTCGTCGCGGGCGATCCGCTGCAGGTCGGCGCGGTTGTAGTCGCTGGGGATCAGCGGCACGGCTCCTCCTAGATGTGGATGCGGAATCGGGTGTCGGGCTCGACGCCGCCGAAGTCGCCGTCGTGCGTGCGGATGTACACGCCGCCGTCGATCGGGTCGCGGAAGGTGTCGGTGACCTCGTCCCCGTTGGCGAACTTGTCGCCGGGGCGGACCTGGGTGGCCTTGACGGTCCGGTACTTGCTGCTCACCGGTCCTCCTTCGGCTTGCTGGTCTGGATGGGGCGGCGGGCCTGCTCGGCGGTACGCGCCCGGTCCTTGGGCGAGTAGAGGGGCTGCACGTCATCGGGCGGGGCGTCGCGTCCGGTGCGGACGCTCTCGGCGCTCATGCCGCGCCCCTGAACTCGTTGTCCAGGTCCGCGGCGTACGTGGTGCCGCACGGGCACCAGAACGCGACCGGTCCGCCGGAGAGGGCGTGGCCGTTCGGGCAGGTCGGACATGGCCTGCAGGACCTGGCGGCCGCACCCTTGTCGCGGGGGTCGATGGTCGTGGTCACCGCCGCACCCCCTGCTGGTCGGCGTTGCGGGGGTCGGTCGCGGCGGCCTTCGCGTCGCGCTCGTTGGCCTCGCGGAGGTCCTCGGCGAGGCGCTCCATGGCGATCTCGTAGTACGTCCGGTCGCTCATCGGGGCATCACCCCTGGGCGGGCTGGCCCCCGGCCGGTCAGCCAGCGGGTGAGGTCGTCGGCGAGGTCGCCGGCGCGCCGGCGGCGCTCCCCCAGCGGGAAGTGCCGGTCGTTGACCCCGTCGAAGTCGCCGTAGCGGAGCGCGGCCAGGATCTCCTGGTCGATCCGGCGCACCGCCGCGACGCCCCCGGCCCGGTCGATGCCGTCGAGCACCCAGCCGATGACCTGCTCGGCGGTGTGCCGCCCGGTCGCCGGCATGGGGGAGAAGCACAGGGCGGTGGCGAACTCGCCGAAGGTCAGGGCCAGGATCACGTCCGGCACGGTGTCGGCGTCGGTGGCGAGGTCGAGGCTCGCGGTCACGACCGGCCCTCCGCCTGGTCACCGCCGTCGGCGGCGGTGCCGGGGATGCCGCCGGAGTCGGCGGGGTCGGCGGGCAGCCAGGTCCACACCTCCACCCGGACGTCGCCGACGCTCCCGGCGGCCAGCCACGCCCCGCCCGGCCGGCCGGTAGCGTAGGGCTGCCAGCGCAGGGTCAGGCCCAGCTCCGCCGCCCACCACTCCACCGCTGCGGCACGGACGGCGTCACCGGCGGAGTGGACGCGGATCTGGCCCGACAGGCCCCAGCGGTCGCTGATCTGCCAGTCGGCCGCCGGCCTGTCGGCCTCCAGCAGCCCGCCCAGCACCGCGACGGCCGCACGCAGCGCCTCGCACCCGGCACCGGACCCGCCGGATTCGCCGGTGTCCGTCTCGTCTCCGCCGGGCCGGTCCCCATCGGTCCCGGCGGCGGGGGCGCCGCTCAGATAGGTCCACACGCGGACCGGCACACCCCCGGCGTCCGCCTGAACACTGAAGTCCCCGCCCTCGCAGCTGACGTGGATGTCGGGCGTCCACCGCGCGATGCCGCCCAGGGCCGCGGCCCAGGCCCGTATCCGCGTGGTCCGCTCGCCCTCGCCGGCCCGCCAGGTACCGATCTGCGCCGTCAGCTCGCCCGGGCATGCCTCGCTGACGCGCCAGTGCGCGACGGGCAGATCGGCCTGGAGCAGACCGGCCAGCACCCGCACCGCCGCCAGCTGCGCCACGCGCACCGGCCCCGCCTCCGCGGCGGTCTCCGTGACGGCCTCCGCTTGGGCCGGTGGCATCGGTGCCGGCGAGGCGGGCCGGATGACGGGCTTGGCCACATCGCGGTGGCACGCCCGGGCGGCGATGCCGAGCCCGGTCAGGCGGTCGGTGATGGCCTGGGCGAGCGCGACGCTGCGGTGCCGCCCGCCCGCGCAGCCCACCGCGATCCGCACCGGACCCGACCGGCCGTCGGTGCCGGTGCCGGTGTCGGCGGTGCCGGTCAGCAGGTCGCGGGCGAACGCCACGACGGCCTCGACGGTGCCGGCCGCCCCGGGGGTGTCCAGCACGTGCCGGGCCACCACCGCGTCCAGCCCGGTCAGATGACGCATCGCCGGGTCGTGGTGCGGGTTGCGCAGGTACCGGCGCGCGTCGATGGTCAGCTCCGCCTCCGGGGCCGGGCCGTGCCCATACCCGAACGAGGTCACCACCACCCTCGCGGCGCCGGGGCCCTCGCGGGGCTCCGCCCGCCGCTGGGGCGGCGGGGCACAGCCGTGATCGGTCATCATGGATGAGCTCCTTTTCCTGGAGTAAGGGGCGGCCCTCGTGTCTTGGCGGATCGGGGGCCGCCCCGCCTTGCGCGCCCGCCCGGGGCTCGAACCCGGGTGCCTGCCGGCCGGGCCGGTGCGACGGCTACAGGACGAGCTCGCCCCCGCCGTCCAACCGGACGGCCACCGGGCAGCGGCACGCCCCGAAGCAGGAGGCGCCGCACGTGTGGCACTGCACGCAGTACGGCGAGCCGCCGCAGCCGCAGCAGTGCTCCGGGACGCGGTAGCCGGACCCGTCACAGCCGTCGCAGGTGTAACCGCCGCCGTCCTCACCGCCCTCGCAGCCGCACTCCCGCGGCCCCTCGCGGCAGATGTCGCACGGGACGCAGACAGGGCAGGCCTCATCGGGCGTGCAGTCGCATCCGGCTTCGTCGGTGGCCATGCGGCCCTCCTTTGTGACTGGGGAATCGGTCGCTGTCGTCCGTGCCCGCCCGGGACTCGCACCCGGGTGTCTGCCGGCCGGGCTGTCGTGGCCAGGTGGACTCGACGTCCCCTAGCGCCACTGGTGGTTTCCGGACCTGCGGCCGTACTCGCCGTCGGCGATCATCTGCATGGCCTCGGCCGCGTTGCCCCGGTGCCGGTCAGCCGCCCAGGTGTGCCCGAGCTCGGCACGGCCGGCGGCCTTGGCGGTCTCCTCGCGCGCGATGCGCTCCAGGTCCTGGCGCCGGTACTCACCGGGGATCAACGGCACGTCCCCTCCTTGACCGGCTCGCCCGGCATCGGCTTGCTGGTCTGCAGCGGACGCCGCGCCTGCCGCGCGCTGATGGCCCGGCCCGAGGGCGAGTACAGCCGCTGGGCCCGGCCGGTGTCGGCGCCGGCGGGCCACCGCCGCCTGCCGCTCACCTCTCACCGTCCCGCCGCCGGTCCTGACCGTTACGCGGATCGCTCCGCGCCAGGGCCGCATCCCGCTGGTTCATCCGCACGATGCGCACCGCCAGGCGCTCCATGTCCCGCTCGTGATCGGTCTGATCGTGATCGGTCCGACCCACCCCGATCACCCCGCCTTCGGCGGCCGGGCCGGCAGCCGCACCGGCGGCCTCGGCTCCGCGGGCGGCTTCGGCCTGCCCTGCCCGCCCCGCCGGGTCTCGTTGTAGGCGATCAGGTCCTGCACGTAGCCCTGCACGTCCTCGCGGGTCACCGCTGGCCTCCCTTGCGGCAGCGGGTGCATCCGGGGCTGGTGCAGCGGGTGCCGGTGTCGATGACGGGCCGGGTGAGGCCGGGCTTGCCGCTGGGGGTGATCGCTTGCTTGACGGCGGCCAGCGTGGCCTTGATCTGGGCGGGGGTCATCTGCCACCCCCACGGGAGCGCAGGGTCGTAAACTGCATGGCGGACTCGTCCTCTCTGCAGGGGGTCGGTCTGTCTGGGTCCGCCTGGTGCCGGAATCACTGGGCGGACCCGTTTTCTTGATTCACGTGGTGCTCACGTTGGCGGGGGCTTGGGGAATGCCCATGAGGGCGTACACCTCGGAGCGGAGAAAGAGCGTTCGCCCACCGCCGGGGGTCTTCCGCTGGGTGAGTTTCCCGGTGCGCCCCCACCGCCTGGCGGTGTCGATGTCGACACCGCACAACTCCGCGACCTCTTCCGGGGTCATCAGTGGAGAGTGGCCGCCGACGGCGTAGGCGGCGCTCATATAGACACCTCCAATCGAAATCGGACATGACATGACACGGGATGTGACCGCCCAGCAACATTTCGCAAGGCGTCGTACGACAAAGCATCGTACGACGCTTAGGGTCTGTCAAGTAATTCGTCGTACGACGCATGTATGTCGGCCAAATTGGCGTACGACACTTGGGGTAGCGTGGAGATATGTCTCCTGAAGCACACACAGGACCCGCAGCACGCATAGTCCAGGACCTGCGGGAAGCCATCATCGAAGGGCGGATCGCGCCCGGCGCGAAACTCCCTCCCGTGCGCAGCCTCGCCGATCAGTACGGCGTCTCACGCAACACCGCCGTGAAGGCCGTCGCCCAGCTGCGCGGTGAAGGCCTGATCGTCACCCGCTACGGCAGCGGTGCCTATGTCCGGGATGCCCACCCGGTGCGCCGGCTAGGGCCCGACCGGTATGCCCGATCTCGCTGGGCCAACGTGACCGTCGAGGTGCACGCCGACGACCGCTCGGCAAGCGAGGCCACGCGACAGCAGGGCGGCCAGACGCAGGAGGTCTCCTTGGTGGAGGCCGACGAGCGGACGGCCGCCGCGCTCGGCGTCGAGGTCGGCGCGATGGTATACGAGCGGGCGCGGGTGATGACCCGCGAGGGGGTGCCCACGCACACCATGACCAGCTACTACCGAGTGGAGGATGTCGAGGGCACACCGATCGTCGACCCCCGACCGGGCATTGCCGGGCAGGCGGGCGGGTTCGCGATCCTGACCGACCGCGGTTTGGTGCCAGACGAGATTACGGAGGATCTGTTCGCGCGGATGCCGACGGCCGATGAGGCGGATCTCTTGGAGCTCCCGCCCGGTGAGCCGGTGGTGGAGCTGCACCGTGTCACGCGGACGGCGGAGGGCCGGGCGATTGAATATGCCAGGGGCGTGCATGCTGCGTCCCGGTTCGCCTGGTCCTATACGTTCAAGATCCCTGATTGAGTGGACGTAGAGCCTGGCACGGCTCGGGAGCACGTGCCAGGCTCGGCCTACACCCAGCCATCGAGGAGAGACCAGACACCGCCTGTGCTAAATGCGTGCGCAACTTCATGTTGCTTGGATGAGCTCTTACCCTTTCACCTGCGCAAACGGAAGCCGCAAATCTCTGACTTCTAATCCGACGGTCGCAGGTTCGAATCCTGCAGGGCGCGCTTTCACGACCAGGCCGATCATGCGGCTGACCTGGGACAACGCCAAATTCTCCGCATCGCACGTGTGCCAGGGGTTGCCACTGACGGCACGCGAGCGCCAGCAGCGGCGGAATATACGCGGAATGGCCGCGGCGGCCCCTGCGGTGAGGCCGACCGACGCCTCGCGTGCGGACGCCCGATGAGCGCCGCGGTGGTGGCCGAGCCCACCGATGGCACGGTGCCCGAATCGGGGGGCATCCTCGAGCCCTCTCACCGGCCCTACGCGCGCGGGCACATCCAGATGCCCAAGAGCCTGCTCCGCTCTCCCGATCACAGTGCGCTCGCGGTGGTCGTGTGGGCGTACTACGAGACGCTAACCGTGCCCCGGATAGAGGGGGGTGTGCGCGGTCCGCGACGGGTGGCCCAAATCCGGCGTGGCGTGGTCGCCGACGCGCTGGGCGTCAGCGACAAGGCGCTGGACCGGGCCCGTCGCGAACTGTTCCATCAAGACGTACCAGGCGGTGCGTGGCTGTCGCGGTCGCGCCCTCGGGGATTCCAGCGCTCGGTGCTGCATTCGGTGCTCCGGTTGCCCGGCAGGACCGGTGAGCCGTACGCCAGGGTGCCCAACTGGACTTTGGATCTTGTGCATGGCGGGCGCGGCCGCGCACCCCGCAGGCGGTGAGCCGGGCCGCCACTGCGGTCTATAAGCGGGCCATCCCCCAGGCGCTGACGGTGGGCATCCCCGAGCACGGGCGGGACGGGTACTCGCGGCGATCGCCACCGAACTGGAGGTGCGCACCCCAGTGCGCCACCGGAGATTCCCTCTACGGGGCACTCGCATGTGCGACTTCCTCACGTCCGGACAGCTTCCCCCGGAAAGCCGCCGTCTCAGGCATGGCTGGAGGCGATCCGACGCGCGACTACAACTCGGCCCGCGCGATGCTGAACCATCGCGACCCGAACTGCCGCCCCACAACCTCAGACGATCAGAATGCCGACCGGGATGGTGGCTGATGGCCCCACCATGCGTTCCAGCCTCTGCAGACTCCCACGACCGTACGCCCGACGCTGTCTATACTCCGCGGACCTGCCGTTCGCCCTCCTGATCGCCGAGGTCGGGTGACGGTGCTGGCTATGGAGCCGCGGCCGCGTGAGCGGCCCGGTAGCGGCGCCGGGCCGCCAGCAGGGCGGCTTTGCGTTGCTGGTCTGGATCCGGCGTCGCGGGAGGGGTGTAGGGCATGCGCAGGTAGGCGCAGATCACTTTGACGATCGTCTGCCGGTGGCCGGGGTTGTTTTGGGCCAGGCGTTCCAGGGCGTACAGGCTGGCCAGACGTACGGCGGCCTTGTCGTGGCCGAGCTGTTTGGCGGCCTTAGTGTACAGGGCGGTCCCGGCGTTCGGTGGCGTCGTGGGTGGTGTGCGCGGCGGTGATCTCCTGGTGGCGCTGGCGGCGGAAGGCCAGGCCCAGTGTGATGGCGGCGCCTACGCCGGCGCCGGCGGCCAGCGCGGTGCGCAGGACCTCCCCCCGCGCGCTGCCCGCCCCGGGGCTGGGCTGTCCGGCCGGTCCGGTGGCCTGACCGGCCAGGTCGGTCAGTAGCCACCACAGGGTGCCGCCCACGGCGGCGCCGACCAGGAGCACGGCCAGCAGAATCCACCAGGCTGCGGCCCGCGGGGTGGGCAAGGGCGGCGGAACGAAGACCGAAGCGGCCCGAGGACGGGCGGGGCGGCGGCGGGGAAGCAACGGCACGACTACATTCCAGCGGCCCGCAGCCCGGATCCGGCGGGGCTGCATCTGATCGTTATCGCGGTACACCGTGCAACTTCGGTGAAGACCGTGGTGCCGTTGCGCCCTAGTTCGACAAGACCAGCGACGTCGACGGCTCACTGCGGGGGTCGTAAGTCGTTGGCCACCTGCTCGAGTCGCCAACTGCAGGGACCAGCCTCTCCCTGGGGCTCCGCCGGAAATGACAATGAGCGGAGGGCGATGCCTCCGCTCACGTCCAGAGGGGCCCGGTGGCAGGCGGGCACCTCTTGGGGCGCGTCCCGATGTTCTTGTCGTGTTCCAGTCGAGCAAGGGATGCCGGTACGCACTCCGCCTCACGATGATCTAAAGCTCCGTGAAGGCGATGTCTAAGAGTATGCAGGCACTTGATGTGTACTAGCGAGTAGCTTTTACAGGATGAGACAGCAATTGACGACCATGAACACATTCAGTTGATCCGTTTACAGGGTTGCACTGGAAAGACCATGACCCGACTTTGCGAATGCCTGGTGTAAATCGCTTACGGTTTGCCCAGATCTGGAAATGATTCGTTACGGCTTTGCATCCGGAGGCTAGGCAGGCCACTATTGGTATAGCGGGGTGAGGCTTCCGTGACGGGTCGGCTGTGGCAGGTCGGCCCGTCGTCATACGCGGACCTGTCTGCCCCGGACGTGTTCCAGTCGCACAAGGGAGGGGCCGACGGGCCGCTCCCTTGTGCCTTACGCCAAGGGATGCCTGATGAAGCTCGCCTTCAAGGCGGAAATCAGCCCGCCGCCGTGGCTGTTTCCTGTGGCCCATACCGTCGCGACCGGCGGCGGTTTGGCCTACTTGCAAATCGCTCACCAGTCGACGGCCGTCACGACCGCGATCGTGTTCGCCATCGGTGTGTCTTATGGCCGCCTGTTGAACGCCTGGCGTGGCCGTTCGCCCTCCGCGACCCGGAAACGGTCATGAACGGCATCGGCGGCGGTGCTGCCTTGCCTGGACCGGGCGACGGTGGCGGAGCCGACAACGTCCCCACATTCGAGGCCGCTCTGAAGGCCCTCATCGATCTTCAGACCAGGGGCCGTGACTGGCAGAGCTACCTCTGGCCCCCTGGAACCAGTAGGACCGTTCTACGGCAAGCGCTTGACGCCACCCGTCAACTCCCCTCATGGCGTGCGGTACACACCCTCCTGAATCAGCTCGGCGCGCCCGAGTCGAGCCTCATCGCCTTTCACGCCGCATACGAACGGGCCAAGCTCTACCGCCCGTGGTCAGAGACCGTCCGCGTCAACGTGAGTGACGCCGACCAGGCGGGCACCCTCGTCATCAACAACACCGGTGGCACGATCAATATCCAGCCCGAACGCCGCCTCCCGCGGCGGTCGGAACGAGTCCCTGAGCCCGTGATCGAGGACGCGTCCGGATACGATCTCAAGCCGGATCCGTTCACCGCCCAGACCATCTCCGAGTTGGAAGACCTGGCTCGGGAGTTTTGGCGGTGGGCCGGTGCACCCTCCTCCCGACGAATCGCTGATTATTCCCGGGGCGCGTTCTCACACGCCACCATCTCAAAGATCATCTATGACAGGGCGGATAAACCGGCGCTCAAGATGCACTACCTGCTTGGGCTGATCAGGGGATGCGGCGGCGACGCCGAAGAGCAGGCGCGGTGGATCACCGCCTGGAGGCTTTTAAACCGTGCCGGGACCATCACCGCGCGCGATCAGAGGCCGGCGATCAGGGCTCTGCCGTCCCAGGCCGGATGATCTGACTCTGCGTGGGGCGCAGGTACCTGCGCCCCACGCAGACACACCGGAGTGAGAACCTTCTCCACATCGCCAAGGGCGCGCCTGAGCAGGCGCACCCTTCCGCTGTTGCCGAAGGCTCCACCGGCGGCGAAAACTTGGTCGCCGCCGCGCCCGTAAGCGGCTACTTCTGCGACTCCTCGCGTCGACGACGATGCGGGTTCAGCGAGGCCGGTACGTCAAGGCGGGCGATGGACTCGCCGGGCTCGACCTCGCCCGCAATGAAAGTCCAGGGCGGTTTTCCGTCGTGGCGTCGCCCCACCAGCACGCCGCGCTCGCATGTGACGATCGCAGCGATGACGGGTGGCCGTTCGGGTTTAGTGGCTTCCTCTGGCACGTGCTCGATCTCCTCTGCAGGGTTGTTGCGCCGTGAGGCCTCAGCCTGCCGCCGCCGCTACGCCCCGTGCCACTCGGCCGAGGGCCGGGATTTCACCGGGTGCGCCGCGTCCGTCAAGACGGGTTGTGGGAAACGTGCCGGGCGGCGAGGCCGTCGAGAACGATGCCGAGGTGGCGTTCGAACCTCTGATCACCGTCATCGCGAAGGTGCCCGGCGGCCTTGACCAGCGGTGCGTGCTCGCCCAGCCGGGCGTCGCGTTCGGCGAGCGAGTACCGCGTGGGATCGGCGTCGGCTGACTGGAGCCGTTCCTGTTCCTCGATGACGAAGCCGACGACGAACGCGACAACCAGGTCTATCGCGTCGTCCGCCTCCTGGAGGGTGAGCCCCTCGTCCGTCCAGTGCCGGTACCAGGACTCCTTTACGCGCATCAGCCCTTCGGGATCGGTCAGCCGCGCGCCGCTGAAGATGCGGGCACCGTCGCGGTGGCGCAGGTACTCGGCGCGGAGCGCGCGAGCGTACGTGGCCAGATCTTCGCGCCAGCCCGAACTGGGAGTCGGCAGCACATCCATGATCCGGCGCAGGACCGTGGTGCTCATCTCGTCGAGCAGTTCCTGCTTGTTACGCAGATGCCAGTACAGGGCAGGCGCGCGGACGTTGAGGCGCTCCGCGAGCGCGCGGACGGTGACGCTCTCGATGCCCTGCTCGTCGAGCAGCTCGAATGCGGCGGCCACGACCTTCTCGCGCGTTATCCCCTTCGACATGTTGACAACTTATCAAAGTTAAGGCACGCTGGTCAAAGTCAACTTAACTTAGATAAGGAGCTTCCGTGTCGAACACCGACCCGGCCCACCGAGGGCGAACATCCCGTTGGGCCCACCAGCGTCTCGCCACGTCCGGCGCTCGTAGCGCGCACGGTTTCGCGCCGGCGACGGGGCTTCATCTCGTCGACCCCGTACCCGAGGCGTAGTGGTCCCGGACTGACATGAGGCATCGTGGCTGCAATGCCCCGGGCAGGTACGGCTGAGCACCCCTGAGTCTCAGCAGGTGTCCGGAGTCGTGGCGAGACCGGCCGGACCTTGTGCGACATCCTGTACGACCACGTCCGCGACAAGGATTCGCCGGTGGCGGCACCGGATCACTCAGGCCGCATCGCCGCGCGGAAGATCGAGCTCGCCGCGCTACGTCTTCGGGAGTTGATCGCGGCTCCGGCGGCGAACCGGACCGGACACGACAACCACGACATGCTGCTTGCCGTCGGGCCGGCACGCAGCATCCGACGGCTCACGTTCAGCCGACTCCTGCGTGAAAATCGGCCACTCCTGCGGGGGCATGGTCCAGGCGCGCCCGGTCTTCCGCCTGCCGCCGGACCATCCCGCATACCTGTCTGACGCGTATTCCACGCAGTTTTTCCGACAAATAGTCGCGACATCCCATCACATGTGGAGGTTCCGTTGCGGAGAGCAACCGGTATCAAACTGACCGTCGCCCTGACGGCGCTGCTCGCCTCGACCTTCGTGCCGACCGGCGCCCAAGCGGCCGGCGACACGAACCGTGACAGGCCGGTCACCACGGCGGGTAACGGGATTCCGGCAATGGTTGACCCGAACGCGGATCTGGCAGCCAAAACCCCGGGGCCGGAGACCCGCTGGGCCGACTCCATCTACTTCACCAGTCAGGTGAAGGCCGGCGGGCACGACATGGGGTTGCTGGTGCACACCATCAACGTCCCCAAGGGGTTCGGACGGCTGGTGTCGTTCGCCGTCACCGACGTGACCGCCGGCTGGTACAAGAACTACATGCTTGCCGTCGATCCGGAGGACTACAAATGGAGCACCACCGGCCTTGACATCTCGGCGCCCGGCCTGAGGTGGACCGGCAACGCGGAGAAGATGTCGGTGTCGCTCGACGTGCCGTGGGGCTCCCTCGACGTCACGCTCACCTCACGGGGACCGGTCCTGAACTACGGCGGCACCGGAGTGTTCCCCATCCTCGGCGACACCAACTACGAGTACGCCTTCCCGGACATGCGGACGACCGGCACCCTGACCATCGACGGCAAGACCCAGCGAGTGACCGGCCGGTCCTGGCTGGATCGCCAATGGGGACCGACCCCGGACGACCCGAGCCTGCGCTGGACATGGATGAATCTCAACCTGCCCAACGGCGACGCCGTGGCCATCTGGGACGCTCGCAGCGACAAGGGCGAGAACAGCTTCGCCACGGTCATGCGTCGCGACGGCTCTCACGAAGTGGTGGCGGTTGAGCCGGTTGAGAAGCATGCGGACAAGTTCTGGACGAGCCCCGTGAGCGGGCAGAAGTACCCGACCCGTTGGCGGATCAACATCCCCGCGCTCTCGACCCGCCTCACCGTCACCATCACCGGCACCGTCGACCAGGAATTCGCCCAGGGCGAGAACGGTCGCCTTGAAGCCACCGCCGCCTTCACCGGCACCTACAAGAACACCAAGGTCAGCGGGAAGAACTATGTCGAGATGATCAGCGACTGGAGGCCCTGACCCCTGGCACGGCACCGGGCGCCATCCCCTCGGCCGGGCGTGGGGATGGCGCCCGTTCCGCCGCGAGCCCGGCGGCGGGTCGAGGCCGCTCTCCCGCGTGTCCCGATCGCCCATGGGCGGCGACCGCAGCGCGGCGAGCCTCGTGCGGGCCGCACCGTCCGTGAAGAGACCCCGGCTCGGTGGTGCCGAGCAGGGGTTTGTTCGTATGACGCCTCAGTGACTCGTCCGGTCTGGCGGTCGTGCCGTGGATCCCTGGTCCGAGGCGAGTGAGGTCAGCGCCAGGCAGGACCGGCGGGCGAGTTCGAAGGCCTCGGGCATCGCCACCTGGCGCAGCCCGAAGCCGGTGAGGAAGGACTTGAGCGCTTTGGCGATCGCCAGGCTCTGCTCGGCCGTGGTCCGCTCGGAGGGCCGGGCGGGGTCGATGACCCGGTTCACCAGGACCGCGGCCAGCCGCTCGATCTCGTCGTCGAGGGTCTTGGTGAGTTTCTTCAGCAGCCGGTCGTCTTCGATGGCGGCCAGGATGACGCGGAGTTCGAAGGCGGTCTGGGCCTTGGAGTCGTCTCCGTACGTGGCGAACCAGGCGGCGACGTAGCGGTCGATGACCTCGGCCAGGGATGGCTCGGGGTCGTGCAGGGGCTCCAGCAGGACGTCGACGCGGGAGATGTCGTCCGCGAGGAGGGAGACGAGCAGGTCGCTCTTGCTGCCGAAGATCGAGTAGATCGCCCCCGTCGTGAGGTCGGCCGCCGCGGCGATGGCCTCGACTGAGACGTCCGCACCGTCACGGGCCAGCAGCGTGCGAGCCGCGTCGAGCAGGGCTCGCCGGTTGGCTTCTCGCGCTTCGGTCCGGGTGAGTCGCACGGTCCTCCTTCTGTTCATTGACAGTTTCCCATAACCAGATTACCGTAACCGGATTATTACGATAATGAAGTTACGGGAACTGCCGTGAGCACAGCAACACACGCGGGCGTGGGCCGGTTCACCGCGCATCCACGCATGGCGTTCGCCGCCAGGCGTCTGCGCCGGTTCGTCCTGTCGCTGCTGGCTCTGGTCACCGCGTCGTTCGCGATGATCCACCTGGTGCCGGGCGATCCGGTGCGGGCCGCGCTCGGCCCGAGTGCGCCGCAGGATCTGGTGGAGCGGACCCGTGCGACGCTGGGGCTGGACCGGCCGCTGGCCGACCAGTACCTCTCCTACCTGCGGGGCGTGTTCTCGGGAGACCTCGGCACCTCGATCATGTCGCGGGAGCCGGTCGGCGTCGTGCTGGAGCAGCGGCTTCCGGCGACGGCCGGCCTTGCGGGGGCGGCTCTCGCGCTGACCCTGGCGGTCGGGATACCGCTGGGGATGGCGGCCGGGGTGCTGGGCCGCGACGGCCGGCGACCGGGATCGGATTTCGCGTTCACCGTGGTCACCGGCCTGTTCAGCGCGCTTCCCGAGTTCCTGCTGGCCGTCGGTCTCGTGTACGCCCTGGCCGTGTCGCTGGGGTGGTTCCCGGTGGCCGGGGGCACGGGGCCCGGCGCGTACGTGCTGCCGGTGCTCTCGCTGGCCGTCGGGCCCGCCGCCGTGATCGCACGGCTGATGCGGGTCGAGACCCGGCGGGCCCTGCGCGAGGACTATGTCCGTACGGCGCGGAGCAAACGGCTCCGACGCCGGGTGATCTACCTGAGACACGTGTTGCCCAACGTGCTCACCGCCACGCTGACGGTCAGCGGGCTGCTGCTGGGCGGGCTGATCGCGGGCACCGTGGTGGTGGAGAACGTCTTCGCCTGGCCCGGCGTCGGCGGGGCCATCGTCACCGCGATCACCGGCAAGGACTACGCGCTGGTGCAGGGGTTCGTGCTCGTCTACGGGGCCGCGATCCTGACCGTGAACCTGCTCGTCGATCTCGCGATCGCCGCCATCGACCCGCGATCAAGCATCCTGGAGCGCTGATGGGGCCGATGAGAAGGGCGCTGCTCGTCCTCATCCCGCTCTTCCTCGTCCTCGCCGTGGTCGGGCCGGTGCCGGCCGGGCCCGCCGCCGACCGGACCGACGTCGCGGGACTCCTGCAGGGTCCCTCCTCCCAGCATTGGTTGGGCACGGACCATCTGGGCCGCGACATCCTGGCGCAGATCATCGTCGCCTCGCGCCTGTCGCTCGGTTCGGCGGTCGCCGCGACCGCCATCGCCGCCGTCGCCGGGATCGCGCTCGGCGGCGCGTCACTCGCCCGGCGGGTCGGCCCGCTGTTCACCGCCATGCTCAACGTTCTGGTCGCCTTCCCCTCCCTGCTGCTCGCGATCTTCTTCGCGGTCATCTTCGGCGTCGGAACCCGCGGCGCGGTGCTGGCGGTCGGCCTGGCCATGGCGCCGTCCTTCGGCCGCCTCACCCAGACGCTCGGCGCCTCGGTGATGGCCAGTGACTACGTGAGCGCGGCCCGGCTTCTCGGGTTGCGGCACAGCCGGGTGCTGATCGGGTACGTGCTGCCGAACGTGGCCGGGCCGCTGCTGCTCGGCCTCGCCTTCGCGGCGGGCAACGCGCTGGTGGTGATGTCCGGTCTGTCCTTCCTCGGCCTCGGCGTGCAGCCGCCCGAGTACGACTGGGGTCAACTGCTGCAGTCCGGCCTCAGCCAGATTTACACCGCGCCGGCCGCCGCGCTCGGGCCGGCCCTCGCGATCATGCTGGCCGGCATGACGTTCAGCATGGTGGGCGAACACGGCGCGGAGGCGTCGTCCGGCGTCCGGCGTGCCCTGCGGGCCACCGCCCGAGGCGACCGCCGCCCCGTGCCCG
Organism: Thermopolyspora sp. NPDC052614; assembly: GCF_040678635.1. Taxonomy (NCBI): domain Bacteria; kingdom Bacillati; phylum Actinomycetota; class Actinomycetes; order Streptosporangiales; family Streptosporangiaceae; genus Thermopolyspora; species Thermopolyspora sp. NPDC052614. The sequence continues at coordinate 136,314 of NZ_JBFATZ010000003.1, forward strand.
CCGTACCGGAAGAGACGACCGTGGCCGAGGCGCGCGGGCTGAGGGTCGCCTTCCCGGATGCCGCCGGCCGCCCGGTCACCGTCGTCGACGGCGTCGATTTGTCCATCGGCAAGGGCGAACGCGTCGGGCTGGTCGGCGAGTCCGGTTCCGGAAAGAGCGTCACCGCACTCGCCCTGGCCGGGCTCGTCCCCCATCCCGGCGTGGTGACGGCGGACAGCCTCTCGGTCGCGAAGGTCGACGTCCTGGACGTACGGCGAAGCGACCGGGACCTGAAAGGCCGCGTGGCCATGGTCTTCCAGGACCCCACCCGCGCGATGAACCCGGTGCTGCGGGTCGGCACACAGATCGCGGAGGCGTCGGCCGGGCGCGACGTCGTCGAAGCGCTGCGCGCGCTGAAGGTCGCCAGTCCCGCGCTGCGGGCCCGGCAGTATCCGCACCAGTTGTCCGGCGGGACCCTCCAGCGGGCCATGATCGCGATGGCGCTGGCGGCGGAGCCGGACCTGCTCATCGCGGACGAGCCGACGACCGCGCTGGACATGACCGTGCAACGGGCCACGCTGCGGGTCCTGCGGGAGGCGGTCACCGCGTCGGGTTCCGCGCTGCTGTTCATCTCGCACGACATCGCCGTCGTCTCGGGCATGTGCGAGCGCCTGATCGTCATGTACGCGGGAGGCGTCGTCGAGGACCTGCCGGTCCGGCTGCTGCCCGGCGGCGCGGCCCACCCCTACACCGCGGCGCTGCTGGCGACGCTGCCGAGCCTCGACGCCGATCGCGCGGCGCCCCTCCCGGTGATTCCCGGCTCGCTGCCCGCGGCCGGGTCCGCCGGACCGGGCTGCGCCTTCGCGCCGCGCTGCCCCCGAGCCACGGACCGCTGCCTGAGCGAGCGGCCCCCCTTGGCGGACCTGTCGCCGGGGCATCGGGCCGCCTGCTGGCATCCCCTGGAAGGCGTCGCATGATGAACGGCTTGACGGTCGACGACCTCACGGTCGCCTTCGGGCACGGCAGGAACCGCCTGGTGGCGGTGGACCGGGTGAGCCTCGGCGTCCCGCACGGCGCGGCGCTCGGCGTGGTGGGCGAGTCCGGGTCGGGGAAATCGACGCTCGGCCGGGCCATCGCCGGTCTGGTCGCCCCCGCCGGCGGTGAGATCCGGCTCGACGGCCGCCTCCTGCCGCCCCGCCGCTCGCGCTCGGACCTGCGCCGGATCCAGCTCGCGTTCCAGAACGCGGGCGGCTCGCTGAGTCCGCGGATGCCGGTCGCGCGGATCCTCGGCGACGCGGTCGCGGCTGCGGGCGTCCCCCGGGAGCGGCGCCGCGACCGCGTCGACGAGCTCCTGGAGGCGGTCCAGCTTCCGACGACGCTCCGCGACGCCCTCCCCGGGCGGCTCTCCGGCGGCCAGCGGCAGCGGGTCGCCCTGGCCCGCGCGCTGGCGAGCGAGCCGGAGTTCCTGATCTGTGACGAGGTCACGTCGGCGCTGGACGTCTCGGCGCGCGGCGCGATGCTCAACCTGCTGATCCGGCTGCGACGCCAGTACGGCTGGGGCCTGATCTTCATCTCACACGACATCGCGGCCGTACGGCAGGTGAGCGACGACATCGCCGTCATGTACCTGGGCCGGACGCTCGAACTGGGCCCCGGTGAGGCCGTCGTCGCCGCGCCGCGGCACCCGTACACGCGGACCCTCATCGAGGCGATCCCGGTGCTGGGCGAGGCACCGGCGGGCCCGCCGGACGATGTCGATCCCCCCGATCCCCGGCACCCGCCCACCGGCTGCCCCTTCCACACGCGCTGCCCGCTGAGGCCGCGCGCCGAGCCGGCGGGCGCCCGCTGCGTCACCGACGAGCCGACGCCGATCACCCGTGGCCTCCCGCATCACGCGGCGTGTCATTTCCCCCCACCTCTGGAGCGCACCTGATGTCATCCCCCCGTCGAACGGCGGCCGCCCTGGCGCTGGTGGCCGTGACCACCGCGGCCACCGGCTGCTCGGCCCAGTCACCGGCCGCCCCGAGCCGGACCGGCGACGCCGCACAGGTCTTCACCCTCGCTCTCAACGCCGACCCCGGCGGCCTCGACCCGCACGCCAGCCCGCTGGGCGTGGTCCAGCAGCTCGCCCTGTTCCTCTACGACCCGCTGATCCATCAGGACGGCGAGGCGTTCTCGTCGGGCCTGGCCGACAAGTGGAGCCAGGACGGCACGGTGGTCCGGTTCCACATCCGTCCGGGCGTGACCTGCTCCGACGGCAAGCCGCTCACCGCCGAGACCGTGGCGGCGAATCTCAACTACGTGGCGGATCCCAAGAACGGCTCGCCGCTCGCCGACCTCACCATCCCGGCCGGTTCGAAGGCGACCGCCGACGCCGCCGCCTCCGAGGTGGAACTGATCACCCCGGAGCCCGCCGCCTTCGTCCTGCACGGCGTCGCCAACCTGCCGATCGTCTGCGACCGCGGGCTCGCCGACCGCAAGCTGCTGACCCAGGGGGCCGACGGCACCGGGCCGTACGTGCTCGACTCCAGCGTGTCCGGCTCCACTTACACCCTGTCCCTGCGCTCCGGCTACGGCTGGGGGCCCGGCGGGGCGACCACGGCCACGGCGGGGCTGCCCGCCAAGGTGACCGTCAACGTCGTCACCAACGAGACCACCACGGCGAACCTGCTGCTGAACGGCGGTCTTCAGGCGGGCGTCGTCGCCGGGCCCGACGTGCGCCGCCTGCAGGCGGCCAAGCTCACCCGCCACAGCACGCAATCGGTGTACGGCGAGCTGTTCTTCAACCAGTCGGCCGACTCGCCGGTCCGCCCGCAGGCCATCCGCCGCGGCCTGGTCCAGGCGCTGAACCTGACCGAGCTCCGGACGGTCTCCACCTCCGGGCTGGGCTCCGCGCCGGAGCGGCTGACCGGATCCAGCCCGTGCAAGCAGTCGACCGTGCCGGGCAACCTCCCGGCCCAGGACGTCGCGGCGGCGAAGGCGGCGCTGGCGCCGCTGAGCGGCAGGGAACTCACCTTGCGCTACATGTCGAAGCTGGGTCCGGCCGCCGCCGCGGCGGTGCAACTCGCCATCAAGCAGTGGGCGGCCGCGGGCGTGACGGTGAAGGCACACGGTGAGACCGACGCCCAGCTGCTCACCTCCGTGTTCCAGTCCGGGAACTTCGACATCGCCTGGGTGCCGATCGACGGGCAGAACCCGGCCCAGACGCGGGCCTATTTCTCCGGGCCGCCACCGGCGGAGGGCGGCAGCAACTTCGCGCACATCCAGAACGGCGCCTACGACGGCGCCGCGGCCAAGGCCGCCGCGCTCGCCGGCACCGCGGGCTGCGACCTGTGGGCGAGGGCGGATTCCGCCCTGGTCGCGGGCCTCGACGTCGTTCCGTTCGCGAACGTGGACTACTCGTTGTGGAGCCCGGCCTCGGTGTCGTTCGAGACCGGCTACTACGGCGTCCTGCCGTTGAGCGTCCGGATGCGCGCATGACCCCGCGGACGATGCGGCTGTCCGACGGTCGCAGGCTCGCCTGGTACGAGTTCGGCGACCCGGATGGGGTGCCCTGCCTCTACATCGCGGGCACCCCCGAGTCCGGGCTCGCCGGTGGCTGTTATCACCTCGCGGCGGCGAAGGCCGGCGTGCGGTGGATCTGCGTGGACAAGCCGGGCTACGGCCGGTCCGACCCCTGCCCGCGGCGGACCCTCGCCCGGTGGGCGGCCGACGTCGAGGAGTTCGCCGCTCACCTCGGCCTGGAGCGGTTCGCGGTGGCGGGCGAGTCCGGCGGCGGCCCGCACGCCCTCGCGGTGAGCCATGCCCTGCCCGCCGCCGTGACCCTGACGGTTCTGCTCGCCGCGATGGGGCCGGGCCACGAGCCCTGGGTACGCAAAGGGATGCGCCCGACGAACGTGATGTTTCACTACCTGGCGCGCTACCTGCCCGCCGGGTTGCGCGTTCCGCTCGCCGTGATGCGGTGGGCCCTGCGGGTGCCCGCGATGGCCGGGCTGATGGCGCGGGGAGGACCGGCGGCGGATCGGGAGGCCGCGGCCGATCCCGACTACCGGATTCGTCACCTCGCCGTGCCCGACGCGTTCCGCGCCGGGACCCGGGCCGCCGCCGACGAACTCCGGCTGCTGGCCAGCCCGTGGGGATTCGACCTGGGGGACGTGACCGGGCCGGTGCACATGTGGCATGGGGACCAGGACGTCAACGTGCCCATCGCGGTGGCCCGCGCCATGGCGGCCGCGCTGCCGTCCTGCGTCCCGCATTTCGTGCCCGGCGCGGCGCACGCCGTCGGGTTCGAGCAGCGGGAGGCGGTCATGGCGACCATCGCCGGGCAGGTGCCGTGATGCGGGCCGGCGAATCGGCGATCACGGTGTCGGCCGTCCGTCCTCTCGACGCCCTGCTCCGGGTCACCTTGGCCGCCCGCCGCCGTAGCGGCGTACGGGTCACCGCCGTGAGCCTGCGGGCGGCTCCGCCGTACGGCCGAAGCGAGATCGAGCTGCGGGTGCAGGCCGCCGACCGCGACGTCGAGCTGCTCTGCGACCGGTTGCGGCGCCTGGTGGACGTGCTCGCCGTCTCGGTGGCGACGCGATGACACGGGCGTTTTCCGCGGTTCCGCTGCCGGTGCCGGCCGACATCGTCGAATTGAGACAAGTGAGGAAATGACATGTTCTCGCATGAGGAAGTCGTCATTCGGGCAGGCTTGCGCACGGGACTTCCGGTGATCGTCGCCGTGCACTCCACCAGGCTGGGCCAGGCCGTCGGCGGCTGCCGCGTCAACCACTACGCCGACTGGCGGGACGGCCTGACCGACGCGCTCCGGCTGTCCCAGGCCATGACGTACAAATGCGCGATCGCCGGTCTGGACAACGGCGGCGGCAAGACGGTGGTGGCGCTGCCGCCCGGACATGTCCCGGGCGACCGCCGCGACCTGCTGTACGACGTGGCCGACGTGGTGCACTCCCTCAACGGGCTCTACGCGACCGCTCCCGACGTCGGCACCGGCCCCGAGGACATGGCGGTCATCAAGCAGAGAACGCCGCACGTCTTCTGCACCCCCGCCGAGGTCGGCGGCAGCGGGGACTCCTCGCCGGGGACGGCCGCGGGAGTGATGGCCGCGCTGGGCGCGGTCTGCGATCACCTGGGCAAGAGCGGGCTCAAGGGCCGGCGGGTGGGCCTGCTGGGGCTCGGCCACGTCGGCGCGCATCTCGCCCGGATGCTGGCCGCCGAGGGGGCCGAGCTCCTGGTCGCCGACATCGACCCGGCCAAGCGGGGGCTGGCCGACGAGATCGGCGCCACCTGGCTCGGCCCGGACGAGGTCGTCACCGCCGAGCTCGACATCCTCGTCCCGGCCGCGCTGGGCGGGCTGCTCACCGAGGAGCTCGTGCCGAGCCTGCGCTGCGCGGCCGTCGCCGGACCCGCCAACAACCAGATCGCCGACCCGTCGGTCGCCCGGATGCTGCACGACAAGGGCGTCCTGTGGGCGCCCGACGACATCGTCAGCGCGGGCGGCGCCATCTACGCCCACGCCATCGAGCTGCGCGGGGAGACCCCGGAGCAGGCCAGAGCCCGGGTGGCGGGAATCGCCGACACCCTGGCACGGGTGCTCGACAACGCCGAGCGGGCCGGCGAGAGCCCCTACTTCGTCGCGCAGGAGCTCGTCCGCGCACGGCTGGAAGGGGCGGGCCATGGCCTCGCTCACTGACAAGTACACCCGGAGCGACGGCCGGGCGCTGATGACCGGGATCCAGGCTTTGGTACGGCTGACGCTGGAGCAACGCCGCCTGGACGAGGAGCGGGGGCTCGACACCCGGGTCTTCGTCAGCGGCTACCGGGGATCCCCGCTCGGCGGGGTCGACGTGGAGTTCGAACGGGCGGCCCACCTGCTCGAACCCGCCGGCGTGGTGTTCAAGGCCGGGCTGAACGAGGAACTGGCGGCGACCGCCGTCGCGGGCACGCAACTGCTGGCCCGCGTGCCGGGGCGACGCCACGAGGCGGTGACCGGGTTCTGGTACGGCAAGAACCCGGGCCTGGACCGGGCGGCGGACGCCCTACGGCATGGCATGCTCGCGGGCACCGACCCGCTGGGCGGCGCGGTGGCCTGGATCGGCGACGACCCCGCGTGCAAGTCGTCGACGGTGCCGAGCTCGTGCGAGCAGATGTGCCAGAGCCTGTCGATGCCTCTGCTCGCGCCCGGCACGGTCGGCGAGGTCATCGAGCTGGGGCTGCACGCCGTCGCGATGTCCCGGGCCAGCGGTCTGTGGGTGGGCCTGAAGATGCTCACCGATGTCGCCGACGGCTCGGCCACCGTGGACCTGGCCGGGCTGGGTGCGGGGATCCCGCTGCCCGACCGTGATCGGGCGCTGTCGCCGGGGTCGGGCGCGGCGGCGGTGGAGGCCGAGTACGACATGCGGACCCGCCGCCTGGGCCTGGCCCTCGCCTACGGCCGGGCGGCCGGGTTGAACCGCGTCGTCTCCGATCCGGAGGGCGCCACGCTGGGGATCGTCGCGCCCGGCGGCGCCTTTCCGGTGGTTCTGCGCGCGCTGGCCGATCTTGGCCTGGACGCGGAGCCGTACCGGCTGATCAAGCTGTCCATGCCCTTCCCGCTGTCCGACGAGGAGCTGGTGGAGCTGACCGCCGACCTGACGCGGGTGCTGGTGGTGGAGGACAAGGTGAGCTTCGTCGAGGCGCGCCTGAAGGAGGCGCTCTACCGGCGTCCCGGCGCGCCCGAGGTGATCGGCCGCGAGTTGCTGACCGCGCGCGGCACGCTCGGCGCGGACGACGTGGCCCGGGCGCTGACCGTCCTGACCGGCCGCGCGGCCCCGGCCCCGGCCTCGCAACCGCTCGTACGGCGTTCGCTGCCCCTGGTGGCGGCCAGGGCCCCGTTCTTCTGCTCGGGTTGCCCGCACAACATCTCCACCCGCACCGACGACACGACCCTGGTCGGGGTGGGCATCGGCTGCCACTCGATGGTCGCCCTGGACGGCAAGGGCCGGGGCACCCAGATCGGGTTGACCCAGATGGGCGGCGAGGGCGCGCAGTGGTTCGGGATCGCGCCCTTCACCGACGACCGCCACTTCGTGCAGAACCTGGGCGACGGCACCTTCCACCACTCCGGATCCCTGGCGATCCGGGCGGCGGTCGACGCGGGCGTCACGATGACCTACAAGCTGCTCTACAACGACGCGGTGGCGATGACGGGCGGCCAGCGGGTGGAGGGCCGCCTGGACGTGCCGGCGCTGACCAGGTGGCTGGCGCTCGAAGGGGTCACCAAGGTCGTCATCACCACCCCGGAGCCCGGCGCCTATCGGGGCGTCCGGCTGGATCCGATCGCGACCGTGCGGCACCGCGACGACTTCGCCGAGGCGGAGCGGGAGCTCGCCGCGCTGAGCGGGGTCACCGTGCTCATCCACGACGACCGGTGCGCGGCGGAGGAGCGGCGCCTGCGCAAACGGGGCAGGCTGCCCGCGCCGAAGGAGCGGGTGGCGATCAACGAGCGGGTCTGTGAAGGGTGCGGCGACTGCGCCGAGAAGTCGACCTGCCTGTCGGTGCATCCCACCGCGAACGGCAAGACCCGCATCCATCAGCCGTCCTGCAACTCCGACCTGAGCTGTCTCAAAGGCGACTGCCCGTCCTTCCTTCTGGTGACGCCGGGACGCAGGAAGAAGAAGGAGCTCCCGGTCGTGCCGGCGGATCTCCCCGATCCGGTACGGCGGTTCGCCGACGTGCTGATCCGGATGCCCGGCATCGGCGGTACCGGCGTGGTGACGGCGTCGCAGATCCTCCAGATGGCCGCCGCTCTCGACGGCCTGCACGCCGCAGGGGTGGACCAGACCGGTCTGGCCCAGAAGGGCGGGCCGGTCATCAGCGATGTGCGGATCTCCGCCAAGCCCATCACGGGGGCGGTCAGGGCGTCGCAGCGCAGCGTCGACGTGCTGCTGGCCTTCGATCTGATCGGGGCCGCCGGCGAGGTGAACCTGAGCACGGCCCGGCCCGGCCACACGGTCGCCGTGGTCAACACCGCTCTGGTGCCCACGCTCGGCATGGTGACCCACCGGGCGCCCCTTCCGGCCTCCCCGGCGGACGCGTTGGAGCGCATCGAGTCGGTGGCCGAGACGTTCCGCCTGGACGCGCTCGGGCTGGCCGAGAAACTGTTCGGCGACCACATGCCCGCCAACATGATCCTGGTCGGCGCGGCCTTCCAGTACGGCTGCCTGCCGCTGACCGCGGACGCGATCGAGGAGGCCATCCGGCTCAACGGCGCCGCGGTGGAGACGAACCTCGCCGCGTTCCGCAGTGGGCGCGCCTGCGTCGTCAGTCCTCCGGCCGCGGAGGAGGTCAAGCCCGCGGAGCCCTTGGGCATGGCCGCGTGGATCGACGACCTGACCGGCTACCAGAGCCCGGCCTACGCCCGCCGCTTCGCCGAGGCGGTTTCGCGGGCGGAGGCCGCCGTCGAGGGCAAGGTCGACTCGGAGACCGCCACGGAGATCGTGACGGCGTACGCCAGGAACCTGCACCGGCTCATGGCGTACAAGGACGAGTATGAGGTCGCCCGCCTCCACTTGGACCCCACGGAGCGGGCTCGCGTGGTGGCCGAGCACGGGCCGGGCGCCAAGGTCGCCGTGCTGCTGCATCCGCCCGTGCTGCGCGCGCTCGGCATGAAGCGCAAGATCAGGCTTCGCCGTACGGCGGGACCGCTGTTCAGAGTGCTACGGGCGGCCAGGAGGCTTCGCGGGACGCCGTTCGACGTCTTCGGCTTCACGCGGGTCCGCCGGGTGGAGCGGGAGCTCATCGAGGAGTACCGGCTCCTGATGACGAACGCCTTCGCGCATCTCGCCCCCGACACGGCCACGCAGGTGCTCGCGATCGCCGAGTTGCCGGAGCGGATCCGCGGCTACGAGGAGATCAAACTCGCCCGTGTCGCGGAATTTCGTGAAGAAGCCGCTCGGGCACTCGCCCAACTTGAGGAGATCCGCATGGTGTGCGGCTGACGGCGAACGCGTGTGGCGACCGCGTCCGTCTGCCCACCCCCGGACGCCTGCCCGCCCTCGGACCGGCGGCGTGCCGGGGGGCGGCGTCATCCCGGACGGCCGCGGCGGCCCAGCAGCTTCTCGATGCTGCGGCGCTCGCGCTTGGTGGGGCGGCCCGCGCCGCGAGCGCGTACGGCGACCGGCACGATCTCCTCGCGGGGCGGCGGCGGAGGGCTCTTGTCGATGTAGCACTCGGCGGCCACGGCGGCACCCACCCGCTTGGTGATGATCTTGGAGACGACGGCGATCCGCTCGCGCCCTTCGTGCCGCAGGCGAACCTCGTCGCCGGGGCGGATCGCGTGCGCGGGCTTGACGCGTACGCCGTTGACCCGCACGTGACCGCCCCGGCAGGCGTTGGCGGCGACCGACCGGGTCTTGGTCAGCCGCACCGCCCAGATCCAGATGTCCACCCGCGTACTCGGCTGCTCATCCGCCACCCCGTCACTTTACCGACCCACCACCCCGATGAGCGGAACCGCCGGTGGACCGTCTGCCGCCCGTCAGCGCCAGCCGAGCTCCGGGGCGACGTGGGTCAGGATCGACGAGAGCAGGTGGGCGTTGTAGTCCACGCCGAGCTGGCTGGGCACCGTCAGCAGGAGCGTGTCGGCCGCGGCGATCGCCTCGTCGCCGGCCAGCTCCTTGACCAGCACGTCCGGCTCGGCGGCGTACGTGCGCCCGAAGATGGCCCTGGTGGTCGGGTCGATGTAGCCGATCTGGTCGGAGCTGTCGCGGTCGCGGCCGAAGTACGCGCGGTCCATGTCGTTGACGATCGGCATGATCGAGCGACTCACCGACACCCGCGGCTCGCTCTCGTGACCGGCCTCCTTCCACGCCTCCCGGTAGGCCGCGATCTGCTCGGCCTGCTGCACGTGGAACGGCTTGCCGCTCTCGTCCTCCTTGAGGGTGGAGCTCATCAGGTGCATGCCCAGCCCGGCGGCCCACTTCGCGGTGGCGTTCGAGCTGGAACCCCACCAGATCCGCTGCCGCAGCCCTTCCGAGTGCGGTTCGAGGCGCAGCAGGCCGGGCGGGTTGGGGAACATCGGCCGCGGGTTCGGCTGGGCGAATCCCTTGCCCTCCAGCAGCTTGAGGAAGACCTCGGCGTGCCCGCGCGCCATGTCCGCCTCGGTCTCGCCCTCGGCCGGGGCGTAGCCGAAGTAGCGCCAGCCGTCGATCACCTGCTCGGGGGATCCGCGGCTGATGCCGAGCTGCAGCCGCCCGCCCGCGATGAGGTCGGCCGCGCCGGCGTCCTCGACCATGTAGAACGGGTTCTAGTTTTGCATTTGAAGTAAGATGAGGCTCGTCAGGAGGGCTCCAATGCAGAACGTTCCGGCACTCACCTCGGGTTCGCTCCCCGTCGTCTCCTACGCGCGTGCCTCGGCGGACAAGAGGAAGGATGAGCACAGCGTCGAAGATCAGCACCGGTTCAACCGACAGACGGCGGCGAGGTACGACTGGGTCGTGGTGCACGAGTTCACCGACAACGACAAGTCGGCGGCTAAGGCGGACGTCGTACGGGATGAGTTTGAGATCATGCTGAAGGTGCTGAGGGCGGGCAGGCTGGCGGATGGTACGCCGGTTCAGGGCGTGGTGGTCACTGCGGATGATCGTCTGGTACGTCGGCCCGGCGACTATGAACGGTTCGTCGAAGCGATCACCTACAGGGATGGACGGGTATACGCCGACAAGAAGACCGGCCAGAAGGATCTATACAGCGAAGACGTCGAGAGCATGGGCCTGTTCGGTGCGGTGATCTCCAAGATGGAGGTACGCAAGATGCAGCGTCGGATGCGGGACTCGCATCGGTCGCGGGCGCTGCGGGGGAAGCCGGGGGGTGGTCCGCGCCCGTTCGGGTGGAACGCCGATGGCACTTTGAACAAGGCTGAGGCTGATCTCCTACGGAAGGCGGCCGAAGACTTGCTGAGCGGGCGGTCCCAGAACTCGATCGTGTCGGAGTGGCAGCGGAAGGGTGTCGAAACCTCGCGCGGCAACGTCTGGACGGTGAACTCGTTGAAGGCGGCGCTGCGCGCTCCGCGCATCTGCGGCTATCGGGAGATCAACGGCGAGTTGATCAGGGGCGCTGACGGTGAGCCGGTGGTCGGGCAGTGGGAAGCGATTATCAAGCCCTCGCAGTGGGCCGCGATTCGCGAACTGTACGACGGGCGCAAGAGGAATGCCCCCGGGCGGAGTATCGACAGGCCCCACTCTGAGGACTATCGGGACCCGACGTATCTGCTGTCCGGCATTTTGCGTTGCGGACGCGCGAATGACGGTTTGCCCTGCAACACGGCCTTGCGCGCCAAACCCCAGAGGGACGCTACGTATCACGCGTACGGTTGTCCGAGCAAGTCTGAGGGCGGCTGCGGGGGCGTACATCGACGCGGGGACCTGGTTGACCTGTTCATCTCTGAGGCGGTGCTGGCCAAGTTGGAAGAGGCGCAGTTCACCGCACGGGCCGACGCGGGCGAGTGGGACAAGCAATCGGAACTGGATGCGACGACGGAACAGCTTGAGGAGCTGAAACAAAAGTGGATTAGCAAGCAGGTGACCAACGACATGTTCTTTGCGCTGGCTCCTCGGCTTGAGCGGGAGGTCAACCGGCTTCGCGGAGAGAAGGCTAAGTTCGAGGCGGCGGCGGCCCGTGAGCAGATCAAGGCGTCCACCGATGTCGCCGAGATCCGGCGGCGGTGGTTCCTGCCCGAGAGTGAGGGCGGATTGCCGATCTCGATTAAGCGCACTTACATTCGCAGAGCGCTGCACGCGGTGATCGTGTATCCGGCGGTCAGGGGAAGCAAGAGGTTTGATCCTGACCTGCTTGAGCCGATATGGCGTGAGGAGTAGACGTCCCAGACGTCTGGCGGAAAGACGGGGAGCTGGCCACCTTACCGAAAGGTGACAGCTCCCTTTCTTATGCCCATACGCAGCTCTATGCGGCGGGACGCCATGGGACGCCACGAGACACCGTGAGACACCGTGGGACGCTGCGAAACCATGCCGAGCAGGCATACTAATGAACTCTGAGCTGGGGTTATCCGTTGGATAGAGGGCATACTGGAACCGACCGAAGCCACCGACCCCCGACCGTAGGGAAGCCAGCGAGAAACCGGCACGCGACTTATCGGGCGTGAGATAGCCACCGGGACATAAAACAGACAGAAAACCTGATTGCTGTTCCGCTGGAGGGACCCGGCCCAGCGGTAGGCCACGAATCAGGGCACGCCCACCCGGTATATAAGACATCGCACATAAAGAGGCTGACACTCCAAATTCCTCTCGCTGAGGCCAAGACATCACCGACGCTCGCCCGGCACGCCTTCGGGTACCTGGTGAGGGCGGCTTGGCTGCCCTCCGCCGTGGGACGGCGGCACCCTGCGAGGAAAGGAGTCATCACGGACCCTGCGTCCTACGCGGCGCTTGCTCGGGAGTGGGGCAAGCGTCAGGCCGCCAAGTCCCCTCGATGGCAGAAGGACAAGTGGAGCGATGTCGCTGCCATCTTCGGCGCTCAGCTCGCCGATATCCCCCACGCTGCCCGGTCCGCCGACCAGGACGGCAGGGATGCCGCATGACAGGGCATCCCGACCTTCCTCCGGATCTGATCGCAGCCGTCCAGCGCGCGACCATGCCCGACTTCGCCCGGTGGCAACAGATGGTCTACGCAACCGGCGGCTGCGCTCATCCGATCCGGCTCCACGGGGAACGCCTGACCGTGGACACCGGCACGGGCGAGATCGTTGACGTCTACCGCACGGCCGATGAACCAACCGGCTACCTGCTCACCGCGTGCGGCAACCGGCGCGCGTCGGTCTGCCCGTCGTGTGCGGCCACCTACCGGGACGACACCTATCACTTGATCCTGTCCGGCCTGCGCGGCGGGAAGGGCGTTCCCGAGGACGTGTCAGCCCATCCACGTGTGTTCGCCACCTTCACCGCGCCGTCCTTCGGGGCGGTGCACGCCCGTCGTGAGAAGGAAGGAACGGCGATGCCCTGTCGGCCTCGGCGCGACAACCCCGCGTGTCGGCACGGGCGGCCGAAAAGCTGCGGCAAGCGACACGCGGAAGATGATCCGCAGATCGGGCAACCGCTCTGCGTGGACTGCTACGACTACATCGGGGCCGTGTTGTGGAACGCGCATGCGGGTGAGCTGTGGCGGCGCTTCACTCAGGCGCTCCCGGCAGTACTCGCCCGGACGCTGGGCATCTCCCGCGCGGAGCTTCGCCGGCGGCTGCGCGTCTCCTATGCCAAGGTCGCCGAATATCAAGCTCGGGGCCTGGTCCACTTCCATGCCGTGATCCGCCTGGACGGCCCGAAAGGTCCCGCCGATGTCCCCCCGGGCTGGGCCACGGTGGAATTGCTGGAGCATTCCATACGGCAGGCCGCCGACACCGTGTCGGTTCGGGTCCGATCCCCGGTCCCCGGCGGTCCGCCTCTGGAACTGGTTTGGGGCCGTCAACTCGACATCGAGCCGCTGTATGTGGCGGCGGGTCTGGAAGAGGTCTCAGATGAGCGTGTGGCCTCCTACGTGGCCAAGTACGCCACCAAGGGGGCCGAAGCCTCCGGCACGGTGGATCACCCGATCCGGCACGCCGGGGAGATCGCCCGGCTCAAGGTCACCGAGCATGCCCGGCGAATGATCTACGCCTGCTTCGCCCTGGACGGCTCGCCGAACTATTCCAAGATCGGCCTGCAGCGGTGGGCTCACATGCTGGGCTACCGGGGGCATTTCTCGACCAAGAGCCGCCGCTACTCCACCACGCTGGGCACCCTGCGGCAGGCACGTGCCGACCATCGGGCCGAGCAAGCGCGGCAACGCATGGGCCTGCCCGACCCTCCCGGGCAGGACACGGTCACCCTGGGCACGTGGCGCTACGTCGGGAGCGGCCACCGTGAGGGCGAACACATGTGGGCACAGATCGCCCGGCAACGGATCGCCACCGCCCGCAAGATCGCGCGAGAGAAGGACCAGACAACCGAGAGCCATGATCCCTAAGAAGGGAGGATACGGTCGTCTCGTCGGGGTGGGGCCTGGTCGGCGTCGCGCCGAATGCGGCGGGCCTGGAAGTGGCAGGGTGTTACGCGGATGGCTCCTGCGCCACTTCCCCCCGTCCCCGATGGCTGCCCCTGGCGCGACTGCCGCCCGGGTTCTGTCAATCCCGGCTTCGCGTGTTCCATTGCCCGGCACCTTCCTCGCGCGCTGGTTGTCCTGCCCGCAGAGCCGGGATTGACAGGTTCCGGGTGCCGCGCATCATCGGGCAGCGGGGGCGGGGTACGGCGAGAACCACAACTCGATGCGCCTTGCACCTCGTCACACGATCAGACGACGGATGGCGGGGGCACGGTGGCTGCGGTGGCAATGAGGGAGCGCAACTCCTGTGTGGCCTCTGACTTTTGCTCCTGCGGGGGAAGGGCGTCAATGATCTGGCTGCCGATCGTCCGTCGCACGGCGCTGAGGGACATCTCGTTGCCCGCTTCGACGGCGAGGCGGATTCCCTCGGTGTCCCGCTTCGTCACGAGGGCGAACGCACGGACGAACTTGAGGTTTGCGGCCGCACCTTTTTGTGATGATCGCGCGTAGATGACTTCTGCTTCGTCGATCGCCCTTCGCGCGTGATCATGCTCTCCTATGAGGGCGTGCACGTAGCCCTTTACCCATAGCCGGTTGCTGGCTCCCATCCAGTTAGACGGGCCAACGGGGCTGTTCAGCGTGGAGGACTGTTCCCAGATGGCGGTCATTTTCTTGAGCGCATCCTGGGCGTCCCTCTTGTTGTCGTCGGTCGCGTTTGCTATCGCGCGCATGCTCTGAGCTGTGGCCGCTCCGGGAGATGGCTTGTTGCCTGCGAGCTCAAGTGCATCCTTGGTAAGGCGGCGAACGATGGGAAGGGGGCGTCCGCTGAACAGGCCGCTGGATGCCTCTAGGCCGCGTACCCACGCGGCTAGGGCTCGGTCTGCGGAGGCATCGGCGAAGCGGCGTGCGGTGGCGAACGCCTGTTCCGCGCTTTGACGCTGGCCGACGTCGTTGAGATCGCAACCCATCAGGGCGGCGAGTTGGGCGGCGATACCGGTCAGGCCGCTGCGGGTTACGCCGGATTCGGCATGGTTGAGTGCCCCGGTCACCCTTAGCAGATCGGATGCCAACGAGGGGATCGCCGCTCCCGGCCGGTTGGCAGTCCAGTCCAGCCATCGCTCGTATACCGTCCATTCCCATTCGTCGGTGCTTGGGAAGGCATGGCCAAGGGTTTTATCGGCCTGGGCGAATATACGATTTAGGACGTCAGGGTTTACGGCGCTTCCGACTCCCATGGTTGCGATCATCTGCATGAGTGCTCGGCGTTCCATGTCTTCGTCCTCGTCTTGAGTGACTGCTTGCGGCTCCACGGTACTCCTAATTCGGTCATTCTGGTTGAGGACGACAGGAAGGGTCACAAGTCGACCGCCCGCGTCATATAAGTGATCAAGTTCGCCAATAACGTCTTCGGGTATCGGGCGTTCGGCGCGCTCCCATCTGGCCAGTTGGGATAGATCGCGATGTAGGGCCTGTGCGGCGGCTTCAAGGGTCATGCCTCGGAACTGCCGCCACCATCTGAGCGCGGAACCGGTCATGTGAGCTGGGAAGTCGTCAGGAGTGACGGGCTTGGACGATTTGGACGGCCTGCGCATTTTCTCCCCGCCTTTTGGACAATTGGACGACCATTGGCCAAAGGAAAGCGTTCCCTGTTCTTTGGCTTATCCCCATCATGGCATCACGGGAAAACACCCCGGGAAAAAAGCGGGACCCGCAGGCGATCTCAGCGCCGTACGGGTCCCTTGGATCAGGAAGCGAGGTTCCCGACCCATGACAGCAGATGGTAGACCTCTCGGTGCCGGAGCGGCACTGGGCGCGTTCGTGTGGGAGCCGGTGCCCGATGACGGGTGTTGGCGGCATCTGGCGGGTTTCTGCTCCGGCGGGGTCGTGCGTGAGCTGGTGCGGCACCTCCATCAGGAGGCGTGGGGCATCCGGCGTACCGACGGTAAGGGCAACGCGGTGATCGTGGTGCGCGGTTCGTCGGAGGAGATCGAGGACATCTGGCACCGGATTCAGCGGGCCATCCTGCCCCGGCGGTGGCGGGACGAGGGGTTGCCGCCCGCCCCGTCGCCGTGTGGCGCGGGTCGCGTCCTTGCGGGGAAGTAGGTGGGGCCGGTGCGGTGCATGAGCGCCGAAGCCATCGGCCCGGGTGCCTCCGGGCTCCTGTATCGGGCGGCCGTCGCCGTGGCCGACGTGGCGGGCGAATACCCGGGGACCAGCGTGTACGTGGGCGGCGCGCTGGGCATGCTGGCGGTCCTGTCGGCCATCGCGATCACGCGTCCGCGTGTGTTCTCGGCGGTGCTGGATGCGGTGTCGGCCGAGAACCGGTTCGATCGCCGCGTGGTGCTGGGGGTCACGGTGGTGATGTGGTCGGCGGGATGGCCGGTCACGCTGCTGGCGATTCTCGCCCGCCTGGCCTGGAGGCGGTGATCGTGGCAGGTCAAGGGCGGCACCGCGCCGGAAGTCCGTACCAGTCGGTACGGCCGCGCTTGTGGGATGAGCGTGAGCGCGCGTGGGCGACCCATCTGGACCACAGCGCGCCGAACTGGTCGATCATCTACGGGGTGTGGAGCCGTCTGTACTTCGCGTTCGCGGCGTGGCCGGTGGAGCGGGCGCTCGTTGTCGATGCACCCACCCCTGAGAGGCTGTGGGCGGCGATGCAGGAGGCGGAGATGCCCTGGGCGGCGACGGGAGGAAAGTGATCCCCTGCTTGCCGATCCTCCGGCATCTGCTCGCCCCTGCCGGGGAGTGAGAACGGGCTGACTGACTGGACGCCTGGCTCGCCAAGTTGGAGCGGCGGCATCGGCCTTGGGGCTATTCCCTAAGAGCTGGGCGCGGCGGCGCGTGGTTCCTCCGACAGGAAGGAGAGTGCGGTGAACTGGCGGGGATTCCCGTGTCGTCGCGTCCGGTGTCCGGCCCTGCATTGCGCCCCACACTCCCGTACTCCCGGCGTTGTGGGGCCGGACACTTTCAAGACGCGGGCGCGGCCGGTGAGGTACTCACGGCGGGATATGAGCGCCGTGGGGCGGAGGCCCGCCGACCGCGTCCGTTCCATCCCTGATGCCCAGCGAGAGGAGATCGATGATCTGATCGGCGACATGGGAGCAAAGTGATTACAAGACCCTCGACCTGCGGTCCGGACGGGGGTCTTGTGTCATGCGGGAATCGCAAGGCGGAGAATAAAAAGGTCCCCACACATCAGGTATAGAGTTTGACACGCCACGAAGTCGGATATTTCTGACCTCTGCATTCACTTGCGGATTCATGGCGAGAAGTACTTGTCGGGCGGGCTATCCTGTCCTATTCTCTGCGCGACCGCCTACTAGACAATAGAAAGGAGTGGAATTCGATGGCTGGTAAATGTCCCGAGTGCAACACTCGGTTCATCCAGATCAATGCGGGTGACACCGTGCCGAGTCATCGCGCGCCGGGCGCGGCCGGCACGTGCGACGGCTCGGGCAAGAGTGCGAACCCGGACTAGGGTGAGGTAACGGGCGGTCGGGTGTGATGCCCGATCGCCCGTCTCCGCGGAGTGTGCACACTGCCACCTGGGAAGCACCTAGACTCTCCCCGGTACCTGGCGTCTATCAGAGCACGATGGGGAACGATGCGAGCGGCACGCTTTGAGCGCTACCTACGCGATCTTCTGGCGGGTAGCGGTAACCTTGCGATCAAGGATGTCATGACCTTTGGCGAAGTTGGCTACGATTCCCTTCCGAATGGCCTTCAGGTGTCGTTCCTGACAGGAGCACGCATTTATTTGCAGGTCGTACGCACCTCGCCGCCCGGGGGTGACAGCCTCGATAATCCGGAGATCATAAAGAGCGGGGAGGCTCTCGCTCTGGTCCCAGAGCCCGCGTTCGGCGTCGAAAACAACCGTGTGAACGTGAAGAAGTTCGAGGTGTGGCTGACGGCAAGGATCAACAACAGCGGAAATTCAGAGATTCAGGGCGTGAGGAACTTCCAGGGGAAAGCGCACAGGTACGGAATAGATGTAGTTTTCTACAACGGCGCTCACGCCTACGTGTACTTTCCATATACGCTGAGTTCCGGGCAGGAAGCCGGGGCGCACCCCATTTATGAGGCGAAGGAAATCATCTAGAAGCTGCCGCCTCTGCAGTTTCTCCGGCAGGGAGGGCGGGCGACGACTGACGTGTCGGTGCCCCCCTTGGCTCTCCCTGAGATCGCCGCGTGTCCAACCGTCGCGCCCGTGGTGATCGGCGGTGAGGTGATGGAAGGCTCGGCCCCAATGATCTATTCAAGTTTCGTCGCATACGCGGGCGGGGCCGCTTGGGAGCGGCGGGCGGCGGGCGAGCACGGCCCCCCAGGGCCGCGCGCAAGCCCGCCTGGCCCGGGAGCGGAGGCGCGGCGGCCCCGCCCGTGGCGAGCGCAGCGAGCCCTTGACCCTGTAGAGAAAATCATCGCCGAATCGCCTGATAGTCAAGATCGGGAAAGGCGGGTGCATTCGGCAACAGGTGGGCGCGGAGTGAACTGACAGGTCAGGGGCCTGTCGATGGCGGGAGGGCGGCGGACTAGTAGGCAGCCTACCTATTGCATGAAGTGCAGAACGGGTTCTCGTACCGCATGTCGATGACGCCCGTGCCGATCTCGATCCGGCTCGTCCGCGCGCCAACGGCCGCGAGCAACGGGAACGGGCTGGCGAGCTGACGGGCGAAGTGATGGACGCGGAAGTAGGCGCCGTCGGCGCCGAGTTCCTCGGCGGCCACCGCCAGCTCGATCGACTGCAGCAAGGTGTCGGACGCGCTGCGTGCCTTCGAGTACGGCGAGTCCGACCAGTGCCCGAAGCTCAGGAACCCAATCTTCTTCATGCGCCCTTCAACCTTCCTCGCATCAAAGACATTCCGCGAGTGTAGACCGGCGGCGACTGCGCCACGATCCGACGTCTACGGCAGGTCCCGAGCACCGCGGACACGACCGGCCAAGGAAAGGGGCCTGCGGATCCCGCGGAACTGAGCGGTCGGCCCCCTCGCGGCCGGTTCGGAAAGGATGATTCTGTCGGTGATGATCTCTACTCTCCCCGGCATGACTCACGAGATGCGGGCGTACGGCTACGCCCCCCTTTCCCCCCATGTGAACGGCCATCCGGGACCCCCGCCCTCCAACGGCAGGACGGGCCACGGGTCAGGCGCAACCCCGGCGATGCGTGTCGGCGCGAATGCGGACGGCTCGGTGGGCGGCTCGGTGGGCGGCGCGGTCGCGGAGGTGCGGGCGTGAAGGCGTGGCAGGAGGTGCGTGACCTCATCACCAAGCGCAACGTCGAGGCGCTCGCCGATCGAGTGATCGGGTTGAGCGACGACGAGCGGGCCGAGGTGGGCAGGCGGATGCCGGACCTCCTCAACGAGATACGAGAGACCGCTACGCAAAAGGCCCGCAAGGAGATGCCGGGCGGCGACGCCGCAGGTGCGGACGACTGGCTGGTCCGGGCGAATGTCCGCTGGTCGGTGCGCGACGCGATCGAAAGGTACGCGGAGTTGCTGCAGATCGCGGGCGGAGGCACGACCTCCGGCCCGGCGCAGGCCGCCGCCTGGCTGACCCGCCGCGAGTTCAATCCACGGGGGACGTGGTGGCGGCATCTGCACGAACTGGTCCGCGTGCTGACCGCCCGCCCGGCCGACTGGCAGGCCGACGTGGCGAGACGGCTCTGCGGCAGGATCCGGCGTGCCGAGGACCGCGTCGTCCCCTTGGCGCTGGCGATGCTGCGGGCCACCGGCGCGGAGCCGCCGGAGCATGACCCCCTCGTGGTCGCCTGGCTGTCCGCCGACCCGGTGAACGACGACCCGCTGGCGGACGCCCTGCTGCCGCGGATCTTCGAGGCTGAGGGGGCGGGCCGGGCGCTGCGGGAGGAACGGCTGACGCCCTCCCCCTCCCGGCGGCTCGCCCTCATCGGGCGATGGATCGCCGACGGACGGATGTCACGCGAGGAGGTGCTCGACGGGTGCGTGCGCCGGTTCCTGCGCGGAGGCGACGCCACCGACCTGCGCTTCTTCGTACGGTTGCACACCCTGATCGACCCCACGCCGCAGGAGGCGGCGAAGCGGACACGCGACTATCTGCGGCTGCTGGCCTCCTCCCCCGGCAAGGTCGCCGAACTCGCGCTCGCCCAGGTGCGCCGTACCGGCTTCCCCGACCCCGCCGACGCGGCGGAGGCGATCGACGCGCTGACCTTCCGCGCCGAGGCCAAGCTGGTACGCGCGGGCCTGAGCCTGCTGGACGAGCGGGTGCGGCGTTCACCCGAGCACGCCGCCGACCTCGTGCCCGCGCTCGTCACGGCGTTCGCGCACGACTCCGCCGACGTGCAGGAGCACGCGGTACGGCTCGCGGTCAAGCACGCCGCCGCCTTCGCGCCGGCCGCGGACCCGATCGCCGAGGCCGTCCCCCAGCTACGCCCGGAGCTCGGCGCGCAGGTGGCCGCGGTGTTCGGCGGCGATGCGTCGCCGCAGGTCGCGCCGGAGCCGTTCGTGCCCTCCGCGCTGCCCGCCCGCTCCGCGCCCGGCCCGTTTCCCCCGCCCACGGTGCAGATGAACGACCGGTACCTGCACGGCTGGGTGCAGTCCGAGCAGTGGCTGGCCGCCTTCGTCGAGCAGGCGGGACGCGACCGTGCGGCCCTGCGGCAGAGCCTGATTCCGGTCTTCGAAACGTCTCATCCCCACCTTTACGGTTCCGAGCGCTGGCTCGACACCCACTACTGGATCGCCGCGCTCGCCAAAGAGGTCATCTCGCCCGGAACCGACCCCGGCGTACCCGACCCCGAGCCGGTGGACCCCTGGGAGGGATCGAGCTTCCAGGTCCACGTCGCGGCCCTACCCGACGACGAGCCCGCCGAAGATCCGGACGACACACTCGAACCCGGCCAGGCCTCCACGGATGCGGGAGACGGCGAGGAAGCGGAGAAGGAGCCCGCGCGGGCGTTCGGCGATCTGCCGGAGCCTGTCCGGGAGGAGATCTTCCGGCAGATCGCGGAGATCGGCGTGTCCGCCGAGCGGGTGGCGGCGATGCGGGACGGACTGCCCGGGCCGCCGCCCGACCCCGACGAGCCACGCTTCAGCGTTTTCATCGCCTACTGCGGTAACTCGCCGCTTTTCGGTGAACGGCAGGAGCCGGACCCCGCCGTGGAGTTCCGGCGGCGACACCGGTTGCCGCAGCCCCGGCAGGTCTCTCCCCCGCACATGTTCCTGCTCCACCGGCTCTGCGAGATCTACGTGGCGCTGCGACAGGACGCGCTGCCGCCCGTCCTGCTGGCGACGCCCACGCTGCTGACCGGCCATCTCGACCCCGATGTGCTGGTCGACCGGTTGGAGACGTGCGCGAACGCGGGCGTCGAACCGCTGCCCGCCGACTTCCAGCAGGCGCTGCTGAGGCTCCCCCGCGGAACCCATCCCGAAGCCGCCGAGCGTGCCTCGCGGATAGGCTCGCGAGCCGCCGCATCGGCCGCCGCCTGGCTGGCCGGCGGCGGCATGGCCGACCCGGAGACGGGCGTGAAGTGGGCGTACATCGAGGGCGCGACCGAGTATCTCTTCGAAGAACGCGAGCCGGAGTACGGCGAACAGATCCGGCTGCGGCCGGTGCTGCGCGCGGAGCCGACCGGGCACGACCTCATCGACGAGCTGCTGCGGGAGCCGCCGGCGTACCGCCTGGACGACCACGGATACGTCATGTACTGGTGGCCGGCGATCCTGCCGTCGCACCGCGAGGTCATCGCCGTCAACTACCTGCCCCACCTGCTCTACACGTGGCATCATCCGGGCGTCTATCCGGCGTACCTCGCCGCCCTCGCCGACGCCGACGGGCCGGTCGTGGATGCGACCGCGCTGATCCTCGCCTATTTCCTCGCCGATCGGCCCACGGACGGGGTGCCGCTGCTGCTGCGGATGGCCGCCCGAGGCGACCTGCCCGTCGCGGCGCTCGGCCGCCAGCTCGCGTTCCTGGTCCGCCGGACCTGGATCAAGATCCGTCCGGTGCTCGCCTCCCTCACTGAGGCCGCCCACGCGGGAGCACACGAACACGTCTGGGAGGTTCTGCGCACCATGCTCCCGGTCCTGCTCCCCGGCGAGGGCGAGCGGCCGAACACCACCCACACCGAGGCGGTGGCATTCGCCGCCGACGTGGCGACCTGGGTGCAGGCCCGCGGCGAGATCCCGGCCGTGACCGCCTTCGCGAGCAGCGGCCGTCGCAGCCAATTCGTCCGGGAGTGCGTACGGCTGCGCGACCAGCTCCGTTGACGGGAGCCACCGGTCGGAGGGAGTCGGTGCCTGGCAGCCGCTGGTGAGTGAGCACCGGGCGGAGCCAGGCGGTCATGCGAGCCCGGTGGCCCGAGCGCGCTGCCAGGACCGCCTGGTTCCGCCCGTCCTCAACCGCGGGCGGTCAGTTCCGCGACGAAAGCGGGCAATGTAATGATCATCGCGAGGTTGTCGGCGCGCGGTTCGGGCCAGGGGACGTGGATGTGCTCTGGCGGCTCATTGTGGAGGCGCGGGTGACCGGTCACGCGTCCCGGGTGACGGCCTCTTGGATCTCGGTCACCCAGCCCGACGGGTCGCCCTCGCCGTAGACGAGATAGACCTCGCGGGAGGACTCGGTGCCGCGATACCCGTTCTCCTGGATCCACTTCGCGAGGTTCTGGTACGTGGCGCCCACGTTGTCCATACTGCCCCGGTGAATGGTGGTGGCGGCCTGCTCGATCGCCGGCAGGTCGACCACGTCGAAGTCGTAGGTGACGCCGGGTTCGAGGTTCACCTGCGCCCCAGCGTGAACGCGTACGCCCTCGGGGACCTGCTCGTAGTAGGCGATGGCCGGGCCGGTGAACGAGAGCCCGGCGTCCTGGAGTCGCCGGGTGAGTTCCGCGTACAGCGGCTGAATCACCCGACTGATCTTCTCGGTCTCGTAGCTCTCCGCCAGCCCGCTCACCTCGGCCAGCCGGACCGCGGGCACGCTCTTGACCACGACGTCGATCGACATGACGCCCTCCGTCTCAATCATCCGGAGTCTCGCCTCCACCTCGGCCAGTCGCGCCATGTCGGCGGCAACCTGGGCCTCCAGCTCCGCGCGCCGCAGCCGCAACATGCCGTACAACTCCTCCGTGCCGACCTTCTCCTCAAGCACCCTCCCCACCTGTTCGAGGCTGAGACCAAGGTTCTTGAGCGCGATCAGCCGGTTGAGCCGGGCCAGTTGCCCCGCGTCGTAGTACCTGTAGCCGGTGTACGGATCAACTCGGGCGGGCCGAAGCAGGCCAAGCGTGTCGTAGTGCCGCAACATCCGCACCGACACGCGACCAAGACGGGCGAAATCTCCAATACTGAACATGACCTCTCCGGTCTATGACCTCACACGGTGTGAGAGTCAACCGCCCCGTCGTGCAGCGGCGGGGCGCCCGCCCAGACGGGCAGAGGTTCGCAGCCGCGCGCCCAGTCCGCAGGCGGGCGGGCGGTCGTCGGCGAGGCGGCGACGATGCCGACGACGATCGCGCAGGTGGTGTCGACGCCGCCGCCGGCCGCCGTGGTCCACATGGCCGCCGCCACGGCCACGGCGATCGCGCCGGCCACCGACTCGGCATGGGCGTGGGTGACCTGTGCCGACAGTGCCGCCTGCCGTACCACGTTCTTCTCCGTCTGCGTCGTTCAGGAAATCATCATCCTCGTCAGTTCGGCTGATGCTCCCGTACGTCGACGATGACCACGGTGATGTTATCGGGCCCTCCGTGGCCGACGGCCATGTCAACGATGCTCTTACAGGCTTCTTCTGGCGCTTCGATTTGAATCAGGGCGTTTTGGATGGCCTCGTGTGGAACAACACCGCTCAGGCCATCCGAACACAACAAGAAGCGATCCCCTGCTTGGATACTCCGGATGGTGAGGTCGGGGGATCGGCCATCGGCTCTCCCGTCAAGGAACCGGGAGATACGCCCGGGCAGGTTGGGGACGTCGGCGGCGTCGGCCACGAGGTTGCCGTAGGTATGATCCTCCGTGATTTGAATCATCGGGGAGGTCTTGCCGCGCACCAGATAGGCACGGCAGTCGCCCACGTTGGCGAGACCCACGGCCGAACCGGACCACAGCATCGCCACCAACGTGGTACCCATGCCGGCCAGCTTGGGCTCGGTTTCGATCCTGCGGCGCAAGGCCTCGTTGGCAGCGTATACCGCCTGGCCCAGGACGGAGGTGATGTCCGTTGAGGCGGTCGGGCGATCAAAAGATCGCAGGACCTCGATCACTGTGGCGCTGGCGATGTCACCGGCCACATGACCTCCGAGTCCGTCGGCGACCGCGAAAAGATGCCGACCCGCGTAGCAGGCATCCTCGTTGCGCCTACGTACCAGCCCGATATCTGTTCGGGCAGCGACGTCAATGGCGAGGGTACTCATAACGGCGTCACCTAAATCCTGCCGGTCGAGTTGTCAGAGGGCCCTTCAACGTCCTCGGGCCACGGGTCTTGTGCGGACTCATCCCGGTGGAGCACATGCACCGTTTCGACCCTGTCGCCGGCCACGATGTACTCGGTCACCTCGATCGGCTGGCCGTCACGCCCCGATGTCCCGACTCGCACAATTTCCAGTACCGGCAGGCTGGTGGGGATCTCCAGCAGACCGGCCTCGCGTTTCGTGGGCATCCGTGCCCGATGGATCTCCATCCAACTGATGGGCCAATGCCCGGCCTTCTCAATTCGATACAACCAGTCACCTGGCCCCGGAGCCTGCGAAACCACTTCAGGGGCATCGGCTACGGCCCGGGGGTGGATCCACGAGATGTTGATCTGGAACGGAGGCTCGGATTCCGGGCCGGTCACCCGGAAACGGCGCATGACTTCGCTGCCTACCGGGACACCCAGCAACTTAGCGATTCGAGGGTCGGTAAGCGGTTCGGGGCCTGCGACGGGAGGGATGTGGTGTTTCCACACCTCCTGGCCGGTTGCCGAGGGAAAGGAGTATCCGGGGCTGCCTGTCGCCAGGTTCCGCTTCACCAGGTTTCCCCGTGGTCTGCGCAGTCGCATCAGGCCGTGGCGGACGATGATTCCCCGTCCCTGCACCGCCCAGACAAACCCCTCAGACTCCAGAACTGCGATCGCCCGGCCGATTGTGTCCCGGTTCGCCCCGTACTGCTTGGCAAAGTCGTCCAAGCGCGGAAGCTTGGATCCCGGCGCCCACTCGCCGCCCTCAATGCGTGCCCGGATTTGATGGGCGATGTCCAAGTAGCGCGAGTGCACAGCCATCGCACGCCCCTTCCGCCAGCGATTGTCTTGGGACAATGCTTGACAGCTCATCTTGTCATCTCTAAGGATTGTCCCAAGACTATCGCCTCGGTACGAGGTGTCCTGGTAGGCGCACACCGCACTGAGCGGTTTCCCCCCGCTTGTGCCGCGTTGAACCGGCTCAACCGGGACACCGAAGCCGTCCGAGACCGGGCCACTTCTTGATTTCGACAGGAGGCGACTGTCGGCAAGCACGGATTACGCCCAGGAGCTGAACGAGCCCCCGGGTTCAAGCCGCAAGAAGGAAGGAGGGCGGGGCGGCCCTCGCCCGCCAAGACATGGGACCGCCCCTACTCCCTATCTCAAAGGAGCACATCCATGATGACTGATCGCGTCACCGCGGCAGCGCATGAGCAGAGAACAAAGCCTGGAACGGTCCGCCTGGCGCAGTCGCGGGCGGCGACGGCACTGATCAACTTGCTGACCCTCGGCGGGCCAGTGGCGTCCTGGACCATCGGCGACCCTGCGCCCGGCGCGCTGAGCGGTCGAATCGGTGGCGCGGGTGACGACACGCGACGCGCGAACCTGGTGCGGGACTGGGCCGCCAGGCTGGACACGATCGAGCGGTGGGAGCCCTACCGCGATGGCGTTCGCGGGCGACTGGTTGTGGACGCGGTGCTCAATGGGGTCGAAGCACAGGTGTGGGCACCGTTCGCCGTCGTGCCCGACCAGACGAGCGATGAGCGGCGGACGGTCGTCGGTTCTGAGCCAGATTCGGCCGCGACGAAAATCCGCCGCTCGCAGCGGCTGACGGCGCTGGCGCTGACCGAACTGCTGTCGACCGATTCGGCCGCCATGCCTGCGGCCTGGTGGTACGTACCCGCCTGGGAAGACGCCGAATTGGAGGGGC
Organism: Thermopolyspora sp. NPDC052614; assembly: GCF_040678635.1. Lineage (NCBI taxonomy): Bacteria > Bacillati > Actinomycetota > Actinomycetes > Streptosporangiales > Streptosporangiaceae > Thermopolyspora > Thermopolyspora sp. NPDC052614. The sequence continues at coordinate 162,478 of NZ_JBFATZ010000003.1, forward strand.
ACATCCGCAAGCGGGACGGTGATCACACCGATCGGTTCCGGCTCATCAGCGCGTGGGCCGACGTGTTGCGATCCGTCCCTCGGTGGAGAGAATGGCCTGATCTCCAGGGCGGGGAGTTCAGTGTGACCGGAACGGTCTCCGAGACCCCGGTTGAGGTCTGGACCTGGCTTCCGGGCGATCCCGCCCAGATCGGCGGACGGGGAGGATGAGTCACGGGCCCCAGGCTGCGGCACCGGTTCTAGCCCAACGGACTCACCCCGACTGGACCGGGGTCGGGCTCGATGTGGCGGCGAGGGTGCTGCGGTCGGCGAGGAACTTGTCAACCAGGTGCCGATCGGTTAAAACTCGACGGGCCGAATCGTCGATGCGCGGGTACCACCGGTGAGGCCGTACCGCTTCTGTGCGTGACGGGGGTCGGCGGCGAAACGATGTTGCTGTGACGCACCCGGCCGTCGGGGGCGGTGACCAGTCGGAGTCGGCTGCCGCGCTCGGCGGTCGCCCGCAGGCCCTTCGCGCGCCGAGGGGGCTGCTCGTCAACTGTCGGCCGTGCCGCCGGTCTATGGTGACTCGGCGGCACGGGTATCCGTTCTCAGTTGGGTTCTGGCGGTTTCTCTCGGGGCTGGACGCCTCTGTGGTTGCGGGTGGCGACCGCGTAGGTGCGTGGTGGCGGCCTGCGCTCACAGCGGCGGTGCCCGGCGGGTCCGTGTGGTCAGGCAGCGCACGGTCAGCGGGCGAAGACCACGATGTTGTCTCGGTAGCTGCGGTGTGCGCGGTCGAAGTCGCCGCCGCAGGTGATCAGGCGAAGTTGTGCTCCTGCCGCCGGTTTGTAGACCTCCTTGTCCGGGATCTTGTTTTTCGGGTAGCGGGCCACGCGGTAGACGGTGAACGACACCGTGCTGCCGTCGGCGCGGTCGACGTGGATTCGATCGCCTTTCCGCAGGTTTCGGAGGCGGAAGAAGACCGCCGGTCCTGATGTGGAGTCGACGTGTCCGGCGATGACGGCCGTTCCGCGTTCGCCGGGTTCCGGACCGGCCTTGTTCCAGCCGACTCGTGCGAAGCTCTTCGGCGGGATCAGGCGGCCGTTCCGGTCCAGCTTCAGCGGGATCACCCGTGCCGAGACGCCTATGGCGGGGACGCGAAGCCGTACCGGGTTGGCGGCATCGGCTACGGCGGTGGCGCGCGTGGACGCTCCGGCGGCGGATGTCTCCGCGCCCGTTCGGATGTTCCCGGTGGACGCGGCGACCTCGCCGACGCAGCCGCCCATCATGACAGCGGCGGCGGCGAGCGCGAGGGTACGGCCCCCGCGCCCGCTGAGGCGTGTGAAGCGCGGCGCCATGTCAGTCTTCCGCCATGAGCCGACGACGCAGCCAGAGCCCGCCACCGGCGACCGCGGCCGCCGCGGCGCCGCTCAGGCCGAGCGCGGCGGCCGGCGCGAGACCGCCGTCCGACTTAGCGTCGTCACCGTTTTCGGCGGTTCCGCCCAGCCCGGCGTCCACACCACCGCGCGGAACGCCGCCATCGTCGTCGCCCCGGCCGTCGTCGCCCCGGCCGTCGTCGCCTGATTCGTCGGCGGCCCCGCCGGACCCGGTGTCCACGCCGCCACGCGGCTGACGTCCGTCATCGTCGCGGCCATCGTCGTCGCCGCCGTCATCCCGGCCGTCGTCGTCCTGGCCGTCGTCATCGCGGTCATCGTCACGGCCGTCGTCGCCGTCGCCCAATCCACCGGCGGCCCCGCCGGACCCCGTGTGCACGCCACCGCGCGGCATGCGCCTGTCGTCGTCCCGGTCATCGTCGTCGTCATCGCTCTGGCCGGCGGCTCCGCCGGCCCCGGTGTCGATCCCGCCATGCGGCATACGCCCGTCGTCGTCCCGATCGTCATCGTCGTCGTCATCGGCGGTGATGTAGGTGGCGATGGGGGCGGAGGCGGCGTTCGCGCTGTGGGCGGTGGTGACCGCGATCGTGGTGCTGAGGCCGAGGGTGGTCGTGAGGGTGAGCAGGATTCGTCGCAGGGCCAGACTCATGTGCTTCTCCTGGAGGCCGTCGCGCGTCCTTCGCGCGGATGCCTTCAGGTTTTCGGCGTACGGTTGGGCGAGCGTGAGCCCGAGATGAGAGGTCTCTCACTTGGCGCGCAGGCGGTATCCGGCGCCCCGCACGGTTTCGATGCGCTCGGAGCCGATCTTGCGGCGCAGGTAGCGGACGTATACGTCCACCACGTTGGACCCGGGGTCGAAGTCGAAGCCCCAGACGAGGCTGAGCAGTTGCTCGCGGGTGAGCACCTGGTCGGGGTGGCGGCAGAAGACCTCGGCCAGGGCGAACTCCCGCGTGGACAGGTCGACCGACCGGTCCCCCACGTACGCCCGCCGGGTGCGCAGATCCAGCGCCAGGTCGGCCACTCGCAGCACGGTCACCTCGGGGAGGTGCGCCCCGCGCATGCGCAGCCGTACCCGGGCGAGCAGTTCCTCGAAGGCGAACGGCTTGGCGAGATAGTCGTCGGCGCCGCCCTCCAGCCCGGCCACGGTGTCGGCGACGCCGTCCCGCGCGGTGAGAATGATGACGGGAATGGTCACCCGTGCCTCGCGGAGCCGCCGCAGCACGGTGAACCCGTCGCTGCGTGGCAGCCCGATGTCGAGGATCATCAGGTCGAACTCGCCGCTGCGGGCGTAGTCGTAGGCCGTGATCCCGTCCCCGACGACGGCCGTCACGAAGCCGTTGCCGCGCAACCCCTTCTCGACGAACGACGCGATCCGTGCCTCGTCCTCGGCGATGAGAATGCGATTCACCCAACCTCCAGCATCGGAATCGTGATGACGAACCGCGCCCCGCCGGTCGCGGCGTCCCCCACCCGCACGTCCCCGCCGTGCGCCCGCGCGATCGACCGGACGATGGCCAGCCCCAGCCCGGCCCCCTCCTGCGACCCGGACCTCGGCCCGCCCCGCACGAACCGGTCGAAAATGCGCTCCCGGTCGGCGGGCCGCACGCCCGGCCCGCTGTCGCTCACCCACAGCTCGACGTCCCGCCCTCGTACGGCCGAGCCCACCGCGATCACGTCGTCCTCCCCGGTGTGGCGTACGGCGTTCGCCACGAGTTGCATCAGCGCCTGGGTGAGCCGCTGGCGGTCGGCCGCCACACGCGCCTCCGCCACCTCCTCGACCCGCCATCGCCGCGTGCCGAGGGCCCGCGCCTTCGCCACGACGCTGACCGTCAGGTCGGCGAGCTCGACCTCCTCGATCGACAGGAACCCGGGCTGCTCGGACTTGGCCAGCGTCAGTAGGTCGTCGACGATGCGGTTCATCCGGTCCAGCTCGTCGGTGACGAGTGCCAGGGTCTGCGCGCGATCGTCCGGGTCGTCCCCCATCAGCTCCAGGTGGCCGCGGATCACGGTGATGGGGGTGCGCAGCTCGTGCCCGGCGTCGTCGACGAAGTGCCGCTGCACGGCGAAGGCCCGTTCCAGCCGGTCGAGCATGTGGTTGAACGTCTTGGCGAGCGCGGCCACGTCGTCGCCGCCGACGACGTCCAGTCGCCGGGTGAGGTCTGAGGAGTCGCTGATGCGTTCGGCGGCCTGCCGTACGAGCCGGACCGGCGCGAGCACGCGCCCCGCGACCAGCCACCCGGCCGTTCCGGCCAGCAGGAGCGCCGCCGCGCCGGTGAGGGCGAGCGCGCGGATGGCGTCCACGATCTCCTCGCGCTCCCGGTCGTAGAAGACCGCCACCACCAGGTGGCCCCGGCGCGGATCCCCGGCCACGGTTACCGGGATGACCGCGTACCTGACCGTCCCCTCGGCGCTCTCGCCCCAGTCGGTCCTGGGGCGGTCCGCGGCCGCCAGCCGCCGTACCAGGTCCTCGTCGGTGTCGAGCCGGGTCGGCGGCGCGACCGCGGTGATCTTGTCGGCCGCGCCGTCGACGATGGTGAAGAACGTCTCCCATCGGTCGGGCGCGTTGAGCGCGAGGTAGTCGGCGAGGAAGCGGCTCACGTCGTCGTGTTCCCGTCCGCCGCGCGACTGCACCTCGGCCGTGTATTTGCGCAGCTTCTCCGCCTCGTTGGCCAGCTCGGCGTTCACCCGGTCGTTCAGCCGCACCCATAGCAGGGTCCAGGTGGCGAAGATCGATACCGACAGGGCGAGACCGGCGACGAGCAGCATCCATCCCACGATGCGCGCACGGGCGCTCACCCGCATGTGCGTCGCCGATCAGCCGTCATCGCCGTCGTCCTAACCGTCGTCGTTCTAACCGTCGTCGTCGCCGGTGTCATCATCGCCGCCGTCGTCCCAGTCGTCCCGGTCGTCGCCGTCGTCGTCATCGCCGCCCTGCCGGGGCGGCGGCGGTTTGACCGGCTGTGCCTGGGATTTGGTCGCCTTGGGGGTGGCCGACGGTTGGGGCTCCGGCGAGCCGCCCTCCGGGCGGGTGGTTTCGGACGCCCCTGGCGTCGCGCCCCCGGGCGTCCGCGGCCCCGCTGTCGGTTTTCCGGTGGCCGACTCCTCGATGGTCGGCTCGGGGGACGGTTCCACAGGCGACGGCTCCGGCGAGGCCGAGGCCGTCTTCCCCGATCCGGCGGTCGACGGCGGCGACACCACGATGGGGCCGCCCAGTTCCGGCTCGCCGCCGGAGGCCGCCCACACCAAACCGACCATCATGAACGCGGCCAGCGCCACTCCGGCGGCTATCACGATCAGGGGCCCGTGACGTCTCATGCCGCCCACTTTGGCCCTTCGCAAGGAGACGATTATGAGACCACGATGAGAAGACTCTCATCTGCGCATGTCACGAGCCCTGTGCCTCGGCTCCGGAGTCGCCGACCCCGCCGACGGGAATGATCGGTCGGTCCGGCGAGCCGAGCGAAGGGTTCACGCCAGGCTCGCGCGCCGCAGCGTCTCCCGTACCTCCATCAGGGCGAAGCCGAGCAGGTTGAGACCCCGCCACTGCTCGGGGTTTTCGGCCCGTTCGTCGTCGGCGGCCAGTCCTATGCCCCAGACGCGGTCCACAGGGCTCGCCTCGACCAGCACCCGGTCGCGGGTGCCGAGCAGGAAGTCCCGCAGCCCGGGATCCTGGCCGAACTTGGCGAGGTTGCCCTGGATCACGAGGTCGAACCGGGCGGCGCTCCACGTCGCCTCGTCAAAACCGCGTACCCGCCGGCCCAGGTCCTTGGCCTGTTCGGGGTGCCCGGCCTCGATGATCGCCCGCTCCATCTCCTCGTCGCCGAACAGGCGCGCCTTGCCGGCCATCATGAAGTGCTCGGCGGTTCGGTAGCGTACGCCGTCCACCGTGAACTCCGACGGCCACCACTGGGACAGGCAGCCCGGGCCGAGCCCGCCGGAACGCGGCGGCCGGTGGCCCCAGAACATCAGGTACTTGATCCGCTCGCCTCGCCGCGCCACGGCGACCAGGCTTGCCACGTCCCGCACGGTGGTCGCCTCAGCCATGGAGCAACCTTCGCAGACGGCGGCCGTCGTGCGCACGGGGTTTCCGGGTCACCGCCCGCTAACGGGAGACCGCGGGAGACGGGTCGGCGGTGGAGAAGGACTCGATTCGCATGGCGCACCAGACAGCCTTTCCGTACCGGTCCCGTTCGGTGGCGTAGGCGGCGGGGCGGCAGCCGTACCGGCCGCCGGACAGTTGCGCGACGATGCCGAGGCCGCGACCGTGCTCGGCCTCGGAGCCGGCGTCGCGTGGGCGCGGGCCGCCGGATCCCGCGTCCAGGACCTCGGCGTGCAGTTCGCCGTCACCCACGCGCAGGTCGAGTTCGAAGGGCGGCGATCCGTGCAGTACGGCGTTGCCCACCAGTTCGCTGACCATGAGCACCGCGTCGTCCACCACGGCGTCGGGCAGCGGCAGGGTGCGCAGGACGTCCCGTACCAGCCTTCTGGCCTGTGCGGCGGCACGTGGGTTGTCGTACAGCCGCCAGACGATCTTGACCGCCTCCGGACCGACCAAGGTCACGTCGGCCTCCTTGCCTCCCGCCGTCCTCTCCACCGCTCCCATGATTCCCCGGCACGGTCACGGTCGGTAGCGAGAGATGCCCGCAGGTGGGATGCGACGCCGTCGCAGGGTACGGCCCGCGCCGGGCGCCGCCTTCGCCGGGAATCGGCGCCATCGGCCGGTGGAACGCCCGATGCCACATTTTCCCGGTTTTCCCAGTTTCCCGGCGTGAAGGAGCCTGGCGTTCCGGCGGGCCCGACGGTCAGGAGCGGTCGGCGAGGGCCGCGGCCAAGTCGCGAAGGTCGTCGACGAGCAGGTCGGCCTGGGCGGCCTCGGGGCGCGCGGCATGGAGGTAGCCCCAGGGGCCACGGCGCAGCAGGGCCGTACGCATACCGGCGCGTCCGGCCGGGAGGACGTCGTTATCGAGGCGGTCGCCGACGTAGAGGATGTCGGCCGGCGGGCAGCCGGTGACGGCGGTGACCTTGTCGAAGAAGGCGGGGTCGGGCTTGGCGACGCCCCAGCCCTCGGAGGTGTGGATGGATTCGACGGGGAGGTCCATGGCGGCGAGCGCGTCACGGGCCTGCACCGGCTGGTTGCCCGCGATGATCAGCCGGTATCCGGCGGATCGCAGGGCGGACAGGCCGTCCCGCACATCCGGGTAGAGGTCGTCGGCGTTGAAGTTCACCCGCAGGCCGTCGGGGTCCTCCAGCTCCCAGGCCGAGATCTCGTCCTCCAGCACCAGGCCCGGCCGGACCAGTCGAAACGCGTCGGCGAGCGGCCGGTCCGTCGCGACCATCGCCCCGATCAGCCCCAGCAGGGTGCCCCCCGGCACGTTCAGCCGCTTCGCCCACCGCATCCAGATCCGCGTTTCATCGATCAACGTCTCGCCGACGTCGAACACCACCGCCGTGACCACGCTCTCTCCCTCCACTAGCCCGATCTGTCACTCTATGGGGCCGGAAATCAGAGGAACCGACCCATCCCAACGCGTCACCGGCACAAAAGGCAGCGGCGTCGGCACCAGTCTCAATGCCGGGCAATCGGAGATATGGCTCCCGATCCGGCTTCGGCCCCCGCTCCCGCCGCATCTCACGACCTGCCGCACCCAGAGGACTCCGGCGGCCGTACACCGTGAAGGGCCGTCTACCGGTCGCCTCCGCGGCGACCGGACCGTACGCCCGTGTCGGGTTCCGGTTCGTGCTCCTTCTCCGCCCGCCCCTGAATTCGTCGGCACGTCACGGCGGGTACCGTTGTCCTTCGTGACAGCCATCGATCCATCCATCACTGGGGCGTACGGCGTCGGCCTGGCGACGATCGCGGCCGACGGCACGGTTCTGGACACCTGGTTCCCGTCTCCCACACTGGGCGAGCCGCCGTCCACGGGCACGCGCATACTCTCCGCCGACGAGGCCGGCGACCTGGCCGGGCTGGTCGGGCCGGACCCCGACCGGGGCGTGGAGGTCGTGGCGGTCCACACGGGCATCGCCAAGCTGTCGGAGGCGCCCGCCGACACGCACGACGTCTACCTGCGTCTTCACCTGCTGTCGGCGCGTCTGGTCCGGCCGCACGGGCTGAACCTCGACGGCATCTTCGGCAAGCTGGCCAACGTCGTGTGGACCAGCCACGGCCCCTGTGCGGTCGAGGGCTTCGAGGCCACCCGCCTGCGCCTGCGCCGCCGCGGTCAGGTCGCCGTCTACGGGGTGGACAAGTTCCCGCGCATGGTCGACTACGTGGTGCCGAGCGGCGTACGGATCGCCGACGCCGACCGCGTACGGCTCGGCGCCCACCTGGCGAGCGGCACCACCGTGATGCACGAGGGCTTCGTCAACTTCAACGCAGGGACGCTCGGTGCCTCGATGGTCGAGGGTCGCATCTCGGCGGGCGTGGTCGTCGGCGACGGCTCCGACGTGGGCGGCGGAGCCTCGATCATGGGCACTCTGTCCGGCGGCGGCAAGGAGGTCATCTCCATCGGCGAGCGCTGCCTGCTCGGCGCCAACTCGGGCATCGGCATCTCGCTGGGCGACGACTGCATCGTCGAGGCGGGCCTGTACGTCACCGCGGGCACCAAGGTGCGTCTTCCGGACGGCCGGGTGGTGAAGGCCCGCGAACTGTCCGGCTCCAGCGGCCTGCTGTTCCGCCGCGACTCGGTCACCGGCGCTGTCGAGGCCATTCAGCGCGAGGGCAAGGGCATCACCCTCAACGCCGCCCTCCACGCCAACGACTGACCTTCTGGACATCCGAACGCCCCGGGCTCCCCACCCGGGGCGTTTCCTTTCCGAACCTTCTCGCGGCCTCCTCGCGGCCTTCCGGCGTGCCGTACCGGTCGTCACGTCGGCTCCTCGCGGCGGGCCGGTGGCGGCGGGGCGGGCGTGATCGAGTTTCGCTCGTGATGTTGACGGAGGGCCGGACAGGGAGTAAGTTTCACAGCACAATTAACAAGAAAGCTTCCTAATAGTTTTGCAGCAACAAGCAGGTAGGAAGCCGCAATGCCGCGAGCGCCCCCCTTCGACCCACCCCGACGAACGATCCCCCAGCTTCCGGGATCCCGCTCAGGCCGTATGACGCACGCCGTCGAGGACATCTCCGGCGCGTTCCCCGGCCCCGGAAAGGGACACCCCCCTCCCCTCACATCTCTTCCTTTTCGCCTCTCTCTTCACGGGACGTGGAGCAGCACATTGAGATCAAAGGTCGTCTCCAGACTTCTAGCGGCAGCGGGGGCGCTGCTACTTCCTCTCACACCCGCCGTCGTGTTCGCGCCGACCGCCCAAGCGGCGGTGGCGGCTCCCGTGCTGGTGAACGCGGGCGGGGCAGCGTTTACCGACGGCGCGGGCAAGGCGTGGTCCGCCGACAAGGCCTACAGCGACGGCAACTGGGGGTACGACACGCTGTACGGCTCGGGCAATCCGAGCGGCGACATCGCGGGCACGAGCGATGACACGCTCTATCACAGCTACAACCTCTTCAACGGCTGGTCCGGCTACAAGTTCGACGTGGCGAACGGCGCCTACCAGGTGACGCTGAAGATGGTCGAGGACTGGGCCACCGCCGCCGGGCACCGCAAGTTCGACGTGCGGATCGAGGGCACGACGGTCCTCACCGGCTTCGACATCTTCGCCACCTGCGGCCGGATGACCGCCTGCGACCGCACCTTCAACACGACGGTGAGCGACGGGCAGCTCAACGTGCAGTTCAACATGAACGGCGGCGCGAACTACGCGGCCGTCGCCGCGATCGCGGTCACCGGCGGCAACGGCGGCGGCGACTCCACGGCGCCGAGCGTTCCGGAGAACCTGCGCTCGACCGGCGTCACCTCCTCCAGCGTCTCGCTGGCCTGGAACGCCTCCACCGACAACGTCGGCGTGACCGGCTACAACGTCTACCGCAACGGCACCCTCATCACCACCGTCACCGGAACCACCTACACCGACACCGGCCTCAACCCCTCGACCACCTACACCTACCGGGTACGCGCACGCGACGCCGCCAACAACCTCTCCGGCGAAAGCAACCAGATCAGCGCGACCACCAGCGGCGGAGGCGGCGATGACACCACGGCGCCGAGCGTTCCGGGGAACCTGCGCTCGACCGGCGTCACCTCCTCCAGCGTCTCGCTGGCTTGGAACGCCTCCACCGACAACGTCGGCGTGACCGGCTACAACGTCTACCGCAACGGCACCCTCATCACCACCGTCACCGGAACCACCTACACCGACACCGGCCTCAACGCCTCCACCACCTACACCTACCGGGTACGCGCACGCGACGCCGCCAACAACCTCTCCGGCGAAAGCAACCAGATCAGCGCCACCACGAGCAGCGCGAACGGCGGAGGCGGCAAGAAGATCCTCGGCTACTTCGTCGAGTGGGGCGTCTACGGGCGCAACTACCACGTCAAGAACATCGACACCAGCGGCTCGGCCGCCAAGCTGAACTACATCAACTTCGCGTTCGGCAACGTGACGAACGGGCAGTGCGCCATCGCCGACTCCTACGCCGACTACGACCGCTTCTACAGCGCGGCCGAGAGCGTGGACGGCGTGGCCGACACCTGGGACACCGGGGCGCTGCGCGGCAGCTTCAACCAGTTGCGCAAGCTGAAGCAGAAGTACCCGAACATCAAGATCCTCTGGTCGTTCGGCGGCTGGACCTACTCCGGTGGCTTCACGCAGGCCGCCGCGAACCCGACCGCCTTCGCCAACTCCTGCTACAACCTTGTCGAGGACCCGCGCTGGGCGGACGTGTTCGACGGCATCGACATCGACTGGGAGTACCCCAACGCCTGCGGCCAGAGCTGCGACAGCAGCGGACCGGCGGCGTTCCGGAACCTGATGGCGGCGCTGCGCGCCCGCTTCGGGCAGAACAACCTGGTCACCGCCGCGATCACGGCCGACGGCACGAACGGAGGCAAGATCGACGCGGCCGACTACGGCGGCGCGTCCCAGTACGTCGACTGGTACAACGTCATGACCTACGACTACTTCGGCGCGTTCAACCCGACCGGCCCGACGGCTCCGCACTCCCCGCTCACCTCCTACAACGGCATCCCGCAGCCGGGCTTCTACGCGGACGCGGCGATCCAGAAACTGAAGAGCAAGGGCGTTCCGGCCAGCAAGCTCCTGCTCGGCATCGGCTTCTACGGCCGCGGCTGGACCGGAGTCACCCAAAGCACCCCCGGCGGTTCGGCCACGGGCGCGGCCCCCGGCACCTACGAGGCGGGCGTCGAGGACTACAAGGTCATCAAGACCCGCTGCCCGGCCACCGGGACCGTCGCCGGCACGGCCTATGCCTACTGCGGCAACCAGTGGTGGAGCTACGACACCCCCAGCACCATCAACGGCAAGATGAACTACGCCAAGGACCAAGGTCTGGGCGGCGCGTTCTTCTGGGAACTCAGCGGCGACACGACCAACGGTGAACTCATCTCCGCCATGAGGTCCGGTCTGGGCTGATCCACGCCTCCAACGACCGGCCGGCCGGGGAAGCGCCTCTCAACCCCCCACTTCCCCGGCCGGCCCCACCGTCTCCGCCCAGCACCACCCACCTCGGCCGCCGCACTGTTCTGCTCGTGGCGTTCAGTGGCCCCCGCACTCACCATCAACCCCCTCTGGTGAGAACACGTCTGTCGTCGCCGGACAGCCTGGTGCCGCCGAGGTCGGCCAGGTTCGCCGCTGCCGCGCCGTCGGCGGCTCCCTGTAAGGAGCGGCGGTAGGAACGGCCGCGTCTGGCGGTGGGGAATCTCCTGGCGAATTCGGCATCCACCTGGTGCTCCCTATCTCGGAGGATCAGTTCCGCGCTGCGGCCAGGGGAGGTCACACCGGCTTCCTTCGCCGCGTGCCGCTCGGCGGCCGTCAGTCGCTCCCGGATCCGTACCGTGTAACCGTGGCAGAACGCCTTGCGGAAGGTGACCGCGGCGACGCCATAGGGCACCGGCGTACGCGCCAGGGCGGCGAACATCTGCACCACCAGGGACGCGAACAGCATCGTGACCCGCTCCCGGTCGGCGCCGAAGCCGAGCACGCGTGCGATCTGGTAGTAGCGGCCGTCGGCCTCACAGAAGCGGCGACTGGTCACCACCCGGCACCGTAACGCCATCGCGATCACGTTGAGCAGCATGCTCTTCTCCACCTTGTACGGCGCGCGCAGTTCGATTTCCGACACATCGACCACGTCGGCCGCCCGCCCCTCATCGGCCAGCAGCGCACGCTCGACCCCGTACTTGGCCATGAGTGCCATGGCCTGGGCCATATAGGTCTCCGCCTCCGTCTCGGAGGTGTTGGGGTGCTCGGCCACCGCAAGCAGTTTGCGGATCCGGATGAGAATGCGCTCGGGTGTCTCGGTCGAAGCCATGCCCGCGACACTAGCCCCACCCTCCTCCCCGACCCGGGCCGAACCAGGTTCTGTGGATAACGCGTTCCCGGGCCTTCGCCTCTCAGCGCGACCAGCGGAAAGGGGCGACCAACCAGGAAAACCCATCGCCGGGGAGCGAAAGGGCATTCGGTTCACAACTTCGCCGGGATTAACTTCGGTCGCCTTCGAACGATTTCCGGATGAGTGGCGTACCTCCTGACGATGCGGCGCCCGAGACGCTTCCGGCACCGGGCCCACGTGACGTGGCAGTCGATCTTGACTCCGAAAGGAGTGTGGAATGCAGCAAGGCCGCCGGAGTCGGGCGTTCATCCCCGTTCTGAGCGTGCTCGCCGTGGGCGCGGCAGGAGCCGGCATCGCCTTCGCCACCCTGACCGTCGGCGCGCCGGAGAAGACGGGCAGCGTGCAGTTCAGCAACCCCAATAGCGGCGGGGCGGCGGCCGCCACGACTTCGACGGTGAAGTGTCCCACCGTGGCGGACAAACTCCCCGACATCCCCGCCTCCGCGCAGGCCGAAGTCGACCGCAGTCTCCGACTTCTCGACACCCAGATCGCCGAAGCCAATCAGCGCATCGTCAACACCGTCGGCCAAGGCGGCCCCAACTTGGTGCAGAACGCCATCCTCGGCCCTTTGGAGGACAAGCGCGTCGCCACCATCAACCGCATCGCCACCGCCATCGGACGCAGCGCCGCGCGCCCCATCGGGTTGGAGGTCCTCGCGCCCTGCACCTTGAACCAGTAACGCCGGACGCCGTTAGCAATTAGAAAGGAGGACATCAGCGCCGCCGCAGGGCATCCTGGGTCGCCTTGCGGCGGCGCGCCGTTCCCATCGCGTCGCTTCATCGGCGAAGGCGCCCGTCGAAAGAGCCCGGTGGAAGAGCGCATTCGGTGATCGCACGAAGAAGACCACGCCGACAAGATCGGCCGTACGAACGCACGGCACGGCACGGCAGGGATCATGTGGTGGGGGTCGCGAGATTAATACGTGGAAGCCCGCAGGCATCTTCGACAGACTCAACTCATGGGATGGTCTTTCACGAGCGACACGGCGGAAATTCCGAAGGCCGCCGAAGAGTGGCTGCTGCGCGACCCGGTGAATAACACCATCGCCCTGACCACGCTCAATCGGTGCCGCGGTGGCCTGTGGACCGATGGAGCGATGTTCGGCTGGCTTACCCCCGATGAGGATTCAGACGACAGCGATGTGCGGGGTTTCGTCCTGCACACCGGGCTGAACCCGCTCGTGCTCCTCGACTTCCCCGTTGAATACGTACGGCCCCTGGCCGAAGCGCTGCGTACCCGAAAGCTCCCCAGCGTTTCCGGTCCCGCCGATCAGGTCACCGCGTTCGCCGACGTGTGGGAGCAGGCACCCGTCAGGCGGATGGATGAGCGCCTCTATCGCCTCGGGACGCTGTCCGACCCCACCGCCTCCGGACGTGCCCGCCGCGCCCGGCCGGAAGACCTGGACATGTTGACGGAATGGTTCATCGCCTTCGTCGACGAGGCCGACGCCCCCGGACGGGACGCGAATCCGCGTGAGCATGTGAGATACCGCATCGAGCAAGGCGAACTAATGGTGTGGGAGGACGACGGGCCCGTGTCCGTCGCCGGGTTCTCCATCCCGATCGCCGAGATGTCACGGGTCGGAATGGTCTACACGCCTCCGGAGCACAGACGACGCGGGTACGGCGCGGCCGTGACCCATGCCGCCTCCCAGGCAGCCCTCCAAGCGGGCGCGACGGAGGTACTGCTCTTCACAGGCCTGGCCAACCCCACCTCGAATTCGATTTACCAGGCCCTCGGCTACCACCCGATCGCCGATCACGCCACGATCTTCTTCGCCTAGGGTGCGGCGACCACAAACGTTCACGAGGCGGGCAAGATACGCGTGGCGTCGGTCAGCCCCTGGCAGCACCCAGAATGACCGCATCGGCGAAGCACTGGCGGCTTCGGCATTAGGTCCTCTGACGAACGAACTCAGGGGGCCGGATCCGGGCACCGGCCACCAGGCAACGTTCACGAGGCGGGTAAGGTTCGCGTGGCGCCGGCCAGCGCCCTACACCGGCGTGCCCTGGCAGTATCCAGAAGCACCAGATCGGCGAAGCACTGGCGGCTTCGGCATTAGGTCCTCTGACGAACGAACTCAGGGGGCCGGATCCGGGCACCGGCCACCAGGCGTCGAGGGCGAGGCCGAGCACCTTCACGGTGCCGCTCCCAGGTCCACCCCAGGCGCTCGGGCGTCGGCGGCAGGTGGGGAAATCCGCCTCGTGGGCGTTCGCCAGCGCCTCGGCGACGAGCCCGGCCGCCCGCTCGGGCTCAAGGGGCCCGCCCGCAAGCAGGCCGACCAGCGACTCGCCGATCACCACTCGGTCACCACGTACGCGGTGTCGCCGTGGCCCACGGCGTCGAGACCCGCCAAGCGCCATCAAACCTTGGTCACTCCCCGACCTGAGAGGGCAGGCTGTCGTTCAGGACCTCGGCGTACCGATGGCTGAGCGCGCCCTCCCGCAGCCGGGTGTAGATCTTGCTGCGGAGGTCGGCCACGCGCACACCCAGTTCGACGCGCGAGCCTGTCATGAGGTCGTTGCGCAGGTTGGTGACGAGGTTGTTGAAGTCGACGGCGACGTCGGACCGAATCTCCCCCGCCGCGAACCCCTGATCGACGACCGACGCCATCTGGCCGAGGGATCTGATCGTCTCGGCGGCGGCGCGGGGGCGGTCGGTCGCGGCGGGTTCCGCCTCGGGGCTCGTCCCGGCGGCGGAACCCGGGCCTGTGCTTCCGGCCTCGTCGGCGGCCGTACCCGCGGGGTAAGGGCTCGCGGCCGAGTCCGACGACCCGGTTTCGTCCGGTACGCCGGGACGGCCACCGGCGCCGCTCTCCACGTCCATCCCAGCGCCCGCCCCGCCGGACGCGATCTCGCCCCCCGAAGAGGCCCCGGACCCGCTCTGTCCCGCCGCCGCTGAAACGGACCGGGCCCCGAGGTCACGGCGCTCCTGCGGCGGATCCATCAGAACGAAGACCTCGACCAGCAGGGCGGTCACCGCGAGCACCAGACCGCCGACCGCGAGCAGGCCGCCCACCGGCCTCCGTCCACCGCGCGCGTCCCCCGCCACCTCCTGTTCGACCGACTCGGAGGGGCCGTGGACCTCGATGATCGGAACCGAGTACGGCGATGTCCGCGCGCCCGTACCGTCGTCCACCTCCTCGGCCGCGAACGGTCGCCCAGAACCCGGCCCGGCCACGGACAACCGACCGGACGGAGGCGACTGTCGGTAAGGCGACTCCCCGGCGGAGCCCGGACCATCGGTCAGGCTCGTGTCCCGACCCGAAGCGGCTCGTTCAGCAGCCGAAGCCGCTCGCTCAGCCGAGGCGGAGCGAGCGGTCACAACCGGCCTCTCAGCAGCCGACACCGCACGCCCAACCGCAGCCGGATGCTCGTCCGCCAAGGCCGCACGCCCCGTCGAAGCCCGGTCCGCCTCGGCGGCGGGCCAAAGCGAGTCCAAGGCACCTTCCGCCACGCACCCGGACGGCGAGGCCGAATCCCCGGGCGAATTCGTCTGCGCGACCGAGGCAGGGCTCTCCCCCGAAGCCGCCCTCTGCACCGATCCAGCCACCGCGCCCTCGCAGCCCCCCGGCACGCCGGACCCACCAGAACCGGCCCACACACTCGGCCCGGCGTCCAACACGCCCGACGCCCCGGCCACACTGTTCGCGAGTGTCCGGGCCACCTCCGCCGCCGACGGCCGAAGCCTGGGGTCCGCCGAACGGCAGCGAGCGCAGATGTCGGCCACACAGGCCGGCACCCCTGGCGGCATCGCCGCGCCCGGCTCCCGCCTCCCGGTGAGCGACTCGGCCAGCACCACCCCGAGCGCGTAAACGTCCGCCGACGGCTCGACCGCGTGGTCGCCGTCCTCCTCCGGCGCGAGATAAGGCGCCATATCCAGCGGCGTGGTGAATTCCTCCGCCTCCCACGGCCCCGGCCAGACGAACGGCGCCGAGAACACCGGCTCTCCGCGCATCGCCCGCGCGATCCCGAAATCCAGCACCTTGACCCCGTCCGGGGTGAGGAACACGTTGGCCGGTTTGACGTCCCGATGCACGATTCCGGCCCGGTGGGCGGCGGCGAGCGCCTCGGCGACCTGCCCGCACACCCGCGCCGCCTCGGCCACGGGCAGCGGCCCGCGGGTGAGCCGCTCGGCGAGCGTCTCCCCGGTGAGGAACTCCATGACGATGTACGGCGTCCGCGCCCCGAACCCGTCCTCGGTCTCGCCGTAGTCGTGGATCGTCACCACCCGGGGATGGGTGAGACCCGCGGCCGATCTCGCCTCATCCCGGAACCGGCGGCGAAAGGCCATGCCCCGGCGCCCGCTCGCGCCCACCAGTTTGATCGCGACGGTACGGGCCAGCACTTCGTCCCAGGCACGCCAGACCTCGGCCATTCCGCCGCTCGCCACTCGCTCCTCCAGGCTGTACCTGTCGGCGAGCCGTACCCCTAAATCCACCCGGACCAACCTTTCCTGGCCTGGAAACCACCGCCCTCCCCTCTCTACTACGCGGGCGGCCCGCCTCCGGATCGGACTGATCCGAAAGTTGCCCGAATCACCTATGCCCGACCCCCGCCGCAGTCCCGCCGAAACATCCGAGAGCATCCGAGAGCACCCCGAGACGGCTCAGGTACGTCCCTGACTTGTCCCTGAGGTTGCCGCCGGACAGGCGATTTCCGCAGGCAGCGGCCGTACCGTGGAGCCATGGGACGAATACTTCTGATCGCTGTCGCCGCCGTGGTGGGCTTCTTCATTCTCGGAGCCGTCCTCGGCTTTCTGTTCAACGTGCTCAAGTGGGTGCTGATCCTCGGCCTGATCGCCGTCGCCGTCGCCGGTGTGCTCAAGCTCACCCGCTCGGGCGAGTCACGGTCGCACAACCCGTACTGACCCCGCGCTTCCGGTCCGCGCCGCGGGATACCGCGCCGTCCCGCATGAGGCCGGACCGGGCGGGTACGGCTACCGCATGGTGGAGGTCATCGACCGCTGGGCCGTACAGGGGCTGTTGGAAAGCCATGAGGCCCAGCTCGTGGAGGTGCTGCCGCTTCCGCAGTACGCGTGGGCGCATCTGCCCCAGGCGGCCCACCTGCCGCTGGAGGAGTTCGGCGCGTCGGCGGCGGACCGGCTGACCCAGGCGCGGCCGATCATCGTCTACTGCCACGACTGGCTGTGCGATCGCAGCCCGCGGGCGGCGCGGCTGCTGGAACGGCTCGGCTTCCAGGACGTGTTCGATTACGCCGCCGGGAAGATGGACTGGCTGTCGGCGGACCTCCCCTATGTCGGCGAGGCGGACCTGGTGTCGCGGATCGTCCGGCACGACCCGGTGATCGCCTCGGCCGGCGACGCCGTCTCGGGCGTCGAGCCGCGCGTCGCCGCCGACCCGGCGGGCGTCGCGGTGGTCGTCGGCGAGCAGGACGTCGTGCTCGGCGTCATCGGCGACCAGGAGCTCAAGGGCGTCTCGGCCGACGCCCGCGCCGAGGAGGTCATGCGGGTCGAGGTCTCCACCGTACGGCCCAGCGAGGAGGTCGGCGCCCTGCGCCACAAGATGGACCGCGGCGGCCTGGCCGAGGTGGTGGTGGTGACGATGGCCGACGGACGCCTCGTCGGCATCGTCTCGGCCGCCGCCGTCCACAGTGCCTGATACGGCCCCTTTTTACGACGTTTACCCTGATCGTTCCTGGGCAGAGGAGTCTCCCAAGCGAGCTGAGGCGCCACGGTTTGCTGCGGACATCGCGCCGCCGTCTCAGCCGATCGTCCGTCCCCGGTTCAGCCGGGGAACGCGTGATGCCGGGAGATGAGTATGGTCATGTCTATCGAGCCCGGCACCGGTGCGCCGGGCCGCAAGGAGAGCCCCGAGGAGCGCGCCGACCGCAACTTCGTAGAGTTGCTGCAGGGCCTCCGCGTGGCGGTCACGGGCGTCCAGGTGCTGTTCGCGTTCCTGCTCACGGTGCCGTTCTCGCCGAACTTCGCGAGCCTCAGCGAAGTGGACCGCATGTGGTACATCGTGGCGCTGACCGCCGCGGCCATCGCCTCGATCTGCTACATCGCCCCGGCCGCGCAGCATCGCATCCTGTTCCGCCAGGGCGTGAAGGAGCCGCTGGTCCGGCGTTCCAACGTGTACGGCATCCTCGGCGGCGTCGCGCTGGTGATCTCGATGACGTCCGCCTGGGTGCTGGTCGTCGACTACCTGTACGTCGGTACGCTGGCGGCCGTGCTGGGTGCGGGCCTGGCGCTGTTCGGCGGCTGGGCCTGGTTCGTCCAGCCGCTGCTCACCCGCCGGAAGTCCGGCTCCCCCTCCTGACGGGCTCTCCTTCCCGACCGGCCCCTCCTGACCGGCTACGCCGCCCGAGCGGGGTCAACCGACCGCCAGGGCGCGCCGTACGTCCTCGTCGTCGGGCGCGAGTTCGAGGGCGCGGGTCAAATCGGCCACCGCCTCCCGTTCGCGTCCGGCGGCGCGCAGCGCCACCGCCCGGTTGAACAGCAGCGGAGCCGTATCGCCCGATTCGTCCGTGCCCGTGAGTTCCAGGGCGCGGGTCAGGTCGCGTACGGCGCCGTCGACGTCCCCCGTCTCGAAGGCGAGGATGCCGCGGTTGGCCCACGCGGACGCCAGCAGCGGGTCGCGGCGCAGGGCGTGGTCGAAGGCGTGCCGTGCCCGCTCAGCCCGCTCGGCGGCGTCCCCGCCGCCCGCCATCTCGATCTGGCCGAGGACGCACAGCAAATAGGGGTTGGCCGGGGCCAGTTGCAGCCCGCGCTCGGCGTCGGCCCTGGCCCGCTCGTGCTCGCCGAGCGCCACCAGCAGCCCGGCCCGGTTGATGTAGGCGTCGGCGAAGCCGGGGTCGAGTTCGAGCGCGTGGCCCAGGTCGGCGAGGGCGCCCTCGTGATCGCCCTCGGCGAAGCGGATCTCGGCCCTGTTGTAGTACGGCTCGGGAAACGGCGGCCCCACACGCATCGCGGTCTCATAGTCGGCCCGCGCGTCGGCGGCGCGCCCCATCCGGTACAGCAGGTTGCCCCGGTCGATGTAGTAGTCGGGGTAGCAGGGGTCGGCGGCGATCGCCGCGTCCAGATCGCCGAGCGCCTCGTCGAACCGGCCAAGCATGATCTTGAGTTGTGCGCGGTTGGCGCGCAGCACGAGCCGGTGGATGGGGTGCCGCCCGGGGGCGAGCCCCTCGTCGGCGAGCGCGATCGCCCGCTCGACCAGGGCGAGGGCGTCCTCCACCCGGCCGAGCCGCATCTCTATCAGGGCGCGGCCGTTGAGGTCGAAGCCGAGTTTGAAGGCCCGCAGCGCCGGGTCGGGAAGCAGCGTGGAGATGGCGATCGCCTGGTTGACCCAGGCCAGCGCCTCCTGCGGGTCCCGGCGCGCCGGATCGTGGTGCCGCATCAGCAGCATGCCCGTGGAGTACGCCGCCGCCGCGTGCTCGGCCGGGTCGAGGCTTACGCGCCGTACCTGGTCGAGCAGCTCCCTGGCCTGCTCCTCCCGCTCGGTGGAGGCCAGCGCGGTGGCGGTGCGGTGGACCAGCCGCCACCAGCCCTCCGCGCCCGGCTCGCAGGCGGCGAGCGCACGGCGTCCCAGCTCGGCGACGGCGTGATGGCAGCCGGCTTCGAAGCACCGCTCCACCGCCTCCCGCAGTTCCTCGCCGGTCAGTTCGTCCAGGCGGCGGTCGCCCGGGTACGGCAGCGCCGGACCGCCCTGCCACCGGTGTCCGGCCGAGCCGGTACGCGACGCGGCGGGGCCGTCGCCGTCGGCGGCGCCGGGGAGACGGCGGGCCCGGGTGGTGAGCGCCGTGGCGAGGGGCTCAAGGAGCTCCCGCGCGGTGGGGGCGCAGACGATGACGGTGACGAGCGCGGGGTCCAGCCTGCGCAGCAGGACCTCGATCAGCTCGCGGTCGGTGAAGTCGGCCTCGTGGACGTTGCGCACGACGATCGTCCACGGGCCCGCCGCGCCGACGGCCTCGTTCTCCGCCGGTGGCCTTGGGGGTGAGGGACGGGCGGCGGGCCGCGCCGAGGACGCGTGGTCGCGGATCGCCTCGTCGTGGGGGATTCGCGTGTCGCGCAGGTACGTCGCGTAGTCGCGGACGAATTCGGCCAGGCCGTTGGCGATGCGCCTGGTGCGGCCGGAGGCGTGGACGAGGATGCGTTCGGCGGGCGGCAGTTCGTCGGCGACCGTGCGGCGGGCGGCGGGGATCGCGTCCCGCAGGTCGGGGGCGACCGTACGCAGCTCGATGTCGTGGGCGATCACCAGGTCGGGCCGGTGGCGGAGCGCGGCGGGCACGAGGGCTCGGGCGATGGCCGCACCCAGCGTGTACGGCCCGCCCGCCCCACGGTCGGCGTCCACCGGGGGGAGGAGCAGGCGGGGTGCATGCACCTCAAGCGGTACCCGCGCGCCCTCGATCCACAAGTGGTCCATTCCTGCTCCCCCTCGCCACTGCTATCCGGTCAGGCTTCGTGCTTGGCGCTGGCGGCGCCGCTCAGCCGTACGGTGCCTGGTTTGTGGACGATGACCCTCTTCATGTCCTCACCTTTCATGCGTTTCCGGGTAGATCATCACTACTATCACAATTCACCAGGAATCAAGAGACTTTCTCATATAACAAGACACCGGATGGTCAAACACAAACACGTGGTCATCGCCATTTCACGCCATTTAGGGGACGGTCGTTATCGGCCTTATGTACCTGCCGAAAACACGTATTCCTCCTATGATTCACGCCGTCCGCCCACCCTCCGGCCAACCTGCATCAACCTGGGTCGAATCACCATATGGAACCGATCGCTCCGCGATGGATTGATTTCTGGCATGCCATATTCGCCGCATCTTCGCGAGCGAAAGGGAAAGGTCCTGCATTAAGGACACAAAGTGCGCCTCACACTTCCGGCCGCCCCCGCCGCTCGCCCGGATCCCCGGCGGCATCACACGCCGTACCCAACCCGATACCGGACCCTAAACGGGACCCTGTACCGGACCCACCGCCTGAAAAAGCCACGCCCGACGCGTACGCGACGCCGCGAGGCACGACGGCGAGGCGCCGAGGATCCCCGCCGGGGCGTGGACACCCGCAGCGTCGACTTCCCTACCATCCCCGCCCAGGACGAGGCGCTGCCGGCCCGCGTGTCCGTGTCACGACCACTCCCCCCGGACCCCTCACCCCGGGGTAGAAAGTAAATCTTTTTGATTTACAAAGTCGCCTAGCTGCGGCACCATGGCGCGTGTGCAGCAGGGGACCAATCTGCCGAGGCTCGGCAGCTACAACCGGGCGGTCGTGCTCGGCGCCATCCAGGTCTCCGACGGCATCAGCCGCGTACAGATCGCCGAGCGCACGGGGCTGACGGCGCAGGCGGTGTCCGTCATCGTGCGCAGACTGCTCGACGACGGCCTCGTGGTGGAGGACGGCTCCGCGCCGTCCCGCGGCGGCAAGCCGCGCACGATCCTGCGAGTGGACCCCGCCGCCGGATACGCGGTCGGCGTGCACTTCGACCCCGGACGGCTGCACTGCGTGCTCGCCGACCTGGCGGGCCGTCCCGTGTCCTCGGCCGTCACCACCCTGCGCGCCGTGCCCGAACCGGAGGCCGTGATCAGGCGGATGGCCGCCGCGGTCCGGCGCGTGCTCGCCGACGCGGGCGTACCGGCGAAGAAGGTGCTCGGCGTCGGGCTCGCCTGCCCCGGGCCGATCGACCCGCGCGACGGCGTCCTGCTCAGCCCGCCCCGGCTGGAGGGCTGGAGCCGGGTTCCGGTACGGCTCATGCTGGAACGGGCCACCGGGTTCCAGGTGACCATCGACAACGACGCGACCGCCGCGGCCATCGGCGAACGATGGAGCGGCCTGGGGCGGTCCGCGCCGAGCTTCGCCTACCTGTACCTGGGCTCGGGCGTCGGCGGCGGGCTCCTGCTCGACGGCCAGATCTACCGAGGCCGTACGCTCAACGCGGCCGAGTTCGGGCACCTCACCGTCGCGCCCGACGGCCCCCGCTGCCACTGCGGCAACCGCGGCTGCGTGGAGGCGCTGTGCTGCCCCGAGGCGATCGTCGCCGCCGCGCACGCCCGTCTCGCCGCCGGAGGGACCGGCAGGCTGGCCGCCGCCTGGAAACGCGACCCCCGCCGCGTCGGCCACCCCCAGATCTGCGCCGCGGCGGCCGCCGGCGACCCCCTCGCGAGCGAGGTGATCGGCGAGGTCGCCGGGCACCTCGCCGTCGCGGCCGTCGGCATCATCAACATCCTCGACGTCGATTTGCTGATCCTCGGCGGGCCCGCGCTGCGCGAGGCCGGGGAGGTCTACCGGCGGACCATCGCCCGCGCGATCGGCTCCCTGACCATCGCCCGCAGCCTGCGCAACGTCGCGGTGGAGATCTCCCCCATCGCCGCCGACGCCGCCGCGATCGGCGCCGCCTCACTGGTCTTCCACGCCGCCTACGCTCCCCACCTCACCAGCCTGCTCCGGGAGGGAACCCTGATGCGCGAACGCCGCGAACCGCCGAATCCGGCGACGACACCCCCCGGGACCGCGTCGTGACGGCTTCTCCCCTGCCCTCGTCCATGCCGCCGGCGTCCGATCCGCCCACGTCCGATCCGCCGGCCTCCGATCCGCCAGCGCCGCCTCCGCCGCCGGACGCGGCGCCGGTGCTCGCGATCGACATCGGCGGCACCAAGATGGCGGCGGCGCTGGTGAGCCGGGACGGGGCCGTACTCGGCCGGGGCCGTACGGCCACGCCCCGCTCCACCGACGCCGACGACGTGGCCCGGGCGCTGATCGAACTGATCACGCCGCTGGTCAACGAGCGCCCCCCGGCCGCCGTCGGGGTGGCCTCGGCCGGGCCGATCGATACGGTCGCGGGCACGGTCAGCCCGGTCAACATCCCCGCCTGGCGGGGGTTCCCACTCATGGCGCGCATCCGGCGGGCCGTCCCCGGCGTGCCCGCCGTGCTGGTGGGGGACGCGGTGGCGATGGCCGCCGGGGAGCACTGGCGGGGCGCCGGGACCGGCAGCACCGCGCTGCTCGGCATCGTCGTGTCCACCGGCATCGGCGGCGGGCTGGTGCTGCGGGGCGAGCCGTACCCGGGATCGACCGGAAATGCCGGTCATTTCGGGCACGTGGTGGTCGATCCCGCTGGACCGCCCTGCCCCTGCGGGGCCCGCGGCTGTGTCGAGGTGCTCGCGGCGGGCCCGGCGATGTCCCGATGGGCCCGTGAGCAGGGCTGGCAGGGCTCCGACGCCCGCGAGCTCGCCGAGTCGGCCCGCGCCGGGGACCCGATCGCGCTGGCCGCCTTCGAGCGCGGCGCGGACGCGCTCGCCGCCGGGATCGTCACGGTCGCGGCGATCTGCGACCTCGACCGGGTCGTCATCGCCGGAGGCGTGGCCGAGTCCGGCGAGGTGCTGTTCGCCCCGGTACGCCGCAAGGTGGCGGAGCACGCCCACATGGACTTCGTCAAGGCCGTACGGGTGGACCGGGCCGTGCTGGGCGGCGACGCCGGTTTGGTCGGCGCGGCCCGCTTCGCCGTGGACCTGGTCGCCGCCGACACCTGATCCCCCGGCGCCCGATCTCCCGGACGCGCGATCTCAACGCGCGATCTCCCCGCGCGCGATCCCTAGGCCGCCCGCGCGTCAGGCGGCCAGCAGGCGGTCGATGCGCCGGGCCTCCTCAAGGTCGAACTCGGTCAGCCCGCCCCGGTCGTGCGTCCACAACGTCAGGTGCACGGTGCGCCAGCGGATGTCGATGTCGGGATGGTGGTCGAGTTCCTCGGCGACCTCGGCGATCCGCCGTACCAGCTCGATCGCCTCGGGGAACGTCGGGCATGTGACGGTACGGCGCAGCCGCCCGTCCTCCACCCGCCACTCCGGGATCTCGGGCAGCGCGGCGGCCAGGTCCTCCGGGGAGAGCAGGTCACGTCTCATGCCCCCATCGTGGCACGCCGGACCGCCGCCGATCATCCGTGACCCGCTCGTGATCCACAAGGTGCCCGATGGCGTACCCAAAAGCACGGAAAAGCCGGGATGATCTCTCACGGCCGACGGTCACGGCGCGCTCACCCGCCGACGGCGGCCGGGCACCGCGTCCGCAGGATTGGCGATCCGCCGACACGCTTCAGGAGACCAGCATGCAGCCCACCCACAGCGCCCTCTCCCGCACGGCCGTCCTCGCCTCCATCGCCGCCCTGATCCTGAGCACCCTCGCCACGCCCGTGTCCGCCGCCGGGCGATCGGCGGCGGACACGATCAGGTACGCGGCCGTCCAGACCTGCAAGCTCAAGGGCGGCTCCCGGGGACCCTGCGGGGGGTGGCGGCTGGCGATGCGCGGAGGCGGCACCGTCAGGCTCCCCGACGCCCGCACCACCCCGCGCGACGCCCGGGGCAAGGTCCGCAAGGAGCAGGCGGCCCCCATCGCGGTGAGCGGCGACGGCACCACGGTGGCCTACTTCCGCAAGAGCGACGACCGCCTCGTGGTGCGCCGCCTCGGCGGCGAGGCGGTCGTGGTGCCGAACGCGCCCGCCAAGGGGGTCGGCATGGACGACCTCGCCCTCTATCTGTCCCGGACGGGCGACCGGCTCGCGGTCGAGGTCGCCGGCGGGCCGAGGAAGCGGCCCACCCTCGTCTACGACCTGTCAGAGCCGGACGCCGGCCCCGGCGAGATCCCGCGCACGCTCGCCTTCCAGGGGTTCGGCGACGAGTCCGCGCTCGCGGCCGAGCTCTCCGGCGACGACATCACGCGGCTCGTCACCTTCCCCGCCGACGACGAGCCCAAGGTCGCCGTCAGGCCGCCGCGGGTCGTCGCCGACAACGCGCCGTACGGGCTGGCCCCCGACGGCACGACCGTCGCGTTCTTCAGCGGCTCGGGCGGCACGGCGGCGCTGCGCCTGTACGACCTGGAGACCGGCGCGATCACGCGGGGCATCCCGGTGCGGCTCGACGGCGCGGACCTGCCCGAGGTCGTGACGTGGACCGGCGAGAACCAGGTCACGGCGCACGTCTCGCGCATCGCCGAAGGCGGCCGTACGGACATGCGCGTGCTGCAGATCGACACCGAGACCGGCGGCGTCAGCACCCGCGACTCCTACACGATCCGCGCAGACGCGTTCACCTACGCCGCCCGCGGGGCCTAGCATCGCGAGCGCGTACCGCCCGATCGCCAGCAGCAGGCCGATCTCGGCCGCCACCACGACGCGCTGGGTCAGCCCGGCGGGCAGCCCCACGGGATTCTGGCCCAGCATCACCGCCGCGTACGGCACCACCACGGCGGACAACGCGGCGAAGGCGGTCACGCTCAGCGCGCGGATCAGCAGGGCGTGCCGGGTCCTATCCGCCAGCAGCAACCCGGCCAGCGGCATCACCATGAAAGCCACAAAAGCGGCGTAGCGGTGAATTCCCCCCGACAGCGACAGCGGAACGCCCGGCCGATCGGTCGGGAACGCCGCCACCAGCAGGATGCAACCGGCCCAGACCGCGACCAGCAGCGCCACCCGGCGGTCGCCGCCGGCGCGGGCCAGCACCAGCGCGAGCAGGGCCGCGCCGAGCGTCAGCGCGGTCAGCGAGGCCGGGAGCAGCCACCCCTGCGGCGCGTAGAAATAGTCACTGATCACGGTCCGCAGCGGGTTCCGCCCTGCGGCGACGTGTAGTGCGATCATGCCGGCGGCGCCCGCGGCGATCGCCGTCAACCCCGCCGCGACCTGCGTCTTCAGCCCCGGATCCGTGTGACTTCCCATGATTCACACTGTCGGGCGCGGGGCGCTGCGAAAGTATCGGAGATGGGCCGGACCGCTCCCTGATCCACCCCCTACGGCGTCCCGCTGCGGCCCTGGGGCACGGCTCAGGGACGCGTCGGGGTGCGGTCTCAGGGTGCTCGCGCGGCCGCAGGCCCCACGCCGCCGGGCGTACGCGGCTCACCTGCGATTTCAGCCGAGCCGGTCGCGCTCCGCCGAGGCGGCGTCGGCCGGGGCCGCCCCCGGTGCGGACGCCCGGAACCGGCGGCGGCCGTACGGATCGAGGCCGATGCGGGCCCGGCCGGGCGCGGACACCTCGACCGTCCCGTCCACCAGCAGGTCGGTGAGGGATCACCGAATCGTCCAGGCCGTCCAGGGTCACCCGCCGGGCGTCACCCGCCGGGCGTCAGCCGCCCGGATGATGGGGAATCCGACAGCGGAGGGACGTGACAACCGGGTCGGCGCGCCTACGCTCGGGTCATGAAGTGGCGTCACCTCCTCTCCTCGGCCGCGTCGCGGAACCGCTTTCCCCGCCCGCTCGACTGGCTCATCGCGATGGTGGTCGGGACGTTCGCCGTCACGGAGGAACTCACCGGCGGATCGGACCTGCCGGAACGGCCCATCCTCGCGCTCTGGGTGGCGGGCGGCGTCGCCGCCGCCGTGCTGGTGCTCGTGCGGCGGCGGTGGCCGCTGACCACGATGACGATCTACTGGTGCGCCTCTCTGGTGATCTTCCTTTACGACGGCTATCCGGCCGCCTGGCAGTGGTACGTGCAACTGATCTTCTTCTTCACCGTCTGCGCCGAGGTGCCGCTGCGCAGCCCGCGCGGCGTCCTCGGGGTGGCCCTGACCGCCCTGTTCCTGCACGGCATGGCGATCAGCGTGCCGGTCACGAGCAACGCGGAGTACGCGATCGGGATCGTGATGGCGGCGATCGCCGGCGGCGCCGGCCTGGCCGTACGCCGCTACCAGCAGTTCGCGAACGCCGCCGACGAGCGCAGCGAGCTGCTCGCCGCCCGCAGCGAGCTGCTGGCCCGGGAGGCGGTCGCCGAGGAGCGGACACGGCTCGCCCGCGAGCTGCACGACATCGTCGCGCACAGCGTCAGCGTCATGGTCATGCAGGCCGGCGGCGTACGCCTGATGCTCCGGCCCGACCAGGTCAAGGAACGCGAGACCCTGGCGGTCATCGAGGAGACCGGGCGCGGAGCCGTGGAGGAGCTGCGCCGCATGCTGGGCCTGCTGCGCGGCCCCGAGGTGGACGGCCTCACCCCGCAGCCCGGCCTCGCCCGGCTCGACGACCTCGTGGAGCAGGTACGCGGCGCCGGCCTCACCGTCAAGGTGGACATCGAGGGCGACCCGGCCCCGCTGCCCGCCGGACTCGACCTGTCGGCGTACCGCATCATCCAGGAGGCGCTCACCAACACGCTCAAACACGCCGGCAGCACCGACGCCACCATCAAGATCTCATATCGCCCCACCGAGCTCCGCCTGACCATCACCGACGCCGGCCCGCGCGGCCCGGCCCCACTGGGCCTGCCCGCCCGCCCCGGCGGCCACGGCCTGATCGGCATGCGCGAACGCGCCGCCCTCTTCAAGGGCACCCTCACCACCGGCCCCCGCCCCGGCGGCGGCTACACGGTCCAGGCCGCCCTCCCCCTGACCCCCCGCTAACCACGCCGCACCGAATCCCACAGCACACCACCCACACACGCCGCACCTCGCCTTAACCCCGCTCCCACGAGCCCAATGACCACCCGCACGGCCATAGCCCACCCCGCACTCCCACACCGCACACCCCCGGCCACACATCACCCGACCCACCCACATCCGTTCCTATGAGCCCACCCGCTGGTTGATCGTTTAAACCGCGTGGTTGAGTGGACCGGTGATCGACTTCCTGGGCCTGATCGGGGTCGGCCTGGTGGCGGGTGTGGTGAGCACGGTCGTGAGCCTGGCCTCGGTCGTGTCGTACCCGGCGTTGCTGGCGTTTGGCCTGTCCCCGTTGTCGGCGAATGTCACCAATACGGTGGCCCTGATGTTCACCGGGATCGGCGCCGCCGCCGGATCGCGGGCGGAGCTCGCCGACGAGTGGCCGCGCCTGCTGCGGCTGGGCCTGCTCGGCGTGCTTGGCGGCGCCACCGGCGCGGCGCTGCTGCTGGTGACGCCGTCGGCGACGTTCGAGCTGATCGCGCCGCTACTGATCGCAGGGGCCTCGCTTCTGCTGCTGCGCCCGCCCCGCCTGGGCCGAGGCGACCGGCAACGCGGGGACCACGGCATCCTGTTCCGTGCCGCCCTGTTCGCGGTCGCGATCTACATCGGCTACTTCGGCGCGGCGGGCGGCGTGCTGATGATGGCAATCCTCACCGCCGTACTCGATCGCACGCCCGCCACGATCAACGCGATCAAGAACGTTCTGGCCATGCTGGCGAACACCGTGGCCGCCATCGGTTTCGCCCTGTTCGGCCCGGTCCAGTGGTCCGCCGTCCTCCCACTCGCCGCAGGCTTCCTGGTCGGCGGCTGGATCGGCCCGGCGATCGCCCGCCGCCTTCCCGGGCAGTCCCTGCGCGTCCTCGCGGCCCTGTGCGGCCTTCTCGTGGCGGTGAAGCTCGGCTACGACACCTACGTCTGACCCACCCGCCGACCATCCCGCTTCAGGCGCGGCGGAGAGAGGGGTGGGACCGGCGGCGATGGCGGTCGCCAGGATCCAGCCGACGGCGATCAGGCCCCAGGCGCCCTCGCAGTCGAACCCCTTCTCGGCCCGCAGGCCCCCGCCGATCTCCAGGTGATCAGCGGCGATCACCGTTCCGCCCAGGTGGGACAGCGCCGCGCCGTCCATGATGAGGCCGACGCCAACGCGCCCTCAGGGAAGGCGGAGGCCGCCGGTGATCCGGCAGCGAGAGCGGCTCAGGTGGCCCTCCACCAGGATCGGGCGAGGCAGTGCGGACGTCAGCAACCCCTCCCCGGCACCGCCGCTTCACCCCACCACCCGCCGAAACCACATCAAGGCCGCCTCCTACCGCGCCCGCCGTGCCCCGGAGACTCCACCCGCACCCCCGGTCTCGGTCTTGTGTGTTTGTCGGAGGCGTGTGGTCGCATGGGAAGGGTGAGAGCGGAATCATCCGAGATCATCGAGTCATTCCGCGACCGGAGGGCAGGCTGAGGACATGGATGACACTGGATCGCGGGGACCGACCGGCTCGGCAGATGGCGGGCACATGATCGCGGCGCTCACAGGCGGTGCCCGTTGAGCAGGAAGGACGACTCCGGCGGCGAGACGCGGGACGGGGTGGCGCTGACCAATCTCGACCAGCCGCTGTTCGAAGGGGCGGACGCCGCCAAACGTGACCTCATCGACTATCTGGACGCCGTCGCCGAGCGGATCATCCCTCATCTGGCGGGGAGACCGTTGTCGGTGATGCGCATCCTGCGCGGCCAGGACGCGTTCATGCAGAAGAACCTGCCCAAATACACCCCGGTGTGGGTGCCGAGGGTCGCGATGTGGGCCGAGAGCTCCGGGCGCGAGGTCACCTATGCGCTGTGCGACGACCGGCGCACCTTGCTGTGGTTTGGCAACCAGCGCGCGGTGGAGTATCACCCGGCGCTGTTCCGGGCCGAGCGCTGGGACCACCCCACTCATCTGGTGCTCGACCTCGACCCACCGTCCCCGGACGCGTTCGACCTGGCGGTACGCGCCGCCCACCTGGTACGGCAAACTCTCGCCGAAGCCGGTATGACCGGCGTCGTCAAAACCAGCGGGGCGAAGGGGCTGCACGTGTTCGTCCCGGTCGAGCCGGACGCGACGCACGAGGAGGTGGCCGCGGCCACCCGCGCCCTGGCCGCCCGCGCCGAGCGCCTCGACCCCGAACTGGCGACCACCGCCTACATCCGCGAAGACCGCGGCGGCCGGGTCCTGCTCGACTCCTCCCGCGCCGGCGGAGCGACCGTGGTGGCGGCCTACAGCCCCCGCCTCCGTCCCGGCCTGCCGGTCTCGTTCCCCGTGGCCTGGGAGGACCTCGGCCGCGTCCACCCCTCCGACTTCACCGTCCGCACCGTGCCCACGTTGCTCGCCGACCACGACCCCTGGGCCGAGCACATGCCCGTGCCCTGCCGCGTGCCCGCCGACCTCATCGAGGAAGGGCGCACCATCCCCACCGCACGAGTCCAGGCGATGCACGAGGGCAAGCGCCGCGCCCGCGCCCGCCGAGAAGGCTGACCGTCGTCCCCCTCTCTCCGCCGCCTCTCCCCGCCACCTCTCCCCGCCACCTCTCCCCGCATCGCAGGCGCACCGGCGGGATCGCCGTCCACGCCACGCAGGTCCAAGCCACGCGAAAACAAGCCCATAAGGAGGCCCGCCGCGAAGGCCGACCATCGTCCACCCCTCCCCGCACGGGAGGTGAGCAGGCGGAAGCGCCGTCCGTGGGCGTGCCGTGCTTGGGCGATCGGCGAGGCCATCGCCTATCTGGGGAAGCCAGGCGGCCATCAATCGAGGCTTGATCGAATATGTGTTTGAAATCGGGACGTACACTGTCGCTATGACAGGCGTATTCCAAGGGTCATTGCTGGACTGGTGTGAGGAGACCGGGCCGGGGCCCCTCGAAGGCACGGTCCACCGCGCCGAGCTGGCCCACGGGGCCTGGGTCGACGTGCGACCCGGATGGCTCGGCGGGGCCGACGAGCTGTTCGGGCGACTGATGCGAAACGTGCCGTGGCGTGCCGAACGACGGTGGATGTACGACCGGGTGGTCGACGTGCCTCGTCTGGTCAAGTTCTACGGCGAGGACGAGGCGCTGCCGGATCCCCTGCTGGAGGAGGCCATCGACGCGTTGAACGCGTACTACTCCCGTGAGCTGGGCGAGCCGTTCCGCACGGCCGGGCTGTGCCTGTACCGCGACGGCCGCGACAGCGTCGCCTGGCACGGCGACACGATCGGCCGCGGCAGCACCGAGGACACGATGGTGGCGATCCTCTCGCTCGGCGCTCCGCGCGCGCTGCTGCTGCGCCCGCGCGGCGGCGGGCACGCCCGGCGGCACGAACTCGGCCACGGCGACCTGCTGGTCATGGGCGGGACCTGCCAGCGCACCTGGGAGCACGCCGTCCCCAAGTGCGCCAAGGTCCTCGGCCCCCGGATCAGCGTGCAGTTCCGTCCAAGCGGGGTGCGCTGACCCGCGCGAGAGGGCGGACCTGAGCCGGACCTGGACCGACCGATGACGTCCTAACGCGGCGAATCCATTGCTCGGCGGACATAACCTCGGATTGCGGTGATCATGCGTGCGCAGGGAACCCGGCGAACAGGTCGTCCTCGCGATCCAGGGGCGTCCACGCGACTACGGTGACGAAACCCCGGGCTGCGATGATCACACACCTGTCGAGAACCCGGAGAACAGGTCGTCCTCCCGATCCGGGGCGTTGACGCGATTGAGGCGGCGGATGAACGCCTCGCCGCCGAAGATCTCGTGCTGGGCCTCGACGGGCAGGCGGAGGAAGAAGATGCTGTCGGCCTGGCTGACGTGCGCCTCCAGCGCTTTGCGCTTCTGCTCGACGTAAGGGGACACGTCCACGAACGTGGTGATCTCCTCATCGGGCGTGCCGAAGTCCGGCGGCAACTCGAAGTCGAAATCAGGCTGGGTGGCGCGCAGGCGTTCGAAGAGCTCCCTGGATCGCCGCCGTGGCACGGTCGTGTAGTAGAGCTTGGCCGGGATTCCGCTGGTCTCGGTCGCGTACACGGCGATGCGGTGGGCCTGGATGTGGTCGGGGTGGCCGTATCCGCCGTTCTCGTCGTAGGTCACCACCACGTCCGGGCGGTAGCGCTCCATGAGCGCGATCAGCGGCTCCGCCGCGCGTTCGACCGGGATGTTGCAGAACGCCTCGGGGTGCTCGTTCGCGGCCCAGCCGGGCATGCCGGAGTCCCGGTACCCCAGCAGTTCGACGTGCTCGATGCCGAGGTGGGCGGCCGACCGCTGGAGCTCGGCCAGGCGGCTCGCCTTGACCTCCGCCTCGTCGTGCCCGTCCTCGTCGGGCTTCGCGCCGCCCTCGCCGTCCCCCTGCTCTCCGTTGGTGCAGGTGACCAGAACGGTGCGGATGCCCCGTTCGGCGGCCTGCGCGAACACGCCGCCCGTGCTGAGCACCTCGTCGTCGGGATGGGCGTGCACGGCCATCAGCGTCAGCCGCTCGCCCACCGGCTCCTCGGCGTGCTCGGCCATGTACTTCCTCCCTGTGGACGACCGCGTGGACGAAGCCACTCTACGGCCGATCGCCGACAGTCGAGCACGGCGCCGATCGGAGCCGGGTGGGTGAACGCGTGCGGAGCGCCGCGCCGTCAGCGGGGGGACATGACCTCGTAGAGGTTGCCGGTGCGGTCGGTGAAGAACAGCCCGCGCGGGCACAGCGGGTGGTCGGTGCGGCCGTTGTCCGGGCTCCAGGGGCGGTTTCCGTACGGGACGCCGAGATCGTGCAGGCGGGCCAGGACGCCGTCGAAGGCGTCGGGGTCCACGTCGAAGGCGAGGTGCACGCCCACCGGGCAATCGACGGTCATGAACTCCAGCGTGAGCTCGTCGTTGACCTTGACCGGGATGAAGTGGCCCTTCGCGCCGGAGGGGGGCAGGCACTCCAGGCCCAGGACGACGGCGAGGAAGCTCGCCGCCTCCTGATGGTCGAGGGCGGGGACGATCGTGTGGTTGAGGGCGATGGTCACCCTTCCTCCTTTGGCTCGTGGGGATTTTGGCGCTCGTGAGGCTCGTGTCCGGGAGCGAGGGCACCGTGCAGGAACACCTCGACCAGCTCGGCCGGGCTGATCTCAAGCAGGGCGCTCGACGAGGGCGTCCGATCCCCCTCCGCCTGGTCGGCGCGATCCGCCTGGCCCGCCTGGTCCACTGGGTCCACCTGGTCCACTGGGTCCTGCGGAGCCGTTGCGTTCGTCCCGCCCGGTGAGTCCGCGCGGGCGGCCTGGGAGGATCGGGCGGCGGTCAGACGGGGACGGGCGAACATCAGGCCGACGAAGATGGCGGCGGTCTGCTCGGCGGAGAGGCGCAGCGAGTCCCGCTCCGGCTCGAAGAGGTCGGCGACCGCGTCACGGATCATCGCCATCGACGCGGCCCTGGCGTCCACGCCGCGCGAGCCCGGCCTGCCGCGATCCCTGGGCGCGGTGGGATCGCCGGAGGCGCCGCGACCTCGGTGGCCTCCGGCCATCAGCGCCCCCGCGATTGTGCCGATGCGGGTCAGGTGGGCGTCGAGCGCTTCGAGGGCCTCGACGAGCCGGGCGGACAGCGGCTGGTCGAGCGGGATGGAGGCGATCTCCTTGACCGCGTGGTCGGGCCGGACCGCCTCCTTCATGCAGGCGCCGAGCAGCTCCTCCTTGTCGGCGAAGACGCGGAAGATCGTGGCCTCGCCGATGCCGGCGGCCCTGGCGATCTGGCTGGTGGTGACGGCGGTGCCGTACTCGGCCAGGAGGGGAAGCGCGGCGGAGACGATCATCGCCTTGCGCCGCTCGGGGCTCATGCCCGGCGCCCTGCGCCGGGGTGGGGTCTGTGTCATGCGTCCACCATACGGAGTGAGTACTCACTCCGTCAATAGCGAAGTGAGTACTCACTCCGATAAAGCTCGAAAATCTTGTCGGATGCGCGATGAGTTTTCTGTCGGTGTCGGGTCGTAACCTCATGGGTCATGACCAGGCCGTTTCAACGGCGTCCCGGGAGGGGATCCGTTGGGGCACGCCGCAGGTCAGGCCATGGCCGGAAGGGCCGTCCGCGCCAACGGGACGGCCACATGCGAGAGGACGTCGACATGAGTCGAGTACGGGTGCTGGTGGGCACACGCAAGGGCGCGTTCATCCTGACCTCGGACGGCGGGCGCGAGCGCTGGGAGGTCAGCGGGCCGCACTTCGCCGGGTGGGAGGTCTACCACCTCAAAGGGTCGCCGGCCGATCCCGACCGGATCTACGCCTCCCAGTCCGGCGGCTGGTTCGGGCAGGTCATTCAGCGGTCGGACGACGGCGGGCTGAGCTGGCGGCCGGTGGGCAACGAGTTCGCCTACGAGGGCGTGCCGGGCACCCACCAGTGGTACGACGGCACTCCGCACCCGTGGGAGTTCGCCCGGGTGTGGCACCTGGAGCCCTCGCTCACCGACCCCGACACCGTGTACGCGGGCGTGGAGGACGCCGCCCTGTTCCGCTCGGCGGACGGCGGGCAGACCTGGCAGGAGCTGGCCGGCCTGCGGGGGCACGGCTCGGGGTCGCAGTGGCAGCCGGGCGCGGGCGGCATGTGCCTGCACACGATCATCCTCGATCCGCGGGACTCCGGGCGCATCACCGTGGCGATCTCGGCGGCGGGCACGTTCCGCAGCGACGACCACGGCAAGACCTGGCAGCCCATCAACCGGGGCCTGCGGTCGGGGGGCATCCCCGACGAGGACGCGGAGGTGGGCCACTGCGTGCACCACATCGCCCTGCACCCCTCGCGCCCCGACGTGCTGTTCATGCAGAAGCACTGGGACGTCATGCGCAGCGACGACGGCGGCGACTCCTGGCGGGAGATCAGCGGCGACCTGCCGACCGACTTCGGCTTCGTGATCGACGTGCACGCCCACGAGCCGGAGACCGTCTACGTCGTGCCGATCAAGAGCGACTCCGAGCACTTCCCGCTCGACGGCCGGTTGCGCGTCTACCGCAGCCGCACCGGCGGCGGCGAATGGGAGCCGCTCACCAAGGGCCTGCCGCAGCGGGACTGCTACGTCAACGTGCTGCGCGACGCCATGGCGGTCGACTCGCTCGACGAGTGCGGCGTCTACTTCGGCACCACCGGCGGCCAGGTGTACGTCTCGCCCGACTCCGGCGACAGTTGGACGCCCATCGTCCACGACCTGCCGCCCGTCCTGTCCGTCGAGGCCCAGACCCTGCCCTGACGCCGGACCCGGACCTCATCCTCCAAAGGGTCCCCGAAAGGGTCCTCGGAAGGTCCCCGAAGAGGCCCACGAGTGGACACCCATCGTCCGCGACCTGCCGCCCGTCCTGTCCGTCGAGGTCCAGTCCAGACCCTGCCCTGACCTCGGGCCCGAACCTCATCCTGCAAAGGGTCCCCGAAGAGGCCCACGGAGAGGTCCCCGAAGAGGCCCACGAGAAGTCCGCCAGAAAGGAGCTGATCCTATGAGTTCGCCGACGGGACCGCCGACGGGCCGGGACACGTCGATCGTCCGCGTGGTCCTCCCGGCGCACCTGCGCGTGCTCGCCCAGGTGGACGGCGAGGTGGAACTGCCTGTGCGGGGCCACCCCACCCAACGCTCCGTCCTCGACGCCCTGGAAGCCCGCTACCCGGCGCTGCGCGGCACCATCCGCGACCACGCCACGCAGCGCCGCCGCGCCTTCGTCCGCTTCTTCGCCTGCGAGCGGGACCTCTCCCACGAGTCCCCCGACGCTCCGCTCCCACCGGCCGTCGCCTCCGGCACCGAGCCCTACCTGGTCGTCGGTGCCATGGCCGACGGATAGGGAGAGCGGCGGGCGGGAGATGCCCGGTCAGAGGTGGATGAGGCTGCCCTCGTGGTCGATGTGGTCGGCGTTCTCGTCGTCGAACCAATGGCCGCCGGTGGCGAGGTAGCGGAAGCGATGGGTTCCCCGGGGAAGGATCACCGAGACGGTGCGGGTGCCGTTGCGGCGGCGGGTCAGTTCGTGGCTGCCCGGGCGCCAGTCGTTGAAGTCGCCGACGACGCTGACCACGCCCTCGGGCTGGTCGGCGGGAAGGGAGAAGGTCACGCGGGTCTTGTTTCCGAACAGCGGGGTACGCCTGAGCATTGCATCCTCCTTGGGGCGGGGACGACCGTACTTTTGCCCCTTCGGGAATCCGGAGGAAACCGGACACGCCGGACTTAACACAGTGTTCACGATGGTGTATCCGGCGGTCCGGTTTGCCGGACGAGGGCTCAGGCGTCGAGGGTACCGAACGGTTCGAACGGCAGGCCCACGTAGTTCTCGGCGAGGGTGGTGGCGGCGGCCTCCGAGGAGGTCACGTAGTCCAGGTAGGAGCGCTGGAGACGGCGGCCGTAGGCGTCGTCGGACTCGAACGTGTGCAGCAGGGTCGTCATCCACCAGGAGAAGTGCTGGGCGCGCCACACGCGCTTGAGACACGCCTCCGAGTAGCCGTCCAGCAGGTCGGCCGAGCCGGTGGCGTACCAGTGGCCGATCGCCTCGGCGAGCAGGCGCACGTCCGCCGCCGCCAGGTTGAGGCCCTTGGCGCCGGTGGGCGGCACGATGTGGGCGGCGTCGCCGGCCAGGAACAGGCGGCCGTACCGCATGGGCTCGGCCACGAAGCTGCGCATCGGCGTGATGCCCTTCTCCATGATCGGGCCGCTGGCCAGGGTGAAGCCGGGCACGGTCTCCAGGCGGTTGCGCAGTTCGGCCCAGATGCGCTCGTCCGGCCAGTCGTCGAGGGAGGCGTCGAGCGGCACCTGGAGGTAGAAGCGGCTGACCTCGGGCGAGCGCATGCTGTGCAGCGCGAAGCCGTCGTCGGTGGCGGCGTAGATCAGCTCCTCGGAGGAGGGCTTCACCCGGGCCAGGATGCCGAGCCAGGCGAAGGGGTACACGCGGTCGTAGACGGTGAGCACGCCCTCGGGGATCGACGGGCGGGAGACGCCGTGGAAGCCGTCGCAGCCGGCGATGAAGTCGCACTCCAGCCGCTGTCCCTGGAAGGTGATGGACGGCGTGGCGGTGTCGAGGTCGTGCAGCTCGACGTCGGGCACCTCGAAGTGGATCGCGCCGCCCGCCTCCAGCCGCGCCGCGATCAAGTCCTTGACCACCTCCTGCTGGCCGTACACGGTGATCGCCCGGCCGGGCACGAGCCGCTCGAAGGGGATGCGGTGGCCCGCGCCGCCGTACCGCAGCTCGATGCCGAGGTGCGGCAGGCCCTCGCGGCGCATGCGGTCGCCCACCCCGGCGGCGTTGAGGATGTCCACGGTGCCCTGTTCGAGCACTCCGGCGCGTACCCGGCTCTCGCAGTAGGCCCTGCTCCGCAGCTCCAGGATGACCGAGTCGATGCCGCGCAGATGGAGCAGATGAGACAACAGGAGGCCCGCCGGTCCGGCCCCTACGATTCCGACCTGAGTTCGCATACCACCGATCCTCCAATCACGTGGCCAGGGCGAACGGCCCGCGCTTCCACCCACCGGAACCCGGAGGCGCGGAGGTCAGCGAATCTCCAGGTCCCGGGAGAGCAGACGGGCCGCCGTGCGCACCACCGCGCCGAAGCGCTTGACGTCCGAGCTGTGCCGCCACGCCACCACCGACAGCGCGGCGACCACCTCCTCCCCCGGCCCGTACACCGGCGCCGCGACCGAGCAGGTCCCGATCGACATCTCCTCACAGGTGTAGGCCAGACCGGTCCGGCGTATCTCGGCCAGGTCGGCGCGCAGCCGCCCCGGGTCGGTGATCGTGTTGGGCGCGTGCGAGGTGAGCTTGCGGGCCAGCAGCCGCTCGGCGAGCTCGGGCGGGCTGAAGGCGAGCAGCACCTTGCCGACACCGGTGGCGTGCAGCGGCAGCTCGGAGGCGACCCGCGTCAGCACCGGCACCGACTTGGGCCCGCGCAGCCGCTCGATGTACATCGCCCGGCCCTCGTGCAGCACCGCGAGCTGGATGTTCTCCCGGGTCTCGGCGTACAGGTCCAGCATGTACGGCAACGCCAGCTCCCGCAGCCCGCGCGGCCCGGCCGCCTGCGTGCCGATCTGCCACAGCCGGGTGCCCACCCGGTAGGACGCGTCCGGCAGCCGCTCCAGGAAGCCGCCCGTGACCAGCTCGGCGATGAGGCGGTGCCCGGTCGCCAGCGGCAGGTCGGCACGGCGGCAGATCTCGGTCAGCGTCAGCCGTACGTCGCCCGGGACGAACGCCGCCAGGATGCGCATGACCTTGCCCGCGACCGTGGGAGGCGTCCCGCCGGACGTGGGCCCCGCAGCAGGCCCGGTCGTAGGCCCAGACATGGGCCCGGACATAGGCCCGGACATGGGTCTGGACGTGGGCTTGGGCACAGGCCCGGCCGGGGACGTGGACAGGGGCAGAGGGGTCGGCATGAACGCAGCGTACGCCGGGTCGTCACCTTACGCCGACCGCGGGCTCGGCCATGTACCACCGTGCCTGCCCATCGCCGCTGGTCAGCGAGTCGAGGCGGCGCGGCAGCTCACGCCGGGAGAACGGATCCCCGGCCGCGTTACGGATGTGGATGCCGATGGCGTACATGTCCCTGATCTCCATCAGGGTGCCGTACCCGGGCCACTCCCGCAGGTCGAAGCCGTAGGAGCGGGCGAACGCGTCCACCTCCCACTCCGACAGGCCGAAGCGGCGCTGCCCGTGGTAGGTGTGCACCAGATCCCATTCACGGGGCCCGACCGCCACACCGTCCCAGTCGCACAGCAGCGCGTGGCCGTCGCGGCGGCGCAGCAGGTTGTCGATCCACGCGTCGCCGTGCAGCAGCACCGGCGGGCCGCAACTCTCCAGATCGTTCCAGCGCTCGGTCAGCTCGTCGATGCGGTCGCGCAGCCACGCCCGCTGGTCGGAGGTGAGCACCTCCGAGCGCGACTCCACCGCGCCGCGCACCTCGGCGAGGGGGTCGGCCAGGCGCTTGACCGGAAACGGGGGCACCGGCTGGCGGTGCAGGTGGCGCAGGATGCGGCCCAGCTCCCGGGTGGTGGGACGGCCGCTGACCGGGACGTACTGCCAGAAGGTGACGATGCGTCCGTCGTGCTCGATCGGCTCGTCGGAGATGTCGTCGGCGGGCCGTACGGAGGGGAAGCCGCGCCGGGCGAGCCAGCGCGCCACCGCGAGCGCGGCCTGGAACTGGGGGATCAGGTCGGGCGTGGCGGTGATCCGGACGATCACGCCGGTGCGCAGCTTGAACACGGCGTTGCTGCGCAGCCGCAGCAGTTGCGCGCCCCGAGTGTTCACCCCGAGCCGCCCGCCGACCGAGTGCAGGACGCCGAAAACCTCCTCGGCGAGGGCCCCGGCGATCACGCGAAGTCCATCGTGGGCCGCCCGGGCCGCGCGTGCTCGGAGGGGACCCGCCCCAGGTCGCGTTGGACGTCGTGCCCGAGATCGCGTTGGAGATCATGCCCGAGGTCGCGGGCGAGATCGTCCCGTGCGGCCGTGCGGGACGCGGCGGACTCGTGGCCCTCCTGCTCGGCGGAGCGCTGCGGGAACTGGGTCGCCAGCGTCTGCACGGCGAGCGCCTGGGCCAGCGGCGTCTGCGGCAGGGTGTCCATGAGCAGCTCGTGCAGGTGCCGTACGGCCTGCGCGTCCCGCTGCTCCGGCGGCACCGAGGTGAGCAGCGCGTGCGCCCGGTTCACCACGATCGAGGTGCGCTGCTCGATCGGCACCTGGAGCAGCGCCTCCACCGCGAGGCCGCAGGCGCCCTCCATGTCGCCGTCGCGGGCCAGGTGCTCGGCCTGCTCCAGCAGCACCAGACCCAGGTCGAGGCTGTGGAAGCTCTCGCCCGAGCGCAGCGCGGACTCCTCCACCTGGAAGGCACCGAGCTCGATCAGCGTGCCGGTGCGGTAGAAGTGCAGGCGCCGCTCGGAGAAGGCGAAGGCGAGGTCGTCCTGGCTGCTGCCGCGCATCCGGGCGAAGATCTGCTCGGCCTCGGCGAGCGCCGCCTTGGCCGCCTTGCGGTCGCCGAGGCGGGCCAGCGCCCGCGCCTCGGCCGCCGCCGCCAGCGCCGCCGGGGAGCTGGGGGCGTTTCCGGCGAGCATGCGAGCCTCGCGGGCGAGCCGTACGGTGTCGGTGAGGTCGCCGTAGTAGTAGGAGAGCATCGTCTCCTGGGCCCGGACCAGGGCGCGCAGACGCAGGTCGCCGATGTCGTCGGAGGCGGTGCGGGCGGTGCCGTACCAGGCGGCGGCCTGCCGGGTGTCGCCGAGCCGCATCAGCGCGTCGGCGGCGAGCAGGGCGAGCATCGTGGTGGCGTGCAGCAGGCGGCGCTGTACGGCGGCGGGCTGGCGCAGCGCGAGCAGGCGGCGCACCCCGGACAGCTCCAGCATGAGCCGGCACAGCATCGTCACCGACGCGGTGTCCATGTACTCGCGGCGGAACCGCAGGACCTGCTCGTCGAGCCGGTCGAGCTGGTCCTCGGTGGCGTTGCCCGCGGCGAGGGCGAGGTCGATGTCCTGGCGGGTGCGCTCCACCTCGGCGAAGAAGCGCCCGCCGGGCAGGGCCGTGCTGAGCAGCATGTCGTGGAAGAGCGCGCGACGGTCGGCGTCGTCGTCGGCCTCCTCGATGATCGACTGGCCGACCGGACCGTCCTGGCCGCCCGCCTGGACGACGACGACCTTCTGCGTGTCGCCGTCCTCGCAGTAGTCGGCGGCGAGGCCGAGGCGCACGGCGTTCGCCTTATACAGCCGGGCCAGCAGGTCGATGGTCTGCGGGCGGGGGCGGGCGCGGCCGTTCTCCCAGGCGTTCAGCAGGTCGATGCTGGCGCGGGGGGAGCCGAGGTCGTTGTCGTCACAGAGGTACTCAAGCTCCTGGATCGCCTGGCGGGCGGACCAGCCTCGGGCGAGCCGATGTGCCTTGAGCAGACCGACGCCACAGCATCCATGGATCGCTTGGACGGTCTGCCACATGGTCCATTGCCGCGCCTCGGCCTGCTGCCGCCAGCGGCGCGCGCACGCCGGCGAGTGCTCTCCACGGGCCATCCACACCCTCCGCGTCGGAGTGTTGGGTCGTACGAATGTTTCCCCGATGTAAACCTGGAACCACGATAACGCGCCGACTGTTACGGGAACGAGGCCGTA
The DNA here is from genome assembly GCF_040678635.1 of Thermopolyspora sp. NPDC052614. NCBI lineage: Bacteria > Bacillati > Actinomycetota > Actinomycetes > Streptosporangiales > Streptosporangiaceae > Thermopolyspora > Thermopolyspora sp. NPDC052614. The sequence continues at coordinate 202,731 of NZ_JBFATZ010000003.1, forward strand.
ACTCCGTGCCCACTCCACGCAAAGTACGCCGAATCCGCGTGTATTCCACTGATCACGAAATATCCACCGATTGATGGACCGTCGCCGCCGGTTCACTCTGTCCCATGACGGTCGTCCCCAGGCGGCCGTCCCACCATCTCGACCGGGAGACCAACAATGACCACAACAGATCTCAAGGGCACGGCGCACGAGGCCCGCGAACATCTGGAGCGGCTCGCCGCTCAACTGGAGGCCCACGCCTTCCAGGTGCGTCTGTCGGCGCCCTCCGGTCTGTATCCCCGGCTGCGGGTGATCAACCCGCTCGCGCCCTCGGTCACCGAGGACGTGCTGGCGGCCGACTCCGCCGACGGCGAGTGGTATTTCTGGCTCTCCTGGGCGGGTCGTATCGGTCACGCGTCGGACATCGTGACCGCCGCCGAGCGGATCGCCAGCGTACTCCACGTCATCCGGCGCTAGCGGGGCATCCGACGCTGACTGGGCATCCGGCACCGGCGGGGCGGCCGGTACGACGGCCGGCGCGGACGCGTCGCACGGCGACGGTCCGCGCGGCCGGCGCCGGGGCCGCCGCCGGGACCATCAGAGCCACCGGGACCACCGGGGCCGCCGGAGGGGTCGGCGCCGGGATCGGCACCGGGTCCGGCACGCGACGCCGGGGCGTCAGGAGCGTCAGGGGCGTCCGGAGAGAGGAGGTCATCCGGCGACGGACGCGGGAGGGCAGCCGGTCTCGTCGCGGTGCGGGCGCACGCCGCTCATCGCGACGCCCACCTGCGCCAGCAGCCGGTCGGCGAGCGCGTCGTCGCCGCGGGCCCTGGCCGTGTCCGCCAGGCCCGTGACCAGATCGGCCAGGGCGAGGGCGGTGCCCTCCAGCCGCGCGTCGCGGGCGCGCCGCCTGGCCCACCGCTCGTCGAGGGGGTCGAGGCCGAGCACCCCGAGCATGGCGCGCAGCCGCGTGTAGGCGTCCGCGAGCCCCTCCTCGTCGCCCGCGGCGAGCGCGCGGTTGCCGTCGTTCACCGCCGCCCAGACGACGGTGAGGCCGCGGGGCACGTTCAGGTCGTTGTTCATCGCCGCCGCGAACTCCGCGGGGACCTCGGCGGCGGGCGCGGCGTGCGGCAGCCGGTGGGAGGCGCGCAGGGCGAAGCCCTCGATGCGGCGGAAGGCCGCCGCCGCGTCGCGCAGGGCCGTACGGGAGAACTCCAGGTCCGAGCGGTAGTGCGGCGTCGCCAGGTAGTACCGCAGCTCGATCGGCCGGACGTCGGCGAGGACGCGCGCCAGCGAGAACGGGCTGTCGGCCGACTTGTGAATCTTCTCCCCGCCGCGGGTCACCGTGCCGCCGTGCAGCCAGAACCGGGCGAACCGGTCGCCCGCCGCCCGGGACTGGGCGATCTCGTTCTCGTGGTGCGGGAAGATCAGGTGGGCCCCGCCGGCGTGGATGTCGAACTCCCGGCCCAGGTACTTGCGGGCCATCACCGAGCACTGCAGGTGCCAGCCCGGCCTGCCCTCGCCCCACGGGGTCTGCCAGAACGGCTCGCCCGGCTTGGCCCGCTTCCACAGCGCGAAGTCGGAGGGGTCGCGCTTGCCCGCGCCCGGCTCGCCGGGCAGCCGGATGTGCTCGCGCCGCTGCCGGGAGAGCCGGCCGTACTCGGGGAACGAGCTCACCGAGAAATAGACGTCGCCGTCGGACACGTAGGCGTGCCGCGCCTTAATCAGTTCCTCGATGAGTTCGATCATCTCCAGGACATGGCCGGTGGCGCGTGGTTCCACGGTGGGCGGGAGACAGTTGAGCAGGTCGTACGCGTAGAAAAAAGAACGGTAATTGTCCTCCGCGATCAGCCACCACGGCACGTTTTCCGTGAATGCGCGGCGCAGAATCATGTCCTCCATGTCGGTGACATTTCTGCACAGCGTCACCCGGCACCCGAGATATTCCATCCAGCGGGCGAGGACGTCGAAGCCAACCTGGCATCGAAGCTGTCCGACGTGCGGCGGGACCACCACGGTCGGGCCACAGATATAAATGGACACTTCACCGCCACGACGCGGCGTGAATTCCTGGACCGCACGGCTGTACGTGTCGTAGAGTCGCAGCGACATGATTTCGAGCGTAGGGGGGAGCGGATGATCTGTCGATACGATCGCATGTTAAATCTAACGCAAGATCAGACATTTCGCCTCTTACGCCGCCTTAACCGGAGCAATCGGGATCAAAAGTCCGTGCGGGCACGCCAAATCAGGGGCGGGAAAAACCCACCCCTGATAACCGCGCCGAACGCGCGTGCCGTATCTCAGAATTTCGCCTTCGGGCGTTCCTGGAGGACCCCGTCGAGGTAGATGTCGACCTTCTCGTTGTAGAACGACATCAGCCCGGCGATCTTCTGACTCTCCGGCAGAGGCATCCGGTACGACCACACGATGTCCTTGTGGGCGTCCTTATCGGCGCCCTTGTCGGCACCCTTATCGACACCCGCGTCGGCGTCCGGGAGGACCACCGACCAGTATTCCGCCTCCCCCTTGTAGGGGCAGTGGGTGACCGTGTCGGTGTGTTCGAGCAGGTCGAGCCGCACGTCCGTCTTGGGCAGGTAGTAGCGCGGCGGCAACCCGGTCTCGAACAGGATCCGCGGGCTGTGCGAGTCGGCGACCGTGACCCCGTCGATCTCGACCCGGACGTGCCGACTGCTCGCCAGGATGTCGACCCGGCTGTACGGGTCGCGAGGGTGCGTGAAGATTTCCTCGTCCTCCTCGAACCAGGCATCCATCGCGCCCCAATCGAACCGTACGTGCCCTTTGATCTCCTCCATCGGCGAGTCGAGGTAGACCAGCGCGGCGTCCTGGCGGTCGCCCACCGAGTGAACGTGCGCCTCGCCCCTGCTCGGGGAGTGCCGGGTCTCCCCGGTCGCCTGCAGCAGGCCGCGATCGACGTCATCGAGGGGGAAATAATAGGTGGGATAGTACGGCACCTCCCACACCATCAGCACCCGCGTGCTGTCCGCGATCGCCCGCCCGTCCAGGTAGACGCGTACACGTTTGGCCGTCGGCTCGACCCGCACCCGGCCTCGTCGGTTCTGCTCCATGCCGCCGCAAACCGTCCCGCGCGCCCTCCTATTCCGCCTCCGCCGGCGGCCCCGGTCCGGTCGCGCCGCGCGCCGCCGACCCGCCCGGGGCTCACGGCGGAGCGTCGCGGCCTCACCGCGGCGTTCCACGACGGTGAAGCACAAAGGAAACATTTACACGCTTTGTCCGAAACATGCGTTTCCTACGCTCTTGGACGTGATGGGAGATTCAATCCGATCGGCCGCAACGTCGAGCACGTCACCCCACTCTCCATGGTTCCTCCGGCCACGCCATACCTGACCCGACATGCCTGACCCGACATGCCTGACCCGACATGGCTGACCTGACATGCCTGACCCGTCACCGCCGCCGATGAGGGGGAGGTGCCGACGGACTTCCTCGGCCGCTGCGAGCAGTCACTTTTCCTCAATGCGCACAAGTACGTGTTCATCAACCGTCCGCATGGGAAGTCTAAGATCAACGAGAGGAGATGGAGCCATGAGAAGGATCCAGATCGTGCAACGGCCCCGGCCCCCGAAGCGCCCCGAGCCCCTCGACCTGCGCACCCCGTCCGGCCGCCGCCTCCCCTTCTAGCCCCGCCGATAGCCCGCCGACCGGAGCGGCCCGTCCGCCGCCCCGATCCCACCCCGTTCTCACCGGGCGGCGCGGCCCGACGCCCCGCCTCCGCGCTCCACCGCCAGCTCATAGCACCGGTCGAACCCCGCCAGCACCGCCGGCCAGGAGCATCTGACCGGCTCCGTCGCCCGGTTGTGCTCGGCGATCGCCCTCCGCAACCCGGCGTCCCCGGCGAGCCTCGCCACCGACACCGCCAGCTCCTGGAAGCTGCGCCCCAGCAAACCCTCCTTGCCGGGCCGTACGAAGTCGGCGACCCCGCTCTGCGCCCGCGCGACCACCGGCACCCCCGCCGCCCGCGCCTCAAGCGCCGCCAGCCCGAACGACTCGCGAGGCGCCGGAGCGACGAACACGTCGGCCGAGTCGAGCAGCTCACGGATCTGCTCCCGGGTGTACCGCCCGGGCATCGACACCCACCGCATGCCCCGCGAGCGCAGGTAGCGCTCCATCGAGGCCCGCGCGGGCCCGTCCCCGACGACCGTCGCCCGCATCTCGACGCCCGGGGACACCCGCCGCCGCGCCTCCTCAAACAGCTTCAGCAGCCGCAACGGCTGCTTGCGCGGCGCGAGCCGCCCCACCGCCACCACGTGCACGGCCCCGTCGCGATCGGGACGCCGCACCGGACCGGTGGGCCGCCAGGCCGACAGGTCAAGACCATTGGACACCACCCGCACCGGCACCCGCGGCCCCGCCACCCGCCGGATCGGCCGCGCGGCGGCCTCGCTGACCGCCGTGCCCACCAGCCCCCAGCGGTTCCAGTGGAACATCGCGTTCAGCGCCCGGTAGACGCCCCGGGTGACGGGATCCCACATGCTGTGCACGGTGACCACCACCGGCAGCCCGGCCCGCGCCGCGGCCCGCACGCCCATCCACGCGAACGGCGAGACCGCCCCGGTGTGCACGTGCACGACCTGGGGACGGTACGCGGTCATCACCCGCAGCAGCCTGCTCGTGCCGCGCGGATGCACCGGCAGATCGTACGGCAGGGCGGCGACGACGCGGACGACCCCGTCGATGGGCGGCCCGGCGGTCGCCGTCGCCACCCGCACCTCGTGCCCGGCCTCCCGCTGCGCCCGCACCAGGTCGGCGACCTGTACCTCGATGCCTCCCAGCCGGGGCAGGTAACAGTCACTGACGTGAAGGATCCTCACCGGGCACACCCTAACGCCGCAGCGTCCGGGACGGGCAGGGGACGATCATGAACCGGCGCATGGAATCATTGCTGAGGTGTCACGCACAGCGGTCTTCTTCCACGCTCATCCTGACGACGAAGCGCTGCTGACGGCCGGGACCATGGCCATGCTGGCGGCGGAGGGACACCGGGTCGTCCTCGTGGTGGCCACGGCGGGCGAACGCGGCCTGGCCGAGCTGCCGCACGGCGACCGGCTCGGCGAAGCGCGCATGGCCGAGCTGTACAAGTCGGCCGCGGGCCTCGGCGTGGCCCGGGTCGTACGGCTCGGCTACAGCGACTCGGGCCTGGCCACCGGCGGCGGCGCGCCCGAGGACCGCCCGGCGGACGCCTTCATGGACGCCGACACCGAACAGGCCGCGCGGAAGCTGGCCGACGTCCTCATCGAGGAGAAGGCCGACCTCGTGACGATCTACGACCCGGCGGGCGGCTACGGCCACCCCGACCACGTGCAGGTGCACCGGGTCGGCAGGCGCGCGGCCGAGATCGCGGGCACGCCGATCGTGCTGGAGGCGACCGTCAACCGCGACCCGCTGCTGCGGCTGCTGCGCCTCGCCGGGCGCTTCTACCGGTTTCCCCCCGACTTCGACATCCGGGCGTTCGAGAGCGCCTACTCCCCCGGCTCGGCGATCACCCACCGGATCAACGTACGCCGGTTCGCCAAGGCCAAGCGGGCCAGCATGGCCGCGCACGCCACCCAGACCAAGGGCGGCGACGGCGACCGCACCCTCGCCCTGATGCTCAAGCTCCCCGGCCCGCTGTACCGCCTGGTCTTCGGCACCGAGTGGTACGTGCGCCGCGATCTGCCCGCGGGCACGCGCCTGCGCCATCCCTTCGACTCCTGGCCGAAGTGACCCCTACCCTCCTACGAGGCGTCCCGTAAGGGTTGGGTCCTCCAAAAGAAGGATGAGCCGGGGCCGGAAGCACGATAAGCATGACGTGCGGGTCCGGCAGACTGAACTGGGAGCTCGACGGGCCGTCCACGTGGGGTGGACGGCCCGCGCGGGCATCCAGGTGGTGACCGCTGGAACAGGAACGACCGGGCGGAACCGACCGCTCGGGTGAAGCGCGGCAACCGGCCCGCTCGCGTGGTGCGGACGGGCCGCGGCGAGCGGATCGCGACGAACCGGGGAACGGCTCCGGGGGAACGGGCCAGGGGAACGACGACCTTATGGGGGACCGGCGATGAGGAACACGTGGGTGCAGATCGTGCTGTCCGTGGCCTCGCTGGCCCTCGCCGTCGCCCTGGTCGTCTTCCTGCCGCAGATCGTGCAGGCCCTCACCAAGACCAAGGTGAGCTGGGCCGAGATCGGCGCCCAGTTCGCCGGGTTGAGCCTGCCCATGATCGGCCTGATGACGCTGCTGTGGATCGCCAGCCTCCTGGCGTACACCTTCGTGCTCACCTCCTCGCTCCCCGGCCTCACCCACCTGCAGGCGCTGACGCTCAACGCGGGCGGCAGCGCGGTGAGCAACCTGCTGCCGTTCGGCGGCGCGGCCGGCATCGCGATGACCTTCGCGATGACCAAGGGCTGGGGCTTCCCCGTCCGCCCGGTGGTGGTCTCCACCCTCGTCTCGGGCATCTGGAACACCCTGTTCCGATTCATCCTGCCCGCCGTCGGCATCGTCGCCCTGCTCTCCGCGGGCAAGGCGCCCAACCCCACCGTGGCCAACGCCGGCTGGGTGGGCGCGGTGTCGATCCTCGCCCTCGTCGCCGTGGTCGCCGCCGCCCTGTACTGGGACCGCGCCGCCCGCCTCCTGGGCCGCGCCCTCGACGCCGCCGTACGGCTCGCGCCGCCGGCGATCCGCCCGCCCGACCGCTGGGCCTCGGCGGCGATCGAGCGCCTGCGCGGCGACACGGCCGAGATCGTGCACCGCCGCTGGCCCGGCCTGTCCGGCGGAATGATCGCGTTCCTCGCCTTCCAGTGCCTGATCATGGCGGCCTGCCTGGTCGCGACCGGCGCCTACCCAGGCCCCGCGGAGACCATCGCGGTCTTCGCGCTCAGCCGGGTGCTCACCACGGCGGTGATCACCCCGAGCGGTGCCGGAATCATGGAGGGCGGGGTCGCCACCCTGCTGGTCTACTTCGGCGAGTCCGCGGCCGAGGGCGCCGCCGCCGCGCTGCTGTTCGGCTTCTGGACGTACACCATCGAGATCCCGGCGGGCGGTCTCGCCCTGGGCGCCTGGGCGCTGCTGCGCCGCCGCAACGCCCCCGTGCCGGACCCCGCCGAACCCGCCCCGCAAAGCTCCCCCCAGCGCTGACGACGCCACACCCACCCCCCGGCGGCGACCGGCGAAAGCGGGCCAGCCGAAGCAGGCGGATGACCGCACGCCGATGCCGACGGACGTGGTGCCCTTCGTCCGCGATCGCCCGATGTTCACCTGGCTCGTTTACGCGGCTCGAATCGCCGACAACGCGGCGTCAACCGAACTCCAACCAAGCGGAGATCCCGCTATTGATAACCTGTGGGCACTCGCCGCCGTCCGGCCCCGCCGGAACGGCAGGAAACACGCGGGCAGACGAGCAACGATAGGCAGGTCGGCCTTGTCAAATACCTTGTGCGCGCTTCACGGGCACGCATAGCGTGGCGGCTGACATGGTGGCGTTCCGGGTTCTCGGGCCGGTCGAGGCCTACGAGGGAGACAACGAGCTCGACCTCGGCGGGCTGCGGCAACGTGCCGTGCTCGCGCGGTTGCTCGTCGCACGCGGGCAGGTGGTGCCCGTCGACACGCTCATCTTCGACCTGTGGTCCGACGACGCGGTCAAGGGCGCTCAGTCCGGCCTGCAGGTCTACATCTCGCGGCTGCGGCGCGTGCTGGAACCGGGCCGCCCGCGCGGCGGACCCAACCGGCTGCTGGTGACGGTCGCCTCCGGATACGCCCTGCGCACCGCCCCCGAGCAGGTGGACGCGCTGCAGTTCGAGTCCCTGGTCCGCGGCTCCGGAGAGCGGCTCGACGCCGACAACCCGCAGGCCGCCCGCGCCGGTCTGGAGACCGCCCTCGGCCTGTGGCGGGGCACGCCGTACTCCGACTTCGCCGAGCAGTCGTGGGCGGAGGCCGAGGTGACCCGCCTGTCGGAACTGCGCCTGGTGGCCCGCGAGCGGCACGCCGACGCCGGGCTGCGTATGGGCCTGCACGCCGAGACCGTGCCCGACCTGGAGGCCCTCACCACCGAGCACCCGCTGCGCGAGGAGGGCTGGCGGCTGCTCGCCCTCGGCCTCTACCGGTGCGGACGGCAGGGCGACGCGCTGGCGGCGCTGCGCCGCGCCCGCAACACGCTCGCCGACGAGTTGGGCATCGACCCCGGCCCGGCGCTGCGCAAGATGGAGTCCGACATCCTCGCCCAGGATCCGGGCCTCGACCTGGTCGCCCCGGCCCGGCGCGTGCCGGACCTGTCCTCGACCTGGCCGCCGCGCCCCGCCGAGGTCCCGTTCGGCTCGGGCGTCACCCAGGACCTGCCGCCGCTTGAGCCCGAGCCGTTCGTCGGCCGCGACGACGAGCTGACCACGCTGCTCGGCGCGGCGCCGAAGGCGCTGGCCGGCCGGTTCAGCCTCGCCGTGGTCGACGGCGACGCCGGCGCCGGCAAGAGCACGCTGATCCGGCAGCTCGGCCTGCGGCTCGCCACCGACGGCTGGCTGACCGCCTCCGGCGGCTGTCCCGACAGCACCGCCACCCCGCCCGGCTGGGCCTGGGTGGAGATCCTGCGCTCGCTCGTCGGCCGGATCGGCGCCGGCGAGTACGGCCCGCTGCTCGCGCCGCTGCTCGACGACGCGGCCCCCGCCGACGAGGACGACGAGGTCGGCGGCGGCTTCCGGCTGCATCGGGCGGTCGGCGGCTACCTGTCGGCCGTGGCCCGCGAGGCCCCGCTGCTGATCACGCTGGAGGACCTGCACTGGGCCGACGACCAGACGCTCGCCCTGCTGCGGGCGCTGCCCAGCCTGGTCGCCGCCAGCCGCGTGCTGCTCGTGGTGACCTGCCGCGACAACGAGCTGAACGACCAGCAGTCGGAGGTGCTCGCCGCACTGGCGCGCCTCGGGCCGGTACGCGTCGCGCTTGAGGGCCTGGACAGCGAGGCGGTGGCCGAGCTGGTCCGGGCGACCTGCGTCCGCGACGTGGACGAGGAGGCCGTGCACACGATCGTCGAGCGCACCGGCGGCAACCCCTTCTTCGTCCGGGAGACCGCCCGGCTGCTCGACGCCGAGCAGGTCGACGGCCGCGCCAGCGCCGCCGAGCTGATGTCGGTGGTGCCGAGCGGGGTGCGCGAGGTACTGCGGCGGCGCATCACCCGGCTGCCGGCCACCGCGCAGCAGGTCCTGCTGCAGGCGGCCGTCATCGGCCGGGTCGTGGACGTGGACGTGCTGATCGACGTGTCCGGCGACGAGGACGCCGTCGTGGACGCGGTCGAGGCCGGGCTGCTCGCCGGGCTGATCACCGAGCCGGGCCCGGGCATACTGAGCTTCGACCACGCCCTGGTGCGCGACACCCTGTACTCCGACGCCTCCCGGCTGCGCCGCTCGCGGCTGCACGCCGCCGTCGCCTCGGTGATCGAGCAACGTTCGCCGTCCGACGTGGCGGCCCTGGCCCACCACTACTACGCGGCCGGCACCGCCGAGACCGCGGCGAAGGCGGTCAACTACGCCGGGCTCGCCGCCGAGCAGGCCGAGCGCCGCTTCGCCCACCGCGAGGCGGCCCAGCTCTGGCAGCAGGCGATCAACGCCTTCGACCGGGCGCATCCGGACGGCGCGGCCCCCAAGGAGCGGTTACGGCTGCAGTTACGCCAGATCAAGGCCCTCGCCCTGGCCGGGGACATGGCGGCGGCGCGCTCGCTGCGCCGCAAGGCCATGGACGCGGCGCTGCCACTGGGGGATCTGGAACTGACCGCGCGGCTCGCCGCCTCGCTCGCCGTGCCGCACAAGGGCATGGCGCGCGACTTCACCCGTACGGCCTGGGAGATCGTCGACGTCACCGAGAAGGCGCTGGTCGAGCTGCCGCCGGGCGAGCAGTCGCTGCGGGCGAGCCTGCTGGCGACGCTCGCGCTGGAGCTTGAGGGCTCCGACACCGGCACCAACCGCGGCCAGCAGGCCTCGCTTGAGGCCGAGGAGCTGGCCCGGCGGAGCGGCGACCCCGCCCTGCTCGCCACCGCGCTGAGCGGGCGGCTGCGGCAGTCGTACGGGATCCCGGCGGTGGGCGAGCGCGAGGCGATCGGCCGCGAACTGGTCGAGGTCGGGCAGGCGAGCGGGCAGCCCGCGGTGCAGGCGCTCGCGCACCTGGTGCTGATGGAGTGCGCGGCGGCGCGCGGCGACTTCGCCGAGGCCGACAAGCAGATCGCCGCCGCCGAGGCGCTCGCCCGGCAGTACGACCTGCCCGCACCGGCCGCCGTCGCCGCCTGGTACGCCGGGCAGCGCCTGATGATCGCCGGGGACTACCCGGGCGCGGAGGCCGCCTACCGCAACGCCGCCCGGCTCACCGCGCGGGCCGGCATGCTGGAGGGCCGCCAGGACCTGCCGCTGATCACCTCGTTCTGCCTGGCCCTGGTGGAGGGCCGGGCCGCCGACATGGTGGAGCCGCTCGGCGAGGCGCACCAGCGCAAGGCCAAGTGGACGCTGGACGCCTACGCGCTGGCGCTCGCCGCGGCCGGGCACGTCAAGGACGCCCGGGCGATCGCCGCCGTCCGCACCCCCGTACGGCCGGACTTCCTGTACGAGCTGGCGATGACCTGGCGGGCCCTGGCGGGCATGCTGATCAACGACAACGGGCGCATGCAGGAGGCGTACGACACCCTCACCCCGTTCTCCGACCGGATCGCGGGGGCGGGCACCGGCGTGGTCGCGCTGTGGCCGGTCGCGCAGACCCTGGGCGACCTCGCCCGGCACCTGGGCCGCACGGACGCGGCGCGCGGTCACTACGAGAAGGCGCTCGCGGTCGCCGAACGGGTCGGCGTGCCCCGCTGGGTCACGGCCGCGCAGGAGGCGCTGGACCACCTGTGAGCCCCGGGGGGCCACAAGCAGGGGTCAGCAGGTCACCTCGAAGCCCTCGCTGCGGTAGGTGCCGCCGGGCTGGACCTTGATTTCGACCCGGTACCAGCCGGGGTTGGCGACGATCTGGGGGCGCCACCGCACCGGCCGGGTGGTGTCGGCGAAGCCGGCGGACGCGGACATGTACGGACGCCACGAGTGCGACGTGTCGCTCCAGCGCTGCAGCCGCCACTGGTAGACCGCGACGCCGTTCTCGGCGGTGACCAGGGTCTGCGCCTGGTAGGCGCGGCGGCAGGACGCCTCGGACGCCCCGGTCTCGGCCGACACGGCGCTGATCGTGACCAGGCCCGGCTTCGGCCGTGCCTCCAGCGTGACCGGCAGGGGGCGGGCGTCCGACGAGATCAGGTGGACGGTGGCGGGCCGCTCGGCGGTGGTGTGCGCCGTGGAGGCCGCCTCGGCGCCGACGTACACGGCCGTGAACGCGAGGGTGGCGATGAACAACCTCGCCGCCGTGGCACCGCCACTCGCCACCGCCGACATCAGGCCGTCTCGCATGCTCATGACCCAACTCCCCTTCGTTCACCTCAAGGTGTACGTGTGGGGGGTTACGCCCTACTTGCCGTCGGCTTGCAGCGAACTGATGGCTGATATGAGCAGGTGAAGGCCGAATTCGAAGTCGGCGTCGTCATCGTCGTCGGTGAGCCGGTCCAGGAGCGCGGCGGCCCTCGGGAACTCGTCGGCCACGTCGCCCGGAGGAGTGGTCAAATCGTCGTCATTTCGCCCAAACCGTTCTCACGCAGGATGGTACCCAGCGCGTACGCGATTAGTACGCGTAGTACGCGCATGCTGCGGACGGAGGCCGGCCCGTCGAACCCGGCGTCGGCGGCGATGGTCGGGGCGTGCTCGACGGGCCGAAGCGTCGCCGAGGCCATCGACGTGCGTGTGATCACCAGTGTTCGCCCGCAGACGAACCCAGCGGTCCCCTCCACCGGCGACGTGTGCGCACGGGCTATCGTGAGGTCACACATATCCGCAGCGACGGCACAACCGGCGGTCGGCGCGCCCGGCGAACCCGGTGACCTGATGGCGGACGTCCGTCCGGCCTCCGGTCGTGACACGCCGATCGCGGCCCCGGCTCCCCGAAGGCCGGGGCGATACGTAATAATTAGGTAAGCCTGCCCTAATCCTCTCGTAGGCGTGAAAGTGGTGAGGCGCGCGATGAGCATCCCCGACCCCACGGCCTCCTCGGTGCTCGGCATGCCGCTTTGGCTGTGGGCCCTCGTCTGCGTGCTGATCATGTTCGTGCTGTTCCAGTTCTACTACTGGCTGGGCCGCAAACTGGGCGAGCGGCTCTACGAGTCCCGCCTGGGCCGCAAGATCGGCCGCCACCGCATTCTGAAGGTGGAGAACCTGGTGCGGCGGCGGGGCGCGGTCGCCGTCTTCGGCTGCTTCTGGGTGCCGGTGCTGCGCCACACCCTGCCCTCCTGCGCGGGCGTGATCCGGATCTCCTACCCGTGGTATGTGGTGGCCAGCGCGCTCGGCGCGCTGCTGTGGACGCCGCCCTGGGTGGTGGGCGGATACGCGGTCATCTGGGCCTGGCTGCAGGTGGCCGCGCGGTCCCCGGTGCTCGCCGTGATCGCGCTGGCCGTCGCGGTGCCCGCCGTGGTGGCGCTGTTCGCCTGGCGTCGCCGCCGCCGTCGGGCCGCCCCGGAACCGGTCCAGTCCGAGACCACCTCGGCAGGTCTCCCCTCCTGATCCGGATCACGGTGTCATCATGACCGAATGCGTATCCGGGCATTCCTGACCGCGATCCTGACCACGTCGCTCTCCGCGATCATCCTGCCGCTCGGCCTCGCCCACCCCGCGGGCGCGTCCCAGCATGATGCGTCACAGCATGATGCGTCACAGGGGTCATCCGGGACATTCGCGCCCGCCGTACGGGCGCCCGTCCTCGCGCCGGCCACGCCGAAGATCACGGCCAAGGCGGCGTACCTGGTGGACCTGACGACCGGCACCGAGCTGTACGCCAAGAACGCCGACCGCCAGGTGCCCGTCGCGAGCCTGGCCAAGGTGATGACCGCGTACGTGGTGCGCCAGGAGGGCTCGCTCGACGACCTGATCACCATCACCCGCCAGGACGTACTGCACGCGGCGAACAACGGCGCGAGCCACGCGGGCCTGCGCGCGGGCGAGCGCCTCACCACCAGGGACCTGCTCTACGCCCTGATGCTGCCCTCGGCGGCCGACGCCGCCAACGCCCTGGCCCGCCGCTACGGCCCGGGCACCGCCCGGTTCGTCGCCAAGATGAACGACGCCGCCCGCGACCTCGGACTCGACCGCACCCACTACACCAACGTCGACGGGCTGCCCCGGCCGGCGCTCGGCGGCCACTCGACGGCCCGCGATCAGACCCGCCTGGCCATGGTCGCGCTCGCCGACCCGGTCATCGCCGAGATCGCCGCGACCGCCCGCCACCGGCTGCCCACAACCGCCGACCACCGCGCGCACGTCTGGAAGAACTCCAACAAACTGCTGACCCGGGTGCCCGGCACGTTCGGGCTGAAGACCGGCTTCACCCGGGCGGCGGGCTTCTGCCTGTCCTTCGCCGCCGTCAAGGGCGGCCACACGCTGTTCGGCACCGTGCTCGGCGACACCACCGACGCCCGCCGGTTCCGTTCCGCCACCCGCCTGCTCGACATCGTCCAGGTCTAAAGGCCCGCCGACGATCCGATCACCGCATGAGGCCGTGGCAGGCGATGGCGGCGGCGGCCACGACGTTGAGGGAGTCCACGCCCAGGCTCATCGCCGCCGGGCTCATCGGGATGCAGACCCGCTCGTCGGCCTCCCGCAGCCAGCGGGAGGACAGGCCGTCGCCCTCCGAGCCGAGCAGCAGGGCGACGCGATCCCCCAGCACGGCCTTGTCGATGGGGGTGACGGTCTGGTCGGGGGTGAGGGCGAGCATCCGGAACCCGGCCTCGCGCAGCCGGTCCAGACCGTCGTACCAGCCGGTCATGCGGGCGTAGGGGATGGCGAAGACCGCGCCCATGGACACCTTGATCGACCTGCGGTACAGCGGATCGGCGCAGCGGGGCGACAACACGATCGCGTCCACGCCGAGGGCGGCGGCGCATCGGAAGATCGCGCCCACGTTGCCGTGGTCCACGAGGTCTTCGAGCACCACGACCCGGCGCGGCGGCCGAGGGCCCGCCAGCAGCTCCTCCACGGCCGGGAGCGGCTTGCGCCCCATCGAGGCGAGCGCGCCCCGGTGGACGCGGAACCCGGTGATCCCCTCCATGACCTCGTCGGCGACGACGTACGCCGGGGCCGCCACGCCGTCGAGGACGTCGCGGATCGAGTCGAGCCATTTGGCCGTCAGGAGCAGGGAGCGGACCGGGTACCCGGTGGCCGCGGCGCGGCGGATCACCTTCTCACCCTCGGCGATGAACAGGCCGCGCTCGGCCTCCATGCTCTTGCGCAGTTCCACGTCGCGCAGCCGCGTGTAGTCGGCGATGCGCGGATCGGCGGGGTCGCTCACCGGGACGATGTCGGCCATTGGCCAAGCCTATGGCCTGCGCGGCGGCGGCCCGGCGACGCCCGAGCCCGTCCCGCGGCCACGCCCGGGCGCGCTCACGGGCCATGACCGACGCGCCGGCGGGTCCCGGCGACGCCGCCATTCGGGCCCGCGCGTCCGGCCAGGCGGAAAGGCGCACCGGTCCGGGCGAACACCCCCCACGCATCCTCCGGGCGTGTGAAACTTAGCGTGATGGGTAGATCACTCTAGGTCGCGGGGCCGGAGTGTCGATGAGCGGAGGGTCACGGTGCCTGACCAGCGTACGGAGGCGCGCCCGGCCGTAGCAGCCGACATGTGGATGAGAGACGCGCGCCTGGCCCGCACGCTCTCGCTGGTGACACTGGGCTGGCTCGTCGCGGAGAGTGGCCTCGGACTGGCCGCGGGGTTCGAGGCCCACTCGGTCGCGCTGATCGGGTGGGGCGTCTCCGCGTTGGTGGAGGGCATGGCCGGGCTGATCGTGGTGTGGCGGTTCACCGGCTCGCGGCTGCGTTCCCCGGCCGCCGAGCGGGTGGCGCGCCGTCTGGTCGCGGTGAGCTTCTGGGTGCTGGCGCCGTACCTGATCGGCCATGTCGCCTATGACGTGTCGTTGGGCTACCGTCCCGAGCCGACCGCGCTCGGCATCGCGGTGACCACGATCAGCCTGGTAAGCATGCCCCTGCTCGGCGTGGCCAAGCGCCGCCTCGGCGCCCGGCTCGGCTCCCCGGCGACGAGGGGCGAGGGCACCCAGAACCTGCTGTGCGCGGCGATGGCCGGGGCGGTGCTGGCCGGGCTGGCGTTCAACGCCCTGGGCTGGTGGTGGGTGGACGCGCTGGCGGCGCTGGCCTTGGCCGCGACGGCGGTGCACGAGGGCCGCAGGGCGTGGCGCGGCGAGGCCTGCTGCCACTGAAGGATGACCAGCGCGATGGTCAACCCCTGCCGGCGCAGCGCGTCGACGACCAGGCGGGCCGTGCCGGGCTCGGCCCACACCTGACACCTGCCGCCGCGCAGCACGACCGCCCTGACGCAGTCGAGGTCCCGCAGCGCGCTCCGGGCGTCCGACGGATCGACGACGTCCGCGAACACCAGGTCGCCGGGGGTGCCCGGCCGGGCGGATCGCGGCGGCCCCGGCACCGCCGCCGCCGTCTTCTCAACTGTCTCGACGGCCATGGACATGCGCGGCAACTTCCTGCGGGCGGACATCGGTCAACGCGATGTATCGCGATTACAGGACTTACGATACATCGCCATCGTCCGCAGTCAAGATGTATCGCGTGATTGCTGACCATCCGGATCTGTTTGGCGACGTTCCGTGATATATGCAGGAGAAGGCCGGTTTTGCCCCGCTAGATGCAGCGAGTATGGTTCCGTAAGCATTACGCGGATTCCCCCGCAACGGCGCAACCAGGGCGCGTACCGTCGGGAAGAACAGAATCGACTCCACGAGACGAGAGGTCACCGTGGGCGGACGCCACCGCACAGACGAACCGGAGGGCGGCTACAACCCCTACTACCAGCCGCCGCCCCCGCGCCGCCGTGCAAGCAAGGGACGGGTCATCGTCCCGCTCGCCGGCGCGGTCGCCCTCGCCCTGCTCGCCGCCGTCGGCGCGTACGTGATCGTGAACCGGGACCAGGACTGCTCCGACCAGAAGATCGCCCTGCAGGTGGTCACCTCCCCGGACATCCGGCCCGCCATCGCCACGATCGCCGAGCGGTTCAGCCGCTCACGCGCGAAGGTCAACGATCGGTGCGTCTCCGTCACCGTCAAGGAGGCCGACTCGGCCAGCGTGACCAACGGCCTGGCCGGCACCGGCCCCACCGACGGCAAGAACATCGACGCCGACGTCTGGATCCCCGACTCCAGCCTGTGGGTCACCAAGCTCAAGGCGAGCGCCACCGCGAAGATCCCCGGAAACGTGTCCGGCTCGGTCGCGCACTCGCCGGTGGTCCTCACCGCGCCCAAGACGGCCGTGCCCAACCTGGAGAAGGCCTTCGGCGGGGCGAGCTGGGGCGGTCTCATGGTCGCCGCCAACGTCGCCAACCCCGACGGCCCCGGCAAGAAGGTCCGCGTGCTCGCGCTCGACCCGACCCGCAACGCCGCCGGGCTGAGCGCGCTGCTGGCCGGCGCGGGCGTGCTGCGGGCCGCCGGATCCGACAACGAGCAGCTCGTGGGCGTGCTGCGGCAGCTTTCCGAGTCCACCGTGAGCACCCCCTCCGGGCTGTTCGCGAGCATGTCCAAGCGGTCAACGCGGGTGCCGGTCGGCGTCGCGACCGAGCAGGCGATCTGGGCGTACAACGCCAAGAACCACCCCGACACCCCGTTCGTTGCGCTGTACCCCAAGGAGGGCACGCTCGTCCTCGACTACCCCATCGTGATCGCCACCAAGGACGACCAGGTCGGCAAGGCGGCCAAGCTGTTCCAGGACGAGCTCGGCTCCCCCGCCGCGGAGAAGGTCCTTCAGCAGAACGGCTTTCGCACCCCGTCCGGCAAGGGCGACGCCGCCACGCTGACGGCGGAGAACGGCGTGTCCGTCAAAGCGGTACGCACGCTGAAGGCGCCCGGCGCGGCCACGGTGACGCAGATCTCCCAGGCCTGGTCGCGGCTGAAGCTCGGCGCCCGCATCCTGTCATTGATCGACATCTCCGGCACGATGGCGGCCAAGTCCGTCGGCACCGACCTCACCCGGATGCAGCTCGTCGCGCAGACCTCCATCGAGGGGCTCAAGCTCTTCCCCGACAAGTCGGAGATCGGCACCTGGGTCTTCTCCACCCATTTGAACGGCCGCGGCGTCGACTACAAGGAGACCATGCCCATCGGGCCGCTGGGCGGCAAGGTCGGCGACATCACCCGCCGCGAGGCCCTCATCCGGGACCTGAGCAACATCAAGGCCCTGCCCAACGGCGACACCGGCCTCAACGACACCCTCGCCGAGGCCTACTCGAAGATGAAGGCCGAGTACGAGCCCGACAAGGTCAACACGATCATCATCTTCACCGACGGCATCGGCAACGACGACCCCGACGGGGGCATCTCCAACGCGGAGATCCTGCAACGGCTGCGTCAGGAGTACGACAGGTCGCAGCCGGTGAGCATCATCATCGTGGCGCTCGGCGCGGACGACGCGGCCGGACGCAAGCAGATGCGCGCGATCGCTGCCGCCACCGAGGGCGCGGCGTACTTCCCGCGCAGCCCCCTGGAGATCCGCAAGGTCTTCCTTGAGGGCATCTCCCGCCGTCTGTGCGCCCCCAACTGCGACACCGGGGCGAGCACGGACAGCGCGAGCAAGGACGGGGACACCACCCAGTAGGCGGACGACGGACGGAAGATGCGGCAGGGGGCGCCACCCGATAAGCGGGCGGCGCCCCCTTCGACGTGTTTTCCGTCCTCATCCGACGCGATTCCCGCTCTCATCTGGCGCTTTGCCGGAAATACCCGGACGACATTTCGCTGCGCCGGATTTCACTGAGATCCCATCCGTCACATAGCTCACTCGAACCACTGTCTTCGCAGGTCATAAGGGCTAAGTATGGATTTTTAGGGTGTCAACCAATATGCGGAGGGCGGCGTCCTAACCCGTGTGGGGCGAGGGCTTCGCGGCGACGCGAGGCCGCGATGTCCCGTCGTACGGGGGAGGAAAAAAGTTGCCCGGATGGCCCAGCGTCGGCCGCGCCGACGAGCACCGGCTGAGCGAATCGTTACGGCGTGCCGACGCCGACGCGGCGTCGCTGCTCTACGACGCCTACGCGGACCGTCTCAGCGACTACGCCGCCACGCTGCTGCGCGACCAGGACGCGGCCGCCGAGGTCGTGCACGACACCATCGTCACCGCGCTCACCCGGGCCAACCGGCTCAAGGAGCCCGGCCGCCTGCGCGCCTGGCTCTACGCCCTGGCCCGTTTCCACTGCCTCGTACGGCCCCGCGCCCCCCGAACGTCCTCTCGCGACCACCGCGCCCCCGCCACGCCGCCGACCGGCGACACATCCGAGATGCCGACCGCCGCCTGGTCCGCCTCGGAGACGGCCGCCGATACGGATTTCGGCCCGCACACCGACCCGTACGGCGGGACTCCGCAGTCCAGGACCTGGCGGGGCGCCGCCGCGTGGCAGACCTCCGGGCCGGCATCCGGAGCGTCGCGCGGCCTCACCACGACCGGGCTTACTACCACCGGGCTCACGACGACCGGGCTCACGACGACCGGGCTCACGACGGACCGGCTCGCCGTCGCCGTCCCGGGCGAGACGGCCGACGACGGCGGTGATCCCGAACTGGAGGCGCTGGTGCACCAGGCGCTCGGCGAGCTGGGCCGCCCCGAGCGTGAGGCGCTGATTCTGACGGCCCGGCACGGGCTGAGCACGGCCGAGGTCGGCGCCGTCGCCGGGGCCGCCTCCCGGCAGGCGGCCTCCCGCGTCGCCCAGGCCCGCGACCACCTGGAGAACGCCGCCGCCGCCGTGGTGCTCGCCCGGACCGGCCGCGCGCACTGCCCCGACCTGTCCGCCATGCTCGACTCGTGGGAGGGCCCGCTCACCGAGCCGCTGCGCAAGCGGCTGGCCCGGCACATCTCCGCCTGCGAGGTGTGCACCGAGGGCCGCCGCAAGCGGGTGTCCGCCGAGCGCCTGCTGGAGATGGTCCCCGTGGCGTACGCCCCGCTGTCGCTGCGCCGCAGGGTCCTCGACACCTGCGCCGACCCCGAGCGCGCGGCTTCGAGGGCGGCGATCGCCCCGGGCGAGGAGCACTTCGACCGCGACGGCTTCCCGATCATGCCGGACCGGCGGCGCGGCGGCAGAGGCGGCGGGGCCGGCCGCGTGGGCGACGCCGAGCGGAGAACGACCCGGCTGCCCGTGGTACGGCGGCGGCCCCGGCGGCTCGTCACGCTGATCTCCACCCTCGCCTGCGTCGGCGTCGTCGCCGGAGTCATGGCCGCGGCGGCCGGACTGGACTCGACCGCCGGCCAGCGCGCCCAGGCGCTCGTGCCGCCCGCGAGCGACCCGACGACCGACACCCAGCACGAGACCACAGATGAGACCACTGATGAGACCACCGACGAGGGAACGGACGAGGGCACGGACGGTGGCGCGGACGAGAACGGCGACCAGGACAAGGACCTGAACGGCGGCCCCGGCACCGACGCTCCCAAGGCCACCCGCACCGCCCGTCCCTCCTCCTCGCCGACCGCCGCGGCCACTTCGCCGTCGGCCACCCGCCCGGCGTCCCGCCCCTCGTCCCGGCCGGTCGCCACGCGCGGCCCGGCGGTCGCACGGCTCGCGGTGAGCTGCCCCGCGACCCTGAGCGAGAACCGCACCGGCGTGATCCGCGTCTCCGCGGTCAACGCGCCGATCGCGTGGAGCGCCACCACCGGCGACGGCCTGGTCCTCACCCCGGCACGCGGCCGTCTCAAGGCCGGCGCGAGCGCCCGCCTCGCGGTCGGCACCGACGAGATCGCGTCCGGCAGCGGCGTCATCCGGTTCGAGTGGAGCGGCGGCACCCGCACCTGCCGGATCTCCTGGAACGGCGAGGACACGCCGCCGGAGTCCGAGCCGCAGCCGGACGAGGATCCCTCCTCCGAGCCCACCGACCCCCAGGCGTCCCGGGTCCCCGACGGCCAAGCCGGCGGCGCCTCGGCGAGCGACGCCGCCGGCGGCTGAGCCCGCCCTATTTACCGGCCCCACGCCGATGAACTAGTCCCGGCATCCCGGCCATATATAACTAGTCCCCACCTTCCGCCTTGTGATCATAAATCCACTAATCCGGACTAGGCATGGCGGATCAACGCAAGAAGAGACGTCGCCGCCCCATGACCACGGGATGACCCACACCCCCTCCTCGGCAGATCACCGGCAACGCCCAAACCCGCACGAACTATCATCTATTGCTCGTGATCCGACATCCGCCTGCAATGCTTGATACCGCATACGTCAACACCCCAACACGCTCCGTGACAGACTGCGACTAAAGCCGTAGTCTTTGGACCAGCCAAGCGGCACATGCGAGAACATCTGCGGGTGGTTCGATCGAGCCGAGTCGGGGGATGTTCATGGGGCGCGACGACAGCAGTGGTGCAGGACACACCACGTTCTTTTGGCGCTCCGGGTAAACCGACAGGCGGCACAAAGCGTCGCCATTGACGCGTAGTTAACGGGGTTGATGCTATGAATAGGTCGATCAACCCCGCCTAAAGTGGGCTTTACCAGCCGGAGCCAGGAGACATGACCAAGTACCGTAACGTGATCAAGTGGACACTCGCGGTCGCGTGTGTCGCGGGGGCTGTGATCGCGCTCGCGGATATCGACACGCCCCTGCGCCCGGTTTTGACGACTCTGTTCCTGTTGGTGGTTCCTGCCGCCGCAGTCGTCGGACTGTTGCGTGATCGTGACCCTCTCGCCGTGCTAACGGTGGGTGTTGCGGCAAGTCTGGTTGTAAACGTCTTACTTGCCCAAGCCATGCTTGCGTTTGACGCGTGGTCACCTCGAGCTGGCGTGGCAACCGTGGCGGTGTTGGCAGGATTCATGTACGTACTTCGTTCGCTCTACCAGGGGAACGGCGGCAGTGTGCGCACCGAACAGAAGGCCGAGCTGAGGTGAAGATCACGATCACGCGCCCCGGCGAGCTCGGGGAGACCGAGCTCGCGCGATGGCGTGAGCTGCAGCGATCATCACCGACGCTGGACAACCCGTTCCTGTCGGTGGAGTTCGCCCTGGCCATGGACCGGCTGCGCACCTATGTACGGCTCGCCGTCATCGAGGACGGCGGCCGCATCGTGGGGTTCCTGCCGTTCGAGCGCCACTCCTTCGGCATCGGCAAGCCGCTGGGCACCTGGCTGACCACCTGTCACGGGCTGATCGCCGAGCCCGACCTGCGGCTCGACGCCCGCCACCTGCTGCGCGCGTGCGGCCTGAACGTCTTCGACTTCGACCACATGGTCGCCGGCCAGCCGACCTGGCAGCCCTTCGAGTCCGCCGTCCGCGAGGCCCCGATCATGGACTTCACCGAGGGGTTCGAGCCCTACATCAACCAGGTGAAGATCAACTCGCCCAAGAACTACAAGACCGTGCGGTACAAGGAGCGCAAGCTCGGCCGCGAGCAGGGTGAGATCCGCTTCGAGTGGGCCAGCCACGACCCGGCGGTGATGAAGACCCTGCTGGGCTGGAAGTCGGACCAGTACCGCCGCACGGGGCGGGTGGACCGGTTCGCCCAGCCCTGGATCGTGCGACTGATCGATGAGATGCACGCCCTCGACACCCCTGGGTTCGGCGGTGTGTTGACCATGATCTACGCTGGGGACACCCCCGTCGCCGGACATTTCGGGCTTCGAACCGAGACGGCGCTGGTCGGCTGGTTCCCGGCCTACGACGTGGAGTTCGCTCGGTACTCCCCGGGCATCATGCACCACCTGCACATGGCCGAGCACGCGGCGGGCAGCGGCCTGCTGTACGTGGACATGGGCAAGGGTGGCCGGGAGTACAAGAGCTGGCTCAAGAACAACGCCGTGCTCGTCGCGGAGGGCCGGGTCTCCCGGCCGTCGGCGGCGGCCGCGGTGCATTGGATGGGGCGGGCGCCGGTGAACAAGGCTCGCAACATCGTGGTGGAGCGACCACAGCTCTACCGGCTGGCCGATCGTCTCCTCAAACGGTTCGGCCGGGTCAGGACCTCGTTGCTCCAGTCGGACACCTACGAGGAACCCTCGGGAGCGCGGTAGCCAGACGCGCTCCCGATACATCTGAAAACAGTGCACCCTTGCTGTCTCTGACCGGGATGGAGTTCCCTCCGTCCAGTCGCGCCGGTCCGTTGGCAGTCTCCCGCTGATGACGACCGCCCGGAAGGACCCACCAACACATGAGTCCCGAGATCACCAAGCACACCATGAAGCCTCAGATCAGCACCCTGAGGCACATGCCGACCTTTGACCGATACACTCCTATTACCCCTAATTTGGCGATTTCACCCACCGTCAGTGTCGTGATTCCGGCCATGAACGAGGCGGAGAACCTTCCGCACGTGTTCGCGACGCTCCCGCACTGGATCCACGAGATCGTCTTGGTCGACGGCCATTCGACCGACGACACCGTGGCCGTCGCCCGGCGCCTGCGCCCGGGCATCCGCATTGTGCAGCAGCGCGGCAAGGGAAAGGGAGACGCCCTGGCCTCCGGTTTCGCGGCCTGCACCGGCGACATCATCGTGATGATCGACGCCGACGGCTCCACCGACGGCCGTGAGATCATCCAGTTCGTGGGCGCCCTGGTCACCGGCGCCGACTTCGTCAAGGGGTCGCGGTACGCCAGCGGTGGCGGCAGCGACGATCTGACCTTCAGCCGCCGCATGGGCAACACGATCCTGCGCGGCCTGGTCAACAAGATCTACGGCACCCAGTACACCGACCTGTGCTACGGCTACAACGCCTTCTGGGCCCGGCACCTGGACGTGCTCGACCTCGACTGCGACGGCTTCGAGGTGGAGACCGTCATGAACATCCGGGCCGCCAAGGCGGGGCTGAAGGTTCAGGAGGTACCGAGCCGCGAGCGCTCCCGCATCCACGGCGAGAGCAACCTGCGTGCCGTCCGAGACGGCTGGCGCGTGCTCAAGACGATCATGCGTGAGTGGCGTCGCCCGCCGGCGACGGTCCGGCCGGAGCCCGCGACGGCGACACCTGCAGCCGATCAAGGCGCGGCATGAGCATTTCCGTAGTCATTTGTGTCTACACCGAGGACCGATGGGAGGACATCCGCGCCGCGGTGCAGTCCGTGCGCGACCAGCGACGCAAGCCGCACGAGTTGATCCTGGTGGTGGACTACAACCCTGAGCTGCACCTGAAGCTCAAGAAGGAGTACACCGACGCGCTCGTGGTGGAGAACACCCACGAGCGCGGGCTCTCGGGCGGCAAGAACACCGGGGCGGAGATCGCCACCGGCGACATCGTCGCCTACCTGGACGACGACGCGGTGGCCGATCCCGGCTGGCTGGAGGCGCTGGAGGAGGCGATGAACGACTCCTCCGGCTCGGTGGTGGGCGTCGGCGGCCTCACCGAGCCGCTGTGGGCGACCGGACGGCGGCCTCGCTGGTTCCCGGAGGAGTTCGACTGGACGGTGGGGTGCAGCTACCGCGGCATGCCCACCCGGCGCGCGCCCATCCGCAACGTCATGGGGGGAAACGCCGCGTTCCGCCGGCCTCTCATCGCGGAGGTCGGGGGGTTCCACAGCGGCATCGGGCGCAGCGTCCAGGGCCGTAAGAGCCGTCCGCTCGGCTGCGAGGAGACCGAGTTCTGCATTCGGCTGGCCCAGCGCAGGCCCGGTTCGATCATGATGTACGAGCCGCGTGCGAAGATCGGCCACAAGGTGCCGGCGCCGCGCATGCGGTTCGCCTACTTCCGTTCCCGCTGCTACGCCGAGGGGCTGTCGAAGGCGCTGGTCACCAGCAGCGTCGGCGCCGGAGACGGACTGGCGAGCGAGCGGGCCCACGCGCTCAAGGCGCTGCCGCTCGGAGCGCTCCGCAACGTCGGGGAGGCGTTGCGGGGCGACCCCGCCGGCCTGGCCAGGGCCGCCGCGATCGTGATCGGGCTGGCGTGGACGACCTGGGGCTACGTGGTGGGCACGGCGCGGCTGCGGCTGCGCGCGACCAAGAGGTGAGCACGATGCGTGTCCCCATCCTGATGTACCACTCGATCACCGAGCGGCCCAACGACGAGACCCGCCCGCACGCGGTGCATCCCGGCGAGTTCGAGCAGCAGCTCGGCTACCTGAAGGACAACGGCTTCACGCCGCTCACCTTCGCCGACCTGGTGGCGTCGGTGAACGGCACCGGCGCCGCTCTGCCCCGGCGGCCGATCGTGCTGACCTTCGACGACGGGTACGCCGACTTCCACTCCATCGCGCTGCCGCTGCTGGAGCGCCACGGCGTCCCGGCGACGGTCTTCGTCACCACCGGGTGGCTGACCGACGCCGGGGCCGACGCCGCCGGACGTCCGCTCGACGCGACGCTGAGCTGGTCCCAGGTACGCGAGGCCGCCTCGGCCGGAATCGAGATCGGCGGGCACAGCCACAGCCACCCACAGCTCGACCAGTTACCCGACGCGGA
Organism: Thermopolyspora sp. NPDC052614; assembly: GCF_040678635.1. NCBI lineage: Bacteria > Bacillati > Actinomycetota > Actinomycetes > Streptosporangiales > Streptosporangiaceae > Thermopolyspora > Thermopolyspora sp. NPDC052614. Next base: position 227,186 of record NZ_JBFATZ010000003.1, read on the forward strand.
GCTGCGCGAGGAGCTGCGGGTCAACAAGGCCCTGCTGGAGGAGAAGGCGGGGTGCCCGATCACCACGATGGCCTACCCCTACGGGTACTCCAGCGCCCGGGTGCGGCGGCAGGTCCGCGAGACGGGATACCAGGCCGCGGCGGCGGTGAACAACGCCGTCGCCGACCGGCACGACATCCTGGCTCTGCCGCGGCTGACGGTGGGATGGGGCACGACCATGAGCAAGTTCCGCCGGGCCGTCGAGGACCGCGGGGTGCCCCTGGTCTACCTCAAGGAACGCGCCCTTACCAAGGGCTACGCGATCGTCCGCAGGGCCCGGTACGGCCTGCGGCAAGTGGCCCGCAAGTGACTCGCGCCATCATGGGGCCGGAACACGATCCATCCGATCGGCGACGACGCGGCGAGGATCCGAACGCACCGGGCCTTCGCCGCGGGCGCGTTCGCGACGCCGGACGAGCCGATGACCGGGGCGGCGCGGTCGACCACCGGGCGCTGCCGTCCATCGATGTGGGGGGTGAAGGCGGCATGAGGACGCTGGCCGGTGACGAAAACACGCGAGTCGGGTCCCGCCTGGCCGATGTCCCCGAGCCCGATGTCCCCGAGGCGGCCGTCGCGGCGACGGGCGGTACCGCGACCCTTACCGGGGGGCCCTCGCAGGCGCCTCGGGGGCGGTTGGCGGCGTTGCGCGCCCGGCTGCCCAAGGACCTGCGCGACCCGTTGTTCCTCAACGGGTACGCGCTGATGTTCAACACCGGGATCACGGCCGTGCTCGGCATGGGCTACTGGCTGCTCGCGACCCACTTCTACACGGCCGCCGACTTCGGCCGGAACCAGGCCGTGATCACCGCGATGCGGTTGTTCGCCTCCCTGACCGCGCTCGGGCTCACCGGGGCGCTGGCCCGCTACATCCCGATGGCCGGACGGCGTACCGGCGGGCTGATCGGGCGCAGCTACCTCATCGCGGGGGCGACGGCCGTCACCGCGGCCCTGGGATTCCTGCTCACGCTGCCGATCTGGGGGCCGAACTACTCCTCGCTCGCCGGGTTCGGCCCGGGGCTGTTCTTCCTCGCCTCGGTGGCGATCTGGTCGGTGTTCACGCTGCAGGACGTCGCGCTCGCCGGGCTGCGCAAGGCGACCTGGGTGCCGATCAACAGCATCTGCTTCGGCCTGGTCAAGATGGGCATGCTGGTGGCCCTGTCGGCCAGCCTGCCGCAGCAGGGCATCTTCGTCTCGTGGATCGTGCCGACCGCGATCGCGCTGATCCCGGTCAACTACTTGATCTTCTACGTGCTGGTTCCCCGGCACGTGAAGCAGACCGGGAGCGTGACCAAGCCGCCGCGGCTGCGGGAGATCGGGCGGTTCCTCGCCGGCGACTACCCCGGCTCGTTCTCCATCCTGGCGATCGTCTACTTCGTCCCGGTGTACGTGGCCTCGCAAATCGACGACGTGACGTTCGGGTACTTCTCGATGGCGCACACGCTGGGGAGCATGATCGAGACACTGGCGATGAACATGGCGGTCTCGCTGACCGTGGAGGGCTCGTTCAACCGGTCGCAGCTCGCCGCGAATTGCCAACGGGCCCTGCGGCGGGCCTTCATGATCATTGGTCCGATCGCGGTGGCGACCTTCGTCGGCGCGCCGCTGATCCTCGCGGTGTTCGGGCCCGGGTACGCCGAGCACGGGGTGCCGCTGCTGCGGCTGATGGCGCTGGCCGTGCTGCCCCGAGTGCTGATCGAGATTTATTTGAGCGCGCTGCGGGCGCTCGGCGAGGCTCGCCGGCTCGCGCTGGTCCAGGTCGGGCTCGCCGTCCTGGTGCTGTCGGGGGCGATCGCGTTGCTGCCGGTCATGGGCATCACGGCGGTCGGATGCGCCTTGCTGTCCAGCGAGCTGCTCGTCGCCGCGCTGATCTTCAACCGGCTACGTAAGATCCTTAGCGCGGGGGGCGCGCCGGAAGCGGTGATTTCCCGCCAGACGGCTGAGACCGCATGATGGTGCATGTGAGGCAACGGGCGGACAAGGGTGTGACAGCCAAGGTGGGGAACGCCGTGCCGGAGACGGAAACCGGGGAGGCGACCGAAGCCGCGGCGGAAACGTCCCGGTCGGCCCCCCGAGACACGGACGAGGACGCCGAGAAGACGGTCACCGTCGATCCGTCCTCGTCCGCCGGTGCCCGCGCGTCCTCGGGGCGGAAGGACGCGCCCGCCGCCGAGGACGCCTCCGATGGTCAGGACACTCAGGACGTCGAGGCCGTCTGGAACGCGCGAGGCGAGGACGGCGACGACCGGGAGGCCGAGCCCGACGAGGACGCCCTGGAGGAGACCACTCTCATCCAGGGGTTCGCCCCGATCCGCATCGACGACGAGTCCGGCGTGGCGAACGGCGCGAAGGCCACCCCTGGCTCGGCCGCGGCCGATGAGGACGCCGGGTCCGGCGAGGACGCCGACGTCGACCCGGACAGCACCATGACCTTCCCGAAGATCGACATCTCCGCGATCAAGGACGCGGGCGGTGCGGGCTCGGCGAAGAGCGACACCACAAAACCCGGCACCGCGAAACCCGGCGCCACAAAGACCGGCGCCACAAAGACCGGCACCGCGAAGGAGCGCCCGGCCAAAAGTGGATCCGGCCAGACGGACGCGGCCAGCGCCGGCACGGATGCCGATCTCGACCCGGACAGCACGGCGGCCATCTCGAAGGCCGACATTCAGGCCGCCATCGCGGCGGCCGAGCGCGCCGATAAGGCCGATAAGGCTGACAAGAAGGCGGGCAAGCAGCCCGTCGGGCCGACTTCCGCCGCCTGGGCCGGAGAGCGTACAGGCGATCGTCCGAAGGGAACCGCCGAGGGCGGGGGGCGCGGCGGTGCCGACGCGTCGGCGGATGAGGCGGCGGAATTCGATCCGGACAGCACGGCGGCGATACCGAAGATCGTGCTGCCCAAGGACGGCAAGGAGAAGGGCCGGGGCAAGTCCTCGGGCTCGGCGTCGTCGCGGGTGGAGAGCTTTCCGGTGCAGAAGAGCCCTTCGGCTCCTTCCCGGGATGACTCCGAAGAACTCGACGACGAAGAGCTGAATCGGACGCCGGCCAGACCGCGCCCGATCCCACGACAGTTCAGGAAGGACTCGGCCGCCGCGACTCCACCGGCGGCCGATCCGTCCGCGAAGCCCGCGCCCGCCGAGCGGCCCGAGGTATCGCGTTCGGGGACGCCCGCGCCCGTGGAGGAGCCGCGGTCCGGAGCCGAGGCGAAGCCGGCGATCGAATCGGCGACGCCTGAGGCGGCACCCGAAGCGGTGGCACCGAGCCCGGAGGCGCCCGCTCCCGCCGCCCCGGGACCGTCCAAGACATCGTGGTGGAGACGGCAGCGAACCCCGGAGACCGAGCCTGAGAGTAGGCCTGAGAGCAGGCCGGACAGTAGGCCGGAGAGCAAACCGGAGAGTAGGCCGGAGCCGGAAACGCTGCCGGACCCGAATACGACGGCCGTGGTGTCCGTCGAGGCCCCCGCGAAGGCCGCGCCCGCCGCGCATCCGAAGCCCGAGGCCAAACCGGCGCAGGCCCCTCGGCTGGGGCGGGTGGCCACGTGGCTGCCGCCGCTGCTGACGCTCGAGGGCCTGATCATGTACGTGCTGTCGCTGAAGGTGCCCCCGGGCTTCCTTCGCGGCGTCGATTTGAACCAGATCAACGGGCTCGGCCTCATCTCGGTGCTGCCGGGCGCGGCGCTGGCGTCGATCGTGCTGCTGATCGTGGCCTTCTTCATCACGCTGGTGCAGAACCTCGACCGCAAGGGCGTGCTGCTGTTCCAGCTCGCCGCGATCACGTTCGCGCTGCACGGGGCCGCCGCGCTGGTGGAGGACGAGCCGCGGTTTCACACCGCGTGGGTGCACGCCGGGTTCGCCGAGTACATCGGGCGGGTCGGCGAGGCGATCCCCGGACTCGACGCCCGGTTCAGCTGGCCGGGCTTCTTCTCGGTGTTCGGGTTCCTGACCAGATCGGCGGACATCGCGGACTACGCGCTCATCCTCAAGTGGTGGCCGCTGCTGATGAACCTGCTGTATCTGGTGCCGTTCGTGCTGATCCTGCGCCAGATCGTGGCCACGACGCGGGCCCGGTGGTTCGCCGCGCTGCTGTTCGTGGTGGTGCAGTGGATCGGGCAGGACTACTTCTCGCCGCAGGGCTTCACCTACCTGTGGTACCTGATGTTCGTCGCGATCGTGCTGCGCTGGTTCGGCAAGGTCGAGCATCGGACCGGGCCGCTGCCGCCCAAGGGGTTCATCCGCCGTACGCTGGCGCGGCTGGACCGGCTGACGCCGGGCGAGCTGCCCCCGCAGGGGGCCGACGGGCGCGACCGGCTGATCACCCTGCTCCTGCTGATCGGCCTGTTCACGGCGACGGCGGCGACGCACCAGGTCACGCCGTTCATGATGCTGGGGGCGCTGACCGGGTTCATCCTGCTGCGCCGCACCACGTTCACGCTGGCGCTGCCGGTGTTCCTCGGGCTGATCGTGGTGGCCTGGCTGAGTTATCAGGCCACGCCGTACTGGAGCGGGCACTTCGACCAGTTGTTCGGCGGCATCGGGCGGATCTTCGACAACCTGCAGGAGAACACCGGGGACCGACTGGTCGGCACCGACCCGCAGCACGCGATCGTGCTGCAGGTTCGGCTGGGCATTCTCGCCGTCGTGCTGCTGCTCGCCGCGATCGGGCTGCTGCGGCGGCTGCACCGGGGCGTGGTGGACCGGGTGGCGGTGGTGCTGCTGTGCATTCCGGTCCTCGCCCTCGGTCTGCAGAGCTACGGCGGTGAGATCGGCCTGCGGGTGTACCTGTTCGCCATCCCCGGGACGTGCATCCTGGCCGCGTACGCGTTCTTCCCGAATCCGCAGCTCAGCGTGGACGCGCCGGAGATCCGGCCGCAGCGGGTGCCGAGGCTGGACTTCCTGCCGAAGCTCAACCCGACCTTCGCGCGGAACGCGTCGATCACGCTCGCGGCGGTGACCGCGGTGGCGCTGGCCGGGGCGTTCCTGATCGCCCGGTACGGCAACGAGAAGTTCGAGCGCATCACCACCGACGAGGCGGCGGCGATGCGCTACATCTACGACCACGACAAGCCGAGCGCCCGCGCGCTGTACCTGGTGCCGGAGCTCAACCAGGAGATCACGCCGACGATCCCCTGGCGGGAGCGGGACATCGACGTGGTCGAGTACCGCGAGGCGCTCGCGCCGCAGGATCCCACGCAGATCTCCCACCTGATCACGCAACTGCGCACGCTGGGGCCGCAGACGTACCTGCTCGCCACTCGGGGGCAGGACGCCTATCTGGAGCTCAACCACGGCTATCCGGCCGATTGGGGCACGCGGTTCCGGGAGACCCTGGACAAGTCCAAACAGCTCAAGGCCGTCTTCAAACGGCCGGACGCCGCGGTGTACGTGCTCAAGTCCTATCCGAAGGGCACGGAGGTTCCCGCGCCCGCCTCGTTCCAGCTCGTCGGCGACCGCTCCACGCCCTGGACTCCGTACGGCCTGGCCGGCCTGGGCATCACCTGGATCACCCTGTTCGGTTACGAGGCCCTGCGCCTCAACGGGGTGGACGACCGCTGGCGCAAGGCCCGCCGCAGCTTCCTGGCGATCGCGATCCCGGCCGCGTTCGTCGCCATCGCCGTCGTCGTCGAACGCTTCGTCGAGCTCGGCTTCGACCCGCTGCAGCAGTAGGCCCGACCGGGCATCGACGTCCGGTCGGGCCTCGGTCGGCCGTTTCGGCGGGCGCGATCGTCGGCGGTTTCCAGAGACAGACCGCTTTCCCGGTCGTCGGCGTCGTCGGGACGGGCCGGTCGCGGCGCGGGCGGTGGTCGGGTCGGTAACGGACGCGTGCTCAAGGCCGATGACCGGCGGGCGAGCGGGTCACCGACGGCAAGGGCCCTTTTTGAACCCCTCTGGAACCCCTCTGAACGGGGAGTTCGCCGCTCAGAGGGCCTCGCGGAGAGCGCGAGCGATCGCCACCGGCCTGCTGACCGGCCGCTACTCGCCGCCTTCGCCGCGTTCGCTCCACTTGACCTCGTAGGGGGCGAACTCGAAGTTCCTGCCGTCCACGTTCACGTTGATGGGGGCGTTGGTGGTGTTCACCATGACCATCTGGTTGGCCGTGGCGAGGGTGCGTACCCGCTGGTCGCTCGCGACGACGGACTCCAGTTGGGCGCCGGTGTGGAACCAGTGGGTGAAGCCGCTGAGCAGGCCCGCCATCGGCATCTCCTGGCCCGTGCCGGGCTGCCAGAGGCAGCCGGGGCAGTCGTCGCCGGAGCGGCGCTGCGGGTTCCAATACAGGGCGGTCTGCGCGCCGCTCGTGACGAACTCCATCATGGCGGCGGCCTGGACGGCCGTGAGATGCTGCTCGTCCCAGTCGACGTTGTCGGGCGCCACGTACCACTCGGCCCACCACACCGGCAGGTTGCCGCTGCGGTCCCGCAGCCACTTGGTGATCGCGCTGAACTTGCCGAGGGCGGCGAACTCGTCGGGCACCAGGCCACGGTCGCCGGTGACCGACGACCCGTCCACGATGATGAAGTCCGCGCCCTTCTTGTGGTCGAGCCAGTATTCGATCGCGTCGAGCGAGCGCTGGTCCACCACTCCCCAGGCGCCCTTCAGGTTCGAGGGGTTCTGAGATCGGACGTCGCTGTCGACCGGGACGTACGGCCCGCCCACCTTGATGTTCGGGTTCACCTTCTTCAGCGCGTCGTACACCCGGTTGTAGAGGTCGGTGTACGCCTCGGCGTCCCACATGTTGTGGCTGTTGTTCCAGAAGCCCTTGAACTCGTTCCACACCATGAAGTACTTGACGTTCGGGTACCGCTTGGCCACGGTGGCGGCCAGCGCGGCGTAGTCGTCGAAGTGCTCGCGCTGCGGGGCGACCTCGATCTTGCTCCAGTTGGTCCGGCCCTCCGCGCCGCCCTTCATCCAGTCGGGGGCACAGCACAGCGTGAGCACCGGGATCGACCGGGTGTCGGCCATCAGCTTGACGCGGCGGTCCAGGTCCCGGAAGTCGTACTTGTCCGGCGCGGGCTCGGGGTTGCCCGCGCCCCAGCCCATGATGTGCTGGTTCTGCAGCATCGGCTCCCGGGCGAGCAGGCTGCTGCCCGCGGCCAGGGCCGCCTCGTCCTCGTTGTCCACGCTGTACTGCGTGTGCGTCACGCCCCAGCGCGGCCAGTCGGTCATCGTGGGGGGTGCGGCCAGCGAGGGCGGTGGCTGCGGGGTGGGCGGAATGGTCGCCTCGACCCCTTCGTTCCGTACGCGCTTGGCGGCCAGCGTCAGGATGACGGTCACGAGCGCGAGGGCGACGATGCCCGCCACCAGCGCCACGGGGCCGCGGGGGAGCCCACGCCGCCGCGCATGCCGGCCTCCGTTATCGAACACTCCGTCACCGTATCCACAGCAGCTTGCAGAACACTTGAGACCCCCGCATCCTGCGGTAACGGTTGTTAGGACGCGTGAGGCACTATACAGGTGCACATGCCGCGAAGCCCTACGGAACCTTGACGCGTACGGTCAGCATGGAATGGGTAAAAACTAGGCCACCGAGGATTTTAGGGGGCACAGTGGCCCAAGCATGGCTACGAACCGCCAGTGTAGTTCCCGCTTCCGACGACGGCGGCCCCATGAACGGAGGGGCTCCACGCGTGGTCTGGCTCCTGTGGCCGGCCGATCCCCACGGCGTCAGCGCGAAATCCGCGGCCCAGCGCCTCGTCCAGGTCGGCCAACCGGCCCACCTGGTCTGGAACCCCGTGAGCGGGCAGATCATCCAGTCCCTGCCGGCGACCCGCGCGGCACTCGGCCTGCCGGGCGAGCTCAACCGGCACGGACGCGTCTGCGTACAGATCCGGGTGCTCGGCTCGGTGCACGAGCCCTTCACCGACACCAAGATGGACGGTCTGGACGAGATCCTCGCCTGGCTGGACTCCTGGAACATCCCCCGGCACTGGCCTGCGGGTCCCCCGCTGCCCCATCCGCACTCCATCGCCGCGCCGCGCAGCAGGCGCGCCTGGGCGGCGGGCGGGCACTTCGGTCACTCTCAGGTACCGGACACCTCCGACGGCGGTCCCGGGCCCATCGACATCGAACGGATCATCGGGGACGGCCTGTCCCCCGTCCAGGTGCCCTGGCCGCGGCAGGAGTTGACCCCCGTGCCCACACGGTCACTCGACAGGGGGTAAGATTTGCCACGAGGATGGCCGCCGAGCCTGAATTGAGCCGGGAATCAGCCGGTGACCTGCGGTGCGGCAGGGCGACCGCCGAAACATCCGGGCAACGTTCAGGATCTCTTCAGGCTACGGTGAGCTTTTACTCCTCGCTTACACGCGGCCCTTCATCCTGGGTAGTAGCGTGTCGGGCCGCTTGGCCGCACCACCTACCCCTGATAGGGAGCTCATGCGTATCTCAGTCGTACATCCACGCGAACTGGGAGACATCGAGATAAACGCGTGGCGGGAGCTTCAGGCGTCGCATCCCGCGCTCGACAATCCGTTCCTGTCTCCGGAGTTCACCCTCGAGGTCGGACGCCTGCGTGACCAGGCACGGGTCGCGATACTCAGCGACGGCCCGTCGATCGTCGGCTTCTTCCCCTTCGAGAGACATCCGTTCGGGATCGGCATGCCGATAGCGGCGGGGCTGACGGACGCGCAGGGGCTCATCCACGCCAAGGACATCGAGATCGACCCATACCGGCTGATCAAGGAGTGCGGGCTCTCGGTCTTCGAGTTCGACCACCTGATCGCGGGCCAGCCCCTGCTGCCGGCAGCGTACTCGCGTCACCCCTCGCCGATCATCGACATGACCGACGGGTTCGACGCGTACATCGAGACAATCAAGAAGAATTCCGGCAAGACGTACAAATCCACCGTATATAAGAGCCGTAAGCTGCAGCGCGATTTTGGCACGCTCCGACACGACTACGAGGTGCGGGACAAGGCGCCGCTGCACACGCTGCTCAGCTGGAAGACCGACCAGTACCGGCGCACCGGCAGGACCGACCGGTTCGCGCGGCCGTGGATCGTCCGCCTGGTGGAGAACCTGCTCACGGTGGACAACGAGCACTTCGCCGGGGTCCTCGACATGGTGTACGTCGACGACCGCCCGGTCGCCGGGCACTTCGGGCTGCGCACCAAGACGACGCTCGTCGGCTGGTTCCCCGCCTACGACACCGCGTTCTCCAAGTACTCCCCCGGCCTGATCCACCATCTGGCGATGGCCGAGCGCGCCGCCAAGAGCGGCATCCAGGTGATCGACCTGGGCCGAGGCCAGAAGGAGTACAAGGACAAGCTCAAGAACGGCGAGTACACCGTGTGCGAGGGACGCGTCGCCCGCGCGGCCCTCGGCGCCGGCGTGCACTGGCTGGCCCGCGTGCCCGTCCGCAAGGCGCGCGCCACGGTCCTGGCCAACCCCCACCTGCGCAGGACGGCCGACCGGGCGCTGAAGACCTACGGCAAGCTGCGCACCTCGCTGGCCTCGTGAGCGGGGCCGGGCGGCCCGGGCGCTTCTGACGCACGGGCGGCCCCGCCCCCGACGTGCTCGACCCGCCCGACGTGCTCGACGCGCCGGGCGTCTCGGCGTGCCTCGGCGAGCAGGTCCGCCACGATGCGGCAACCCTTCGCGATCTGGGCCTGGGTCGCGGAGCCGTACCCGACGACCAGGCCGTGGACACGGGGTCCCGCGGCGGAGCCGTAGTTGCGCTCAATCACGTCGAGCAGCACGCCGCGCCGCCGCGCCGCCGCCACGAGGGGGGCCACCACCGGGGCGGGCAGTTCGACGGCGACGTGGAGGCCCGCGGTGTCGCCGCGGAGCCGCCACGTCCCCTCCGGGTCCCCGCCCGGCGCGCCCTCGCCGGCGGCGCTGGCACCGGCGCTGGCGCGGCTCGGCGGGCAGACCTCGCCGAGGATCTCGACGACGACGGCCCGGCGGCGGGCGTACTCCAGGCGCATGCGCCGCAGGTGGCGGTCGAGGTCGCCGCTGTCGAGCAGGGCGGCCACGGCGGTCTGGACCGGGCCGGAGGTGCGGTCGCCGAAGTCCTCGCGGCGGCGGGCGATCCGTTCGAGCAGGCCGGGCTCGGCCACCAGCCAGCCGACGCCGACGTCGGCGGCGAGGGACTTCGACAGGGTGCCGAGCAGGATCACCCGGGCCGGGTCGAGCCCGTGGAGCGCGGGCAGCGGCGCGACGTCGTACCGGAACTCGGCGTCGTAGTCATCCTCCACGATCATCGCCCCGGTACGGCGCGCCCATGCGACCAGCCGCTCTCTCCGCGTGATCGGCAGCCGCCCGCCGAGCGGGAACTGGTGGGCTGGCGTGGTGTAGATCAGGCGCAGGTCGCCGGGGAGGTTGTCGGTGACGACCCCGTGGTCGTCCACCGGGCAGGGCACCACCTCGGCCCCGCGCGCGGCGAAGACGGCACGGGCTCCCCTGTAGCCGGGCTCCTCCACTCCCACCCGGTCGCCGGGGCGCAGCAGCGTGGCGGCGACGAGGTCGAGCCCGTTACCGGTCCCCCGGGTGACCATGATGCCCTCGGGACCGGCCGGGACGGCCCGCGCCCGGCGCAGGTGGCGGGCGAGCTGCTCGCGCAGCTCGGGCAGGCCGAACGGGTCGGGGTCGTCGGCGAGCGGGGCCGCTCCCGCCCGCCGCCAGGCACGCCGCCACGCCGCCCGGTCGATGTCGAGCACCCAGGCCCGGCCGGGCCGCAGATCGATCCACTCCCCGTCGAGCGGATCCTCGCGGGTGCTCCGCGATCTGGCGGAGCCCGCCGGACGCCCGCGGGGCCGGTCGTCGCCGCCCGGCGCGATCGCGGTCACATCGGCGACGTAGGTGCCGGAGCCGTGCCGCCCGTCGAGCCAGCCCTCGGCGTAGAGCTGCTGGTAGGCCTCGGTCACGACGGTGCGGCTGACCCCCAGCGACGCGGCGAGCCACCGGGTGGACGGCACCCGTTCGCCCGCCTTGAGCATTCCGGTGAGCATGGCGTCGCGCAGCTGACCGGCGAGCTGGGCGGCCATGGGGACGTCGCCGGCGCGGTTCACCGTCAGCGGGAGATCGACGTGACTCCGCAAAGTGGTCTCCTCGAAGTGCCGTTCAGTGGACATGGCAGGGTGTCCACTGCTCGCTTACATTACGGCCATGTCCGCTGAGCAGATCGCCCCGGTTTCATCATCTTCATCGGCAGATGTCCGGACTTCGGATCCGGCCGCCGCGCCGCTGTCGCCGTCGTCGCGTACCCGCCTCAACCGCTCGAAGGAGCGCGCCCGCTTCGACCGGGCCGAGCTGTACGCCGTGCTCGACGCCGGTCTCATCTGCCACCTCGGCGTCGTGGTCGACGGGACGCCGAGGGTGATCCCGACCGGGTACGGGCGGCTGGGGGACACGCTCTACCTGCACGGCTCGACGGGCGCGACCTCGCTGCGCGCGGGCGGGGAGGTGTGCGTCACCGTCACCCACGTGGACGGGATCGTGCTGGCCAGGTCCGTCTTCCACCACTCGGTGAACTACCGCTCGGCCATGATCTACGGCGTGCCGCGCCTGGTGGCGGACCCGGAGGAGAAGCTGACCGGGCTGCGGGTGCTGACCGAGCAGCTCGCGCCGGGCCAGTGGGCGGCGGCCCGGCGACCGTCGGCCAAGGAGCTGGCCGCGACCGCCGTGCTGGCCCTGTCCCTGCGCGAGGCCTCGGTGAAGATGCGGCAGGGGCCGCCGAACGACGACGAGGAGGACCTCGCGCGGCCGATCTGGGCGGGCGTGCTGCCGCTGGTCACCGCCTGGGGCGACCCCGTCCCCGACCCGCTGCTCACGCCGGGCATCCCGGTGCCCCGGCACATCAGCGAGCGCTAGGAGCGGCCTGCCGTACGGGATCGCGCGGGGACACTCCCGCGGTCTCGCGCGCCCGAAGCCGTCACAACGGCATCTCACGGCCTTCTAGATCCATTGGATACTTCGGGCGAACCAGGATCATTTTCCCCATGCGTACATCGTGCCGAATTTGTGATTTGTCGGCACATCGACGCGGTCATCACTATGCTTCGTCACGGTCTGTATAAGGGCGGGGGGCCCAAGCACAAAAAGGAGACCGTAATGAACGGCCACGAGGGCGCCTGGCGCGTGCCCGGTTATACCGAGGTCCGCGAACTGGGCACGGGGGGCTCGGGGCGGGTGGTACTGGCACGGCGCGCCGGTGACGACTTCCCGGTCGCGATCAAGTACCTGTCCGACGAACTGCGCGCGGACCTGGGCTTCGTGGCCAGGTTCCGGCACGAGGCGCGGCTGCTGGCGATCCTGCGCAGCCCGCACGCCGCCCGGTTGTACGAGTACGTCGAAGGCGCCGGCGGCGCGGCGATCATCATGGAGCTGGTCGACGGCGTGTCGCTGCGCAGGCTGCTCGCCTCGCAGGGACCGACCGGGCCGGAGGCGGCGCTGGTCGTGCTCAAGGGCGCGCTGCTGGGGCTGTCCGCCGCCCACGTCAGCGGGCTCGTGCACCGGGACTTCAAGCCCGAGAACGTCATCGTGGACGCCGAGGGCAACAGCAAGCTCGTCGACTTCGGCGTGGCCGTACGGGTGGGGGACGACGTCGGCGGGGCCGGGACGCCCTCCTACATGGCGCCCGAGCAGTGGTCCGGCGCTCCCGCCACCCCGGCGACCGACGTCTACGCGGCCACGATCGTCTTCTTCGAGTGCCTCACCGGCACGCGGCCGTTCCGGGCCGACACGGTGGCCGCCATCGCCCGGCACCACCAGGTCACGCCGCCGCCGGTGGAGCAGGTGCCCGAGCCGTTGCGGGGGCTGGTGGAGCACGGCATGGCCAAGCATCCGGCCGACCGCCCGCACTCCGCCGACGCCTTCCTCGCCGAACTCGAGGCCGTCGCCGGAGCGTACGGACCCGACTGGGAGGAACGCGGACGACGCCGCCTGGCGCGGCTGGCCGGGCTGCTCGGGATGCTGTTCCCGCTCGGCGAGCCGGCGCCCGACGCCAACACCGCCCTCGCCCAGACCCGCCTGCGCGGCGACGGGGGCGCGGCGCACACCGCGGCGGCGGGCAAGAAGCTCGCGTTCAAGGTCGCCATCGGCGCGGGCGTGGTGGCCGCGGTGGCGGGTGCGACCGCGATCGTCGTGGGCACCGTGAACGGCGCCCGGCTCACCGCGAGCTCCTCGTCCGCCACCCCCGGCGTCACGCTGACGATGGCGCCCACGGAATCGGCCGAGCCCGACCCGTTGCCCACGGAGGAGGATCTCCCGGAGGAGACGCCGACGCCGGAGCCGGGCGACCCCACCCCCACCGCGACCGTACCCGGCGACACCACCGCACCGCTGCCGACCGCCACCAAATCGTCCTCCCCCAAGCCGTCGCCCACCGCGACCAAGTCCCGCACCCCGCCCTCGACCCGGCCCTCGACACGGCCGTCGGCCACCCCGACCCGCTCGACCGCCACGCCGGAGCCCGAGCTCACCTCCACCAAGCTGCCCGGGCCGAACCGCACCACGATCACCGCCGCGCCGACGTCCGCGCGGCCGACCGCGACCGCGGCCCCGCCGACCACGCGCCGGCCCATCCCCACGCGCACCGCCCCCACGGCCACGGCGACCGCCACGTCCACGCCCGGCGACGGCCCGACCCCCACCGAAGAGCCGACGCTCAACATAAGCGCCGCTGATCCGACCACCAGCGAGGGACCCACGCCCGGATAAGTGTTTTCAGATTCTGCGGCCCGTTCTCCCAGATAAACGGGCGACAATCGGTCGAATCAATGAAACAAGCTGTTCGCGGGCCCTTTCTGAAAGTTTCAGGAAGGGCCCGCCCTCATACTCCTTGAATTTTTGAGCATAACCCCTTGCCGGCCGATTTTGGCACGGTCCAACCGCTCCGGTATTCGCCGCGCGTTTCGGGTGGCGACCGGAGGCCGCCCGCGCCTCCGGCGGGCCGAACACCCGGAACAGGCCGTCCTCTCCAGCCGCTCACCAGGCAATATGCGGACACGTCGGTACGGCGGCGCGGAGGCACCGCTCGGTGGATGCGGGCGTGCGATAACCGGGGCGATCGACTCCCACACGGCTTTCGCCGTACGGGAAAGCGATTCCGCACGGTGCCGCCGATCAATAATGCGCGGGACAACTGCAAAAGGGCGCCTATACGCTTTGAACCGATCTGACGGTCGGGGGGCCAAGCGATAGGAGAAATGGGTATGAACGGCCACGGGGGGACCTGGCGGGTTCCTGGTTACACCGAGGTCCGGGAACTGGGAAAGGGTGCCTCGGGGCGCGTGGTTCTCGCCAGGCGGATAGGTGACGATTTCCCGGTCGCCATCAAGTATCTGTCGGAGCAGCTCTTACGCGACCCGGAGTTCCTCGCCGGGTTCCGGCACGAGGCCCGGCTTCTGGCGATCATGCGGAGCTCGCATGCCGCGCGCCTGTACGAGTACGTGGAGGGCGAGGGCGGCGCCGGGATCGTCATGGAACTGGTCGAGGGCGTGTCGCTGCGGCGGCTGCTGCGCGCGGAGGGGCCGACCGGGCCGGAGGCGGCGCTGGTCGTGCTCAAGGGCGCGCTGCTGGGACTCGCCGCCGCGCACGTCAACGGCCTGGTCCACCGGGACTTCAAGCCCGAGAACGTCATCGTGGACCTGGCGGGCGAGAGCAAGCTCGTCGACTTCGGCGTGGCCGTACGGGTGGGGGACGAGGTCGGCGGCGCCGGCACCCCGGCCTACATGGCCCCCGAGCAGTGGGCGGGTGCTCCCGCCAGCCCGTCCACGGACGTCTACGCGGCGACCGTGGTCTTCTTCGAGTGCCTGACCGGGGCCCAGCCCTTCCAGGGGACGCACCTCGCGGCGCTCGCCCGGCAGCACCAGACCGCGCCGCCGCCGGTGGAGCAGGTGCCCGAGCCGCTGCGGGGGCTGGTGGAGCGAGGCATGGCCAAGCACCCGGCCGACCGCCCGCACTCCGCCGACGCCTTCCTCGCCGAGCTCGAGGCCGCCGCCGGAGCGTACGGACCCGACTGGGAGGAACGCGGACGACGCCGCCTGGCGAGC
The DNA here is from genome assembly GCF_040678635.1 of Thermopolyspora sp. NPDC052614. NCBI lineage: Bacteria > Bacillati > Actinomycetota > Actinomycetes > Streptosporangiales > Streptosporangiaceae > Thermopolyspora > Thermopolyspora sp. NPDC052614. The sequence continues at coordinate 242,208 of NZ_JBFATZ010000003.1, forward strand.
CTGGCCGGGCTGTTCGGGGCGTCCGCGCCCGTCGCCGAGGCGGCCGACGCGACCACCTCGCTGGCCGAGACCCGCCTGCACCGGGTCAGGGCGGCCAAGAAGCCCTTGGGCAAGGTGGCCGTCGGCGCGGGGTCGCCGTCGCGGTGTTCGCCGGGGTGGCCGTGCTGTTCGCCTCGGTCAACTACGAGAAGCCCAACCTGAGCGCGCAGAGCGCGGTCGACACGCCGGTGCCGACGCTGACCGCCGGGCCCAGCGAGTCGCCTGAGCCGCTCCCCTCCGAGGAGCCCGCGCCGGAGGACACCTCCCCGCCGCCTACCCCCGACCCGACCACCAGTCCCACCGTCAGTCCCACGGTCAGGCCCACCATCAGGCCCACCATCAGGCCCGTGACCGCGCCGACCCGCACCAACGGCCGCCGCCCGGTGGCCGCGCCGGACGGGGACGAGCCGGCGAGCAGATCGGCGCCGACGAAGGCCGGCCGCCGGCCCAGCGACGAGCCGCAGGAGGACCTGACCGGCAACAGGCTCCAAGTCGCGCGGCGGCACGAGGACGGCCCGGCCGTCGGCGACCCCTCCCCCCACGCCGCCGCGGACGGTCCGCTCGCCGATCCCGAGGGTCACCCGCCCGCCGCAGTCCAACGGCCCGACCACCGCGGGCGGCGGAGGCGGCGCCTGCATCGCGATCTGCCCCGCCGACGAGCCGCACACCGCCAGGCCGACGCCGACCGAGGAGCCGCACACCGCCCGCCCCATCAGGCTGCCCGAGAAGAAATGAGCGTCCGGCCCCGTCCCCGGCCCCGTCCCAGGCCTCGGTCCGGGACCGTTCCCGGTCTCCGGTCCGCGTGCGGGCGCGCACCGCTTGTCCGGCGGCGAATCGTTCCCGCCCCGACGCGAAACCTTCAGGCTCCCGCCGGGTGACGTGGCGAGCCCCACCCGTCACACTTGGTACGGAACGGCGAGGCCGGTCGGCGGCAGATGCCGTACGGCCGGGGAGGCGGGCGCGGGATGCGGGGGTGACGGCGCCGGAAGGGGAGGAAATGCCCGACGGGGGAATGATCGCTGGTCACCGGCTCACCGGCCGGGCCAGGGTGGGTGAGTTGGGCACCTGGTACGAGGCCGTGTCGCCCGGCGGGGCGACGGTCGGCCTGCTCCGGTTCGAGCCGGGCCTGGTCGCCGACCCCGGAGCCAGGGAACGCCTGGTCGGCGCGGTGCTCGCGGACCGGCGGCTGGCGCAGGCCGGGGTGGCGGGGCTGCTGCCGGTCGCCGACCTGGTCACCGCGCGGGGCGAGGTGTGGCTGATCGCCGCGGCCCCGGGCATGCCGAGCGTGTCCGACCTGCTCGGCCGGACCGGGGGCGCGGGGCCCGACGCGGGCAGCGCGGCCACCGTGCTGGTGGAGACGGCGCAGACGCTGCTGTCGCTGCACGCGGCCGGGATGGCCCACGGCTCGCTGCACCCCGGCACCGTGCTGCTGGCCCCGGACGGCACCGCGCTGCTCGCCGAACGCGGGCTCGCCGCCGCGCTGGGCGGGCAGCCCCCGGCGGTCGAGCGCGACGTCGCGGCCTGGTCCTCGCTCGCCCTCGGCCTGTCCGCCGGCTGGGCCGCGGCCCAGCCCGCCGCGGCCGAACTGTTCGACCACGTCTCCCGCGTCGCCGCCACGCACGGGCTCGCGGCGGCCCGCGACGCCCTGCTGACCCACCGCGACCGGCTGCCGGCCGGTTTCGGCACCAAGGACCGCCTCGTCGAGACCATCCACTGGTGGGCGGCGGCCCAGGTCCCGACGTACGCGCCGCCCCCGTCCCCCGCCACCGCGCCGCCCGGGTTGAACGACGGCGAGGCGGTCACCCTGCTGAAGGTGCCCGGCGATCGCTCCGCCCAGGCGACCCCCGTCACCGCGCAGGCGGGTCAGCCCCCGCAGCAGGCGCAGTCCGGCGACGTGATGATGCGCTTCGGCCCCGGCGTCCCGGCCGACACGACCGCCGCCCAGATCTGGCGCGCGGGCCGTGACCAGCAGGCCACGCTCTCGGCGCAGGAACGGCTGGCGTCGGTGCGCGGCCCGCGCCGCCGCAACCAGGGGCGGCGCGCCGCGGTCTCGGCCGCCGTGCTCGCGTTGATCCTCACCGGCGCCGTGCTCGCCTGGCTGCTGATCCCGCGCGGCGGCCTGACGCCGCTGGCCGTCACCAAGGTGGACGTACGCGGACCCAAGACGCTCACCTGCGACAAGACCGCCAGAATCATCGCCGTCATCACCACCAACGGCGAAGCCGGCTCGGTCCGGTACCAGTGGCGGCAGAGCGACGGCCGCGTCAACAAGGAGCAAGTGCAGACGGTGGCGAGCGGGCAGACCTCCACCCGCGTACCGTTGCTGTGGAACGTGTCAGGCCCCGGCAACCGCAGGTTCACCGCGACGTTACGCGTACTGTCGCCGGTGCCCGACGGCAAGCGCGTCGAGGGCAAGGCAACGTTCTCCTACAGGTGCTAAAACCACGCGAAGTTTCATTAGTCTGGCTAACATGACGCAATCCCCTGCCGGTTGGTATCCCGACCCCTACGGAACCCCCCAGCTCCGCTGGTGGGACGGTTCCCAGTGGACGGACGCCACCCACCCCCTGGAGGTCGTCGCCGCGCAGAACGCGCAGGTGGGCACGCAGGCGGGGTCGGGCATTCACGGCGGCGCGTCCCCTGGCGCGACGGGCGGCGACTCGCTCGGCGAGTCCCTTGGTCTCAGCAGCGGCCCCAGCAGCGGTCCCAATAGCGGCCCCCACAGCCGCCCCCAGACGGGAACGGCGGTGGAAGACCCGCCCAAAGCGCCCGAGTCGGCCGACGAGTCCTCCGCCGCGCCCGGCTCCAAGGACACCACCCATCCCGACGCCTCGGGCACACCGGACGGCGCCGCCTCCGGCACCACAGGCCCCGGCACCGGCGCGACGGAGGCCGCCGACGCCACCGCCTCTCCGGCCCCTGCCAGGCCGGACTTCGCCCCCGCCGCGACGGCGGACGCGAGCCCGACGGCCGTCACCGCCCAGTGGAGCTCCCCCGGCGGCGCCGTCCCCGGCGTTCCCGCCGCAGCTGCCTGGGCGGGCCCCGGCGGACCGTCGCAGCGGGGCGACACCGCGCAACTGCCGGTGCCCGACTTCCCGCCGCCGCGCCAGGGCAGGCCGATGCTGCCGTGGATCGCGGGCGGCGTGGCCGCGGCCGTCGTCATCGTCCTGCTCGTCGTCGGCACGATCTACCTCACCGCCAGCCGAGGCGGGCCGGGCGATCAGAGGGACCTCGCGTCCTCGCCCACCGCGAACACCGAGTCGTCGCCGCCGGCTCCCGAACCGACGCAGGGCACGACGGAGCCCCCGCAGCCGCCGTCGGCCGGGCGCATCACCGACCGGGTGAGCGGCCTGTCCTACAGCTACCCCGGCGCCCCCTGGCAGCTCATCGAGGCGGGCCAGATCGACTCCTCCGACCCCGGCGGCCAGCAGTGGAGCAGCGGCTTCCAGACCCTCTCGCAGGACGACTACGAGCCGGGCAAGGACTGGTTCGGCAGCGTGCTGGCCGGGCCGCTGGCGGATGACGCGCCGTACAGCGGGCCGCAGAGCATGCGCGATATCGCCGCCACCTTCCTGCTCAACAACGAGGGCAGCCTGTACGAGCCGCCGCACGAGCGCCGCATCGTGGCGGACAAGGCGATCACCGTCAGCGGCAGGCCGGGCTGGCTGCTGCGGTTCGAGATGGACTTCAGCAAGCAGTCCAAGGCCAACGGCTGGAAGTGGCAGAAGGAGCTCGGCGCGGTGGTGCTGGTGGACCGCGGTGAGGCCAACCCCCCGGCGCTGCTCTTCGCGACCGTGCCCGACAACCTGGACACGGGCGTCATCGACCAGGTGATCTCCTCCCTCCGGGTCGAATAGCCGACGAGCACCCCGCATGAGTCCCGGCATGAGTCCCGGCATGAATCCCAGGCACGAGTCCCGGCATAAGTGCTGACATATGCCAACCGCAGCCTGGTCCGTGATGTGCTCTAACCTGATGCTATGAACGACCTGCTGGTTTGGATCGACTGTGAGATGACCGGGCTCGACCTCGGCCGGGACGCACTCGTCGAGGTGGCGTGCGTGGTCACCGACGGCGAGCTGAACCAGCTCGACGAGGGCGTGGACATCGTGATCAAGCCCCCGCCGGAGGCGGTCGAGCAGATGTCCGACGTGGTACGCCAGATGCACACCGCCTCCGGCCTGCTCCCCGCCCTGGCCTCCGGCGTCCCTCTCGCCGAGGCCGAGGCGAAGGTCCTGGAGTACGTGAGCCGCCACATCCCCGAGCCCAAGCGCGCCCCGCTGTGCGGCAACTCCATCGCCACCGACCGGTCGTTCATCGCCCGGGACATGCCGGCCCTCGACGCCTACCTGCACTACCGCATGATCGACGTCTCCTCCATCAAGGAACTGGCCCGGCGCTGGTACCCCCGCGTCTACTTCGCCGCCCCGGAGAAACAGGGCGGCCACCGCGCCCTCGCCGACATCGTCGAGAGCATCCGCGAACTGCGCTACTACCGCGCGACCGTCTTCGTCCCCCAGCCCGGCCCCGACTCCGCCACCGCCCGCGACGTCGCCGAGCACGTCATCGCCGCCTCCACCCCCTGACCCGCTCCCCCTGTCCGCCGAACCACTTTCGCGGTACGGCCCCGCCGACGAAGCAAACACTCGCAAAGCCCGCTACACTTTCTACGTGCCGTTGCGACGGCCGATGGTGGGTGTAGCTCAGTTGGCAGAGCGCCAGGTTGTGGTCCTGGATGTCGTGGGTTCAAGTCCCATCACTCACCCTGTGGGGAAGGCCCGGTCAGTGATCTGACCGGGCCTTCCGCGTGTTCTGCTCGCTGTGCCGTCAGGTGGTCTGGCGGGCCGGGCGTCCGAAGGGCGGGATCAAACTCATCCCAAAAAGCGGATGGTGCGCGTTATGCTCGCTTTCATCCGCAACACCGCCAAGCGCGGGGGGCTCGGCGATCTCAACTGCGTTCCTGTCCACGGAGGCTGGATGAGAGTCGACGACCGCGCCGGAATGGGCCTGAGCAAGCGTGAGGCCGAGGTCATGGAGCTGATCGCCACCGGTCACTCCAATGGTGAGATAGCGCAGCGGCTGTTCCTCAGCGAGAAGACGGTCAAGAACCATGTGAACCGGATCTACGCCAAGCTCGGGGCGGACTCGCGAATGGCGGCGATCGGGTTGTGGCGGGAGTCGGGGCCCTCCGGGCTGTCCGGCTGATTCGTCAGGACGCGGCGCAGGGCGGCCAGGCCGTACTCCAGTTCCTCCGGGGTGACCGAGAGGGCGGGGCGGAGCCGTATCGAGGTCTCGCCGCAGGGGAGGAACAGGACGCCCTCCTCCTCGCGCAGGCGGGCGATGAGGCGGTCGCGGTCCTGGGGCCGGCCCGAGGCGACGTCGAAGGCGCACATCAGGCCCCGGCCGCGTACGGCGCGGATGGCGGCCTCGGGGAATTCGGCCTGCAGGGCGTGCAGGCCCGCCAGGAGCTTCTCGCCGAGGATCGCGGCGCGGGGGATCAGGCCGTCGCGCTCGATGATCTCCAGCATGCGGCGGGAGCGGACCATGTCGACCAGGCCGCCGCCCCAGGTGGAGTTGATGCGGCCGCTGACCCGGAAGACGTTGTCGGGCACCTCGTCCACGCGGCGGCCCGCCATGATGCCGCCGACCTGCGTCTTCTTGGCGAAGGCGACGATGTCGGGGGCGAGGCCGAGCTGCTGGTAGGCCCAGGGCGTGCCGGTCAGGCCGACGCCGGTCTGCACCTCGTCAAGCACGAACAGGGCGTCGTACTCGTGGCACAGGCGCTGCATCGCCTGGAGGAACTCCGGGCGCATGTGGTTGTCGCCGCCCTCGCCCTGGATGGGCTCGGCGATGAAGCAGGCGATGTCGTGCGGGTGACGCTCGAAGGCCTCGCGCGCCTGGGCGAGGGCGCGGGCCTCGGCGGCCTCGACGTCGCCCAGGTGGGTCGCGGGGACCTCGATGCGCGGCCAGTCGAACGTGGGGAAGCGCTCGGTCTTCACCGGGTCGGTGTTGGTGAGCGAGAGCGTGTAGCCGCTGCGGCCGTGAAAGGCGCGGGTCAGGTGCAGGACGCGGGTGCCGAGCTCCGGCGAGCGGCCCTGCGCCTGGTTGCGGCGGCTCTTCCAGTCGAACGCGCACTTCAGGGCGTTCTCGACGGCGAGCGCGCCGCCTTCGACGAAGAACAGGTGCGGTAGTTCCGGGTCGCCGAGGACGCGGGTGAAGGTGTCGACGAACTCGGCGAGGTGGGTGGTGTACAGGTCGGGGTTGGCCGGTTTGTTCGCGGCGACGCGGCCCAGCTCGGCCAGGAAGCCGGGGTCGTCGTGGAAGGGGTTCACGCCCAGCGGGGCCGAGGCGAAGAAGGTGTAGAAGTCCAGGTACCGGCGGCCGTCACGGGCGTCGACGAGCCACGACCCCCTGCTGCGTTCCAGATCGAGCACCAGGTGGAAACCGTCGATGAGCAGATGCCGGGCCAGTACCTCGTGGACGTCGCCGGGAGCGATCCGAGCCATTCCCCCTCCTCCTGCCGTAGCAATGACCATTCTTCTGTCTTCATGGTACGTAGCAGGATAAGTTTCTGTCATATCTCGGTTCCAACGAAGATTATTCACGCACGATGGTCACGAGGGTCCCCCGTGCGCGACGTTGTGTAGCGGTGGCCCTGCCCTACGGGCGGTCAGAGGGCCTTGAGGAAACGGGCCACGACGGAGGTCGCGTCGGCCGCGCCTCCGGTGCCCCCGGCACCCGCGGTGCCGCCCGTACCGCTCTCGACGAGGGCGCAGAACGCCAGATCGCCGCGGTAGCCGACGAACCACGCGTGGGTCCGCCCGCCGACCCTGGCGGTGCCGGTCTTGCCCGCCGTGCCCGAGGGCAGGCCCGCGGACGCCGCCGTTCCCTCGGTCACGACGGCGGACATCATCTCCCGCAGCGCCGCGACCGTCGGCTCCGGCAGGCGCATCGCCGGCCGGGGCGAGCCCTGGATCCGCCGGGTCACCCGCGCGGACATCAGCCGGGGCGGACGCCAGGTGCCGTTCTGCACGGCCGCCGCCACCAGCGCCATGCACAGCGGACTGGCGCGCACGCTGCCCTGACCGGTGGCGTCCGCGCCGAGTTGGTCCCGATCGTTCCTGACCCGCCGCAGGGTGCACGTGGTGGCCTCGGTCCCCGGGGCGAGGCGGGCGCCGAAGCCCATCCGGCTCGCCTGCGTCCACAGTTCGCCCTCGCCCAGGTTGTCCACGGCGAGCCGGGCGAAGGTGGTGTCGCAGGAGTGGGCGAACGCCTGCCGGAAGGTGACCGTGCCCCGGTCGCGCCGGTCGGCGTTGGTGAACGTGCGGGCCCGCGGGATGTACCGCGCCGGGCAGGCGGCGCTCGCCCCGGCGGTCACCTTCCCGGCGGACAGCAGCGCCGCCGCGGTCACGACCTCGAACGCCGACCCCGGCGGGTAGAGGCCGAGGAAGGCGTTCCGGGCGTCGCCGAGGCGGTCGGCGACGGCGAGCACCTCGCCGGTGGAGGGCCGCACCGCGACGATCGCCGCGGGTGTGTTCATGCCGTCGAGCGCCCGCGCGGCGGCGGCCTGGGTGAACCAGTCGATCGTGGTACGCGCCCGGCGCTTGGGCGGCGGCGGGCGGAACTCCGCCAGGCGCCTGACGCCGCCGCCCGGATCGGTCACCTCGATCGCCCAGCCGGTGGGCGGGTCGTCCGCCGCCTCGGCGATGCGCCGGTTGAGCTCCTCGACGTACTTCTCGGCTCCGCTGTTCTTCGGGAAGTCCTTGCGGTCGCGGGTGGTGAGCGTCACGGTGGGCACGGTGATCTCGGCGAGCCGCGGCTCGCCCCCGGCGCCGAGCCCGGGGTGGAGCGTCGCGGGCTTCCAGAGCACCTTCCACTCCCGGTCCCTGACGGCCAGGTGCAGCGTGGACGCGAACCGCCACTCCCCCAGCCCGCCCACGGTGCGGACGCCGGTGAAGGCCAGCTCCGCCGTCTCCCCCTTGCGGGTCAGCTTCCCGGCGGTCAGGTCGATCGACTCGATCCGGAGCGCGGCGTCGAACCGCTCGTGGCGGGCGATGAAGTCGGACGGCGGGGCGGCCACCAGGTCCCGCATGACGGTCGTGCGGCCGTTCTCCCAGGCCTCCAGGTAGCGGCGGGCGACGTCCTCGGGGGTGCCGCCGACGCGGGTGATCTCCAGGACCACGGTGGTGACTCCGGCCGCGGCGAGGAGCACCACCACGGTAAGGAGAACGATCAGTGCGCGCCTGCGCATACGGTGTCTCCCGAGGCCGCGCCGAAGCAGCTTTACCGCATGGGTATACCAGAACCAGGAGGATGCCGTGGGGCGCAAGCACAAAGCGGATCAAACACCCCTTCCCGGGGTCTACCCGGTGTCCTTCGGGGAGGTCGAACTGCTCCGCGACGCCGATCGGCCCGCCGGCTGGGTGCTCACCATGGGCGGCGTGCCGCAGTCGTTCGTGGATCTCGACGATCCCACCTATCTCGATTTCGAGTACGTCCGGCTGATGGCCGACGTGATCGACACGCTGCCGGAGGGGCCGTTGGACGCGGTGCACGTCGGCGGCGGCGCGTGCACCCTGCCCCGGTGGGTCGCCGCCACCCGGCCGGGCTCCCGGCAGATCGTCATCGAGCCCGACCAGGCTCTGGTAGACCTGGTCAGGGAACGGCTGGCGCTGCGCTCGGTGCCGAATCTGAAGGTCAGGGTCACCGACGGCCGCTCGGGCGCGCAGGGGCTGCGGGACGAGTCGGCCGATCTGGTCGTCCTGGACGCGTTCAGCGGCGCCACCATGCCCCTGGATCTGGCCACCGCCGAGTACATGGCCGACCTCGCCCGGGTGCTGCGCCCGTCCGGCACCCTGCTCGTCAACACCGCCGACGGCAAGGGCCTGGCGTTCGCCCGCCGGATCGCCGCCACCGTCAAGGGCTCGTTCCGGCACGCGCTGCTGCTGGCCGAGCCCGGCATCATGCGCGGTCGCCGCTTCGGCAACCTCATCCTGGCCGCCTCCAACCGGCCGCTCGCCACCGACCGCCTCACCCGCAAGGCCGCCGCCGGTCTGCCGAAGGCCCGCTGCGTTTACGACGAGGCCCTCACCGACTTCATCGCCGGGGCCGCGCCCCTCCACGACGGCGACCCCGTGGTCGCCCCGGTGCCGCCCCCGGCCGTGTTTGGTTAGCGGTGTTCGGTTAGCGGTTCGGTTAGCGGGGAGGGCGGGCGATCATACGCCGGTCACCGCCGTGACGCGTCTCGCCGTACCGGGGCCGAGAAAGGCTCGGTGTGAACCGCGCGGACGGATGGGAAGGCGGGCCGTGGGCGATCAGGGCTCGGGCGATCGCGGGGCCGGGGGCGCGGCCGGGGGTCGCGACGGCGGTGTGAGGCGGTCCAGTTCGATGAACCAGGCGCTCGGCCTCGCGATCAGGGCTCGGGCGATCGCAGGGGCGGAGGCGCGGCCGGGGATCACGACGGCGGTGTGAGGCGGTCCAGTTCGGCGAGGACCAGGCGTTCGGCCTCGGCGCGGGTCACGCGGTCGGGGTAGAGCAGCAGGTGCAGGCTGAGGCCGTCCACCAGGGCGAGCAGGCGTTTGGTGACGGCGTCCAGGTCGTCCACTCCCGCAACGTCATCCCGGGCGTGGCCCTCGACATCGCCCCCGACATGGCCCCCGGCGTCGCTCTTGGCGTCCGTCTGCCGGGCGTCCGGGCGCTCGGGCGGTGCGGCCAGGATGATCTCGCCGGCGTCGTGGGCCTCGGCGAGGCGGCGGCGGGTGGCGGCGCGGAGTTTGGCGTGTTCGCGGCGCTGGACCTCGGCGAGGCGGCGGGCGGAGAGGCCCCGGCTCCAGAAGTCGATCTCCAGGCGGGTCTCGCGGGTGCGCTCGGCGTCGAGGGGGAGGCTGTCGAGGAGCAGTTCGCGGAGGGCGGCGAGGCCGGTGACGCCCGCGGTGCGGCGGACCCTGCGCTGGCGGGAACGTTCGTGGGAGTGGCGCAGCAGCGACGACAGGATGTCATCCTTGTCGTCGAAGTAGTGGGTGAGGATGCCGCTGGAGTAACCGGCCTCCCGGGCGATCGCGCGGGTCGTGGCCGCCTCGATGCCGTCGCGCACGATGACGCGCCGCGCCGCCGCGAGAACCTCAAGGCGTCGTTGTTGGTGGTCAACGTTTTTGGACATCGAAGCCTCCAGGTTACGAGTCTATTGACTTTCCGCGCGGGCGTCTGTCTACTACGTGACACAAGTCATGAGTCCTGCTCGCATTCCCCTACGGAGACGACCCATGTCCCCACCGACTCACGGCCCGGTCGTCACGATCGGCGTGCACATCGCCGACATCCTGGCCCGGCCAATCGAGTACATCCCCGAAGGCCAGGACACCGTGCTGGTGGAGCAGATCCGGCTCACCGCCGCCGGGTCGGCCGCCGGAACCGCCGTCGACCTGGTCAAGCTCGGCGCCCAGGTGAGCACGTACGGCGCGATCGGCGACGATGAGCTCGGCGACTTCCTGCTGGCCGTGCTGGGACGGCACGGGGTGGACGTGTCCGGTCTCGCGCGGCGGCCCGGCGAGCAGACGGCGGCGTCGATCCTGCCGATCCGGCCCGACGGCGGGCGGCCGAGCTTCCACGTGCCGGGGGCGAACCTCGGCGTGGCCTTCGCCGACGTCGACGCCGCGGCGGTCGAGCGGGCGCGGGCCGTGCATCTGGGCGGGATGGACGTGACGTTCGGGCTGAACGATCCGGACTTCTTCGCGCTGCTCGACCGGGCGCGGGCCGCGGGCACGGTGGTCACGATGGACCTGCTGTCGAACATGCCCGACCTGCTCGTCGCGGCGAAGGCGTTCCTGCCGCACGTGGACCACGTGCTGCCCAACCTGGAGCAGGCGCTGGCGATGACCGGGGCGCAGGACGCCGAGGAGGCCGCCCGGCGGCTGCTCGCCGAGGGGCCCGCCGGGGCGCTGATCACGCTGGGCGGCGACGGCAGCCTCGTCGCCACGGCGGACGGCGTGACGCGCCTGCCTGCACTGCCGGTGCCGGTGGCCGACACCACCGGGTGCGGCGACGCGTACTGCGCCGGGTTCATCGTCGGGATCCTGCACGGCAACGATGTGGTCACGGCCGCCCGCTGGGGCACCGCCGCCGCCGCGAAGGTGGCCACCGGTCTCGGCTCGGACGCCGGGATCACCGATCTCGACTCGACGCTCGCCCTGCTGGAGGAGACGGCGGCGCAGGGCCGGGGGTAGCCGGGGAGCCCCCCACACACAGACGGGCCGCGGCTCGGCGGGGAGCGCGGCCGATTCGACCAAGGAACGGTGAGCATGACCTCAACGGACGCCGAGCTTCGGCGGCGCGCGCTCCGGGTGGTGCCCGGAGGAATGTACGGCCACCTCAACGCGGCGATCTTCGCGCCGGGATATCCGCAGTTCTTCGTCCGGGGCGAGGGCTGCCGCCAGTGGGACGCCGACGGGCGACAGTACATCGACCTCATGTGCAGTTGGGGGCCGATCGTGCTCGGCCACCGCCATCCCCGGGTGGAGGAGGCGGCGGCCCGGCAGCTCGCCGAGGGCGACTGCCTCAACGGGCCGGGGCCGATCATGGTGGAGCTGGCCGAGCTGCTGGTGGACCTCATTCCCAGCGCCGACTGGGCGATGTTCTCCAAGAACGGCACCGACGCCACCACCCAAGCGCTGATGGTGGCCCGCGCCGCCACCGGGCGTACCAAGGTGCTGATGGCGCACGGCGCGTATCACGGCTCGGACCCCTGGTGCACGCCGAGCACCGCGGGGACCACGCCGAACGAGCGGGCCGACCTGATCGAGTTCACCTACAACGATCTGGCGAGCGCCGAGGAGGCCGCGGCGCGGGCGGACGGCGACGTGGCGGCGATCATCGTGACGCCGTTCAAGCACGACGCGTTCGAGGACCAGGCGCTCGCCGACCCGGAGTTCGCGCGGGGGGTGCGGGCGCTCGCCGACCGGATCGGCGCCGCGCTGGTGATCGACGACGTGCGGGCCGGGTTCCGGCTCGATCTGCGCGGCTCCTGGGAGCGGTACGGCGTGCGCCCCGACCTGACGGCGTGGAGCAAGGCGATGGGCAACGGGTACGCGATCGCCGCGGTGACGGGCACGGACGCGCTGCGCCAGGCCGCCACCCAGCTCTACACGACGGGCTCGTTCTGGTTCTCGGCCGTGGCGATGGCCGCCGCGAAGGCCACGATCGAGACGTTGCGCGACGAGGACGGCATCGCGGCGATGGAGCGCGCCGGGCGGCAGTTGCGCGACGGGCTCTACGAGCAGGCGAAGTCCCACGGCCTGGTGGTCAACCAGACCGGGCCGGTGGCGATCCCGTGGATGAGTTTCGAGGGTGACGCGACGCTGGAGAAGGGCATGTACTTCAGCAGCGCCTGTTTGCGTCACGGGGTCTACCTGCATCCGTGGCACAACTGGTTCCTGTCGGCGGCGCACACCGAGGCCGACATCGCGGCGGCGCTGGAGGGCACCGACCGGGCCTTCGCGGAGACCCGGGCGCACTTCGGCGACGCCTGAGCAACAACCAAGCCACACCCGGGCCACACCCGGGCCACCCCCAGGCCACGCCTGGGGCCACACCTGGGCCACGCCTGGGCCACATCGAGCCGCCACCGAGCCGGAGGAGAGACCATCTGGGCCTGAGAACGACGCCGTCTTCGCCCGTCCGGCCGGCGTTGATCCACGCCGGCCGATTCGGCGTGCCCGGCGACGTCGTACGCCTTCAGCCCCCTCTGTCCCTGCCCGGTACGGCACGTCCCGGCGGCACCGGGCTCACCGCGAGCCCGTGCCGGGTGCGGATTCGGGGCGGCCGACGGACGGGAAATCGCCTCCGACGTGGGCGGGAGATCGCGGCACGCCTGCGGGACGGCCACAGCTCGATCACGGCTTTCCGCCTGCCTCTTGACGCCCTCACTGCGGCGGACGTACTTTGCCGAAAACGAATAGGAAACTTTACTAATTGATCCGCCCCCTGGGAGGGTTGCATGACCCACACCGACGGCACGCCGGGCGCCATCTCCCGGCGGCAGATGCTCCGCCGCATCGGTCTCTCCGCGCTGGTCGCCGTGCCCGGCGCCGGGTTGCTCAACGCCTGCGCCACCAGTGGCGGCGGGTCGGCGGCCCCGACGGCCGCCGGAAGCGCCGCCGCCACCTCCGCGGCGAACCCCCTCGGCGTCAAGGCCACCGCGCCGCTTGAGGTCGTCATCTTCAAGGGCGGCCTCGGTGACGCGTACGCGACCGAGGTCCACGAGCCGATGTACAAGAAGATGTACCCGCAGGCTCAGATCAAGCACGTCGCCACCCAGCAGATCGCGCAGACGCTGCAGCCGCGGTTCGCCAGCGGCGACGTCCCCGACATGATCGCCAACGCGGGCTCGGACCTGATGGACGAGGGCGCGCTGCAGGCCGAGGGCCAGCTCCTTGATCTCACCCCGCTGTTCGACGCCCCCTCGATCGACGACCCGAGCAAGAAGGTGCGCGACACGCTGCTGCCCGGCGTCGTCGAGGCCGGCTACATCGCGGGCAAGCCGTACGTGCTCAAGTACGTCACCTCCACCTACGGCCTGTGGTACGACGCGAACCTGTTCAAGGAGAAGGGCTGGACGCCGCCGAAGACCTTCGACGAGTTCAAGACCTTCTGCGAGACCGCCAAGAGCGCCGGGATCGTCCCCTACGCGTACGCCGGCAAGAACGCCTCGTACTACCAGTACTGGATGATCCTCATCTCGGCCGCGAAGATCGGCGGCAACGAGGTCCTCATCAACATCGACAACCTCGTTGACGGCGCCTGGACCGCCGAGCCCGTACGGCAGGCCGCCGCGGCCTGGGCGGAGATCGGCCCGTACATGGGCAAGTCCTTCGAGGGCCTCATCCACACCGAGGTGCAGACCCGCCAGAACCAGGGCAAGATCGCCCTCTACCCGTCGGGCTCCTGGCTGGAGAACGAGCAGAAGAGCAACACCCCCGACACCTTCGCCTACGCCGTCGCCCCCACCCCGAGCGTGACGAGCGCCGACAAGATGCCCTACGAGGCGATCCGCGTCGCCCCCGGCGAGAACTACATCGTGCCGTCGAAGGCGAAGAACCCCCAGGGCGGCCTGGAGTACCTGCGCATCATGCTCTCCAAGGAGGGCGCGCGGGGCTTCACCGAGAAGTCCGGCAGCTTCACCGTGGTGGTGGGCGCGACCGAGGGCCTCACCCTCTCCCCCGGCAACCAGAGCGTCGCCGACGCGCAGAAGGCGGCCGGGCAGAACATCGTCACCCTCTCGCTCTTCGAGACCTGGTACAAGGAGCTGGAGACCGAGCTGCGCAAGCAGACCAACGCGCTGATGTTCGGCCGCATCAAGGCGGACGAGTTCGTCGAGAAGATGCAGGCCGCGGCCGACAAGACGAAGAACGACTCCTCGATCACCAAGCAGCAGCGGAGCGCCTGAGCCATGCGGCATGGCAGGTATCCGTTCATCATCGGCTTCCTCGTCGCGCCGTTGATCCTCTACGTGGTCTTCGTGATCAGCCCGTACGTACAGGCGTTCTACATCGCGTTGACCAACTGGAGGGGCATCACCGCGACGCCGGAGTACGCCGGGTTCGAGAACTTCGCCCGGCTGCTTGATGACGAGGTGTTCTGGCACGCGGTGCGCCACCACATCGTGTTACTGGTCGCCATGCCGCTGCTCACCATCGCGATCGCGCTGTTCTTCTCCTTCCTGCTGAACCTCGGCGGAGGCAGCAAGGGCGGCCAGATGACCGGCGTGTTCGGCTCGACGTTCTACCGCGTGGTGTTCTTCTTCCCGCAGGTCCTCGCGGTGGCCATCGTCGGCGTGCTGTTCCAGGCCATCTACCGCCCGGACGAGAGCGGCGTCATCAACGGCCTGCTGGCCAAGGTCGGCATCGAGCCGATCGGCTGGCTGACCAACCCCGACCTGGCGCTGTGGTCGATCATCGCGGTGATGGTCTGGCAGGCCGTCGGGTTCTACGTGGTGCTGTTCTCGGCCGGCATGTCCGCGATTCCGAAGGATGTATTCGAAGCGGCCGCGCTCGACGGGGCCGGCCGCTTCCGGCTCTTCTTCAGCATCACCCTGCCCCTGCTGTGGGACACGCTGCAGGTCGGCTGGGTCTACCTCGGCATCGCCGCGTTCGACGGGTTCGCCCTGGTCCAGGTCCTCTCGGTGGACCGGGGCGGCCCGGACAACGCGACCACGGTGCTGCCGCTGGAGATCTGGCGCAACGCCTTCAACTTCTCCAAGTACGGCTACGCCTCCGCGATGGGCGTGGCGCTGTTCTTCATGACGATCACCTTCGCGGTGCTGACCCTGCGGGTGACCCGGCGCGAGAGGATCGAGTTCTGATGGCGTCCCCATCGTCGACGACGAGCCCGGCGACCGCTCCGGCGGGCCGCGCGGCCGCCCCCGCGCGGCCCGCGGCGGCCCGGCGGGGCGGCAACGGGCCGGGCGTGTTCGGCGCGCTGTCGCACATCGCGCTGATCGTGTGGACCATCCTGATCATCGGGCCGGTGCTGTGGACGTTCCTGGCGTCCTTCAAGACCAACGCCCAGATCTTCGGCGACCCGCTGACGCTGCCGACGAGCTTCGGCTTCGACTCCTGGGCCCGCGCCTGGGACAAGGCGCACATCGGCCTGTACATGTGGAACACCGTCTTCGTGGTGGCGTTCTCCACGGCGGGCACGATGCTGCTCGGCTCGATGGCGGCGTACGTGCTGGCCCGCTACGAGTTCCCCGGCAACCGGCTGATCTACTTCATCTTCGTGTCCGGGCTGTCGTTCCCGGTGTTCCTGGCCCTGGTGCCGCTGTTCTTCGTGGTGCGCAACCTGGGTCTGCTCGGCACGCACGTCGGCGTGATCCTGGTGTACATCGCCTACTCGCTGCCGTTCACGGTGTTCTTCCTCACCGCGTTCTTCAAGACGCTGCCGACCTCGGTGGCCGAGGCGGCGTTGATCGACGGCTGCTCGCACACCCGGACGTTCTTCCAGATCATGATGCCGATGGCGAAGCCCGGCCTGATCAGCATCACGATCTTCAACGTGCTGGGCCAGTGGAACCAGTACCTGCTGCCGATCGTGCTGCTGCCCGGCAACGTCGAGGACAAGTGGCTGCTCACGCAGGGCATCGCGAACATCTCGGTGAACGCCGGGTACGAGGCGGACTGGCCGGGCCTGTTCGCGGGCCTGAGCATCACCGTCGTGCCCGTGATGATCGTCTACATCATCTTCCAGCGGCAGATCCAGTCCGGTCTCACCTCCGGCGCGCTCAAGTAGCGGCGAGCGGCCCGGCCGTACGGCGGCCGGGCCGTCGCGCTCATCCGATCTCGTAGACCTCCACGTCATCGGCGTCGACGAAGGCGTAGCGGTGGTTGAAGTGGATGAGGTGGAAGGTCCGGGAGCCGGTGTAGAGCTCGCGGTCGCCCGGGGCCGAGGCGTCGTGGTGGGCGGCGTAGTAGACGTCGGCCTCGAAGGTGTCGATCAGGGCGTACGCCTGGCCAGCCGGGATCGCGTACCGGTCGTAGGGGCCGGGCTGCCTGCCGCGGCCCCAGGTCCAGTGGGCGACGTCGGCGGGCAGCTCGTCGGGCTCCGGGAAGGGGCGGCCGTAGACCGCCGCGGCGTCGAG
This sequence comes from Thermopolyspora sp. NPDC052614, assembly GCF_040678635.1. Classification (NCBI taxonomy): domain Bacteria; kingdom Bacillati; phylum Actinomycetota; class Actinomycetes; order Streptosporangiales; family Streptosporangiaceae; genus Thermopolyspora; species Thermopolyspora sp. NPDC052614. The sequence goes on from NZ_JBFATZ010000003.1 coordinate 258,877, forward strand.
GCCGGGCCGTGGGGTGACGTACGCGCCCCTGGCGGGGAGCAGCACCGGGTTGTCGGCCGGGTTCTTCAGCCAGGCCGGGCGTCCGCCGTACCAGATCGCCACCCAGTCGCCCTCCCGGTCGGCGACGACGAACCGCTGGCCGGTGGACGCGCGGGCGCCCCAGTCGCCGTAACCGAGGCTGCCGGGGCCGCCGTCGGGGTGGAGGTAGGGGTCGCCGACGAGCGGCGCGTCGTCGCGCGGGGCGGTGCGGAGCAGGACGGCGCTGGACGGCCGGGGCGGCGCGTCGCCGCACTTGCCGCCGTCGATCGGCTCGTTCTTCGGCACGCAGCCGGAGAAGACGAGGCGGTTGCGCCGGAAGCTCGGGCGGATGGTGACGAGGTCGGAGTCCGGCGGGGCGGTGGCGCGCAGCGGGGCGCCGACCAGCTCCATGAAGTGGGCCCAGTTCCAGTACGGGCCGGGGTCGTGGTGCATGCCCTTGACGCCGCGTCCCGAGTCGGCCGGGACGTTGTCGTGGCCGAGGATGTGGCCCCGGTCGAGCGGGATGTCGTAGCGGTCGGCGAGATAGCGGACCAGGCGCGCGGTCGAACGGTACATGCGCTCGGTGAACCAGCGTCCGCCGCGGCTCGCCCAGCCCTCCTGCTCGATGCCGATCGAGTGCGAGTTGACCCACCAGTTGCCCGCGTGCCAGGCCACGTGACGGACGTCGAGGGCCTGATCGACGTGGCCGTCGCGGGAACGCACCAGGTAGTGCCAGCTCGCGCAGTACCGGGGGCTGCGGGGCAGGGCGCGGGTGCGCCGATAGGGGGTTTCGGTGTCGTGCAGGACGATGAAGCGGATGTAGGAGTCCTCGGGCCGCCGCGCCGAGGCGTAGTTGCAGAAGTTCGCCGGGTCGTCGGCGTCGAAGCGGTGGTAGGCGGTGTCGATGACGCCGCAGTTCATCCCGGGCGGGCACTGCGCGGCGCGTCTGCGGGCGGGCGGGCGCAGCCGCAGGGCGCGGAGCCGTCCGGTGTCGGGGGTCACGGCCGGGTGGGCGGGCAGGTGGATGCGCTGGCCGTCATCGGTGGTCCTCCTCGCGCCGTTCCTGATGGTCCGGTAGACATCGTCGGCGAAACGCAGGGCGTCCGTCTCGTACGGCGTGGCCGCCCACCTGGCGACCGCGCCGTACCAGGCCGCGGGGTCGGCGGGCGCGGTCCCGCCGTGCAGGGCCCTGGCGTAGGAGGCGAGCAGCGCCGCGCCCGCCCGGATGTTGGCCCGGTCGTCGGCGACCACCTGCTTGGCGGAAAGCCCCGCGAGGCGGGCCGCCGTGTGGGCGGTCTGCGCGTGCGCGAAGCCCTCGCCCCTGGTGGCGGACAGGTCCGCGTCGACGAGGTGCATCGGGCCGTAACCGCCCGCCACGGACGGCAGACCTCGGTGGTGCTCCCAGCGCGACTCGTGGTAGGCGACCGCGAGCAGCACCTCGACGGGCACCCCGAACTCGGCCGCGGCGTCCTCGAACGCCCGCTGCCGCTCGAACCCCGTCACCGGAGCCCCCGCCGCGACCGCCGACGTCGAGCCCCCTCCCGAGACCCCTTCCGAGATCCCTGACACCGCCGACACCGCCGAACCCGCAGGCTGCGCGGCCACCGGCAGCGTCGCCAGCACGATTCCGATGGCCGCCGTGGCGCACCACCGGGCCCTCGATCCGCCCTCCGTCCTTTTCACGCCCTCAAGTCAGGCAAACCCCGCGCACACCGCCGGGGAGCCATCGGGCGCCCTGCGTATCTCTTTTCTTGATCGGTGACGGCACTTGATCGGATTGTCCCGACTGCGGGGTCCGTCTACGGTTTCGTGACGTGATGATGAAGGAGCCGCGCGAGCGGTTGTGCGAATTCGGCCGGCGCGCCGCGGAGCTGGGCCTGGTCATCGGCACGTCGGGCAACCTGAGCGTGCGCGAGGGCGACCTGGTCGCGGTCACGCCGTCGGGGGTGGCACTGGACCGCCTCACCCCGGAGCAGTGCCCGGTCGTCGACGTCGACGGTTACCTGGTGGAGGGCGAGACGCAGCCGTCCTCGGAGACGCCGATGCACCTGGCCGTGTACGCCACGACCGACGCCCGCGCGGTCGTGCACACGCACTCGGTGTTCGGCACGGTGGTGGCGAGCACGATGACCGAGTTGCCGCCGATCCACTACAACTGCCTGCTACTCGGCGGCACGGTGAAGGTCGCCGAGTACGCCACGTACGGCACTCCCGAGCTGGCGGAGAACGTGCGCGCGGCGATGGCGGGCAGGCGGGCCGCGCTCATGGCGAACCACGGCGGGGTCACGATCGGCGTGGACCTGGAGCAGGCATTCGAGGCCACCCGGCTGCTGGAGTGGCTGTGCGAGGTGTACGTGCGCGCCAGGGCGCTCGGCGAGCCCCGCGTGCTGAGCGAGGCCGAGTTGACGGCGGTGATCGAGCGCGCGTTCAATCCGCCGACGTTTCCCCGCCGTCCGGACGTCCCCGGGCGTGCGCCGCGATCGTCGGCAGGCTAGCGTATTCAACCGAATATCCCCCTATTTCAGGAGTTGTCGGTTGCCGCTGCAGTTGACCGGCGCCCCCAGCGACCCGGACCTGATCCGCTTACCGTGGGACCTCCCGCTGGAGGAGTGGCCCGATCACCACCTGGTCTCCCTCCCCCGCGGCATCTCCCGGCACGTGGTGCGCTTCGTCCGGCTCGCCGGGCACGTCTACGCCATCAAGGAGATCAGCGAACGGTACGCCCGGCGCGAGTACCGACTCCTGCGCGACCTGGCCCGGCTCGACGCCCCGGCCGTGGAGGCGGTGGCCTACGTCACCGGCCGGACCACCGCCGACGAGGATCCCATCGACTCGGCGCTGATCACCCGGCATCTGCAGTTCGCCCTGCCGTACCGGGCGGTGCTGTCGGGCTCGCTGCGCCCGGACACGCTGACCCGGCTGCTCGACGCGCTCGCCGTGCTGCTGGTCCGGCTGCACCTGAACGGGTTCTACTGGGGCGACTGCTCGCTGAGCAACACCCTGTTCCGCCGCGACGCCGGGGCGTTCGCCGCGTACCTGGTGGACGCCGAGACCGGCGAGTTGCACCCGGCGATCAGCGAGGGCCAGCGCGCCCACGACATCGAGACCGCGCACATCAACATCTTCGGCGAGATGCTCGACCTGGAGGCGGGCGGCCTGCTCCACCCCAGCATCGACCCTGAGACCTTCGCCCAGCAGATCGTCGACCGGTACGAGCGGTTATGGACTGAGCTGACCCAGGACGAGATCATCGAAGAGCCCGAGTGGCACCGCATCGACCAGCGCATCCGGCGGCTCAACTCGCTCGGCTTCGACGTCGCCGAGATGATGATCCGCCGCAAGGCCGGCACCGCCCGGCTGATCGTACGCCCCAAGGTCGTGGACGCCGGGCACCACCAGCGCCGCCTGCTCCGCCTCACCGGCCTGGACGTCGAGGAGAACCAGGCCCGCCGGCTCCTCAACGACCTGGACTCCTTCCGCGTGGCCAAGGGCCTGCGCCACGAGGACGAGGCGATCGTCGCCCACCGCTGGCTCGCCGAGGCCTTCCAGCCCACCGTCAACGCCGTACCGCCCGAACTGCGCGGCAAGCTGGAACCGGCCCAGCTCTTCCACGAGGTGCTCGACCACCGCTGGTTCGAGTCCGAGAAGGCGGGCAAGGACGTCGGCCTGCGGCGGGCGCTTGAGTCCTACCTGGAGAAGGTCCTCGTTCACAAACCGGACGAGCAAGCCATCATTTCCACGGAGACCGACGAGGCCGACCTCCTGTAACGCCGAACGGGCGGCCTACGCGCACTCGCGGCGCGTCGGGCGCGCGCTCGGGTTCACCGTCGAGCAAGGGGTCGTAGGCGGCCGAGATCGTGCACGGGACGGCGGCATGAGGTTGCGGAAATGTCCGCGATGCCGAGCGCACCTCCTGCGGGCCGCCCACCGGAATTTAGCATTGGCCACACGGAACGTGACTTTGGATATACGATCCGTGCGTTCCCGCTGGTGGGGGCGAGGTCACGGAAGGGGCCGCCGATGTCCGGTGAGGGCTATTCGATCCTGTTGCGCTGCCGGTCCTGGGGCGAGGCGCTGCGCGCCAAGCGGTTCACCTGGGACCAGATCGCCTACGTCATCGCCCTGGTGCAGCGGGTCGGCCCGCTGCGGTGCTACCGGCTGGCGCACGGCCGGACCGCCGTCGATGTGGTGGACGCGATCAACGATCTGGACCCGGCGGGTACGGCGTCGATGCGCGAGTGCAGGTTGTACGACTTCGAAGGATGGCCTGCGGCGGGCCGGCGGCCCACTGCGCGGGTGCTGGCCGCACTCGCACGGGTCTACCAGACGCGGGCGCACAACCTGATCTCGGATGAGGAGTTTTCGACCTACAGCGTCTATGACCGGGATGTGATTGATCAGGCAGATTTCCGTCACCTGGACCCGTTTCAGCCGGTTACGGTCTGCTCCGTTCCGCAGCAGCGTGTCAGCATGGACGAGAAGGCACACCCGGAACGACCGCGCCAGGACATCGCCTGCGACACCGCTCGCAACACCGCCGAGGCCGCCACCCTGAGCGTGGGGAGCTGCAAGGAACTGCTTCGCGCCGTTAACGCCGAGGAGGCGGACATGAAACGACGGGAACTGCTGCTGGAGCTGTCCTTCGCCCTGGGCGGAGCCCCCGCAATGACCCTGCTGCGCCACCTCGACCCGGACGAAGAGGAACGCCTCGCCCGCATGATTCAGGCCCAGGGCCATGTGGATGCCAAGAGCGTGGCCACGCTCGAGAAGCTCACCGCCCAGTGCCGCCGCCTGGACGACACCTACGGCCCCGCCAAGGTCCTGCCCGTCGTCGAAGCCCAGCGTGACCTGGTTGCCCGTCTGCTCGGCACGCAGTCCCTCCTTCCCGGGCTCCGCACCCGGCTCGTCCACACCTATGCCGAGCTCGCCCAGCTGGCCGGGTTCCTGCACTTCGATCGGATGGACTACCACGCGGCGGCACGCTCACTCGATCGCGGCCTTGAGGCCGCGCAAGAGAGCGGGGATCCGGTGTTGACCGCGTACATCCACCACTGGTACAGCGAGATGGCGTACTTCGCCCGTCAGCCGGCCAAGACGCTCGACCATGCCTTCGCGGCTCAGGGATGGGCGCGGCGCGGCGGAAGCAATCTGATGCGATCGCGCGCCGACACCGTCGAGGCGCTGGCCCATGCTCTCACCGGCAACGCGAAGGAGTCTCTGCGCAAGGTGGAGGCCGCGAGGAGTTGGGCCGACAGTCCGACATCGTCAGAGCCTTCGTACCTGTACTGGGTGAACGCGTACCAGGGGGTGGGGACGTCCTTTTGGTTCATTTTCAACGACCTTGGCCGTTCCGCTGATGTCATCGAGGCGGTCACCACTCGGCTTGCCGCCCTCAGTCCCGCCTTCAAACGGGAGAAGGCATTCGGGCTGATCCAGCACGGAATGGCCCTCACCCAGAGCAAGGAGATCCCGGAGGCGACGGCCAAGTTCTCGGAAGCGATCACACTCATGCGCGAGCACAGCTCGGCGCGGCTCGGTCTTCTGATCACTCAGGCGCGCAAGCGGCTGGAGCCCTGGTCGGGCAACACGTACGTACGAGACCTGGACGAGAGTCTGCGATCGGCCGCGATCGTGTAACCGCGCTGCTCGGTGCGCGGAGCCGCAGGAGGGGGTGCGGCCCGGAATGGCGCGGCGGAGGACCACACCGCAGACTGGAGCGACGGCGACACCGACTGGGGCGGCGACGACTTCGGCTACGACTCGCCCGATCGCTCGAGTGATCGATGAGCTCGGTCGGCGAGGGCCAGGACATGTCGATAGAGGCGAGGCGCTTCGTCGCATACGTGGATGTGCGGCGCGGGGGCTGCTTCCCCGCCAGGGCGGCAAGCTCTGGCTCGTTCTCACCCTGGAACTGTGGCTCCGCTTCCACGATTTGTGACGATCGTCAGGGGACGGCGGGCCGTTCCAGCTCGCGCAGGTGCGCGGCGGCGTCGGGGATGCGGTCCTCGCCGAAGACGGCGATGCCGTGCGCCTGCAGCAGGGCCGTCGTGACGCCGTGGCCCGGCACGGCGTTGCCTCGGAAGAGCCCGTCGTGAATGCGCAGGCTGCCGCAGGAGGGGCTGCCCTCCTTGAGGATCGCGACGCGAATGTCCATCGCGCGGGCGACGTCGAGCGCGGCGTGGGCCCCGGCGAGGAACGCGTTGGTGACGTCGAGCCCGGTGGGCGTGAGCACGCGGGCGGCGCCGGAGAGCACGGCGTAGCCGCCGGCCCCGCCCTCGATCTCGGCCGGGGGCCGGGGCACCGGCAACCCGCCCTCCACCTCGGGACAGAACGGGACCAGCCGCCCCTCCGCCCGCCAGGTGGCCAGCAGTTCGTCGTCGCTGGTCTTCGCCCGGCCGTCGAAGCGCACCGGCCGGCCCATCAGGCAGGCGCTGACCAGAATCCGCTGCATTCCCCCACCGTACGTCGGCCGCCCCGGCACCCGGCGACGGCCGCGGTCAACGCGTGGCCGACAGGGACGCGTAGACGATGATGTTGTCGGCGTAACTGCCCGTTTTGGGATCGAACGCGCCGCCGCAGGTGATCAGCCGGAGTCCGGCGTGGGACAGGTTCCCGTAGACGCGGGCGGTCGGGAACGTCCGCTTGTGCACGCGCTCCACCTCGTTCACGGTGAATACGGCCACGCTGCCGTCCTTGCGCTTCACCTCGACCGTGTCGCCCTTGCGGAGCGTGCCAAGCCGGGCGAACACGGCGGGCCCGGCCTTGTTGTTGACATGCCCGACGATCACGGCGGGCCCGAGTTGCCCGGGAGACGGTCCGAGCCGATACCAGCCGGTGAGGTTCGGCCGTTTGAGCGAGGGCACCTCCAGCCAGCCGTTCTTGTCCAGCCCGAGCGACTCCACCGGCGCGTTCACCTTGATTGTCGGGATGCGTACCCGCTCCGGCACGGACATCGGCATCACCAGCGGCGGCGGAACCGCCGCGTCCGACATCCGGTCCGACGCCTGGCCCGGCATCTGGCCCGGCATTTGGTACGGCGCAGCCCGCGACTCTGCCGGCCCGGCGGCTCCGGCCTCCCCGGACGGGCCGATCACCTCGGGCGCCCCCGGGTCCAGCAGCAGCACCAATCCGCCCGTGATCGCCCCGATTCCGGTGAGGGCGGCCAGCACGAGGCCCACGGCGAGAACGCGGCCGGAACCGCCGCCCGCGCCGCTCACGGCGTACGCCCCGCGGAGGAGTGACCGGCGGCCCGGCGACGCAACTGCACCCCGCCGAGCACGGCCCCGACCACCAGGGCCGCCCCGCCGAGTATCAGCATCCCGGCGGCCGGGTCCTCGTCGGTCGCGGCCCCCGTCCTCGCCCATCCCTTGGGCGTCGTACGCACCTGCGCGGTCTCGGTCACGATCTCGGTACGCGTGGGCCTGGGCGACGCGGGCACCGTGACCGTCGCGGTGGAGGTGCGGGTGATGGTTTCCGACGGCTCGGGCGTCGTGGTGTCGTCCGTCGAGGTGGACGGCGGGGTGGACGAATCGGAATCCGAGGGATCCGAGGGATTCGAGGAATCCGGGTCGGACGGCGAACTCGCCTCGACGGTGATGCGGATCGCGGCGGGCGTGGCGTCGGTGACGAGCGCGCAGCTCAGCTGGGCGAGGTCTCCCCGTACGGGAATCACGATGGGGGACTGGGGGGTGGGTGACGTCGTGGTAGGCGTGGGGGCCGGTGAAGAAGTGGACGCTCCCGTCGTGGACGGCGCGGCTGCGGGGGACGTCGAAGAACTGGTCGACGAAGAATTGGTCGGAGTGCCGGTCGTAGGGGTGGGCGTGCGCGACGCCTGCAATGTGAAACCGTCGGCCCGGAGCTCCAGCACCGCGACGGCCGTGGGAGTCACCGTGGCCGCCATCGGCGGCAGGTCGAGCGCCGTCGAGGCCGGCAGCGAGGAGAGGGTCTCGCCGATCGCGTCCACTGTGACCGTGGTCGTGACCGACGGCGACGCGGACGTGGTGGTGGACTGCGACGCGGTCGAGGTTTCCTCGTTGCTGGACGTCTCCGTGGGCGAGGCGGTGTCGTCTTCGTCGTCTTCGTCGTCTTCGTCGTCGTCCGTCCCGCCCGACGGGGAGGAGGTCGACTCATCCGGCCCGCGTTCCTCCACCACGATCAAACGGCCGTGCATGCTCAGCACGCCGAAATCGATCGCTTGGTCGAGTTGCAACGGCACGACGGTCGGGTCCACGCGCCACGTCACGGGGACGGTCTGCCCGGGGGTCACCCCGTCATCCGGCCCCTCCAAAATCACCTGGAAAGTACGGGTAACCGGACTCGGCGATGTATCGGTATTCGACGTCCCAGACGGATCCACACGGCATTCGTATGGCACGCCCACCGTCGCCCGAACCGCTGCATTCGTACGAATTGACGCCTGTACGCCGAAGAGCGCGGTTCCGGCACCGGCGAGTGCGACGGCTCCGGCGCATGCCAGGGTCGCCGACCTCAGCCCTACCTTCACAATCGTCTCCAGGGGTAGGAACCTGGGCCGATCACTCAGATTCGATCGCCCCACGTACAGAGCGTGACCCTGCGAGGCGGGACACCTCACGGCCACCTACGATCATGCTGGATCTAGCTTACTCACAACCCCTGTCGCGTTCCTTCGGCCAAAATGACGTTTTGATCGCTTTTCCCGCGTCATTCCCAGGATTAATTCAGAAAGGCAGCTCACAGCCCGTGCCCGCCCTCGGGACCATCGGCGCATCGCCCGGCGACGGCCACGAGCACGGGCGGCGCTGACGATGCCCGGCGGCAGGCGGCGTACCCCGGTGCCGCCTTCGGTGGCGTGAGCTGAACATAATGGCCGCACCGGCCCCCGCCACGAGCGTAAAGGCCGCGGTCTGAGAGGGTAGGGGCGTACTCGCGGATCCGCCCACGGACCCACATCCGACAGGCAATGTCGCATCAGGAGGTGCACGACGATGAGCGATGCCGACAGGGACACCCCGCGACCGACCGGAGCCCGTCCCGCCACGCCGAACCCCGCCGACTTCCTTGAGGTGGACCGGGACCTGTCGGAGGAGGAGCGGGCGATCCGCGACGCCGTCCGCGACTTCGGCCGCGCCGAACTGCTGCCGCACGTCGCGGACTGGTTCGAGGCCGGCACGATCCCCGAGCCGCGCGAACTCGCCAGGGCCTTCGGCAAGCTTGGCCTGTTCGGCATGCACTTGACCGGCTACGGCTGCGCGGGCACCAACGCCGTCTCGTACGGCCTGGCCTGCCGTGAGCTGGAGGCCGTCGACAGCGGCCTGCGCAGCTTCATGTCGGTGCAGGGCTCGCTGGCGATGACGGCGATCCACCGCTTCGGCGACGAGAGGCAGAAGCAGGAGTGGCTCCCCCGCATGGCCACCGGCGAGGCGCTCGGCTGCTTCGGCCTGACCGAGCCCGACGCGGGCAGCGACCCCGGCTCGATGCGCACCCGCGCTCGCCGCGACGGCTCCGACTGGGTGCTCGACGGCGCCAAGATGTGGATCACCAACGGCTCGATCGCGGACGTCGCCGTGGTGTGGGCACGCACCGAGGAGGGCATCCGCGGCTTCCTGGTGCCGACCGACACGCCGGGGTTCTCCGCCCCGGTCATCCACAAGAAGATCTCCCTGCGCGCGTCGATCACCTCCGAACTGGTCCTGGACGGCGTGCGCCTGCCCGCCGACGCGATCCTGCCCGGCGCCGAGGGTCTCAAGGCCCCGCTGTCGTGCCTGTCGGAGGCCCGGTACGGCATCGTGTGGGGCGTGGCGGGCGCGGCCCGCGCGTGCTTCGAGGCGGCGGTGGACTACGCGGGCACCCGCGTCCAGTTCGAGCGCCCCATCGCGTCCTTCCAGCTCACCCAGCGCAAGATCGCCGACATGCTGGTGGACGTGAACCACGCCCTGCTGACCGCGCACCAGATCGGCCGCCTCAAGGACGCCGGTCTCGCCCACCACAGCCACATCAGCTTCGGCAAGTTCGCCAACGTCCGCGCCGCCCAGCGCGTCGCCGCCACGGCCCGCGCGATCCACGGCGCCAACGGCATCACGCTGGAGTACCCGGTGATGCGCCACATGGTGAACCTGGAGACCGTCTCCACCTACGAGGGCACCGAGGACATCCACGCCCTCACCCTCGCCCGCACCGTCACCGGCGTCTCCGCTTTCCGCTGACCGCCGGAAACGGCGGAAGGGCCCGCCCCTTGCCGGGGGCGAGCCCTTCCGTGACGACGTGGAGCGCCTCAGATGGCGCTGACCTGCTCAGCCTGCGGACCCTTCGGGCCACGCGTGGTCTCGAACCGCACGCGCTGGTTCTCCTCAAGGCTGCGGTAGCCAGACGTGGCGATCGCCGAGTAGTGCACGAAGACGTCGGCGCTACCGTCGTCGGGCGCGATGAATCCGTAGCCCTTTTCGGCGTTGAACCACTTCACGGTACCTTCAGACAACTGCTTCTCCTTGTGAAAGGGGACTTCACCCGAACCGCCCTCTCGACGGTCCGATGCTGCGTACGGACCTTCAGGCCTGCGACCAGGGGAAGCGTTGTCTCCCAGAAAAGGCAGGAATGCCCGCTGTCAGAAACTTCCTGCGGGCGCCCATAGTGCAAACGTTCGAGGAAACTGCGACTGCAACCTCCTCAACGTACCAGGCCGCGCAGCACAGACGCAAACACCGGGGCGTCGTCCCCGAAGCCCCGGTGCCGTACGCCGCGCTAACGGCGGGAGCCGCCCCTTCCCTTGCCGCCCTCGCCGCGGCCCTTGTCGCGGCCCTTGTCACGGTCACCGCCGTCGAGGCCCTTGTCGAGGCCGGCGCGGCGCAGCGCCTCGGCGAGGGCGCCGTTCGCGGGCGGGGCGGGGCGTCCGCGGTCGCGGTCCTGGCGGGGGCGGCCGCCGCGCTGTCCCTGCCGCCCGCCGCCGTCGCGGTCGGAGCGGCCCTGGCGCTGGTCGCCGCGCGGGCCGGACTCGTCCTCCAGGCGCAGGGTGAGCGAGATGCGCTTGCGCGGGACGTCCACGTCCAGCACCTTGACGCGGACGATGTCGCCGGGCTTGACGACGTCGCGCGGGTCTTTGACGAAGGTGCGCGACATCGCCGAGACGTGGACCAGGCCGTCCTGGTGGACGCCCACGTCGACGAAGGCCCCGAAGGCGGCCACGTTCGTGACGACGCCTTCGAGGATCATGCCCGGCTCCAGGTCGGTGATCGTGTCCACGCCCTCCTTGAAGGTCGCGGTCTTGAACGCCGGGCGCGGGTCGCGGCCGGGCTTGTCGAGCTCGGCGAGGATGTCGGTGACGGTGGGCAGGCCGAAGGTGTCGTCCACGAAGTCCTCGGGACGCAGTGTGCGCAGGGTGGCCGTGTTGCCGATCAGGTCGGCGATGTCGCCGCCGGTCGTCGTCAGGATGCGCCGTACGACGGGATAGGCCTCGGGGTGCACGGCGGAGGCGTCGAGCGGGTCGTCGCCGCCGCGGATGCGCAGGAAGCCCGCGCACTGCTCGAACGCCTTGGGGCCGAGCCTGGGGACCTGCTTGAGCGCGCTGCGGGAGCGGAACGGCCCGTTGGCGTCGCGGTGCTGCACGATGCTCTCGGCGAGGCTCGCCCCGATGCCGGACACGCGGGTGAGCAGCGGCGCGGAGGCGGTGTTGACGTCCACGCCGACGCCGTTCACGCAGTCCTCCACCACGGCGTCGAGCGAGCGCGACAGCTTGGTCTCGGACACGTCGTGCTGGTACTGGCCGACGCCGATCGACTTGGGGTCGATCTTGACGAGTTCGGCGAGCGGGTCCTGCAGCCGGCGGGCGATCGAGACCGCGCCGCGCAGCGAGACGTCCAGGTCGGGCAGTTCCTGCGAGGCGTACGCCGAGGCGGAGTAGACCGACGCGCCGGCCTCGGAGACCATCACCTTGGTCAGGTTGGGCATCAGCTTGACCAGGTCGCCGGCGAGCTTGTCGGTCTCCCGGGAGGCGGTGCCGTTGCCGATGGCGATCAGCTCGACGTTGTGCTCCTTCGCCAGCTTGGCGAGGATGGCGAGCGACTCGTCCCACTGCCGGCGCGGCTCGTGCGGGTAGATCGTGGCGGTCGCGACGACCTTGCCGGTGGCGTCCACGACGGCCACCTTCACGCCGGTGCGCAGGCCCGGGTCGAGGCCCATCGTCGGGCGGGATCCGGCGGGCGCGGCGAGCAGCAGGTCGCGCAGGTTGGCGGCGAACACGCGCACCGCCTCGTCCTCGGCGGCCTGCCACAGCCGGGCGCGCAGGTCGATGCCGAGGTGGACGAGGATGCGGGTGCGCCAGGCCCAGCGCACGGTGTCGAGCAGCCAACGGTCGGCGGGCCGCCCCTGGTCGGCGATGCCGAAGGTCTGCGCGATGCGCACCTCGTAGCCGCTCGGCCCCTCCGGCTCGGGCTCGCTCTCCGGCTCCAGGGTGAGGCTGAGCACCTCCTCCTTCTCGCCGCGGAACAGGGCCAGGATGCGGTGCGACGGCAGCGTGGTGAACGCCTCGGCGAACTCGAAGTAGTCGGCGAACTTCGCCCCGGCCTCGCGCTTGTCCTCGCGCACCGCCGACACCAGGCGCCCGCGCGTCCACATGCGCTCGCGCAGCTCGCCGATGAGGTCGGCGTTCTCGCCGAAGCGCTCCACCAGGATCGCCCGCGCCCCCTCCAGCGCCGCCGCGGCGTCGGCGACGCCCTTGTCCGGGTCCGCGTACGGCTCGGCGGCGGCGAGCGGCTCCAGGGTCGGGTCGCCGAGCAGCGCGTCGGCGAGCGGTTCGAGCCCGGCCTCCCGGGCGATCTGTGCCTTGGTGCGCCGCTTGGGCTTGTAGGGCAGGTAGATGTCCTCCAGGCGGGCCTTGGAGTCGGCCGCCAGGATCTGGGCCTCCAGGGCCTCGTCGAGCTTGCCCTGGGAGCGGATCGACTCCAGGATGGCGGCGCGCCGTTCCTCCATCTCGCGCAGGTAGCGCAGCCGCTCCTCCAGGGTGCGCAACTGCGCGTCGTCCAGCGCCCCGGTCGCCTCCTTGCGGTAGCGGGCGATGAACGGCACGGTCGCCCCGCCGTCGAGCAGCTCCACCGCCGCCCGCACCTGACCGTCGCGCACGCCGAGCTCGTCGGCGATGCGCCGGTGGATCGACGCCTGCACGTCCGCCGCCTGGGCGGACCGTGTCGCCGCGATGCCCTGAGCGGACTCGCCGGACTGAGTGGCCTGAGTGGACGTCGTCACGTTCCTGACCCGCCTTCCCCCTTGGTTCGGCATTAGATTCTGCACCCTGCCGGGCCCGCTCGTGACATGGTCGCCACTTACCGTCCGCCCTTCGGGATGAACCCGGGCGAAACGGGTACCCGTTAATGGACTTGGATAAGGAGGGACAAAATGACCAAGCTGATGGATCGCGTCAAGCGCTTCATGACGAGCCCTCAGGGCCGCCAGGCCACGGATCAGGCCAAGCGTATGGCCAGGGACCCGGAGAACCAGGCCAAGGCGCGCCGTATCTTCGAGCGCTTCCGCTCACACAAGTAGTCATCCCGTAAGTAGCCATCTCACAAGTAGTCATACGAACAGCCCGGATCCGGCGAGCCCGCGCGTGTGCCGGGAACCGATTGATCGGCGCATCGCAGGTGTCCGAAACGGGTATTTCATCGGCGGACGGCGCGGTGGACGGCGCGACCGGGGCACGGGCGCGCCGCCACCGCGCCGTCTGCATTGAAAGGCCGTTCGCGGGGAGCCGTTCGCGGGGAGGCGATCAGAGGTAGCGCAGCCACAGGTACGGCACGCACAACGCGATCGTCACCGTGGCCACCACGAGGCCGTACTTGGTGAACTGCCAGAAGCCGATCGGCGTGTTGTTGCGCTCGGCGATGCCGAGGATGACGACGTTCGCCGAGGCCCCGATCGCGGTCGCGTTGCCGCCGAGGTCCGCCCCGAGCGCCAGCGCCCACCACAGCACCTGGCCGGACTCGCCGTGCGCCTGTGCCAGGTCCGCGACGATCGGGGCCATCGTCGCGACGTACGGGATGTTGTCCACGATCGCGGACAGCACCCCCGACGCGCCCAGCAGCACCATGGCGGCCAGGCCGAGACGGCCCTCGGTCGCGTCGGCGGCGGCCCGCGAGACCGCGCCGATGACGCCGGTGTTCACCAGCGCGCCGACCATGACGAACAGGCCCATGAAGAACACCAGGGTCGGCCACTCGACCTCGCGGATCGACTCCTCGACCGTGACCCGGGTCGCGGCGACCAGCAGGCCCGCGCCCAGCAGCGCGACGATCGACGGCTCATAGTGCAGCACCGGGTGCAACACGAAGGCGGCGATCACGATGGCCAGCACGACGAGGCTCTGCGCGAGCAGCCTCGGGTCGTGGATGGCCTCCCGCTCGTTCAGCCGCATGATGTCGGCGGCGCGCTCGGGGTCGTAGCGGAAGGCGTCGCGGAACAGGAACCGGCACATGACCACGAAGACGACCATCAGCAGTACGACCAGCGGCGCCAGGTGGATCAGGAAGTCGTTGAAGGTCAGGCCGGCCCGGCTGGCGATGATGATGTTGGGCGGGTCGCCGATGAGCGTCGCCGTGCCGCCGATGTTGGACGCCATCACCTCGGCGATCAGGTACGGCGCGACCGGCAGCGCCAGCCGCTCGCACACCAGGAACGTGACCGGGGCGATCAGCAGCACGGTGGTGACGTTGTCCAGCAGCGCCGAGGCCATCGCGGTGATCACCACGAGCATGACCATGAGCCGGAACGGTTTGCCCCTGGCCCGTTTGGCGGCCCAGATCGCCAGGTACTCGAACACGCCGGTCAGCTTCAGCACGCCGACGATCACCATCATGCCGAGCAGCAGGAAGATGACGTTCCAGTCGATCGCCGATTCCTCGGCGAAGAACGCGGTCTCGGCGTCGCTGGCGTGGATGAGCAGCATCAGGGCGGCGCCGCCGAGGGCCGCCGCCGTGCGATGGATGCGTTCGGTCGCGATGAGAACGTAGGCGCCGACGAAGATCAGCACGGCAAGGGTCGCGGTCAAGCACGCCTCCCGGTCGGTCATGCAACGTCATTAATGCCCGCCGACCAGACTTCCCGGCACACCGTCTCTCACGATAGGTGATAGCCGTCAATATTGGACACTCGACGTCTTCATTCTCTGATGCCGCAATAAGCCATAAAAGCGGCAAAAGACAAAGGGCCTCAGCGGGCCAGCAGCCGCTCCAGCAGGCCGCTCGCCGTGACCACGCCGACCATGCGCCCGCCGTCCTCGGCCGCGCCGGATAGCACGGCCACCAGCGGGCTGTGGTTCTCCGCCATCACCGCCGCGATCTCCAGCGCGGTGTCGTCCTCCCCGACCACGGGCAGCACGGGCCGTTCCCGCGGCAGCAGATCCGCCACCCGCTTGCCGGCCAGGGTGGCGCACATCCGGTCGGCGTACGACTCGTCGACGACGTGCGCCAGCGCCGGGTCGTCCTGCACGTACCGCGGGATGACGAACCGGAGCACCTGAGAGGCCGGCAGCACCGTCGCAGGGCGCCCGTCCTCGTCCACCACGACCAGGCCCGGCAGGTGCCGCTCGCTCAGCAGCCGCGTCGCGGTCAGCGCGTCGTCGTCCGCCCGCACCGCCGGATAGTCCACGACAAGGTCCCGTGCTCGCACACTGTGACGGTAGCCCCTCGGCGGCGGCTCACGCACGCCGAGAAACCTCAGGGCGCACGCCGAGGGCGGTGACGAGAGGAGCGGCCTCCCGGCCCCGGCCCAGCGGTAAGTGGACAAGTGTGCGGAATTCTCGCGGCCTTCATTCGCTTGCTGACACAATGACGCAGAGAACGCCGGGTACGGGAGGAAACGAATGCGAGGCGCCCAGCCGCTGCGGCCGGGGGATCCGAAGCGAGTGGGCGACTACGAGGTCCTCGGGTTCATCGGCGAGGGCGGGCAGGGCACCGTCCTGCTCGGGCGCAGCCCGGCCGGGGCGCGTGTGGCGATCAAGCTGCTGCGGGCCGAGTTCAGCCACAACGACGACGCGCGCAAGCGGTTCCTGCGCGAGGCGGAGCTCATGCAGCGGGTGGCGCCGTTCTGCACCATCCGGGTGCTGGACGCCGGGGTGACCGACCGCTCGCCGTTCATCATCAGCGAGTACGTCGAGGGCGAGTCGCTGGAGGAGCTGGTCCGCCGTGACGGCCCGCGCTCGGGCAGCGGGCTGTCGCGGCTGGCGGTCGCCACGCTGACCGCGTTGTCGGCGATCCACCGGGCCGGGATCGTGCACCAGGACTTCAAGCCGAGCAACGTGCTCATGGGCCCGGAGGGGCCGGTCGTCATCGACTTCGGCATCGCCCGGGTGCTCGACACGACCGGCACCGTCTCCCAGGTCGTCGGCACGCCGTCGTTCATGTCGCCCGAGCAGGTGGAGGGCAAGGGCATCGGGCCGCCGTCGGACCTGTTCAGCTGGGCGGCGACGATGGTGTACGCGGCGACGGGGCGGCTGGTTTTCCACGGCAACACGATCCCGGCGATCCTGCACAACGTCATCACGGCCGAGCCCGACATCAGCGGGGTTCCGGAGCCGCTCAGCATCTTCGTCGGCGACTGCCTGTCGAAGAACCCGCGCCGGCGTCCCACGGCCAAGAACGTGCTCAGCGCGCTGACCGGCGAGATCCCCGTACTGCCCCGCGACCCGTCGGGACGGGCGCCGGCCGCGCGGCCCGCGCCCACCAAGATCCTGCATACCGGCGTGACGCCGCCGACGCAGTTGCCGCATCCGGGAACGGCCCCTGACGTCACGCCACGTCCTCCCGGTCCTCCCGGTCCTCCCGGTCCTCCCGGGCCGGCCGGTCCGGTCGGCTCGCCCGGTCCCGGGCCGGTACCCGGCCGTGTTCCGCCCCCCGGTCCCGCGCCGGGCCCGGCGGGTCCCGCGTTCCGCCCCGGGCCCACGCCGCCACCCGGCCCGCCGCCGGCGGCGCACCGGCATCCGCCCTTCCCGCCGCCCGGACCTCCCCGCGGCCCGGTGCCCGCGCCGGGTCCCGCGCCCCGCCCGCCCGCAGGTCCCGTCCCTCCCGGCGTGGCCCAGCCGGCCGCCGCGCCGACGGGATGGCGGCCGACGGCGGGGACCGTACCCGCCCAACGGCCACGCTCAGGCTGGTCCCGGGCGGTGCTGTTCGCGGTGATCGGATTCCTCGCGGTGCTGGTCCTGACGCCCTTCGTCCTGCTGGCCCTGCGGGAGACCGAGCAGGAGCGGTCGGAGCCGCGACCGGCGGTCGGCTCCCACGACCTCGACACGATCATCGCCAGGACCGCCTCCTGGGACGTGCGCGTCACCCGCCTGCAGGTGACGGCCGACAACCTGATCCTGACCGTGCGGTACCGGAACCTCGGGTCCGGACCGCAGTCCCTGGTGTGCTACGACGCCATCGGCGGCACGTACCTGCGGTTCTCCGACGGCGAGCGCGTCATCCCCACCCGCACCCCCTGCTCCAGCCGACTCCACAGCGACTGGGATGTCGAGGGCGGCAAGACCTGGATCGGCACGGCCGTCTTCCCCGTCAGCGGTCACGCCGGCGACTCCTTCAGGGTCAACTGGTTCAACTGGGGGCTGAGCCACCCCATCACCATCCCCTCCGAGTGATCCCGCCGCGCGCCCGCCCCTACAGCGTGCCGAGCTCGGCGACCGCGACGCCGCAGGCGGGCACCCGCACCCGTGCGGAGGGCCGACCGGTGGCCCGGACCGTCACGGTCGCCGGCCGTTCCGACAGTGATCGAAGACGCGCGACCAGCCTCCCTCCGGTACGGCCCAGCGAGGTGACGAGCACGTCGGGGCGGTCCACGCCGACAAGACCCTCGGCGGGAACGACCCCGGGTTGATCGCCGCGGCAACAGGGGCGGGCGGGGCGCGCGGCGCGGTGGGCGGGGCCTGTCGCGAGGACGGCGGCGAAGCGGTCGGTGAGACCGGCGGCGACGTCGGCGCCGAGCCGACGCGGGGGCGCACCGGCCGCCGAGCCGACGGCGTAATGGAAGGTCGTCTCGCCCTGCTGCTGTGACGGGAAGTTGGTGTCCCAGATGTTGTTCAGGACCCAGGAGTAGACGGTGGCCGGTTCCTCCTCGACGGTCGGCGGGAACGGCGCGTACGGCATGTGGATGGAGCCGAGCTGGACGAGCGGGGCCTCCAAGGTGGCCCAGGCGATGGACAGCTCGGGGTCGGACAGGGCGATCCAGTGCCGGACGGGGATCAGGTGCCGCGCCGCGCCGGGCACCCGGGGCAGGTGCGTCCCGCCGACGCCGCCGGTCAGCTCCCAGACGATCGACGGGTCGGCACAGGCGAACGGGAAGGCGAAGAAGGCCGCCTCCTTGGCGGGCGTGCCCTGCTTGGCGATGCGGTGCCGGATGTCGACCCGGGGCACCCCGGCGGCCAGTTCGACCGTGGTGCGCAGCCAGTCGACGCCCTTGCCGTGCAGCTCGACGACGAGCCGCTCGCCGACCGCGGTGCGCTCGGCGCGCACGAACGTGGCGTGGCGGCCGATGCTGCGGTCGCCCAGCAGCCTCCCGTCGTACGCCAGCACGTTTCCGGACATGTGGCTGAAATGCGGGGCGCTGGCGTACCGGTCGTAGACGTACTGCCCGAACCCCGCCACCGCCAGCGGATTCACCAGCTCCCGCCCGGCGACCTTGTCGAAGACCGACCCGATGTGCCCGCGTTCGATGAGGTATGACACCCGGTAGAACTCGTTCTCGATCACGTCGCCGATGCGGGCCGGCGCGGGCGGCGGCGCGGCGGCGGGCACCACGTTCACCCGCACATAGCCCACGCCCGGCACGTCGGGGACGACCGCGCGCAGGCGGCGGCCCGGGGGGCGCGGCGGCCAGTCGCGGGGGCGGACGATCCGCTCGTGGTGCGGGATCGGCACGCCGGTGCGGGCGTCCTGGAGCGCGATCGGCTCGTCGAGCGCGACCACGTCGTGCGGCAGGAACGCCTCCACCAGGTCGGTGCGAACCGCCACGTACGGGTTGAACACGATGAAGCAGGCGACCCCCTCGGCGGGAAAGGTCGCCCCGAAGCGCCGCGCCGCGCCATGCAGGGCGTCCAGCGCGTCGTCGTACGCCTCGTACGCCACCGCCGCCTTCCGCACCCACTGCACGGCCCCCGACTCGTGCCCCTCCTCGGCGTCCCCCCAGGGGGTGGCCGCGCCCCAGGTGTGCTCGTTGAACAGCGCCACCTTGTCGTAGGCACGGTCATAAACGTCGTCACCGGCGCTGACATCGGCGTCGGCACCCGCACCACCACCGGCGTCGACATCACCGCCGACCTCACCCGCGGCGCCGCCGACGCCTCCGGTGCCGTCATAGCCCGACGTGCCGCCGACGCCCCCAGTGCCGCCGTCATCGGCGTCGGCACCCGCACCACCACCGGCGTCGACATCACCGCCGACCTCACCCGCGGCGCCGCCGACGCCTGCGGTGCCGTCATAGCCCGCCGTGCCGCCGTCATCGGCGGCGCCGACGCCCTGACCAGAGCCGCCGGTGCCCTGCCCGGTGCCGCCATTCCGCGCCAGGGCCAGCGCGTCCAGCGTCTCGGCGGTGCGCAGCGCGCTCTGCGCCCGGCGCACGTAGCCGAGCGGGCGTGCCCCCGACCCGAGCCCATCGGCCCACCAGTCGGTCCAGTCACCCTCGTGCACGTCGAGCCGGTCGCCGTACCGCTCTTCGACGCGGACGAAGAAGTCGGCGTTGACGGCGCTGCGCAGGCGCGGATACGCCCACTCACGGTTCCACCGCCGCACGATCGCGGCCGGGGTGAGCGACGGCCCGGCGTTGTCGGCGTCCGCGCCCTGCACCCGCAGGTGCACCACGTCCAGCCCGTACGGCTCCCGCGCCACGTCGGGCCCCGTCCACCCGAAGGCCCCCGGCCGGTACGGATACGGCCGCCGCGCCAGCGCCGACAGGTAGCGCGGCAGCAGGTCCACGGCCAGGTCGTACCCGTCGGCGAGCCCGACGGTGTTGCCCTCCATGTACGCCAGCCCGTGCGGCGTGTCGGTGAACCAGACCAGCAGCTCGTTGCCGCTCGGCGCACGCCACCGGAACGGCCGGGTGAGCCGCTCCCCGCCCACCAGGTACGGCACCGACCTCCCGGCCCAGTTGTGCGCCGCCGACAGGTAGCGCACGCCCGCCTCCGCCAGCGCGTCCACGACTCCGACGACCGCCCCCGGCACGTCGGTGTGCATCGCCGAGCGGATCGCGAAGCCGTACCGGCCGCGCAGTTCGGCGACGAAGCGGAGCTGACGCCGCAGCTCCTCCTCCGAGCACGCCTCCAGATGCGACTGCATGGGAAACGCCGTGATCTCGATGCCACCCGCCCGCACCCGCTCGGCGAACCGCTCGACCATTTCGCGCGGACGCGAGCGCAGCCACCGCAGCGCGGGCAGCGACGACTCGACCGTCCAGCGGAACCGGGCGTCGTCCGGCCAGTGCGCGGTCCGCTCGGCGAGGCGCAGCGCCGCGTCAAGATGGTCGAGGTGGTGGCGGAGCACATCGCCACGGGTGTCGGTGTAGCCGAGGTCCAGGTGCGAGTGATGCACCACGAACACCTCCCACCGGCGCTGCGGCGTCACCGTCACCTCCCCCACGCCGACCTCGCCGCGCGAGTCCCGGACCTCCACCGTCAGCCGCCGCGGCCCGCCGGCCTCCGGCACGAACAGCATCGGCCCGGCCCCCCGATCCACGACCGCGCCCGCGTCGTCGCGCAGCACGTACTCCAGATCGCCGCCGAGGGGCGACGCGGCGGCGGCCTGCCCCGCAAGACCGACAGGACCGGCGAGACCGAGATGCACGCCAAGACCCGCCCCCGGACCTGCTGCCGAACCCGCCCCCGAACCCGCCCCCGAACCCGCTGCCGAGCCCGCGTCGGGATGGACCGTGTCGAACCGCACCACCTGACGGCCGTCGTGCCGGATCAGCGGCGGCACGCTCGCCCGCACCTCCAGCCCGCGTACCGCGACGACCGGCGCCGACGAGTCCCGCCGCAGCGTGTTCCTGACGCCGTCGTACCCGAGCGCGCCCAGGCCGGGGTGCAGCAGCCTGCTGGTCATGGCACGACCTCTGGTCCGCCCCCGCCCCCGACGCCCCCTTGTGCGATCATGCTGTCCCCTCCCCCGGGCACCTGGCCGTGCTCGATGATGTGTCCAACGAAAGCCGTGGTCATGCCTGCGGGGGGCGGACCGGGCGAACTCGTCGCCGTCACCTGACAGTCATCCGTCTGTATGATAGGTAACAGATCCGTAACCGGGCGGCTCGTAGCGGAGAGGCGTTCACAGCGTTGGACAAGAGCATGCAGGTGCAGCGAGCCGAGCCCATCCGCAACCAGGTCGCGCGGCTGGTCCGGGCCGCGATCACCGACCTGCGCTTCAAGCCGGGCGAGTTGCTGATCGAGCGCGAGCTGTGCGAGCTCACCGGCGCCAGCCGTCCCTCCGTCCGCGAGGCGCTGCGGCAGCTTGAGAGCGAGGGCCTCGTCACGTCCGTCCCCGGCAAGGGGACCATCGTGACGACGGTGACCCCCGACGAGGCGCGCCAGTTGTACGACGTACGGGCCGTCCTCGAAGGACTCGCGGGCCGCCTGTTCACCCACTCGGCGACCCCGGAGCAGCGCGCGGCGCTGCGCGCGGCCGTGGACCGGTTCGAGGCCGAGATGGACAACCCCCGCAGCCTTATCGCGATCAAGGACGAGTTCTACGACGTCCTGTTCACCGGCTCGGGCAACAAGATCGCGCACCAGGTCGCCACGGGGCTGCAGCGCCGTACCAGCATGCTCCGCTCCACCTCGCTGTCCGCCGAGGGCCGCCCGCCGGAGACCCTGCGCGAACTGCGCGCCATCCTGGCGGCGATGGACACCGGCGACGCCGACCTGGTGGAACGCCTGTGCCGCGAGCACGTCGCCGCCGCCCGCCGGGCCGCCCTGGAACGGCTGGAAAGCAGCGGCTGAGCCGACATCTCCTACCAAACAGCCTCCGGTCCGCATTGGAACGTTCCTACAGCGGCACCGGTCAGCGGTCTGCTTGTCTGATAGGTGACATGATGTTAGCCTCTGGACGCATTCCGGGCGACGCGCCGGGACCGAGAACGAGGGGATCCGACATGGCTGATGCCACACCCGAGGCCGAGCAGCTCTTCGCACGCGGGCTGGAGATCCGGCGAGAGGTTCTGGGCCCGGAGTACGTCGATGCGTCGCTGGCGAACGCCGACGACTTCATGCGGTCCTTCCAGAACGTCACCACCGAGTGGTGCTGGGGATACACCTGGTCCCGCGAGGGCCTGGACCGCAAGACCCGGAGCCTGCTCAACCTGGCCATGCTCACCGCGCTCAACCGCAGCCCCGAGATCAAGCTCCACGTCCGGGGCGCGCTGCGCAACGGCGTGACCGTCGAGGAGATCCGCGAGACCCTGCTGCACGCGACCGTCTACTGCGGCATCCCCGCCGGCCTCGACGCCTTCAAGGCCGCCCACCAGGTTCTCGTGGAGGAGGGGGCGCTCGGCGATGACGAGCGGTGACCGCAAGCCTGTCATCGGTTTCATCGGCCTGGGCGCGATGGGCGCCCCCATGGCCCGCCGCCTGCTCGGCGCCGGCTACGAGGTCCTGCTGTGCGACGCGGAACCGGGCCGGGCCGAGACGCTGGCCAAGGAGGCGGGCGGCAGGCCCGCGTCCCCCCGCGAGATCGGCGGCCAAGCCGACGTGATCATCACGATGCTGCCGAACAGCGCCATCGTCGAACAGGTGCTCCTCGGCCCCGACGGCGCGCTGACCGACCTCCGCGCCGGCGCCGCCGTCGTGGAGATGAGCTCCGGCGACCCCGTGCGCACCCGCGCCCTCGCCGAGACGGTCCGCGAGCGCGGCGGCCGTTTCGTGGACGCCCCGGTCTCGGGCGGCGTCCCCCGCGCCGTCACCGGCGACCTCGCCATCATGGCCGGCGGCGACGACGAGGACGTCGCGTACGTCACCGACGTGCTCTCGGTGATGGGATCGAGCGTCACCCGCACCGGCGAGGTCGGCTCCGCCCACGCCATGAAGGCGCTGAACAACCTGTGCTCCGCGGGCGGCTTCCTGATCGGCATCGAGGTCCTGCTCATCGGCAAGCGCTTCGGCCTCTCCCCCGAGATGATGGTCGACGTCCTCAACGCCTCCACCGGCATGAACAACTCGACCAAGCGCAAGTTCCGCCAGTACGTCCTCTCCCGCTCATTCGACTCCGCCTTCAGCCTCGACCTGCTCGTCAAGGACCTCGACATCGCCCTCGGCCTTGCCCACGCCACCGGCACCACGGCCCCGATCACCGAGGCCACCGTCGAATACTGCCAGGCCGCCCGACACGAACTGGGCCCCGGCCGCGACCACACCGAACTGGCCCGCTACGCCGAACACCTGGCAGGCACCGTCCTGGCCGACACACCCACCCCTCCCGAAACCGCGGAGCCCGCAACCTGACACCCGACGCCGGATCCGTCACGGCCAATCAATAAACGGCGATTTCCGGGTGCGCGCCATTTAGGGCCCTTTCTAGGGCCCTTTGTGCGAAGAAGCCTGTTCAGTGCCATCGCAGGCAACGGCCATCGAGGCAGACATTCGCCCCCGCCGGGGACGGCACCTGATCGAGGTAGCCCGCCCCCACCATCTGCAGCGGGACCATGAGGCCGTGCTCGGCACGCTAAAACTGGCCGAGCAGACCGCGCCGGAGACGATCCGGTACAACGGCTATGCGCGTCGGATGACGCTGGAAGCCGAGTTGCCCGCGACACGTACCCAGGCGGCAACTCGCCGACAAAATCGGGCTCCTGACCTGACGGCGAACCAGAGGACACTTTTGTATCCCTGAGTAGGCGTGACAACGCTTGGCGTCACCGATCGTGACTCACGGGTTCTGCTGCGTGTGGCGGTCCGCAGGGGAGGCGGTGACCGGGTCGGGGCTTGGTCGGACTGCGGCGGTGATCGGGTTTCGTTTTGGCGGGTGGGGTGGTGCCGGTCACTGGGGGGAACCGGGATCGGCGGTGGTCCGGGGCGCTCGGTACGGCGGGCAGCATGGCACAATTCCCGCATGTCGGTGACATTTCGGGTGCTGGGTCCGTTTGAGGCATACGTCGGTGAAACGCCGGTGGACCTTGGCGGGCCTCGGCCCCGGTTGCTGCTCGCGCGGCTGATCATCGCGCGGGGCGCGACGGTGTCGGTGGACGCGCTTGTGGACGATCTTTATAACGGGGAGCCGCCGCCGCGGGCCGTTGGAGCGTTGCACAGCTACGTCTCCAATCTGCGTCGGCTGCTGGAGCCCGGGCGGGCTCCGCGTACGCCGTCGTCGGTGCTGGTCAACCGGCCTCCCGGGTACGCCCTGGTCACCGGGGGCGTGGACGCGGACGAGTTCACCAGGTTGGCCCGGTCCGGCGCGTACGGCGAGGCGCTGCGGTTGTGGCGGGGTACGCCGTATGAGGAGTTCGCCGACGTGCCCTGGTTGCGGGCGGAGATCGAGCGGCTTAACGAGGCGCATCTGACCGTTCGTGAGAAGCACCTGGCCGAGTTGTTCGATGGCGGCGATCCGAACGCGACGGCCGAGATCGAGGCGCTGGCCCATGCCCATCCGCTGCGGGAAGGGCTGTGGGGGCTGCTCGCCCGTGCGCTGTACCGGCTCGGGCGGCAGGCCGACGCTTTGGAGGCGCTGCGTACGGCCCGCGTTCGCCTCGCCGCCGAGCTGGGGCTCGATCCCGGGCCCGAACTGCGTCGGCTGGAGGCGGCGATCCTCGCGCAGGATCCGTCGCTCGATCCTCCGGCGGCGTCTCCCGTCGGCGTGATCGCCGGAGGGGCCGGGGGCGCGGAGGGCAGGAGGGACGGCGCGGGGGCGGCCGGGCTTGTTGACGACGCCACGGGCGGTGAGGAGACGCCGGGCGGCGGCGACGTCACGGGCCGGGGAGTCGCCGGAGAGGGCGGGGGTGGCCAGGAGGAGGGCGAAATCTCCGCTCGTGCGGCGAGCGGGCGGGCTCCGCAGTTGGAGCGGCTCGACAAGCTGGCGGACGAGGCCCGTGGGGGGCGGCCGCGCTTCGCGGTGATCTCGGGTGAGCCGGGTATCGGCAAGACGTGGCTGGCCACGGCGTTCGCCGAGCGTCTGGCTCCGCGGGGGTGGCGGGTGGCGTGGGGGCACTGCCATGAGACCTCTGGGGCGCCCGCGCTGTGGCCGTGGCAGCAGATCGCCCGGGAGCTGAGCGTCGAGGTTCCGCCGGATGGGCTCGCGACGGCGTTGGACGTGCTTTTGGAGGATGAGCCCGCCGCCGGGCCGCCCGCCGAGGCGGGTGAGGCGCGATTCCGGCTGCACCGGGGCGTCGCGGGGTATCTCGGGCGGGTGGCGGCCGATCGGCCGTTGCTGATCGTGGTGGACGATCTGCAATGGGCCGACGTCGCCTCCTTGGATTTGCTTGCCGATCTGGCGGCGCTGCTGCGCGGCCGGGTGGTCGTCGCGGTGACCGTGCGGTCCGGGGAGGGCGGCCCGGCCGTGTACGACGCGCTCGGCATGCTGGGCCGTGCCGACGCGCTGCGACTGCCGCTCGCGGGCCTCGACGCCGCCACCGTAGGGGCCCTGGTCGCCGAGATGCTGGCGAGCGGGACGGGTGACGGGACGGGTGGCGAGGCGGGGGGTGGGGGCGATGTCGCCGGGCTCGCGGGGCCGGAGCAGGCGGCGGCGCTGACCGAGCGCACCCGGGGCAACCCGTTGTTCGTGCGGGAGATCGTCCGGCTCGCCGAGGACCAGGGCATGGCGCGTGCGCTCACCACCGTGCCCGAAGGGCTCGCCGACGTGCTCCGCCGCAGGCTGCTGAGGCTGTCCGCCGAGCATCGGGCCGTGCTTGAGGCCGCCACCGTGCTCGGCGCCGCCGCCGACCGGCAGGCCCTGGCGGAGATGTGCGGCCGGGACGTGGACGGTGCGCTCGACACGGCGGTCCGGATGCGGCTGCTCGCCGATGACCTGCGTTTCGCGCACGATCTGGTACGCGAGACGATCTATGGGGACATCTCCTCCGCGCGCAGGTCCGAACTGCATCTGAAGGCGCTGAGCGTGCTGGAGCGCCGGCCCGGCCCCGACCTCGCCATGCTCGCCCGGCATGCGATCGCGGCCGGTCCTCCCGCGGCGGAGCGGGCGGTGCGCTGGGCGAGCGCCACCGCCCGGCAGTCCTCGGCGCGGCACGCCTACGAGGACGCGGCGCTATGGTGGCGGCGCGCCGTCGACACGCACGCCGCGCTCGCCGACGCCGACCCGGCCGAGCACGTGGAGCTGCTGCTCGGCCTGGTACGCGCCCAGCTTGACGCGGGCGACGGTGTCGCGGCCAGGCGGACGCGGGCGGAGGCCGTACGCGCGGCCGACGGCTCGGGCGATCCGGTGCTCACCGCCCGCGCCCTCACCAGTCTTGAGGCACCCGGCCTGTGGCGGCTGTTCAACACCTACGGCGACCTGGAACTGCACACGGTGCGGCGCATCGAGGACGCGCTGGCGGCGCTTCCGCCGGGCGACTCCGAGCTGCGGTGCAGGCTGCTCGGCTGCCTCGGCATGGAACTGCTGGACGTCAAGGTCGATCCGCGCTGCGACACCGCCTCGGCCGAGGCTCTCGCGATGGCCCGGCGGCTCGTGGCGCGGGGGGAGGCCGACGCGCGGCTGCTCGCGGTCACGCTCAACGCCCGCTATCTGAGCATCCTGACTCCCGAACGGCTCGCCGAGGTGGACGCCATCGGCCGTGAGCTGACCGAGCTCGGGCTGCCGGGGTCCGAGTTGCTCGGCCACATGATCCTGGCGCGTACCCGGCTTGAGGTGTTCGACATCGAGGGGGCCGATCGCGCCGCGGAACGCGCGGCCGTGCTCGTCGAGCGGCTCGATCTGCCGTGGCCGCGCTTCCAGCACCTGCTCTGGACGGGCGCGCGGCGGCTCATCGACGGCGATTTCGCCGCAGCGGACGCGGCCTTCGCCGCCGCGGCGGAGGCGGGGGAACGGTTGAATCTCTGGCATACCCAGGCGGTTCTCGCCTCCGCGGTCGTCATCCGTACCGTGCTCCTCGGGCTGATCGCCCCGAGGGCCGGGCGGTCGGGGCCCGTCGCGGCCTCGGCCGAGGGTGATTTCACGGCCTTGGCCGACAGTGACTTCGCGGCGTGGCAGGAGGAGGGCGTGGGGCATCCCGGGTCGGATGCACCGGCGCTCGGCGGGCCGCATGCCCGGGAGTTCGATGTGGCGAGCCCCGAGATCGAGGACCTGATCCTCCAGTTCTCCCCGATTCCGGCCCACCGGCAGATCATGCGGGTTCTGTTCGCCCACGCTCGCGACGATGCGCCCGCCCTGCGGGAGGCCGTGAAGGACGGCTGGCGGGAGATTCCGTGGGACTTCAGCGGCCTGTCCTCGCTCTGCTGCCTGGGCTGGGCCCAGCTCGCCGCCGGGGACACGGCCGCCGCCGCGGCGACGTATGAACGGCTTCTGCCGTACGCGGGCAGGTTGTCGTTCGGTTCGAGCACGTTTCCCGTCGGCCCGGTCGGCTACTACCTTGGCCGGATGGCTCCCGATCCCGGCGCCGCCCGCGCCCACCTGGACGCCGCCGCCGAACGCTGCGAGCGCGCCGGATTGACCTGGTGGGCCGGCGTCATCGCCGCCGAACGGCGAAGCCTGGCGGGCGGCGGGTGACGTTCGTGACGTTCCGGCGGGCACGCCGAGCGGCCGGTGGCGCGACAACGTGGCCGTGGGAACGCGGCCATGGGAACGCGGTCGCGGGAACGCGGTCGCGGGAACCGTCACGCGGGACCTCGGGTCCGCTTGTGAGCAGGCCGGGGGCGGGGACAGTGGCCCACAAGAGCGCCATCAGTCCGTCAATAGAGGGGGCGCGCATCGTGGGGGCATGACGACGACAAACCAAGGGACCGCCCGGCGGCCCGGACAGCCCGCACCCGACCTCGTTCTCTTTCTCGTGTTCCACGCGGGGCTGCGACGCGACTTCAAGCGCCTCGCCGACGCGTACGACCGCTGCGATCCGGGCGACGCCCGGCGACTGGCCCCGATCGACGAGCACACCGCGTTGCTGCTGCGCGCCCTGCATCACCACCACACCTCCGAGGACGAGGAGATCTGGCCGATGCTGCGGACGCTCGCCCCAGAGGCCGGGGAGGTGCTGGACCGGCTGGAGGCGGACCATCAGGACATGGACGCGGTCATCGAGCGGCTCACCTCCGGCCGCCTGACGACCCGGGAGAAGGCCGACGACCTGCGTCGGCTGCACGAACTGCTGAGCGGTCACCTCGATCTGGAGGAGGCCCACGCGGTACCGGTGATCCGCGAGCGTGTCAGCGCCGAGTGGTGGGAGGAGGTCGGCGAGCGGGTGAGCAAGAGTCAGGGGCGCGATCTGCCGATGATCGCGGCGTGGCTCATGGACGTGGCCGGTCCCGCCGAGCGGCAGCACATCCTGGACACCGCACCGATGATCATGCGGGTGCTCTACCGGCTGTCCTGGCGCCGCGCGTACGAGCGCCGGGCCGCCCAGATCTTCGGATGACGACGCGCGGCGAGCCTCCCGCGCCGCCCCCGCGCGCCCGGGGCGCACGATATGCGCCCGGATGAGCCGGTGGTCCGCGTTCCTGCCCGGCTCAGAACCACTCGGGAACTACCAGAAAGAACTCTCAAGAACGGGAAAGCCGCCCAGCCCCCGTGGGGTGGGCGGCGTTCTCACGATCCGGAGACGACGCCGGACGCTCGCCAGGGACACGGGTGCGAGCGCCCGGCGCGCACTTCGGGCCGACGGCCGACGCCGTGCCCGGCCGGTCATCAGGTGGTCCGCGCCGCCCTTCGGGCTGCCCACCCGGGTGCCGGTCGGCGTGTCACGACGCCGGTGTGAAGGCCCGTCTTACCGGCCGGGGAGCATCTTTAGCCGACCGTCCGTCCGCTGCGCCCTTGTGGGGCCGGGTGCGGCGGCGGCCGGGATCCGGCCGGGCTCCCGATTGGCGCTGGTCGGGACGTGGTTTAGAAGCCGTGTCCGAAGCCGCGGACGCGCACGCGGATGACGTCGCTCTCGGAGCCGTTGGCCTCCTCGTTGCCCTCGAAGACGGCGCGGTACTCGCCGCTCTTGAAGGCGCGGGCCTTGGCGGAGAACCGGCCGAAGCGGTTGGTCTCGGTCTCCGTCACGAGCTTCCACTCCTGCCGCCGACTGCTGCGGAAGTAGATGCCGACCTCCTGGTCGCGGATGCCCTTGAAGCGGCTCTCCGTGGCGGCCAGGACGCCCTCGAAGAGGACCGACCGGCCCCTGCGGACGAGGCCGGGGGTGACCTCGAAGTCGCGGATCTCGGTGTCGACCTTCTCCTGCTGCTTGACCGGATCGACGAAGAAGCTGTAGCTGTCAGCCGTCTTGTGACCGAACTTGTCGAACGCCACGGCCGTGGCGAGCCACTTGCCCGGCTTGTCGTTCTTGTTGAAGAAGGCGGCGAAGCGCAGCCTGTCGCCGCGGTCGAAGGTCCGGGCCTGCTTCGGCTCGGTGCCGCGGGCCCCGAAGCCGAGCGGCTTGAGGCTCACCTCCACCCGGCTGGCGTTCTTGATGGCGACGTTGACGATGACCTTGGTGGGCCGACCGTCCGCCGGCAGCTGCACCCGGTACGGGACGACGTTGATGACGCTGACCTCAAGGTCGGTGCTGGGGCTGGCGGCGGCGCCAGCCGTTCCCTGCACCAGGAGCGCCGAACCGCACGCGGCGACAGCCAGGACTCCTGCGGCTATACGTTTCATCAGAGAATCTTCCTCTCCCCGTCTATGACGGTCACCGATGACCGCCTTCACACTCCCGAGACGGGGTTGCGCCCGGGAGTGTTGCTTCTCACGGGAAGAAAGTGGTCTGTGTTACATCTCACATTTGCATCAATCCTGGTTACGCGGTTGCGCCAAATTAATCGGCGAACGGGTGTAATCCTGGCGGCATTCCCTGGTCGGGTTCGCGGCGCGCGGGCATAGTGACGGCATGGGCCGTTCCTATGTGGTGACCGGAGGCGGGCGTGGCATCGGCAGGGCGGTCGTCGAGCGGCTGCTCGGCGACGGCGGCGCCGTGATCGTGGTCGAGCTGGAGCAGGCGGCGCTCGCCTGGGCCGACGGCCACCCGGCGAGCGACCGGATCACGCCGGTGATCGGCGACGCCGCCGACGAGGACGTCATGGACCGTGCGGCGGATCTGGCGCAGGCGGCGGGCGAGCTGACGGGCTGGGTGAACAACGCCGCCCTGTTCCGTGACGCGTCGCTGCACAGCAGCCCGACCCGGCACGTCCTCGACCTGATCGCGGTGAATCTGAACCCGGCCGTCACCGGGTGCGCGGTGGCGATCCGGCGGTTCCTCGACGCCGGGACCGCCGGGGCGATCGTGAACGTCACCTCGCATCAGGCGCGGATGGCCGTGCCGGGGTGCGCGCCGTATGTGACGGCGAAGGCGGCGATCGAGGGGCTGACGCGGGCGCTCGCGGTGGAGTACGGCAGGCACGGCGTCCGCGTGAACGCGGTCGCGCCCGGCTCGGTGGACACCGAGCGCTATCGGGAGTTCCTGCGGCGGCAGGGGCCCGCCGAGGCGGCCCGCGTGGAGCGGGAGATGGGCAGGCTGCATCCCCTGGGCAGGGTGGCGCGTCCGGACGAGGTCGCGGCGGTCATCGCCCGGCTGTTGTCGGACGAGATGAGCTTCGTCAACGGCGCGACCGTGCCCGTCGACGGCGGACGCTCGGTTCTCGCCCAGGATCCCGAGGCCTGATCCGCGCGGCCCCGATCGGGGTGAGTCACCCGTGAGTCACCCCGTCCCGCTGAATCCGTCCCGCTGAAGCTGTCCCGCTGAATGTCCAGCTGAATTCGTCGCGCTGACTTCGGGTGGGGCCGGGGCGTCCGGCGCTCGGGTACGGCGGCGTCCGGACCGGCCCGAGATCAGCTGTCCTGCGAGCCGGGTTCCTCCGCCTCAAGGCGATCGAGCAGTTCGAGCGCGGCGAGCCGTACCTCCTCGGGGGTGACGCCTTCGAGGACGGTCCGGGCCTCCGCCACGGTGCGCGTGGTCGCACAGGTGACGGCGACGGATCCCGCCGCGGCCTGCTGGAGCGAGCCGGCCGGCGCGTTGTCCGCGATCTCCCGCGCACTCGCGGCCAGATCGAGGTTCTCTCTGGTACCTGAAGCGCTCAATGGTTCTCCTTGGAGACATGTGGGACGCGCATCGTATCAGGGCGCGTACCTGCCGTTTCACTGTCACCCTGCGCCCTTTACCCATCATGCGGAACGGCGGGCGGACGGCGGGCGGGCCGAAGCGCCACCGCGCACGGCCGCCGGGCCGCCGGTGGGCGCGGCGGCCGCGCGCCGCCTCGCCGCCGCGGCCTCCCGCCTTCGGGCGTGTCGCCGCAGTGGTCAGGCGCGGGGTCAGGCGCGGGGTCAGGCACAGGGTCAGGCACGGGGTCAGGCGCGGCGGTCAGGCGTGGGATGCGTCCTGACCCGGCTGGCCGGCCAGGGAGAAGTAGGCCTCCTCCTCTTGGGCGAAGTGCAGGAGCAGCACGGCGTGCAGGCCGTACAGGCAGGCGCGCAGGTCGTCGAGGCGCTCGGGTCGCAGGCCCGTGTCCTCGGCCGCCTCCAGGTGGCGTCCCAGGCGGCCGACCAGGCGCTCGATCTCCGCGTGCGCCCTGCTCATGGTGGCGGTGACCTCGGCGCCGCCGAGCAGGCGGCCGACCGCCGGGTAGAGCCGCTGCTCCTCGGCGCGCTCGTGCGGGAGCAGGTCGTCGACGAGGAAGCGGCGGACCTGCCGCAGTTGCGGCAGCACCGCGTCGGGCGGGTCGGCGCCGAGGCGGTCGGCGACCTCGCGCAGCAGTTCGAGGGGCGGGCGCAGGGTGAGGTGCTCGTGCTCGAAGGCGCGCAGCATCTCCTCGGTGGGCTCGTCCACCTTGGTGCCGGTGCCCTTGGCCGGATGCAGCGCGCGCAGCGCGTTGAGGATCACGGCGACGTCGATGGCCTCCTGCAGCAGCGCGCCGGCCGCCGGGGGCAGCAGCCCGGCCGCCGCCGCGGCCATGGCGGCGATGGACAGCGCCATGCCGGCGGCGGCGCTCTGTACGGCGATGCGGCGCGAGCGGCGGGCCACGTCCATCGCGTCGGCGAGCCGGTCGATGCGGTCGCCGGTGAGCACGACCTCGGCGGCGCCCGCGGCGGCGGCCGAGCCGCGTGCGCCCATCGCCACCCCGACCTGGGCGGCGGCGAGCGCGGGCGCGTCGTTGATGCCGTCGCCGACCATGACCGTGACGGCCTGCGCGGCCTCCTCGCGGACGGCGGCGACCTTCGCCGCGGGCGGCCGCTCGGCCAGCACCCGGTCCACGTTGAGCACGGTGGCGACGCTCTCGGCGACGTCGGCGCGGTCGCCGGTGAGCATGACCACCCGCTCGATCCCGGCCCGGCGCAGGCGGCGCAGGGTGCGGGGCGCGTCGGCGCGGACGGCGTCGCGCAGCAGGATCACTCCGGCGGTGTCGCCGTCCACCGTGACGAAGACCGTCATCGCGCCGTCAAGGGCGGCGCGGGCCCGCTGGGCGCGTTCCCAGCCCTCCCGCACGCCTCGGGCCTTGCCCACGCGCACGGCGTGCTCGCCGACCATGCCCTCGGTGCCGGTTCCGGGCTCCTCGTGCACCCCGTACGGCCGGCCGAGGGTGAGCCCGCGCTCGGCGGCGGCGTGCACGATCGCGTGCGCGAGCACGTGCGAGGAGACCTGGTCGACGGCGGCGGCCAGGGCCAGCACCTCGTCGGGATCCCGGCCGGGCACCGGCACCACGTCCACCACCTGGGGACGGCCCGAGGTGAGCGTGCCCGTCTTGTCCAGCACGAGCGTGCGGGCGTGGCCGAGGGTCTCAAGCGCGCCCCCGCCCTTGGCGACCACGCCGTACCTGGCCGCCCGCGACAGGCCGGCGGCGATCGCGGCCGGGGCTGCGAGCAGCAGCGGGCAGGGGGTGGCGACGACGAGCACGGCCACGGCCCGCACCGGGTCGCCGGACAGCAGCCAGGCGGCTCCGGCGAGCAGCAGCGTGGCGGGCAGGAACGCGGCGGCGTAGCGGTCGGCGATCCGGACCACCGGGGCGCTGTCGGTCTCGGTCTGCTCGGCGAGCCGCACCACGGCGGCGTAGGTGCTCTCCTCGGCGGTGCCGGTGGCGACGATGTCGAACGGCGCGCCGGCGTTGATGACGCCGCTGCGCACGGCCTCTCCGGCGACGCGTTCGACCGGCACCGACTCGCCGCTGAGGGCCGACTCGTCGAGCAGGGCCGTGCCCTCGCGGACGACGCCGTCCACCGGGACGATCTCGCCGCTGGGGACGAGCAGGGGGTCGCCGCGGCGCACCCGGTCGACCGGCACGGTCTCGACGGGGCCGGAGAAGGCGCCGTCGGCGCCGCCCCGGTAGCGGCGGGCGGTGCGGGGCGCGCGCTCGTACAGGGCGGTGAGGTCGCGGCGGGCCCGGCGCAGGGCGTACTCGTCCAGGGCGCGGCCGGTGGCGAGCATGACGCCGATCACCGCGCCGGCGAAGTACTCCCCGACGGCGAGCGATCCGCCGAGGGCGAGCACGGCGATGGCGTCCACGCCGAGGCGGCCCTCGCGCACGGTCTCGACGACCCACCAGATCGCGGGCAGCAGCGCGACCGCGGTGCCGCCCGCCCAGATCGCCTGCGCGGCGGTCGCCGCGCCGAGCAGGTGGGCGGCGCCGCCGGCGAGCAGCGCCCCCACGGTGAGCACGAGCAGGACGGTGATCGAGCGGCCCCTCATGACGCGGCGGCCCTCCTTCCGCGAACCAGGTCGCACAGCGGCGGGGTGACAAGCGCGGCGGCCAGCGCCATCGCCCACCCGGCGGGCGGCACGGGCACCAGCGCGAGCGGGGCGCCGAGCACGGGCACCAGGGTGACGAGGGTCTGCAGGGCGGCGGCGCCGAGGACCGCGACCATCACGGTGCGGCCCTGCCACCAGCCGCGTTCGAAGGTGTGGCGGCGGGCCCTGGCCACGTAGGCGAGGGTGAGCCGCGCGAAGACCAGGGTGAGCACCGCGACGGTGCGGACCTGCTCGTCGGTCCAGCCGAGGCGCCGGGCGACCTCGACCGCGGCGAGCGCGAGCAGGCCGACCAGCAGCGCCCGTACGGCGACGCGCAGCAGCACCGGCAGCGACAGCAGCCCGTCGGTGCGCGGCCGCAACTTCAGCGGGTCGCCCGCGGGCCGGTCGGCGCCGAGGGCGATCGCCGGGATGCCGTCGAGCACCAGGTTGATCCACAGCAGTTGCACCGGCAGCAGCGGCACGACCAGGTCCGGCCACAGGAACAGCCCCGCGAGCACGAGGAAGATCTCCGCGAGGTTGCCCGCGAGCAGGTATCCGATCATCGAGCCGACGTTGTGGTGCAGCCGCCGCCCCTCGCGTACGCCGGTGACGATCGTGCCGAGCTCGCCGTTGGTGACGACCACGGCGGCGGCCTCGCGGGCCACGTCGGTGCCCTCGTCGCCGGCGAGCGCCACGCCGACGTCGGCCTGCCGCAGGGCGGGGGCGTCGTTGACGCCGTCGCCGGTCATGGCGACCACCTCGCCGCGTGCCCGCAGCGCGCGTACCAGGTCGAGCTTGGTGCTGGGGTCCACGCGGGCGAGCACGGCGGCGCGGCTCAGCTCGGCGTCGCGGTCGCGGTCCCGGCCGCGGTCGAGCGTCTGCTGGGTGACGACGGGGCCTGCCGCGATGCCGACGCGGTCGGCCACGACCCGCGCGGTGTCGGCGTGGTCGCCGGTGACCATGACCACCCGGATTCCGGCGTCCTGGCAGTCGGCGACCGCCCGGCGGGCCGAGGGGCGGATCTCGTCGCTCAGCGCGAGCAGGGCGATGGGCCGCAGGCCGTCGGCGTCCAGGTCGTCGGTCTCCTTCTCGGCCAGGGCGATCACCCGCAGGCCGCGCCCGGCCAGGTCGGGGACGGCGCGGGCGAGGCGGGCGGTGTGCTCGTCCCGGACGCAGCGGTCCAGTACGACCTCGGGGGCGCCCTTGACGGTGAGCAGCGGTCCCCGCGCGGTCTGGTCGACGACCGCCATGGAGCGGGTCGTCGCGTCGAACGGCCGCGCCTTCAGCCGGGTCTCCGCCGGGTCGCGGCGTACGCCCGCCTCGTCCGCGGCGGCGGCCAGGGCCACGTCCACCGCGTCGCCGAGGCCGCCCTCGGCGTCGTTGCACCGCAGGGCGGCCCGCCAGACGTCGGCCCCGGGCACGCTCACCCGGTCCACGACGGCGAGCCGGCCGGTGGTGAGCGTGCCGGTCTTGTCGCTGGCGATGACGGTGGTGGAGCCCAGCGCCTCGATCGCCGACAGCTTGCGCACGATCACGCCCAGGCGGGCCATGCGCTGCGCGCCGAGCGCCATCGCGGTGGTGACGGCGGCGGCCATGCTCTCGGGTACGGCGGCGATGGCGAGCGCCACCCCGGCGAGCACGATGTCGAGCAGGGCGGCGTCGCCGCGCGCCACCCGGGTGAGCCCGATCAGCACCATGAGCCCGCCGGCCGCGATCGCCAGGGCGCCGATGCGCTTGGACACCTGGGCGAGCTCCAGTTCAAGCGGCCCCTTCACCCGCTCGGTGGACAACGCGGTCGCGATGCGCCCCACCTCGGTGCCCTCGCCGGTGCGGGTCACCACGGCGGCGCCGGAGCCGCGCACCACCAGCGTGCCGGAGAACAGCTCGCCGTCCCGGTCGCCCACGGGCACGTCGAGCCCGGTCGCGCCGCCGGCGCGCTTGCCGGCGGACGCCGACTCGCCGGTGAGCACCGACTCGTCCACCGCCAGGCCGTGCGCCTCGACGATCTCGGCGTCGGCGGGCACCCGGTCCCCGGCGGCCACCTCGACGAGGTCGCCGGGCACCACCTCGGCGGCGGGGATCCGGCGGGGCGTCCCCGAGCGGCGTACCCGGGCCGTCGGGGCGGTGAGCGAGTGCAGCGCCCGCACGGCGTTGTCCGCCTTGACCTCCTGGCTCACGCCGATCACGACGTTGACGGCGAGGATGGTCATGATGGCGGCGCCCTCGGGCACCTCACGCAGCACCACGAGCGTCACCGCGCCGGCGATCAGCAGCAGGATCGACAGCGGGTCGGAGAGTTGACGCACGGCGCGCAGGGCCAGGCTCGGGCGCTTGGGCCGGGGAAGCTCGTTCGGCCCGTGCTCGCGCAGCAGCCGCGCGGCCTCGTCGTCCGTAAGGTCGCGGACGGTGCGAACGGCGGGTTTCATCGGGTCCGGCGAGGGGGCCGCCGGGGTCTCCCGGCGGGAGGATCGCTTCCCTGACGGACCTTTTCCGTTTGATACGGGTGGGGGTTGTCCGTCGCCTGCGTCGGCGGCGGAGGGCGAGAAGCGGCCTTCTTGCGCAGGAATCACGATTTCAGGGGATCATTCCCGCCGCTGGGGCGACCACTGCCGAAGGCCACCGGCCGATGGGACCTTGGGCACACGGCCGGGGCCGGCCCGTCCCGTGCCCGTGGGATGCCCGCCGTCGGCACGGCGTCGGCCCAGCGTCGGCCCGCCGTCGGTACGGCTTCGGCACGGCGTCGGGATCGGCGTCGGTACGCCGTTGGCACGGCGTTGGCACGGCGCCGCCACAGCGTCGGCCCGCCGTCGGTACGGCTTCGGCACGCCGTCCGCACGGCTTCGGCACAGCGTCGGCCGCCGGGGACGGGTTGGACCGGAGATCGTGCCGGGGCCGCGTCAGACGCCGCCCTGGCGGGGGCGGACGACGGCGACCGGGCAGTGCACGTGGTGCAGCACGCCGTGGCTCACCGAGCCCAGTACGGCCGAGCCCAGGATGTCCAGGCCGCGCGAGCCCACCACGACCAGGTCGGCCCGCTCGGAGGCGTCGCGCAGCGCGGGGACCGGATGGCCGCAGACGGTCGTCTCGGCGAGATCGACCCGCGGATACTTGCTCCGCCACGGGTCGAGCAGGTGCCGCGCGGCGGTGCGGCGGGCGTCGAAGGTGTCCTCGAAGACCGGGGTGTAGCCAAGGATCAGCGGGGAGAACGCGGGCGGCTGCCAGGCGTACAGGGCACGCAGCGTGCAGCCTCGGCGGGACGCCTCCTCGAATGCGTACTCCAGCGCCGCCTCCGACGTGGCGTCGGCCGTGTAGCCGACGACGATCTCGCCGTACACGGTGCCGGGCTCCTCGCGCACCACCACCACCGGAGCCGCCGCGTGACCGGCCACGCCCATGGTCACCGAGCCGAGCACCAGCCCGGCGAATCCGCCGAGGCCGCGGCTGCCGAGCACGATCTGCTCGGCCCGCGCCGACTCCGAGAGGAACGTCTCCACCACCCGGCCGGTGCGCAGCTCGGTGGTCACCTCGATGTCCGGCTCGCGGTGACGCGCCGCGTCGGCCGCGGCGTCGAGCACGCCCTGGCAGTACGCCTCGGGCAGCTCCTCGTGCTCGGAGATCTCCGGCCGCCTGCGCGCCTCGCGCCTGAGCTGGTCGTGCGCCCACGGCTCGGCGACGTGCACGATGCGCAGCGCGCATCCCCTGCGGGCGGCGTCGGTCGCGGCGTAGCGCACCGCCGCCGTCGCCGGCTCCGAGCCGTCCACGCCCACGACGATGTGTCCGCTCATGTGGCCGTCCTCCCTGTGGATACGCGAATGGACGCGTCCATTGCATCGTCTCGGGCCGCCGTACGGCAGTGGCCGAAAGGCCTTGCCACACGGGACTTCTGCCTATTAGCGACCGCGCCGCGACGCGCTGAGATGGAGGCAGGCAGGCGCGGGCCGCGACGCACACCCGGCCCGTGCGTGGTGAAAGGAGCACGCCATGCGCGTGAAGGTGAAGGACGTCATGACCGCCGACGTCGCGTCGGTGCACGCGGACACCTCGTTCAAGGACGTCGCCGAGCTGCTCATGGCCCGTGGCGTCAGCGCCGTACCCGTCGTCGACGCCGCGGGCCACGTCGTCGGCGTGGTCTCCGAGCTCGATCTCCTGCACAAGGAGGAGTTCAAGGACCAGTACTACCGTGAGGGCTACCAGCCGCCGCTGCGGGCGCGGCTGCGCCACCGCTTCAGCGAGGAGGGCGCCACCGCCGAGCGCAAGGCCCGTGGCGACACCGCCGGCGAGCTGATGACCTGCCCCGCCGTCACCGTCACGCCCGACACCTCGGTGGTGACCGCGGTGCGGATGATGGAGGGCCACGGCGTCAAGCGGCTGCCCGTCGTCGACGAGCAGGGACGGCTGCAGGGCATCGTCAGCAGGCACGACCTGCTCAAGGTGTTCGTGCGCACCGACGCCGACCTCGCCAGGGAGATCCGCGAGGACGTCCTCGACCGCCAGATCTGGGTGGAGACCTCCGGCGTCGCGGTCGACGTCGCGCAGGGCGTCGTCACGCTCAGCGGGCGGATCGCGCGGCGCAGCGAGGGGGAGATCGCGGTACGCATGGTCCAGCGGGTCAACGGCGTCGTCGACGTGATCGACAAGCTGACCTGGGACGAGGACGACACGCCGACCTGGGGCGGTCGGTAGCCGATGCTCGTCCGCGAGGTGATGACCAGCCCGGCGATCACGGTGTCGCCCGACGACGCGGTGCGCCGGGCCATCCGGATCCTGCACGAGAACGACATCACCGCGGCGCCGGTCGTGGACGCCGCCGGGGCGCTGGTCGGCGTGGTCAGCGAGATGGACCTGCTGCGCGGCGAGTTCGAGCCGGACCCCCGGGCCACCGCCCTGCCGCCGCGCCCGGTCGTCTCCTCCCCGCCGCGCCTGGTGGCGGACGTGATGACGCGGGACGTCGTCACGGTCACCGAGACGACCGACGCGGCCGTGCTCGTCGAGCTGATGGTGGACAAGCGGATCAAGAGCGTGCCGGTGCTGCGCGGCGATCGCGTCGTCGGCGTGGTCAGCCGCCGCGATCTGCTCGGCATGCTCGCCCGGCCGGACGAGGAGCTGCGGGCCGACGTGCTCGCCCTGCTAGAGGAGCATTTCCCGGGCGGTACGGCGTGGCGGGTGACGGTCGCCGACGGCGTCGTCGAGCTGGCCGGCCACGCCGGGCCCGATCGCGACGGGATCGCCGAGCTCCTCGCCCGGACCGTGCCGGGCGTCGTGCGCGTGCGCCACGTGGACGAGCCGGCCGGATGAGTCCTCGCGGAGATCGCCTCCGCCCGACCTCCTGCAGACCCCTTGTGCAGATCCCTGTGAAACCCCCTGTGAAAACCCTCTGTGAAAAACCCCACGTAAAGGCCCTATGGATGAGGCCCAGCGCCCCCGGGGCGCGGGACCTTCGGCCCTGATCGGACCGGTGGGCCCGCCGTACCGTGACGATCGTGAAGGACTTATGACCCCCGCCAGCCAGGGAGGCTCCAGATGCGCACCACAGTCAAAGACGTCATGACCACGCAGGTCGTGGCCGTGCAGGGGAACGCCACCTTCCACGAGGTGGCCCGGCTGATCATCGACAGGGGCGTCAGCGGCATGCCCGTCCTGGACGAGGACGGGAAGGTGGTCGGCGTGGTCTCCGAGGCCGACCTGCTGCACAAGGAGGAGTTCAAGGAGCGCTACTACCGCGAGGGCTACCGTCCCGCGCTGAGCGCCCGCCTGCGTCACCACCTCGGCAGCGAGGGCGACACCCGGCGCAAGGCGGCCGCGACGACGGCGGCCGAGCTGATGACGTCGCCGCCGTACGTCACCACCCCCGACTCCCCCGTCGTGCTCGCCGCCCGGATCATGGACCGGCACGGCGTCAAGCGGCTGCCGGTGGTGGACGCCGAGGGCCGCCTGGCGGGCATCGTCAGCCGCCGCGACCTGATCCGGGTGTTCGTCCGCAGCGACGAGGACCTGCAGGCGCGGGTCCGCGAGGACGTGCTCAAGCGGGCGCTCGGCCTCACCACGAACCTCGTCGAGATCGGGGTGACCGAGGGCGTCGTCACGCTGGTCGGCGAGGTTCCCCGGCGCAGCGAGGCCATCGCGGCCGGACGGCTCACCGAGAACCTGGACGGCGTGGTGGCGGTCGTGAACGAGCTCAGGTACGTCGAGGACGACACCGTGGCCGAGTCGCTGCCGGTGTGGGGCGGGGCCTGACATGACGGCCGCGCCGGCGTCCGTACGGCCCGGCGGCCGACCGGCCGGGCCGTACGCCGCGGTCGTGCTGCCCTCGCTCGACCGGCTCGTCGACGAGCTGCGGGCGCGCGGGTTCGCGGTGGTCGGGCCGGTCGCGCGGAACGGGGTCATCCGGTTCCAGGAGATCGCCTCGGCCGACGAGCTGCCCGCGGGGCGGGGCGACGAGCAGGACGCCGGGCGGTACCGGCTCACCGAGCGGGGCGACGGGCTGGTGTTCGGGTACGCGGCGAGCCCGGATTCGGCCAAGCGGTACACCCACCCTCCGCGTGAGACGTTGTTCCGCTTCCGGGACGGCGTGCCGGAGGAGCCGGAGCGGGAGGCGCCGAAGACGGCGCTGATCGGGGTGCGGGCCTGTGATCTGGCGGCGCTGGCCGTACAGGATCGGGTGTTCCTCGGCGGGCGGCACCCCGACCCCGCCTATCTCGCCCGCCGCCGCGCGCTGTTCCTCGTCGCGGTGAACTGCGCCGTGCCCGGCGGGACGTGCTTCTGCGCGTCGATGGGCACCGGGCCGAAGGCGACGGCCTGGTACGACCTGGCGCTGACCGAGTTGTCCGAGCCGCACCGGTTCGTGGCCGAGGTCGGGAGCGAGCGCGGGGCGGAGGTCCTCGCGGCGCTGGATTCGCCCCCGGCGACCGACGACGATCTCGCCGCGGCCGAGCGGGTGTCCGCCGAGGCCGCCGGGCGCATGGGCCGCGCCGTGGACCTCGACGGCGTCAAGGAGCGGGTGGCGGCGGCGCACTCCTCGCCGCGCTGGGCCGAGGTCGCGTCCCGCTGCCTGACCTGCGCGAACTGCACCATGGTCTGCCCGACCTGCTTCTGCACCACGGTCGAGGACGCCACCGATCTTGGCGACGGCACGGCCGAGCGGGTCGAGCGCTGGGACTCCTGCTTCACGCTCGGGTTCACCGAGCTGGGCGGGGCGCCGGTGCGCGGCTCCGGGGCCGCCCGTTACCGGCAGTGGCTGACGCACAAGTTCTCCACCTGGGTGGACCAGTTCGGCGGCTACGGCTGCGTCGGCTGCGGCCGGTGCGTCACCTGGTGCCCGGCCGGCATCGACATCACCGAGGAACTGCGGAGGCTGCCATGACGACGCCCGCCGCGCCCGTCACCTTCACCGCCCCCGAGATCGCCCCTGAGATGGCCCCGGGGATGGCCCCTGAGATCACACGGCATCCGATGACGCCCGTGCCGTACCGGGTGCGTTCGCGCCGCCCGGACCGGGCCGACACGGTCACGCTCACGCTGGAGCCGCTGGAGGGCTCGGCGCCGCCGTTCCTGCCCGGCCAGTTCACGATGCTGTACGCCCCGGGAGTCGGCGAGATCGCGATCTCGATCAGCGGGCGCGCCCGGTCCGGCGGGTACGTGCAGACGGTGCGGGCCGTCGGCGCGGTCAGCCGGGCGTTGTGCCGCATGCCCGTCGGCGCGGTCGTGGGCGTGCGCGGGCCGTTCGGGACGGCGTGGGAGCCGTCGGCGGCGGCCGGGATGGACGTGGTCGTCGCGGCGGGCGGGCTTGGTCTCGCGCCGCTGCGGCCGGTCATCCGCGAGCTCGCGGCGCACGGCGCCCGCTATGGGCGGATCAGCCTGATCGTCGGCACCCGTACGCCCGCGACGCTGATCTATCCGCGGGAGCTGGCCCGATGGCGGGACGAGAACGGCATCGACGTCCAGGTCACCGTGGACCATCCCGACCGCTCCTGGAAGGGGCCGGTCGGACTGGTCACCAAGCTGATCGACCGGGTCGTGTTCGAGCCGCGCCGCACCTACGCGTTCGTGTGCGGCCCCGAGATCATGATGCACGCGGTCGCGGCCGAGCTGGTGCGCCGTCACGTGCCGGCCGAGCGGATCGCGCTGTCGCTGGAGCGCAACATGAAGTGCGGCATCGGCCGCTGCGGGCACTGCCAGCTCGGCCCGCTGTTCACCTGCGTCGATGGGCCGGTGCTCGGCTATGACCGGGTGGCGCCGCTGCTGGGGGTGCGAGAACTGTGACCGCCGAGACGATCCACGCGAACCACACCGAGCAGGCCGTACGGGCGAGGGCGGCGCGGCGGCCCAGGCTCGCGGTGTGGAAGTTCGCTTCCTGCGACGGCTGCCAGCTCACCCTGCTCGACTGCGAGGACGAGCTGCTGTCGGTCGCGGCCAACGTGGAGATCGCCTACTTCCTTGAGGCGTCGAGCGCCCGGGTGCCGGGGCCGTACGACGTGTCCCTGGTCGAGGGCTCGGTCACCACGCCGCACGACGTCGAGCGCATCAAGCACATCCGCCGCGTCTCCCGGTTCCTGGTGACGATCGGCGCGTGCGCCACCTCGGGCGGCGTGCAGGCGCTGCGCAACCTCGCCGACGTGCGCGAGTTCGCCTCGATCGTGTACGCCAGGCCCGACTACATCGCCACGCTCGACCGCTCGACGCCGATCTCGGCGCATGTGCCGGTCGACTTCGAGCTGCGCGGCTGCCCGATCGACAAGGGCCAGCTGCTTGAGGTCATCGGCGCGTTCCTCGCGGGCCGCCGCCCGGTGGTGCCGCCGCACAGCGTCTGCGTGGAGTGCAAGGCGCGCGGCAACCCGTGCGTCATGGTGGCGCACGGCACGCCCTGCCTCGGCCCGGTCACCCAGGCCGGGTGCGGGGCGCTCTGCCCGGCGTACAACCGCGGCTGCTTCGGCTGCTTCGGCCCGATGGAGACGCCGAACACGGCCGCGCTCGACGGGCTGCTGCGTGCGCACGGCATGAGCGAGGCGGAGCTGGTCCGCGTGTACCGCACGTTCAACGTCGCCGCCGAGCCGTTCCGGCACGCCTCGGAACGCGCCGGGCACCCGCGGGACCCGCGGAACGCCGGAGAACAGGGGGCCGAAGGTGACGCATAAGACGATCAAGGTGGACGGCCTGTCCCGCGTCGAGGGCGAGGGCGCGCTGCTGGTGCGCGTCCGCGACGGCCGGATCACCGATCTGAAGCTGCGCATCTACGAGCCGCCCCGCTTCTTCGAGGGCCTGCTGCGCGGGCGTTCCTTCGCCGAGCCGCCGGACATCACCGCCCGGATCTGCGGCATCTGCCCGGTGGCGTACCAGATGAGCGCCTGCCAGGCGATCGAGTCGGCCTGCGGCGTCGAGGTCACCGGCCCGCTGCGCGACCTGCGCCTGCTGCTGTACTACGGCGAGTGGATCGAGTCGCACGCGCTGCACATCTTCCTGCTGCACGCCCCCGACTTCCTCGGCTACCCCAGCGGCGTGGCGATGGCCGCCGACCACCGCGACCTCGTCGAGCGGGGCCTGTTCCTGAAGAAGACCGGCAACGACCTGCTGGCCGCCGTCGGCGGCCGGGCCATCCACCCCGTCAACGTACGGCTCGGCGGCTTCTACCGCGTCCCGACGCGCCGCGAGCTCGACGAGGTCGCCGAGCGCCTGCGCCGGGCCCGCGACATCGCCCTGGCAACCGTGTCCCTGGTCGCCGGGTTCGACTTCCCCGACGTGGAGCACGACTACCGCTTCCTGGCCCTGCGCCACCCGGACGAGTACGCCATCCTGTCCGGCTCGATCGTCACCGGCGACGGCCTGACCTTCGAGCCGCCCGAGTGGCCCGCGCACGTCGTGGAGGAGCAGGTCCCGCACTCCACCGCCCTGCACGCCCGCCTCGACGGCGTCCCCGCCTACCTGGTCGGTCCGTTGGCCCGCTACTCCCTTAACTCCGCGCAGCTCTCGCCGCTCGCCCGGGAGGCCGCCCGCGCGGCCGGGCTCGGCGACACCTGCCGCAACCCCTTCCGCAGCATCGTCGTACGCGCCGTGGAGACCCTGCACGCCTGCGACGAGTCCCTGCGCCTCATCGAGAACTACGCCGAGCCCGACGTCCCGTACGTCCCGGTGGAGCCGCGCC
Organism: Thermopolyspora sp. NPDC052614; assembly: GCF_040678635.1. Classification (NCBI taxonomy): domain Bacteria; kingdom Bacillati; phylum Actinomycetota; class Actinomycetes; order Streptosporangiales; family Streptosporangiaceae; genus Thermopolyspora; species Thermopolyspora sp. NPDC052614. Next base: position 302,810 of record NZ_JBFATZ010000003.1, read on the forward strand.
CGGCCGTCGGCCACGGCGTCTCCGAGGCCCCCCGGGGCACGCTCTACCACCGCTACCGCATCGACGAGCAGGGGCTCATCGCCGAGGCCGACATCGTCCCGCCGACCGCGCAGAACCAGCGCCGCATGGAACTCGACCTGCGCGACCTGCTCGCCCCGCGCCTCGACCTCCCCCGCGACGAGCTCGCCCACCTGTCCGAACGCGCCATCCGCAACCACGACCCGTGCATCTCCTGCTCGGCCCACTTCCTCGACTTCCGTCTGGAGCGGGACGACGCGCCCCTGACCCCATGACCGGCGCGGTCGTCATCTGTCTCGGCAACGACCTGCGCGGCGACGACGGCGCGGGCCTGGAGGTCGCCCGCCGCCTGCGCCCCCTGCTGCCCCCGGGGGTGGACCTGGTGGAGAGCGACGGCGACCCCGCCGAGATCATCGACGCGTGGCGCGGCAGGCCGTTGGCCGTCGTCGTCGACGCGGTCGTCTCGCACGCGCCCCCCGGAACCGTCCACCGCCACGAGGGCCTGGACCCGCCGGTCACCTCGCGCCACAGCTCCCACTCCCTCGGCCTGGCCGAGGCCGCGGCCCTGGGCCGCGCGCTCGGCCGCCTCCCCGATGCTCTGCTCTTCTACGGCATCGAAGCCGCCGACCTCACCCTCGGCGCTCCCGTGAGCCCCGCCGCGATGACCGCCGCCGAAGCGGTGGCGGACGCCGTCGCCCGCGCCCTCTCCGCCGCGCCCGACCGGCGGTGACCTTCCCGACAAAGCTGTGCGGGGAAAGGCGTCCGTGACAACGGAGCCGCCTCCGGCGGAAGGCTCCGCCGAAGGCGGCCGAGGTCGCGGGCCTGCCGACGGGTCATCGGCTCTCGGCCGACTGGATGCCGGAGCGGACGTTCTCGGCGGCCTGCTGCGGGCTGATGTCGGCGGCCTGCGCGGCGCGCTGCAGATCCTGTGCGGTGATGTTGGCGGAATTCCCGTGATCGTTGTTGGCCTCTCCGCAACCACAGCTCAGACACATGATGTACTCCCTTCGCCTGTGTCTCGCTTGACGTCTCGCTTGATTCGCCAAATGGGACGCGACGGTCGAATCCAGTCGCCCCTTCGACCCCTAACCAGGAGCCTGGGGACCAAACTCATCCGCAGTTGGGGCGCCCCACCGGCCGGAAACCGGCGACCGGCGCGACGGCCGCTCGCCGGAGCGGCGACGATGGGAGCGGTCTGGCTGCGGCGGCTCCTGTCCGCCTGACCGCCCGCCGTACTCAGCAGATGCGCGGGAGCTGCTCGCCGACGAGCATGTCGACCACGCGGGTCGCGCCCACCAGGGTCCGCATCGTGACGCGGCCGGGGTGATCGGCGACGACGCGGCCGATGACGCGGGCCTGGGCCCCTTCCGTGCAGGCGCGCATGGCGGCCAGGACGGCGTCCGCGTGGCCGGGGGCGACGAACGCGACGAGACAGCCCTCGTTGGCGACGTGCAGCGGGTCGAGGCCGAGGAGCTCGCAGGCGGCGGCGACCTGCGCGGGGACGGGGATCGACTGCTCGTCGAGTTCGACGCCGACCTTGGCGGTGGCGGCGAGCTCGTTGAGCGCCCCGGCGAGGCCGCCCCGGGTGGGGTCCCGCAGCGTGTGGACGGCGTCGCCGCCGGCGGTGATCATGGCGGTGACGAGGCGGTGCAGGGGGCGGGTGTCGGAGGCGATCTCGGTCTCGAAGCCGAGGCCCTCGCGGCAGCTCAGGATGGTGACCCCGTGCAGGCCGATGGGCCCGGAGACGATCACGACGTCGCCGGGGCGGCCGCCTTTCGCCTCGGGCCGGGCCCCGCGCATGCGCAGGCCGAAGCCGGTGGTGGTGATGTAGAGGCCGTCGGCGGCGCCCCGGTTGACGACCTTGGTGTCGCCGGTGACGATCGCGACGCCGCAGTCCGCGGCGGCGGTGGCGACCGAGTCGGTGACGGTCCGCAGCTCCTCGATCGGCAGGCCCTCCTCGACGATGTACGCCAGGCTGATCGCCATGGGCCGGGCGCCCATCATGGCCACGTCGTTGACGGTCCCGTGTACGGCCAGCGACCCGATGTCCCCGCCAGGGAAGAAACGCGGCGTGACGACGAAGGAGTCGGTGCTGACGACGAGCTCGGCCGAGCCGAACGGCAGGACCGCGGCGTCGTCGGCGGCGGAGGTCCCGAGCCGGGGGGCGAGGTCGGCGAGCAGCTCGGCCATGAGGCGGCCACCCGAGCCGTGGCCGAGCAGGACGCGCTCGGTCTCGGCGTGCGGGGCGGGGCAGGTGACGCTCGTCGGGTCCAGGGCGGTCATCGAGGGCTCCTCCAGTCGCGGGTCCAATCGCGGGTCGTGTCGCGGATCCGGCCGCGGGTCCAGTCGCGGGTCCAGTCGCAGGTCCAGTCGCAGGTCCAGTCGCGGATCCGGCCGCGGTTCCGGTCGCGGGTCGTGTCGCGGTCCGGCGCGCGGCCGGGAGACGAACGCGGCGGGTCGGCCGTGGGTCTCATCGGGTCCGCCCCGCATTGTGGAAGGCGGCACAGGTGCCCTCGGCGGACACCATGGGCGCGCCGAGCGGGTGGCGCGGCGTGCACAGCGTGCCGTACGCGGTGCAGTCGGTGGGCACCGCGGTGCCCCGCAGGATGCGCCCGGCGATGCACCGGGGATCCTCCCGCGCGGTCACGCCGCCGACGCCGAAGCGGGCGGTGGCGTCGAACCCGGCGAACTCCTCCGACAGTTCCAGGCCGCTCAGCGGGATCGTCCCGATCCCGCGCCAGACCCGGTCGCTGACCCGGAAGACGCGGCCCACGGCCTGCTGGGCGGGCAGGTTGCCGTCTCGGCGGACCGCGCGGGCGTACTGGTTCTCGACCTCGTATCGGCCCTCCTCAAGCTGGCGGACGGCCATCAGGATGCCTTCGAGCAGGTCGAGCGGCTCGAATCCGGTGACGACGATCGGCACGCGGAACTTGTCGGCCAGCGGCTCGTACTCCCGCCAGCCCATCACCGCGCACACGTGCCCGGCGGCGAGGAACGCGTCCACCCCCGCCGACTCCATGATCGCGGTCATCGCGGGGGGCACGAGCACGTGGCTGACGAGCATGCTGAAGTTGCCGAGGCCCTCGTCGGCGGCGCGCAGCACGGCCATGGCGTTGGCCGGCGCGGTCGTCTCGAAGCCGACGGCGAAGAACACCACCTGCCGGTCGGGGTTCGCCCGCGCGAGCGCCACCGCGTCCAGCGGCGAGTACACCACGCGCACGTCGGCGCCGCGCGCCTTCAGCGACAGCAGGTCATCGGACGTGCCCGGCACCCGCAGCATGTCCCCGTACGAGGTGAAGATCACCTCCGGGCGGGCGGCGATGGCGAGCGCCCGGTCGATCATCTCCAGGGGGGTCACGCACACCGGGCACCCCGGCCCGTGGATCATCCGGACCGGCAGCAGCTCGTCGATGCCCTGCCGCACGATCGTGTGCGTCTGCCCGCCGCACACCTCCATGATCGACCACGGCCGGGTGGCCGCCGCTTGGATCTCGGCGACGAGCCGCCGCGCGAGCACCGGGTCGCGGTACTCATCCAGATACTTCATCGAAGCCCCCGGGGATCGCCCGCAGCACCGCCAGGGTCCGCCGGGCCTCCTCCTCGTCCACCGTGGAGATCGCGAAGCCCACGTGCACGATCACGTAGTCGCCCGGCCGGGCCTCGGGCGTGTAGGCCAGGCACACCTGCCGCCGCAGCCCGTCGAAGTCGACGGTCCCCATCGGCACCGGCCCGTCCGCGATCTCCGCGATGCGGCCGGGTACGCCCAGGCACATCGGCGCTCACCCCGCCGCGGGTCTCGCGGCGGCGACGGCCGCCTCGCGTCGCGGGACGCGGGAGAGGAGTTCGGCGGCGAGGCTCACGGGAGTGGGCAGGGCGAAGCACTCGCCGCCGAAGACGTGGCCGAGCGCCATGCGGGCGGGCCGCCGTACGGCCGCCTCCCCGCCGGGCATCGGCGCGCGGGAGAACCGGCCGAGCCGCCGGTACCCGCGGTGGTCCGCAAGGAGCGGTTCCCCGCCCCAGAACGTGCCGTCGTCGCCGAGGCCGAGGCCGTCGTGGGCGACGCCGATGAACGGCCCGGTGAGCCCGTGCTCGGCGGCGACGGCGGCGACGTGCGCGTGGTGGTGCCGCACCGCGACGCGCCGCTCGGCGGGCCGGCGCGCGGCGGTCCCGGTCATTTGACCTCACCCGCCGGGGTCCCCTCGTCCTGCCGTACGTCGAGCACCTTCAGCAGGTCGGATTGGTGCACGGTGCCGACGATGCGCCCGTTGTCCGGGTTGATCACGGGAAGTTGCTTGATGCGGTGCTCGTGCATGAGCCGGGCGGCCTCGCGCACCGGGGTCTCCCGGGTGACCACGATCGCCGGGCTCGTCATGATCTCCCCGGCGGTGGCCCCGATCATCTTGCGCCGCTCCTCCTCGCGCCGGTCGCCGTCGGGCGCGACGCCGTCCTGCCGGACCCCGTCGATCTCCCGCAGCAGCAGGTCGTCCTCGGAGACCACGCCGAGCACCCGGCGTTCCCCGTCCACGACCGCGACGGCGCCGACCTTGAACCTGCGGAGCGCGGCCACGATGTCGGCGAAGGACGCGTCCGCCACGACGGCGATCGCGACGTGACCCATCACGTCCTTCACCTGCGCGGGCCCGTGTCCCGCCCGGAAACGTCCCAGGCCGGGCGTGGACCGGTGCGGGGACCCGTGGACTGACATGGCCGCTCTCCTTCCCAAACTCAGCATGGGCCGACGGCAGGTCTCGGATTCAGTGGCGTACGTCACTCGTCAGACCTGCCGAAGGTCCCACATTCCGCATATAGGGCGATAACCCCCAAAGCCGCGATCAGTGCGTGACCGGGACGTCCTGCCGGGTCAGCCGGCGGCGGAACACCCAGTACGTCCAGCCCTGGTAGGCCAGCACCACCGGCGTGAAGATCGCGGCGACCCAGGTCATCACGGTCAGCGTGTACGGCGTGGACGCCGCGTTGTCCACCGTGAGGCTGTTGGCCGGGTCGAGGGCGGGCATCACGTCCGGGAAGAGGCTGCCGAACAGGGTGAAGACGATCACCACGATGGCGGCCCCGTTGAGGGCGAACGCCCAGCCGTCCCGGCCGCGCAGAGCCGCGACCAGCGCCCCGGCGAGACCGGCGGCGGCGAGCGCCACGCCCGCCCAGGTGGCCGGGGCGCCGGTCATGAGCTGGGTGACGACGAGGAACGCCCCGCCGACCACCAGCACCGCCGGGCCGACCGCCCTGGTCACGCGCACGGCGCGTTCCCGCAGGTCACCGGTGGTCTTCAGCGCCAGGAACACCGCCCCGTGCAGGGTGAACAGCGCGAGCGTCACCACGCCGCCGAGCAGCGCGTACGGGTTGAGCAGGGTGAACAGCGTGCCGGTGTACTCGTGATCGGCGGCGAGCGGCACGCCGCGCAGGATGTTGGCGAACGCCACGCCCCACAGGAAGGCCGGCACCAGCGACCCCCAGAAGATCGCCTTGTCCCAGCGGGACGGGTCGTCGGTGCGGTTCCGGTACTCGAAGGCCACGCCCCGCACGATCAGCGCCAGCAGGATCAGGAACAGCGGCAGGTAGAAGCCGGAGAACAGGGTGGCGTACCACTCGGGGAAGGCGGCGAACGTCGCGCCGCCCGCCACCAGCAGCCACACCTCGTTGCCGTCCCAGACCGGCCCGATCGTGCCGAGCAGCGCGCGCCGGTCGGCCTCGTCGCGGCCGAGCACCGGGAACAGGACGCCGACGCCGAAGTCGAATCCCTCCAGCAGGAAGTATCCGGCCCACAGCACCGCGATCAGGATGAACCAAACAGTCGTGAGTTCCATCGTGGTCACCTCAGTAGGACAGAGCCGGGGCCGTGCCGGGCTCGGTGCCGGTCGCCGTTTCGCCGCCCTCGGTCTCGGGACCCTGGCGGATGGACTTCAGCAGCAGCCGGACCTCGACGATCGCGAGCGCGGCGTACACGAGCGTGAAGCCGATCAGGGTGATCGCCACCTCGGTGACGTCCACGCCCGGGGAGACCGCCGACGCGGTGCTCATCAGCCCGAAGACCGTCCAGGGCTGGCGGCCCATCTCGGTGAAGATCCACCCCATCGTGTTGGCGAGGAGCGGCAGCAGCACGCCCGCGATCGCGAGCCGGTAGAACCAGGGGCTGCCCGGCAGCCGGTTCTTGCGCGTGAACCACAGCGCGGCGAGCGCGAGCAGCCCGGAGATCGCGCCGAACCCGATCATCAACCGGAAGGTCCAGTACGACAGGCCGATCGACGGCCGGTAGTCGCCGGGGCCGTACACCTGCTCGTAGCGGGCCTGGATGTCGTTGATGCCCTCCACCTTGCCGTCGAAGGTGTTGGTGGCCAGGAAGCTCAGGCCGTACGGGATCTGCAGGTTGATGTGGTTGCGCCCGTTCTGCACGTCGCCGACGGCGAAGATGGAGAACCCGGCGGAGGTCTCGTCCTCCCACAGCGCCTCGGCGGCGGCCATCTTCATCGGCTGCTGCTCGGTCATGATCTGGCCCTGCCAGTGCCCGGAGAGCATCACGCCGACGGACGCGACGAGCGTGACGATCATCGCGAGCTTCGCGGAGGTGCGGAAGAGGTCCACCTCCCTGCGCCGCCACAGGAACCAGGCGCTCACCCCGATGATGAACGCCCCGGCGGTGATGAACGCGCCGAAGATGACGTGCGGGAACGTGACCAGGGCGGTCGAGTTGGTGAGCACCGCCCCGATGTCGGTCAGCTCCGCGCGGCCGGTGGCCTCGTTGATCCGGTAGCCGACCGGGTGCTGCATCCAGGAGTTCGCGGCGAGGATGAAGTACGCCGAGATGTTGGTGCCGATCGCCGCCAGCCAGATCGTGGCGAGGTGGACCTTCTTCGGGAGCTTGTCCCAGCCGAAGATCCACAGTCCGAGGAAGGTGGACTCCAGGAAGAAGGCGATGAGACCTTCCATGGCCAGCGGGGCGCCGAAGATGTCGCCGACGAAGCGGGAGTACTCACTCCAGTTCATGCCGAACTGGAACTCCTGCACGATGCCGGTGACGACGCCCATCGCGAAGTTGATGAGGAAGAGCTTGCCCCAGAACTTGGTGAGTCGTAGGTATTTGGGCTTACCCGTTCGATACCAGGCCGTCTGCAGCCCCGCGACGATGATCGACAGACCGATCGTCAGGGGGACGAAGAGGAAGTGGTAGACCGTTGTGATCCCGAACTGCCAGCGAGAGAGATCCAAGACGTCCATGCGCGTGCTCCGCCCCAACCATGAGTTCCAGTCGGAGTTTCGCGAAAAACCGCAGGTCAGGCGTAGAGCCGGCAGACCCGGCCTTTGAGGTCTTTGGTCCCTGCCTGACGGTTGCCTAACGGCCTCTTGACCTGGTATAGGGCGCGAACTCCGGCGTGATGGAGCGATCGCCGGTGGTATACGGCATTCCTTGTACGGGCCATCGCCCGCCCCGGCCCGAGCGCATCGACTAGACTTTGGGCGGCAGGTCACGACTGGTCCGAGGGGTACGAGTTGGCGCACGGGGCGGGGGTTCCACTGGGGCTCGCCCACCTGCCGCTGCGTGACCAGATCCGCAACAAGATCCGTGACCGCATCGTCCGGGGCGAGCTGCCGCCGGGCAGCAGGATGATCGAACGCGAGCTCGCCGCCTCGCTCGGGGTGTCCCGGGTGCCGGTGCGCGAGGCCCTGCGCATGCTGGAGTCCGAGGGCTTCGTCCAGGTGGTCCCCCGGCGCGGCGTCATCGTCAAGCAGCTGTCCCGCACGGACGTCCAGGAGCTGTTCGACGTGCGGGAGTCGCTTGAGGCGCTGACGGCCCGCCGCGCCGCCCAGCACGTCACCCCCGCCGACCTGCGGCGGATGAAACGGCACCTGGAGAAGGCGCGCCGCGCCGCGGACGCGGGCCGGTTCGACCAGTTCGGCGACGCCAACGTGGCCTTCCACGACGAGATCACGGCGGTCGCCCGCAACAGCCTGCTCGGCACGATCCTCGAACCGCTGCGCGGCCGGCTGGACTGGCTGTTCCGCCAGGTCGACGACCCGGACCGGCTGTGCGCCGAGCACGACCGGCTCTACGAGGCGATCGCCTCCGGCGACCCGGTGAAGGCGGGGACCGTCGCCGTCGAGCACGTCGCGAGCAGCCGGGCGACGGCGCTGCGCGTGCTGTTCGGCGAGGACCCCTCCGCCGCCGACTCCGCGCCCTGAGCCCGGATCCCTCACTCTCTTTTCGCACGGCCCGAAAAACGCCCGAAACGGCCCGGTAACCCGCGCCGTCCGCCGTCATCTGCCGGTTACGGACCGAGAGAACCGGCGCAACACACGCCGCCTAATCTCCGGAACTACCCCGAAATCTGGTATACCGTCTCCCAGAAATCATGGCGATGAGCTGGGAAGACACCCGAAAAGGCAAGGCTAGACAACACGAGAAGGCCGCTCCCCGTGGTGGCGAATGACCGGGGACGCGGCACGCGCGGCGAGGCGAGGGACGCCGGGCGAGGGAACCGGGCGACGACGCGGCCGCAGCGAGATCGCCCACCGGAAGGCGACGTGTCACGTCGCGACCTTCGACGAAATTCCACCGGCCCTTTCGAGTTCGTTCTCGAGGAGTAGCAATGAGTTCGCCACCCGAGAATCCCGCCACCTCGTCCCCCACCTCGTCCCCCACCGTCCCCGACGACGCCTCCGCGCTGTCCGGCCTGCTCGACGGCGTCGAGTCCGCCCCCAAACGGACCCCGCTCGGCCACTGGGTCGACCGGTACTTCCAGGTCACCGCGAAAGGGTCGAACTTCAGGACCGAGATCCTCGCCGGCGCCTCCACATACCTGGCGCTCTCCTACATCTTCGTGGTCAACCCGGCCGTCCTCGCCGAGGCCGGCATCAACACCAGCGTCTCCCTGTTCGCCACGATCGTCATCTCGGCGGTGGCGACGCTGGCGATGGGCCTGTGGGCGCGCCTGCCGTTCGTGGTGTCCACCGGCCTGGAGATGAACTCCTACGTCGCCTTCTTCGCCGTCGGCACGCTCGGCTTCGCCTGGCAGTCCGCGCTCGGCATGGTCTTCTGGTCGGGCGTGCTCATGGTCGTCGCGACGCTCACGAACCTGCGCGAACGCATCATCGACGGCATACCCGAGTCGCTGAAGGTCGGTCTTTCCTGCACCGTCGGCGTGTTCATCGTGCTCGTCGCCCTGGTCGTGAGCGGCATCGTCAGCTACGGCAAGGTGACCGTCTCCGGCATCGGCAGCTTCGTGTCGCCATCGGCCCTCGCCCTCTATGTGAGCCTGGCGTTCGCGCTCGCGCTCACCCGCCTCAAGGTGCCGGGCGCGCTGCTGCTCACCATCCTGCTGACCTCGGGCCTGTACCAGCTCTGCGCAGCGAACGGGTGGCTTGGCGTCACCCCCACGGAGGCCGCGGCGCCGAGCCTGTCGTCGGAGATGTTCCAGGGCGTCTTCGCGTTCGACCTGACGGTCCTGTTCGACCCGCGCGCGATCAGCGTCATCCTCGTGCTGTTCATCCTCGACTTCTACGGCAGCATCGCCAAGCTGATCGGCCTCACCCTCAACACCTCGGTCCTCGACAACGGCAAGCTGACCCGCCGCCGCCAGGCCCTGCTGGTGGACGGGACGGGCACCGCGGGCGCGGCCGGGCTCGGCACGACGAGCGTGGTGGCGTTCGTGGAAAGCGCCGTCGGCATCGGCATGGGCGCGCGCACCGGGCTCACCGCCGTGGTCGCGGGGCTGCTGATGGCCGTCACCTTCGTCGCGTTCCCGCTCGTCCAGTACGTCCCGGTGGCGGCGACCGCCGGCGTCCTGGCGTACGTGGGGGTGCGGCTGTGGCCGACGCGGGCGCAGTTCGCCGGCTTCACGCGGGCGGAGAGCGCGGCGGTCATCGCCATGGCGCTGATCACGGTGGCGACGTTCACGATCGACCGGGCGATGCTCGCCGGGTTCGCGATCATCGCCGTCGCCTCGTTCGTCCGGACCCGGCGCCTGAACTGGGTGCTGGTCGCCTCGGCGCTGCTGCTCGCCTTCAGCGTCGCCCTCCAGTTGATATGACCGTGAGAAAGGACATCGACCGTGGGTCTGCTCGAACGCCATGAATGGTACGACCTCGCGCGCGAGACCAACTGGACGCCCGTCTTCGTCACCGAGGACGACCTGTTTCCCCCGGAGATGAGCGGCGGCTTCGGGCTGCCGATGAAGGAGTGGGAGTCCTACGACGAGCCGTACAAGGTCTCCTACCGGGAGTACGTCGGCATCCAGCGGGAGAAGGACTCCGGGGCGTACTCGGTCAAGGCCGCCCTTCAGCGGTCGAAGTACTACGAGACCGCCGACCCGGCGTACCTGAGCCTGCTGAAGATGCACTACGGGATGATGGCCGTCAACGAGTATCAGACGGCGTTCGCCATGGCCCGCATGGCGCGCTTCGGGAAGGCCCCCGGGATGCGCAACATGGCGACGTTCGGCGTGCTCGACGAGTGCAGGCACGGCCAGATCCAGCTCAGCTTCCCGCACCAGCTCGTCTCGCTGGACCGGCAGTTCGACTGGACGCATCGCGCCCATCAGACGGACAACTGGTCCGTGGTCGCGGCCAACCACGCCAACGAGGACGTGATGCTCACCCGCGACGCCGTCACCACATCGATCATGCTGAACTTCGCATTCGAGACCGGGCTGACGAACGTGCAGATGATCGGCCTGTCGGCCGACGCGGCGAACATGGGCGACTACACCTTCTCCAACCTCATCACCAGCATCCAGTCGGACGAGTCCCGGCACGCCCAGATCGCCACGCCGCTGATCGAGATCCTGCTGCGCAACGGCCGCAAACAGGAGGTGCAGCAGATCGTCGACGTGGCCTTCTGGCGGGTGTGGCGGACGTTCGTGCTGCTGACGGGGGTGCCGATGGACTACTGGTTCCCGCTGGAGAAACGGGACCAGTCGTTCAAGGAGTACATGCACGAGTTCGTGAACGTGCAGTTCGCCGAGCAGCTTCAGGACGCCGGGCTCGACCTGCCGTGGTACTGGGACCACTTCCTCGGCGAGATCGAGACGGCCCACCACACCGCCCAGGCCGTGTTCTGGTCGTGGCGCGACAGCGTCTTCTGGAATCCGACGGGCGGGGTCGGCCCGGAGGAGCGCGCGTGGCTGGAGGAGAAGTATCCCGGGTGGAACGCCGCCTACGGGCCGTTCTGGGACATGGTGGCGGAGAACGTCGCCGGCGGGAACGAGCACCTGACGCAGGCGATCGGCATGCCGGCGCTGTGCACGACCTGCCAAACGGCGATCGCCGGTCCCGGCGCGCGGGTGCGGCAGATCGAGCGGGAGGGGCGCAGGCACAACTTCTGCTCGCCCGTGTGCGAATGGATCTTCGGCCTGGAACCGGCCCGGTACGCCGACTTCGACTCGATCGTCGACCGCCTCTACAACGGCGTCATCGACCCGCCGACGCCGGAGAACCTGCTGGCGTACATGGGGATCGGCGTCATCAGCGAGGGCGGCGGGGACGCGCACGACTACGCCTGGGCCCGGGAGCGTACGCGGGAAGGGGCACTCGGATGACGTCGCGTCTCGCGCTGCTGGGACGGTTCGAGGCCGACCTGTGCGTCCGGGTGGTCGACGTCGCCCCGGACTACACGATCGCGCAGGTGATCGAGGCCGCGGCCGAGCTGACCGTGGACCGGTACGTGCGGCGGCCGGAGCCGGGCATGACCCTGCGGCTGCGCCGTACCACTCCGGACGATTCGGCGCCGCCGCTGCCGCCGGATCTCACCGTCGCCGAAGCGGGGCTGCGGCACTTCGACTGCGTCGACGTGTACGCCACCCGCGAGGGGTGAGGAAATGACGAACACGGACATCGGCACGGACATCGGCACGGACATCGGTACGGGCATCGGTACGGGCATCGGTACGGGCATCGATACGGGCATCGGTACGGGCACCGATCTGAGCGGCTTCCACGACGTGTGCGACCTCGACGACCTGTGGGCCGGGGAGACCCGGCTCGTCGAGGTCGCCGGAACCCGGGTCCTTCTCGTCCACACCGAGGACGGCGTCGTCACCGCCGTCCAGGACAAGTGCCCGCACCAGAAGGTGTCGCTCGCCGACGCCGACCTGGCGGGCGAGAAACTCACCTGCCCCATGCACCTGTGGGAGATGAACGTCGTGACCGGCTGCGGCATCAACCCGTCGCACGCCGCCCTCGCCGTCTACCCGACGAAGGTGATCGACGGGCGGATCCTCGTGTCCGTCGACGGGATCGTCCCGGTCTCGTCGAGATCTTAGGAGCACTCGTGCCTTCACCGACCAACCCGGCACGGCGGCGCACCGCCGGGCCCCTGCTGCGCAGCGGGGACACCACCGACGCCGTGATCGAGGCCCTCCGCGAGGACAACCCCGGCAGCGAACTGCTCATCCAGGATCACGGCGGCTACCTCCGCATCGAGGGCGAGGACGGGCTGCTGCTGCGGCGCGAGACGGCCGAGCGCGCCCTCGGCCGGCCCTTCCGCATGCAGGAGATCGAGCTCCTCATGGCCGGATACTCCGGCATGATCGCGCTCACCGAGGAGAGCGCCCGCTGGTACTTCAAGAAAGACGCGCGTACGCCCGACGGGGGTGAGACCCGATGACGACGGACGCCGCTTCCCTCAAGCCGCTGAGGACGTGGAGCCACCTGGCGAAGAACCGGCGCCGACCGACCGAGTACGAGGTCGTGTCGACCGACCTGCTGTGGACCCGCCGGAACCCCGCGGCCCCCTTCACGATGAGCCCCTCCATCCCGGTCTCCCAGTGGTTCATCCGCAACCGTGAGCAGACCGGGCTCACGCACCCCGACTGGAACGCCTTCCGCGACCCCGACCAGCTCATCTACCGGACGTACACCACGATCCAGGACGGCCAGGAGTCGTACGTGGACGGCCTGCTGGACGAGCACTCCCGCAACGACCACGACTTCGGGCTGCCCGCCGAATGGGTGGCACAGCTCGCCGCCCGCCACACGCCGGGCCGCTACCTGATCCACGCGTTGCAGATGTCGTCCAACTACCTGGTGGCGCTCGCCCCGAGCAGCACCGTCGCCAACTGCCTGATGTTCCAGGCGGGCGACCAGCTGCGCTGGGTGTCGCGCATCGCCTACCGCACCGCCGAACTGCGCAAAACCCATCCGGACGCCGGGTTCGGCGCAACCGAGCGGCGGCACTGGGAGTCCTCCCCGCACTGGCGGGGATTCGTGGAGCTCGTCGAGCGGATGCTGGTGACGTGGGATTTCAGCGAGCAGTTCGTCGTGCTCAACGTCTTCGCCAAACCGGCCACCGACGCCATGCTGCGCCAGTTCGGCGACGTCGGCCGCGGGCACGGCGACACGCTCACCGGCCTGCTCGCCGACGCCCAGGGCATCGACGGCGAGCGGTCCAAGCGGTGGACCCGCGCCCTGATCCGGTTCCTCGTCGACGGCGAGCCGTCCAACCTCGACACGCTGCGGGGGTGGGCGGAGAAGTGGGTGCCGCTCGGCGACCAGGCCATCGACATGTTCTTCGACGGGCTGCCCGGCGCGGACGGCCACGCCGAGGCCGCCAAGGAGGAGACGCGGCTGTTCCGGCAAGGACTCGGCCTGCAATGACCGCGCCCGTCAACCCCGCGTCCGTCAACCCCGCGTCCGTCAACCCCGTGGACGCCGCCGCGCCGCCGGTGGAGGTACGGTCCACGTGCAGGATGTGCCACGGCGGCTGCGGCACCATCGCCACCGTGCGCGATGGCGTCGTGGAGAAGGTCGTCGGCGACCCGGACCATCCGGTCAACCGGGGCAAGCTCTGCGTCAAGGCGGGCAAGGCGTCCGTTGAGCAGATCTACGGGCCGGAACGCGTCGAACACCCCATGATCCGCGCCGGAGCCAAGGGTGAAGGCCGGTGGCGGCGAGTCTCCTGGGCCGAGGCGATCGCGTTCATCGCGGCTCAGCTGCGGCGGCTGCGCGACGAGCACGGCGCGGAGTCGATCGTGTTCGCGCGGGGCGTGTCGATGAACAACAACCAGATCGTCACCCGTTTCGCGAACGCGTTCGGCACGCCGAACATCGCCTCCATCAACTACTACTGCTACGGCCCGCGCGTCGCCGCCTGCTCGCTCACCTCCAGCGGCGTCCACAGCGGCCGCATCTGGGACACCGTCGCGATCGCCGACTTCTTCGGCAGGCCCGGGTGCGTCGTCGAATGGGGCTCGCAGAAGCGGATCAGCAACGACCACGGCTCGATCGGCCACACGCCGATGACCGACGCGCTGCGGGACGACCCGTTCAACATCATCGTCGACCCGCGCAAGCCGTCCGCGTCCGGCGACGGCGACATCTGGCTGCCGCTGCGGCCGGGCACGGACGCCGCGATGGCGCTCGGCTGGATGAACGTCATCATCTCCGAGGAGCTGTACGACCGGGACTTCGTCGAGAACTGGTGCCACGGCTTCGACCGGCTCGCCGAACGGGCCGCCTGGTACACGCCCGAACGCGTCGCCGAGATCACCTGGTGCGATCCCGCGGCGATCAGGGCGGCGGCCCGCGTATACGCGCAGGTCAAGCCCGCCGCGATCGCCTGGGGGACGGGGGCCGACCACATCGGCCGCAACGCCGTCCAGTCGAACCGCGCCATCCATTCGCTCATGGGCCTGACCGGGAACCTCGACGTGCCCGGCGGCAACGTGTACTGGCCGCAGCCGCGGCTGGCCGACACCGAACGCTGGGATCTGCTCCCGGCGGAGCAGGCCGCCAAGCGGCTGGGGGCGGACCGGTTCAAGGCGCTCACCCAACGGCCGACCGTGTACGCCCACCCCCCGTCGGTGTTCCGGGCCATCCTGACCGGCGAGCCGTACCCGGTGAAGGGCATGCTCGTGCTCGGCAACAACCCCGCCGTCTGCTACCCGGACACCGCGTCGGTGACGGCCGCGCTCCGGAAACTGGATCTCCTCGTCGTGAGCGAGATCTTCATGACGCCCACGGCGGAACTCGCCGACGTCGTCCTGCCCGCGGCGAGCAACCTGGAGCGGGACGACCCGCGCCTGTACATGCACATCAAGGCGCCGGACGGCACGCTCATCGACACCGCGACGCGGACCGCCGTCCGGATCGGCGAACGGCGCTCCGACTGGGAGTTCTTGATCGACCTCGCGCACGAGCTGGGCATGGCGGAGCATTTCCCCTCGCTGACCGCGTTCGCCGACGAGGCGCTCGCGCCCACCGGCATGACCTGGGAGGAGTTGAAGGCGCGGGACGACCTCGTCGTCGAGCCGCTGCGCTACCGCAAGTACGAGCAGGACGGCTTCGGCACGCCCACCGGCAAGTTCGAATTGTGGTCGACCACGCTCGAACGCTGGGGGTACGACCCGCTGCCGAGCCACGTCGAGCCGGCGCGGAGCCCGGTGTCGACGCCGGACCTGCACGCGGACTACCCGCTGATCCTCAGCACGGGCGTCCGGCAGCCCATGTACTGGAACTCCAACGGGCATCCGCTGCCCACGCTGCGCAGGCTGCAACGCGAACCCGTCCTGGAGATCCACGAGGACACGGCCGCGCGGTACGGGCTGGTGCACAAAGGGCGGGCGTGGGTGGAGACCCCGGCCGGACGGCTGCGGATGCGGGTGCGCTGCACCACGACGACGCACCCGCAGGTGGTCTCGATCCCGCACGGCTGGTGGCGGCCCGAAGCCCCCGGCCCCGATCACGACATTTTCCACGTGTGCGCGAACGTGCTGATCGACGACGATCTCGACCAGTGCGATCCCATTCTCGGCTCCAGTCCGCTGAAGGCGCTGCTGTGCCGCGTGCTGCCCGCCGACTGATCGCGCACGACCCGATTCCCCTGACCCGACGCGCCATCGGAGCGACAGATGATCCTGGAGATCGCCCGCATCACCCTCAAACCCGGCCGGGACGAGGAGTTTCTCAAGCTCGCCGCCGACCAGGGCCGCACGATCTTCGAGGAGGCGGGGGGCTGCGCCGGCATGCAGCTACGCAAGTCCGTCGAGTCGGCGGACCAGTACATCATGCTGGTCCGCTGGCGCACCCTCGACGACCACCTGGTCCGTTTCCGCGCATCGGAGGGCTTGCGGCGCTGGCGTGAGCTGACCGCGGACCTGTACGCCGCGCCCGTGCGGATAGAAAACTTCACCCCGGCGTTCGACGGGTTCGGCGTGGAGCTCTGAGTCCGCCGGGCGCGGGCGTACCACGCTCACAGGTCGTTGCCCGCGTACGACAGGGTGAAGCTGGACCTTGTATACGGCGTATACGGCGCGGTTCGGTCAGGTCGCCGGGAGGCCGGTGGCGAGCAGCACGACGCCGACCGAGCCCACGAGGGAGGCGACGGCCATGCTGCGCGCGAAGCCGGGGCGGCCGGCGGTGGTGCCCCAGCCGTGCAGGGCGGCGGCGATCATCACCAGGACGAAGAGCGCGAGCTTGGCGGCGAGCAGGCGGCCGTAGCCGGGCTCGGCGAGCGAGGCGAGGGTGACGCCCTTGTGCCAGGCGATGGCGACGCCGGTGGCGATCTGCACGGGCAGGAAGAACGCGGCGGTGAACACGCCGAAGCGCTTTCCCACCGCCTTCATCAGCGCGGCCCTGGGGTCGGTGTCCAGCAGTCGCCGGGCCAGCGGCATCAGCACCAGCGACACGGTGAGCTGTCCGCCGACCCACAGGGCCGCCGAGACGACGTGCAGGAACCGGACGACCGCCCACCAGGTCACGGCCGCGCTCCACGGGCAGGCGATTGCGCGGCGAAGACCATCAGGAGATCACCCCTTCGGCAGGCGACGGAGCCGGTTCCCGCACGTCCCTCGCCGCTAGGCACCGTAACGGGCGGGGACGCCGGGTCGGCGGTGCGAAGGTCATCAATCAATGGGACTATAGTCCCATAGTGGGATAAAGGCCTATAAATCACGCTTCCAGCTCCCGAGACCGACCCGCCGTACGGACTCACAGGTCGTTGCCGGCGTAGGAGAGGTTGAAGCTCTTGTTGACCAGGGGGAAGTCCGGGACGATCGCCCCGGCCAGGGCCACCGGCAACGCGGGCCAGTTGAAGAACGACGGATCGACGACCTTGACCCGCGACAGCGTGCCGTCGGCGGCGAGCTCCGCGCGGTGGGCGATCGTCCCCCGCCAGCCCTCGACGAGCCCGACGCCCGACCGGGGAGCGCCGTCCGCGTCCCGCGCCCCCGCGGTCAGGGGCCTGGTGACCGGCCCCGGCCGCCACGACCCGGCGGCGAGCTCGTCCACCAGCGCGACGATCAGACGCACGGAGGCGGCGAACTCCCCGGCGCGCACCTGGAACCGGCCCAGCACATCCCCGCCCTCGGCGGTGACCGGCGTGAACCCCCGCAGGTTGACGAAGGGGTGGTCGGCCCGCGCGTCGGCGGCGAGGCCGCTCGCCCGCGCCACGTACCCCAGCGCGCCCAGGTCCCGGGCGGCCTCGGGGCTCAGGATCGCGGTGCCGGTGAAGCGGTCGGCGACGACGGTGTGCCCGAGCGCCAGCTCGGCGATCTCGGCGACGTCGGCGGCGATCTCCTCCAGTGCCCGCCGGTCGGGCAGGTCGCGCAGCTCGGACCCGCCCGGCACGACCCCGCCGCGCAGCAGCCGGTGCCCGGCCACCTCGGCGTTGATCCGCATGAGCCGCTCCCGCACCCGCCCGGCGTGCGCGTGCAGGATGCCGTGCGCGACATCGTTGCACAGCGCCCCGAGGTCGGTGACGTGGTTGTAAAGCCGCTCCAGCTCCAGCAGCACGGCCCGCTCGCGCAGCGCCCGCTCCGGCACCTCGCAGCCGAGGGCCTCCTCGACGGCCTGGCAGTACGCGATCGCGTGCCCGACCGTGGTGTCGCCGCTGATCCGCTCGGCGAGCGCCAGCCCCTCCGGCACGGTGCGGCCGCCGAACAGCCGCTCGATGCCCTTGTGCACGAACCACAGCCGCGCCTTCAGCTTCAGGATGGTCTCCCCGACCACGGAGAAGCGGAAGTGCCCCGGCTCGATCAGCCCGGCGTGCACCGGCCCGACCGGGATCTCGTAGACGCCCGGCCCCTCCACGGTGACGAACGGGAACGGCCCCTCCGGGTCGCCGAACTCCGGCGGCGGCCCCGCGTCGGCGCGCATGGGGTACCAGCCGCGCGGCCAGTGGTGGTGGCGCACGAGCCGCCGGGGCAGCGGGTGATTCTCGGGGACGATACCGTACAGGTCACGCATCTCGCGCTCGAAACGCCCGGCCGGGAACGACAGCGCCGCCAGGCTGGGGAGCGCCGGTTCGTTCGGGTCGAGTCGCACGTGCAGCTCGGTGCGCCGGTCCGGCCCGCCCGCCGTGAACAGGTACACCACGCGCATCGCGCCGGGGTCCTCGTGGGCGGCGACCAGCGCCAGCCGGTGTCCCGACTCCAGCAGCGCGCCCACCTCCCCGGCGAGCGCGCCGGGCGAGACGTCCCGCACCTGCCGTACGGGGCGGTCGGGGCGGGCCGAGGCGGGCGCGGGGCCGCCGCCGACCTCGGGGCGATCGGCGCCCACGGAATCGCCCGCAGGGGTGTGGTACGTCGTCATCGCACGGCTCCCGTCAGCTCGGCGGCGGTCTCCAGCAGCGTCACCAGCGGCCCGGCCGCGACGCCGATGGCCGCGCAGGCGGCCAGCCCGACCACGATCGGCGCGGCCGCGGTGACCGGGAACCGCACGGCCGCCGCAGCGCGGTCCCCGCCGCCGCCGGAACCGCCACCCGTGTCGGCGGCGGGCGGCCCGAGCAGCATCCCCCGGGCCCGGCCGAGCACCGCGGCCACGATCACCAGCATGAGCACGAGCGCCGCCGCCACCGCCCAGCCGAGCCCGGCGTCGAACCCGGCCCGGACGATCCCGACCTCGCTGGCGAACAGGCTGAACGGCGGCATCCCGAGCAGCGCGAGCAGCCCGAGCGCGAACGCCCCGGCCACCAGCGGCGCGCGGCGTGCCAGCCCGCGCACGGCCGCGATCCGGCTGCTTCCCACGCCCTGCTGGATGTAGCCGGAGGAGAGGAACAAGGCCGACTTGCCGAGGCCGTGCCCGAGCACGTGCAGCAGGACGGCGGCCATCGCGAGCCGGGTGCCGATCGCCGCGCCGAGCGCGACCAGCCCCATGTGCTCGATGCTGGAGTAGGCGAGCAACCGCTTGTAGTCCCGCTGGGCCAGCAGCAGCGCCGCCGACACCGCGAGCGAGGCGAGCGCGACCACGACCAGCAGCGTCCGGGTGAAGCCCACGCCGAGCGCCACGTCCGCGATCACCTTGACGCGCAGGATGGCGTAGAACGCCACCGACAGCAGCACCCCCGACATGAGCGCCGACACCGGCGCGGGCGCCTGGCTGTGCGCGTCTGGCAGCCAGGCGTGCATCGGCGCGAGCCCCGCCTTGGTGCCGAAGCCGAGCACGAGCAGCGCGACCGCGATCCGCATCACGCCCGGATCCAGCTCGGCGGCGTGCGCGGACAGGATCGCCCAGTCCAGCGCCCCCGCCTCGGGCACGCGCGCGTGCAGCGCCGCGTAGTGCGCGAGCACCAGCCCGAGCAGCGCGAGCGCGATCCCCACCGAGCAGATCACCACGTACTTCCAGGCGGCCTCGGTCGCCTTGCGCGTACGGCGATGCCCCACGAGGAACGCGGTCAGGATCGTCGTGGCCTCCACCGCCACCCACAGCACGCCGAGGTTCGCCGCGAGCACCGCCAGCGCCATCGCGGCCACGAACCCCTGGGTGAACACCCCGTACCTGCGGGTGGCCCGCGGGCCGGTGTGCCGCGCCGCCAGCTCGGCGGCGAGGTACGACGGGCTGGCGAGCATCGCCGCCAGCGCCACCGCCCCGATCACGATGAGCATGAACGCGCTCAGCGCGTCCGCCCGCAGCAGCCCGCCGAGCGCCGTCAGCGCCCGCCCCTCGCGGGTGGTCGTCACGGCGAGCGCGACCGCGGCCGCGAGCAGCCCGGCCGCCGCGACCGCCCCCAGCCAGGCGATCACCCGCCGCCATCCGAACACGGCGTACCCGACCGCCGCGACCGCCGGCAGCCCCACGGGCGCCAGCACCAGCATCTGGTGGTCCATCAGTCGTGCAGCTCCCGCAACTCGTCGAGGTCGGTTCCGCCGAAGGCGACGCGCATGCGCGTGGCGAGCACCCGCAGCACCAGCACGGCGAGCAGGACGTCGAGCGACACGCCCAGCTCGACCACGAGCGGCACCCCGTTCGTGGTGAGGAACGCCGTCGCCGTGATCGCGTTGTCGATCAGCAGGAAGCCGACCACCTGCGACAGCGCCCGCCGCCGCGTCACCAGCACGAAGAAGCCGGCCAGCAGCACGGTCAGCGCCACCGGCACGGCCTGCGCGGCGGGCGAGGGCGCGAGCCGGATCAGCGGCTGCGACACCGCGTAGGCGATCAGCGCGAAAACGGCCGCCGCCACCAGCGAGGTCGCCACGTTCACCACGGGCCGCGTCTCCCGCGCCTCCCCGCCGCCGGGCACGCCCCACGCGTCGGGCTCGGACCCGTTCTTCCCGGGCAGCGCCCGCAGGATCAGGTACGGCAGCAGCCCCGCCCGCAGCCCGGCCAGGGCCACGCCGACGACGATCAGCTCGGTGGAGCCCTGCCGTACCCCGAGCACGACGACGATGGCGGTGAGCGCCAGCCCCTGCGCCGCGAACAGCCGCACGATCGCGGTCAGGTCGCGCCGCCACAACACCAGCACCCCGGCGAGCAGGAACGCCCCGCAGGCCAGGTCGAGAAACTGCACATAGGTCGGTTCGCTCATGCCGGCCTCACGCTCGGCTTGCAAACGATCATGAAAGGCACCTCATGCCAGGAAGAAGGAGGCCGCGACGGCGAGCAGCGCCATCAGGAAGGACCCGGCGAGCAACTCCGGGATGCGGAACAGGCGCAGCTTGGCCATGAACACCTCGCCGGCCGCGAGCAGCGCGCCGAGCAGGCCGACCTTGACCGCGAGCGCGACCACGGCGACGAGCAGCGCGAGCGCCCCCGCCTCGGCCCCGGCGATGCCCCAGGGCGCGAACAGGCTGCTGAGCAGGCCGAGCAGCACGGTCAGCCGGATCGCCGACGCCCACTCGATCAGCGCCAGGTCGGGCCCGGCGTACTCCAGCACCATCGCCTCGTGGATCATGGTGAGTTCCAGGTGCGTGGACGGGTTGTCCACCGGGACGCGGCCGGTCTCGGCGATGGTGACCACCGCGAGGGCGACGGCGGCGAGCACGCTCACCGGCGAGATCACCGCGAGCGGGTCGTCCACCGTGGAGGTGACGATCGCCCCCAGGTTGGTGGACCCGACCCGCACCGACAGCGCGAACACCGACAGCAGGATCGTCGGCTCGACCAGCGCGAGCACGGTCACCTCGCGGCTGGCCCCCATGCCGCCGAACGCGGTGCCGGTGTCGAGCCCGGCCAGCGCGAGGGCGACCGAGCCGAGCGCGAGCAGCGCGGTCACCGCGAACAGGTCGGCCACCCCGTCGAGCGGCGAGGCCGTGGTGATCAGCGGGACGACGGCCGTCACGACGAGCGCGGTCCCGGCGAGCAGCAGCGGCGCGAGCCGGAACACCCAGCCGGTGCCGTGCGGCGCGATCGGCTCCTTGCGCAGCAGCTTGCGCAGGTCGCGCCAGGGCTGCAGGACGCCCGCCCCGGCCCGGCCCTCCAGCCGGGCGCGGACCTGCCGCATCACGCCGACCAGCAGCGGCGCGCCGGCGACGACGAGGACCACCTGGAGGATCGCCCCGATCATGTGAGCACCGCCAGCAGGATGAGCGTTCCGGTGAGGGCGTAGAAGCCGTAGGCGAGGTAGCGGTGCACGCTGCCGTTCGCGAGCCGCGGCGCGGCCCGGCCCACGGCGGCGACGGCGGCGAGCACGGGCTCGTACAGCCGCCGCTCCACCCGGTCGGGGACGCGGGCGTGGAACCGCACCCGCTCCACCAGGTAGGCCGACTCCTTCAACGGGGTCACGTCGATGTCGCTTTCGGGTTCGAGCACGTCGTCGAAGACGCGGCCGAGCGGTTCGGCGAACGAGGTCGCCGTGTACTCCATGCGCGCCGTCATCGGCCCGGCGCCGCAGTCCCACAGCCGGGCGGCCCGGCGGGCGCGGCGGGCCGCGAACGCGCGCAGCAGGGCCAGGACGAGGACGACTCCGGCCACCAGCCAGGCCGTGATCAGCAGCGGCGAGATCGTGCTCGCGATGCCGTTCAGGCGCAGCGTCACCTCCTCGGCGGCCGTCACCTCCCCGCCAACCGTCGCGGGCGCGCCGAAGACGCCCCCGGCGGCCTGCGACAGGCCCGGCAGCAGCAGGGTCGGCCCGAGCGCCAGGGCCACGCACGCCGCGCCCGCGAGCAGCATGCCGCCGAGCATCGTCGGCGGGCTCTCGTGCGCCTTCGCGGCCCCGTCGCCGCGCGGCCGGGCCAGGAAGCCGACGCCGAACGCCTTGACGAACGTGGCGATCGCGAGCCCCGCCGACAACGCGATCACGCCGACGGCGAGCGGCATCGTGACCGCGCGGGTCACCCCGCCCTCGGGCAGCGAGTTCACCAGGCTCTGCAGCAACAGCCACTCGCTGACGAAGCCGTTGCCGGGCGGCAGCGCCGAGGCGGCGAGCGCGCCGAGCGCGAACAGCCCCGTCGTGTACGGCATGCGCTCGCGCAGCCCGCCGAGGGCGTCGAGGTCGCGGGTGCCGGTGGCGTGCAGCACCGATCCGGCGGCGAGGAACAGCAGGGTCTTGAACGCCGCGTGGTTGATCACGTGCAGCAGCGCGGCGACGAGCGCGAGCGCGGCCAGGGCGCGCGAGCCGGACGCGGCGAAGAACCCGGCCGCGCCGACGCCGATCAGCACCAGGCCCATGTTCTCGGTGGTGGAGTGGCCGAGCAGCCGCTTGACGTCGGAGGCGACCGCGGCCTGCAGGATGCCGTACAGGGCCGACAGCGCGCCCGCGCCGAGCACGAGCAGCCACCACCAGGCGGGGCCGCCGCCCAGCAGGTCGAGGCCGACCCGGACGATGCCGTACACGCCCATGTTGACCATGGCGGCGCTCATCAGCGCCGACACCTGGCTCGGGGCCTCCGGGTGGGCCCGCGGCAGCCACACGTGCAGCGGCACGATGCCCGCCTTGGCGGCGAATCCGGCGAACGTCGCCAGGAAGACCAGCGTCGCGGCGGGGGGCGGCGTCGCGTCCCGGATGTGGTCGAAGGCGTCGCCGCCGGCCATCGCGGCGAGGGCGGCGAGCCCGGCGAGGATCACCGCGAAGCCGAGGTGGGTCATGACCGCGTACCAGACCCCGGCCTCGCCGACGGCCGCGCGGCGGTGGTGCTCGGCGACGACGAGCAGCAGCGAGGTGATCGCCATCAGCTCCCAGGCGACCAGGAACGTGCTCACGCTCGCGGCGGCCGGGACGAGCAGCATCGCCGCGACGAACAGCGGCAGCGCGGCCTGCACGCCCCGGCCGGACAGGCCGTGCCGGGTGTAGCCGATGCCGTAGATCGCCGCGCAGACCGCGACCGCGCCGGTGACCGCGAGGAACACCCCGCCGAGCGGGTCGAGGGCGAGGCGCACGCCGAACAGCGGGAGCAGGTCGGGCAGCCACGCCGACCAGCGCTCACCCGTGACCGCCGACACGCCCGAGACGATGGCGGCCGCGCCCGCGACGGCGGTGAGGACCCCGGCGGCGGCCGGGCGGGCGCGGCGGGGCAGGCCGAGGGCGGCGAGTGCGGCGGCCAGGCAGAGGGCGAGCGCGAGCACGAAGGCCGCGCCGGTCACGCCGGTTGTGGCGAGGGCCGGTGCGGCGGAACCGGTCAGGCCGAGCCGCGCCGCGCCGGAACCCGGCAACGCGAGGTCGGGGGCGTCGATTCGCACCACCGCGTCGATCGCCCCTGTGATCGTGCCGGTCATCGCCCGGTCAGTCCACGCAAAGCGGACACGATCGCCTCCGGCGGAGGCGGGCAGCCGGGCACCTCGACGTCCACCGGGACGACATCCCCCACCGCCCCGGTCACGCCGTAAGCGCCCGCGAAGACGCCGCAGTTCCGTGCGCAGTCGCCCAGCGCGATCACCAGGCGAGGGCGCGGCACGGCCTCGTAGGTGCGGCGCAGCGCCGTCTCCATGTTGCGGGTCACCGGGCCGGTCACCATCAGGGCGTCGGCGTGCCGAGGTGAGGCGACCAGGCGCGCGCCGTACCGCTCGCCGTCGTACACCGGGCCGAACGCCGAGGCGATCTCCAGCTCACAGCCGTTGCACGAGCCGGCGTCCACGTGCCGGATCTGCACCGATCCGCCGAGTTCGGCGGCCGCCGGGGGCCGATCGCCTGAATCCTTGTTACGTGGAGGTGGCGGTTCGGCCACCCTGCCGGTCTTTATGATCTTCTGCCACAAGCTTACCACGGTGTCGCATCCCCCGAGCCAATATGGATCATCAGGATTACCCCTGTTTCGGTTTCCCGTTGTCAGGCCGCTCCCCGGCGTCCGGCCCCGGCTCCCGGCCGATGTCCCGGCCCTGAGCCCGGCCGCCCTCGACGGGCTGCCCGGCGTCCGCCGCCTGGCCGATGCCGGCCGCGCGCAGCTCGGCCAGCAGCTCCTCCTGGCCGACGATCATGTCGCTCAGGATGCGCCGCGCGGTGCGCAGCAGCTCGGCCACGTCTCCGCTGCTGAGCGCGTACACCACCGTCGATCCCTCGCGTGTCGCGGTGACGATGCCGGCCCGGCGCAGCACGGCGAGCTGCTGCGACAGGTTGGACGCCTCGATCTCGATCTCGGCGAGCAGGTCGCGCACGGGAAGCGGGCCGTCCTGGAGCAGTTCCAGAACCCGGATGCGGACCGGGTGCCCCAGCGTGCGGAAGAACTCCGCCTTGGCCTGGTAAAGGGGAACGGGCACGGCTCAGTTCTCTCCCAGCGCGATGACAACAGCGTCCATGATGATGCAAATTGAAGAATTCTTCAAATCGTAACATTAGCATCTAATCCCACTCTCAAGGCCGAACGCCCTGCTCAGCAGGACCTTGGTCCCTGCCCGCATCGCCGGACACGGGTGAATCTGGGGGTATGAAACTCGACTCGGCAGGTCTGCAGGTACTGTCCCCGGCCGAGTGCGCCGACCTGCTGGCCTCCACACCGATCGGCCGCGTGGTCTTCACCGATCACGCCCTGCCGGCCGTACAGCCGGTCAACTTCGTACTCGACGGGCGGAACGTGGTGATCCGCACCACCCTTGGCTCCAAGCTGGCCGTGGCCGCCCGCAACGCCGTAGTGGCCTTCGAGACCGACGAGTTCGACCCTGCCGCGCGAACCGGCTGGTCCGTCACGGCGATCGGCTACGCCCGCGCCGTCACCGACCCGGCCGAAACCGAACGCCTGGCCCGCCTGCCGGGCGCCCCCTGGGCGCAGGACGGCGAGGACCGATTCGGGAGCCAGTTCATCGTGGTGCCCATCCAGGAACTCTCCGGCCGCCGCATCAGCACCCACCCGTAACCTGCGTCCCTGCGGCGTCGCAGCGGCACGCGCCGAGCCGCCGTCCCGCACCGGGCGATCACGCCGTGCGCGAACCTGCCCGCCGACCCCCACCCATCCGCGCGCCACCCGTCCACGCTTCACCCGTCCGCGTCCTGCCCAGCGCCCGCTCCGCGCCCTGTGCCGAACCACCCCGCTCCGGCTCACTTCGTTCCGGCCCACTTCGTTCCGGCCCATTTCGTTCCGGCCCACTTCGTTCCGGCCCATTTCGTTCCGGCCCACTTCGTTCCGGCCCACTTCGTTCCGGCCCATTTCGTTCCGGTACGCCCCGATCCGGCCCACCCTGTTCCGGTCCTCGGCCCAGTGCCCGATCGACGTCGGCCGTGGTGACCATGCCCACGACCTCCCTGCCCTCGACGACGACGGCGACGAGTTCGTCCCCCGCCCTGCCCACCCCGGGCAGGGCGCGCAGGCTCAGCAGGCGGGCCGCCGGCTCCGACGGGTGGACGACGCGTTCGGCGGGCAGGTCGCGCCGTACCTCTCCGATCAGGGTCTGCGTACGGCGGGCGCATGGCACCGAGGCGAGCATGCCGAGGGTGACATAGCCGACCGGCATCGCCGAGGTCGCGTCGACCACCGGGAACGCCGTCCGGTCCGACCCCGCCGCCAGGATCGCGGCGAAGTCGCGCACGCTCAGGTGGGCGGGCGCGACGTGGTGCGGCGCGGACACGCGCGTCATCACGTCCCGGACCGTTGTCGCGCCGAGTGCCTCGCGGTGGGTGCGCGCCACCTCCTCCGTGTACGCGGCGCTCGCCAGCACCCAGCCGGTCACGACCAGCCACAGCCCGGCCGCCGGCGCCCAGGCGAGCAATCCGGCCAGACCGGCCACGATGAGCGCCAGGCCAAGCGCCCGGCCCGCCTTGATCGCCGCTCGCTCGGCCCGCGCACGATCGTGCCGGCGCCACCACACCACGGCGCGCAGGATCCGTCCCCCGTCCAAGGGCGCGCCCGGCAGCAGATTGGCCGCGACCAGCACCGCGTTCACCGCCGCCGCCCAGGCCAGGGCCGCGGCACGGAGCCCCGGCGGCGGAAGGAACGTCGCGACGAGCCACGTGGCCGTGAGGAACACCGAGGTTACGGCCAGCCCCGCCAGCGGCCCCGCGACGCCGATCGCCAGCTCGGCCCGGGGGTTCGGCGGGTCGTCCTCGCACTCGACGATCGCGCCGAGGAACCACAGCGTGATCGACCGGACCCGCAGGCCACCGCGCCGGGCGGCCACGGCCTGGGCGGCGCCGTGCGCCAGCAGCGAGGCGCAGAACGCGGCGGTCATCGCGACGCCCGCCGTCCAGTACAGCGCCGGGTTCCGGCCGGGGACGGCGTGGGGCAGGACCACATCGCTCAGCGTCACCGCGATCAGGGGAACGACCACCATGGCCGAGCAGTGCAGGCCCACGCGCACGCCGTCGGCGCGCCACAGGAGCAGGTGCTGCCTCATCGGAAACCTCCGGGGAGACCCCGCCCGGCGGCGGGGGATGCATCGGCCCCGAACATGACTACCGCCCACCTCCTCGGGGATGGAGGTGAGCGGTAGTGGTCCTGTTCGAGTCTTCGTCTGTCACGTTCGTTTCCCGGACTCCGCTGGGGTGGCGCCCCGATCGACTACCGGAGGAAGGGGAAGCGCTGGACCAGCTCGGTGCCGCCCCACCAGCGGCCGATGCCGAGGGTGTCGCCGGCCTTGGCCAGCGCCAGCCCGGCCAGCACGATCGCGTACACGATGTGGTCGTCCATGAACGGGTTGGTGTCCAGCGGCAGCTCCGCCGCCCACATCAGCACCAGCAGCAGACCGCCGCTCACCGCCGCGATGCGCATCCCCGCGCCCAGCACCAGCGCGATCCCGATCCCGGCCAGACCGATCATGAACAGCCAGTCCACCCACGCCTGACCGGCCAGACCGCCGAAGAACCCGCCCAGCGCGTTCTCCTGGGTGCCCTTCAAAAAGCCGGTGGTCGGGCTGCCGCCGTTGATCCAGGCCTTGGCCGCCGGGGTGGCGAACCCCAGGCCGAACAGCTTGTCGATGAACGCCCACAGGAACGTCCAGCCGAGCGCGATGCGAGCCGCGGCCCAGACGTACGCCAGGCCCTCGGGGGTCACCGCCTCACCAGCGGGCGGGACGGGGGTGTGCCGGCCGTTGGCCGACGTGCTACGCCCTTCTGCGATGGCCATTTCGGGCCCCTTTCTCACTGAACTTCGCGGGAGCGAATTCATTTCTTGCTCCGGCTTTATTCCATCGTTTGGGGCGTTTTGCCTGCAGTGCCGTACGGCTCGCGCCGCGTGATCCGATGTCCCTGCTTCTATGGGACCTTCGGCCCTTAGCGGTCATCCGGCACTGTCCCGACCTGGCCTGTCCGCAGCGTCCATGTCGTCCATGCCGTCCACGCAGTCCGCGGCGTCCACGCCGTCCGCGCGCACGACCGCCACCGGGCACGGCGCGTGATGCAGCAGGTAGGGCACGGTGGAGCCGAACTGCCCGCGCGCCTGCCCGACGACCAGCAGGGTCGCCCCGCCGGCGGCGTCCAGCAGCGCCTGCTTGGTCGGCGCCTCGACGACGCGGGCCTCCGCGGCGACATCGGGGTACTTGTCCCGCCACGCCGCCACCGCCGCGTCGAGCCACTCCTCGGCGGCCCGGCGGACCACGTTCAGCTCGTCCAGCGGCGTGGTCTCGGCCCGCCAGGCGAGCTGTGGCCGGATCCAGGCGTGCACGGCCAGCAGCGGCAGCATGCGCATGGCCGCCTCCCGGAAGGCGAAGTCGAGCAACTCGTCCAGGTCGCCGGATCCGGCCAGCCCCACGACGACGGGCCCCGGATGGACCCGGCGGGGCAGCGCCCCGGCGCCGCGTACCACGATCACCGGGCAGTGGGCCCGCGCCGCGGTCTCCCCGGCGACCGAGCCGAGCATGAGCCTCGCCACGCCGCCCAGCCCGCGCGACCCGACGACCACCACATCGGCCCCGGCCGACAACCGGACCAGCCGCTCGGCCGCCGGGCCCTCCCACAGGTCGGTGCCGACGTGCGGGCCGGACATGCACGCCCGCGCGCACTCGGCGCCGTGCCACACCACATGCTCGGCCGCGTGGTAGAGGGAGTTCCGCGCCTCCTGGTCGCCCTCGCCGTAGGGCCACTCCCAGGCGTGGCAGACCGTCAGCGGCTGTCCCCGGAGTTCGGCCTCGTCCATCGCCCAGTCGAGGGCCTGCATCGCGAAGTCGGAGCCGTCGTAGCCGACGACGACGCCCCTGTCATGGCTCTTGGCACCCGCGTTCGCACTGTTCATGCCCCCACTGTCGGCACGTGCGCGAGCCGTACGGCAGGGCGTAACGACCCCCGGTAGGGCCCTCTTGCCCCCACCCATCGGGGACTTTGGTCCCTTGTGTTACAAACGGGACGGCACCAAGGTTTGAGGGATGCTTCACTACGGACAGACGGCGCGGCAGGATGACTGACACGATGATGGCCCGCAGGCTGAGGGAACTGTCCAGGCAGGAGTGCCTGCGTCTGCTCGGCAGCGTGCCCATGGGCCGGATCGTCTTCACCCACCAGGCGCTCCCGGCCATCCGCCCCGTCAACCACATCGTGGACTCCGGCGACATCGTCATCCGCAGCCACCGCGCCGCGGCGATCACCGCGGTGGCCACCCGTAGCGGCGTCGTCGTCGCCTACGAGGCGGACATGATCGACCCCATCGAGCAGGTCGGCTGGAGCGTCATCGTCACCGGCCGGGCGTACAAGGTCGAAGACCCCGCCGACGTCGCCCGCTTCATGGAGCTGATCCACCCCTGGGTCAGCGGCGACATGGACCAGGTCATCCGCGTCAGCCCCGAGATCATCACCGGCTTCGAACTCGTCGCCGACGGCTCTCCGGCCGCCCCGGAAATGACCTCCGGCGACGCACACACGGAACCCGGCGCGCACGCGGGCTCCTGAGCGCCCGCTCTCCGGAGGCGACTTCTCGGCCCCGGAAGGCGGCTGCTCACGAGGCGCTCAGGAGGCGGCTCAGGAGGCGGCGCGGTGCAACCAGCGCAGCGAGTCGCGGTCGCCCTGCTCGGCGAGGCGGGCGAGCCGGGCGTCGTAGCGTTCGCGCTGGCTGTGGTGGGCGCGGATGGCGCAGCGCTGCAGGTCGCGCTCGGCGGGGACCTCCACGTCCCCGGGCCCCTCCGTCCAGGCGAGCGCGTTCACGCCGAGGGCGCGCGCGGCGAGCCGGGTGGCCTCGACGGTGATCCCGTTGTCGGGTCCCTCGGTGCCCCGGTCGACGGTGAGCAGCAGGTCGGCCCCGATCTGGGCGGCCTCCCGTCTGATCAGCTCGGTGACCCGGCGCATCGGCAGGTCGCCGAGCATCCCGTCGGGAAGATCGGCGATGGTCACGTGCGTCATCGCCAGCATGAACCCGGCCATCTGCAGCTCGAACGGCCGCACCACGCCGGCCCGCTCAAGCGAGGCGTTGCAGGGCGCGGCCTCACCGCGCGTCAGCGACAGCACGCTGATCCGCGCCCCGTCCTTCCGCAGCCGCGACAGCACCGCGCCCAGATAGCAGGACTCGTCCCCCGGATGCGAGATCACGGCCAGCGCGTGCCGGGCGAACGGCAGCCGGGTGCCGAGACCAACAGGCGCCGCCGTGTCAACGCGTGATGCGTTCACTTCGGCCTCCCCTCGGTCGGACGTCTACGAGAACCTCACGCTTCACCTTCGCAGCGACCGGATCCGCGCGTCAGGGACCTAGGTCCCCGCTGACGTGGCCATTCGGGCACCGCCGTACCGGCCCTCCCGGAGAAGGCGCGGAGAAGAGAGGTGCCCATCGGCCCTGATTACGGGACTTTCGCCGCCTACCCGGACACCGCTCCGGGTGGTGCCGTGACCTGTATCGCTCTACCGCTGGGAGGTAATCATGAGCGCGTCCCGGCCTTATCCCCTACGCCTGGAGGCGCGGCTCGACGAGCCGCTCAACCCCGGCCTGTGGCTGGTGAAATGGCTCCTGGCGATCCCGCACTACCTCGTGTTGTGCCTGCTGTGGATCGCCTTCCTCGTCCTCACCGTGATCGCGTTCTTCGCGATCCTGTTCACCGGCCGCTACCCACGCGGCATCTTCGACTTCAACGTCGGAGTGCTGCGCTGGACGTGGCGGGTGGCGTACTACAGCTACGGCGCGCTCGGCACCGACCGCTACCCGCCGTTCACGCTCGGCCCCGCGCCCGACTACCCCGCCACCCTTGAGGTGGACTACCCGGTACGGCTCTCGCGCGGCCTGGTCCTGGTGAAGTGGTGGCTGCTGGCCATCCCGCACTACGTGATCGTGGCCCTGTTCACCAGCGGCGGCGTCTACACCTTGGACTGGGGCGGCCTCATCGGCGTGCTGGTCCTGATCGCCGGATTCGCGCTGCTGTTCACCGGCCGCTACCCGCGCGACATCTTCGACTTCGTGCTCGGCATGAACCGCTGGGCCCTGCGCGTCGCCGCCTACGCGGCCCTGATGACCGACGACTACCCGCCCTTCCGCCTCGACCCCGGCCCCACCGAGCCGTCGCCCGCCACCGCCGCTCCCACCGGGCGTGACACCACGCCCACCGACACCGGGCCTACCGACACCCCGCCTACCGACACCAGGCCCGCCGACGGCACACCTGGCGCCACCTCCGACGACGCCGAGACCGTCGGGCACGCCGAGACGGCCGAGCCCCCGATCTTCACAACCCCGAAACAGGACAGGTGACCTGGGAAGACCGTCATAACGGCCCAGGCGCATCCGCTCACCTGGCCAAACGAACACCGACAGGAGAAATCATGGAACTGAAAGAGCTGCTGGGCGGCGAGGCATCGTCGCTGCTCGCCCACGAGTGCACGACGATCCCGCGCGACCGGCTGATCCTGCCCGGCCCGGACTTCGTCGACCGGGTCGTGGCCGCGACCGATCGCACGCCCGCGGTGCTGCGCAACCTCCAGCAGGTCTTCGACCACGGACGCCTCGGCGGCACCGGCTACCTGTCGATCCTCCCCGTCGACCAGGGCGTCGAGCACTCCGCCGCGGCCTCGTTCGCGCCGAACCCGGCCTACTTCGACCCCGCGCACCTGTGTGAGCTGGCGGTCGAGGGCGGCTGCAACGCCATCGCCTCCACGCTGGGTGTGCTCGGGGCCGTGTCCCGCCGGTACGCGCACCGCATCCCCTTCATCGTCAAGCTCAACCACAACGAGCTGCTGACCTACCCCAACCGGTACGACCAGGTGATGTTCGCCTCGACGAAGCAGGCGTTCGACCTGGGCGCGGTCGCCGTCGGGGCCACGGTCTACTTCGGGTCGCCGGAGAGCACGCGGCAACTCCAGGAGGTGCGCGAGGCCTTCCAGGTCGCGCACGAGCTGGGCATGTTCACGGTCCTGTGGGCGTACCTGCGCAACCCGGCCTTCAAGGTGGACGGCGTCGATCACCACCTCAGCGCCGACCTGACCGGCCAGGCCAACCACCTGGCCGCCACCGTCGAGGCCGACATCGTCAAGCAGAAGCAGCCGGAGGGCAACGGCGGCTACCAGGCGCTGAAGTTCGGCAAGACCCACCCGCGCGTCTACGACGAGCTGACCACCGACCACCCCATCGACCTCACCCGCTGGCAGGTCGCCAACTGCTACATGGGCCGCGTCGGCCTGATCAACTCCGGCGGCTCCTCGTCCGGGCAGGGCGACCTGGCGCAGGCCGTACGGACCGCCGTCATCAACAAGCGGGCGGGCGGCATGGGCCTGATCGTCGGCCGCAAGGCCTTCCAGCGGCCGATGGACCAGGGCGTCGAGCTCATCCACGCGGTCCAGGACGTCTATCTCGACGACGCCGTCACCATCGCGTGACGCCCTCGCCGTCCATTCCACGGCGGCCGGAGGCGGACGATCCGTCTCCGGCCGCCGGTCAGGACTCGCGTTCGAGGAGGGCGGCGGCGTGGTCGGGGACGGTGGACCGGTGGTCGCGGGGCGGGCGCTCGTAGCCCTTGGAGGGCGGGCGCGGAGGGAGGCGCAGCGGCGGGCGCTGGACCTCGTGGTAGGGGATGCTGGAGAGCAGGTGGGCGATCATGTTGATGCGGGCGCGGCGCTTGTCCTCGCTCTCGACCTCGTACCAGGGGGCCTCGGGGATGTCGGTGTGGACGAGCATCTCGTCCTTGGCCCGGGAGTACTCCTCCCAGCGGGTGATCGACTCCAGGTCCATCGGGGACAGCTTCCACTGACGCATCGGGTCGTTCAGCCGGGCCTTGAAGCGACGCTCCTGCTCGGCGTCGCTGACCGAGAACCAGTACTTGCGCAGCAGGATGCCGTCCTCGACCAGTAGCCGCTCGAAGATCGGGCACTGGTGGAGGAAGCGGACGTACTCCTGGTGAGTGCAGAACCCCATGACCCGCTCCACACCGGCCCGGTTGTACCAGCTCCGGTCGAACAGCACGATCTCGCCGGCGGCGGGCAGGTGCTCGATGTAGCGCTGGAAGTACCACTGGGTGCGCTCGCGCTCGGTGGGCCGAGGCAGGGCGACGATCCGGGCCACGCGCGGATTGAGGTACTCGGTGACCCGCTTGATCGTGCTCCCCTTGCCGGCCGCGTCCCGCCCCTCGAACAACACGACCACCCGCGCACCCTCGGCCCGCACCCACTCCTGCAACTTCACCAACTCGGCCTGCAGGCGAAACAACTCCGCCTCGTAAACCTTGCGCGGCAGCCGCTCCGGCCCATCCCAACCGGCCTTCTCGCCCTTCTTCTTCCGCTCGCCCTTCTTCACACCGTCGCCGCTCACACCGTCACGCTCTCCGCCATCGTGCCCACCCACGCGTACGCCTCCTCCCCGCCCACACAACCGTCCCATCCTGCATCCACGCACCATGCAACGACCACACCGGGACGGCGGGAGCCGCAGGCCCGCCCAGCCCCGACGCGAAGGCCCGGACGACCCGCCCGGCATCGTCCGCTGGCGGCCCAGAGACAGGGATACGCCGCGAGCGCCCGGCGGCAGCGGTCACATGGCGGCGGCCATGTCCTCCGGCTCACGCAGCAGCGCCGCGAAGGACGGCTCGGGGTGCGGCACCGCCGGGCCGTACCCCGAGCCCGCAGCGACCCTGAGGCACGATCCCGCCGCAGGCGACCGGCGGATGTCACATGGCGGCGGCCATGTCCTCCGGCTGGCGGTCCTCCGGCTCACGTAGCAATTCCGTGGGAGGGCGGCGCGGGGCACGCGGCACCGCCGGGCCATACCCGAGCCTGAGGATCATCTGCGCGTGGCCGCGGCGGTGGTGCGGGTCGGTACGGCCGCGCATGTCGCGCAGGTCCAGCGGCTGGTTGAGGAACGACACCGAGACGCCGTACACGCTCGCGGTGAGCAGCACCCGCTCCAGCGCCTGCCCGGCGCGCAGCCAGTCGAGCGGCCCGTCGCCGAGGGTGGTGAGCACCGCCAGTTGCGGCCACTGCTCGTACTCGGCGGTCGGGCGCGGCTGGCCGGGCCGGGTGATGCCGAAGTCGCGGACGGGCGCGGGGTCGTTCTCCGGTTTGGGCCCGAGCACCGCGCTCGGCATGCCGTCGTAGTGGCCGCCGCCCATCGTCCAGGCGTTGACCTCGGCGAGGTAGTCGTGGTCCTTGGCGAGCTCCTCGTCGGCCATCGCCACGTACTCCAGAAGCTCGGCCGAGCTCTTGTGCCCTAGCGGGATCAGGCTCGCGCCCTCCCGGGAGGCGGCGGACCGCAGCTCGGCGAGCACCGCCGGGGGCACCTTCTTCCCGCTGTACGGCTCGCGGTTGGTGCGCCGCACGGGGATGTCGGCGTACATGGCCCGCACCCGCGACGAGGAGGTGGCCGCCTCCGCGACTCGCACCGCCGCCAGCACCGCGGGCTGCTCGTCGGGGGCGGGCAGCAGCCAGACCACCGGACGGTACCCCGCCACCCGCGCGGCCAGCCGCAGATTGAACAGCGCCGCACCGCAGCTCACGTGCAGGGACCGGCCGCGCGGGTCGATGACCCGCAGCCTGCGGTCATAGTCGGCGATCAACTCCGCGAACTCTCCGCGCACCACCCGGAAGCGCCACGGCTGGGTGTTCAAGATCGAAGGGGCCTGCCCCGCCGCGACGAGCAACCGCCGGACTCCGGTGTCGGTGCCCAGGGGAGAGGACATCACGCACCTCCTCGCGTCAAAGGAGTCTCACCCCCACACTCCTTTGACCTCCTGCGGCCCGGCAGGGCCGAGCGCCCTTCCGATTCGGGACTTTGGTCCGTCCGCCAGGGGGCGATCGCGTGATCCCCCGCCGACGCATCGCGGGTGATACAACCACCATCATGGCGAAACCCCTGGTGAGCCCCGGGCTGCTGCGGACGTTGTTCCCGGGACCCGCCCTCCTCGTCCGCTACCGCTGCGAGTGGCTGCGTGGCGACCTGGCGGGCGGGCTCACCGTCGCCGCCTACCTGGTGCCGCAGGTGATGGCGTACGCGACCGTGGCCAGGCTGCCGCCGGTGGCGGGCCTGTGGGCGATCCTGCCCGCCCTGGCGATCTACGCGATCTTCGGCTCCTCGCGGCAGCTCTCGGTCGGCCCCGAGTCCACCGCCGCGCTGATGACCGCCGCCACGGTGGGGCCGCTCGCCGCCGGGGACCCGGAGCGGTACGCCCGCCTCGCCGCCGCGCTGGCGATCGTGGTGGGGCTGCTCGCGCTGGCCTGCTGGGTGATCCGGCTGGGTTTCGTCGCGGACCTGCTGTCCAAGCCGATCCTCGTCGGCTACATGGCCGGCATCGCCCTCATCATGATCGTCGGCCAGCTCGACAACCTCACCGGCGTCCCGGTTCACGGCGACGGCGTCTTCCCCCGGCTGCTGTCCCTGCTGACCGGCCTCGACCAGGCTCGTCTCGGCACGACGCTGCTCGCCGCCGCCGTACTGGCGTTCCTGTTCGCCGTGGGGCGGTGGCTGCCACTCGCGCCCGGCCCGTTGCTGGCGGTGCTGCTCGCCACCCTCGCCGTGGGCGTGTTCGACCTGCGGGAACACGGCATCGGCGTGATCGGCGAGATCCCCTCCGGCCTGCCGTCGCTGTCGCTCCCCGCGCTCGGCGACATCGGGCAACTGCTGCTGCCGGGAGTCGGCGTACTGCTGGTCGGCTACACCGACAACGTACTCACCGCCCGCTCCTTCGCCGCCCGCCGAAATTACCCGGTGGACGCCAACCAGGAACTGCTCGCGCTCGGCGTGGCGAACATCGGCGCGGGGACGCTGCACGGCTTCCCCGTCAGCAGCAGCGGAAGCCGCACGGTCCTGGGCGACGCCGCAGGCGCACGCACCCAGCTCTACTCCCTGGTCGCGATGGCCGCCGTACTGGCGGTCCTGCTGTTCGCCGCACCGCTGCTCTCCGGCTTCCCGGACGCGGCCCTCGGCGCCATCGTCGTCTACGCCGCGATCAAACTCATCGACCTCCCAGGCTTCCGCCGCCTCGCATCCTTCCGACGCAGCGAGCTGCTGTTGGCCTTCGCCTCCCTCGCCGGCGTACTGGCCTTCGGCATCCTGTACGGCGTACTCCTGGCCGTGGGCCTCTCGGTGGCCGAAATGCTGGCCCGCGTGGCCCGCCCCCACGACGCGATCCTCGGCATCGTCCCCGGCCTGGCCGGCATGCACGACATCGACGACTACCCCCAGGCCAAAACGATCCCCGGCCTGGTCGTCTACCGCTACGACTCCCCCTTGTTCTTCGCCAACGCCGAGGACTTCCGCCGCCGCGCCCTCGCCGCCGTCGACGAACAACCCGAGCCCGTCTCCTGGTTCGTCCTCAACGCCGAATCCAACGTCGAGGTCGACATCACCGCCCTGGAAGCCGTCGAGTCCGTCCGCCGCGACCTGACCAACCGCGGCATCGTCTTCGCCCTCGCCCGCGTCAAACAAGACCTCCTCGACGACCTACGCGCCTTCGGCCTCGCCGACTCCGTCGGCCCCGACCGCATCTTCCCCACCCTCCCCACCTCCGTCGCGGCCTACCGAAAATGGCGCGACCACAACCCGACCCCCACGCCACCCACACCGCAAAACCCCGACGATCCGACCGCCCCACCCGCGTCCCCCTAAGGGCAGCGGCTCTGCAACTAGGCGCGGCCAAGCCCGGACCAATCGAGCAGAACGGCGCGGAGCCGAATGTTGTTTGCGAGTGGGTGCGTCGAGGGCCGCGAACGGCTCGATCACTCCCCCTCCAAAGAGCCGCGCGTTGTCACCTGCAATGAGCACGTGCATGATGTATTCGCCGAAGTCGCCTGACCGTCCCGGAAAGCGACAACCTGCCAGTAAGCGGACACCCCGAAGGCACATGCCTGATGACCGGCAGCCCACAACCCGATGCCGCATACAGACCCTCACTCGTCCCGGCCTGCCGACAGGCAGGACTAACGGCTGACGGCGCCCGCCTGCTACGCGTCCACGCCAATGCGATCTATCACCTACCCGCAGAGAACGCCGTAGTCCGTATCCGCAACGCCGCAGCCCTCGACCGCATGCGAATCGCCGTCAAGACCGCCGCCTGGCTGGCCGACCAGGGCTATCCCGCAGTCCGCCCGCTCAAAATGACACAACCCATAGTCGTCGGACCCAACATCGCGACCTTCTGGGAGTACCTACCCCCCGGCGACGGAAGACGCCCCGAAACCAAAGACCTCGCCCAATTACTGCGAGATCTCCACCAGCACCCCCTACCTCCCTTCCCGCTTTCCCCCATCCGCCCACTCGGATACACGGCCGACGAGGCCCGTATCTCGACGGTGCTGTCGGAACACGAGCGAAACTGGTTGATCGACCGATGTTCGGAACTGGAAGAAGCCTTTGCACGCCTCACCGCCAACCTGCCTTCGGTCATCGTGCACGGCGACGGCCACACCAACAACGTGATCCCCCACCCCACCCTAGGCTGGGCACTAATCGACTGGGACTCAGTAGGCACCGGCCCGCCCCACTACGACTTCATGCCCACCTATCTACGTCCCCGCCGTTTCGGGTATCCCGAGACCACATGGCGCAGTTTCGCCATCGCGTATGGAATCGACCCGGCTGACGAAAACCACCTTCAACTGCTGGCTCAGATCCGCGAAATCCGCAGCTTGAGCGCCTTCGTCCGAGGCGCCCAACACAATCCCGCCGCCCACGCCGAACTGAACAACCGCCTGAGCTCTCTCATGACAGAAGACCGAACACGTATCTGGCACGCCCTCTGACCATAGCGACCGTTCTCCGCCACAGGCGGACAAAGTCCGGCCTGTCCGCCACATGCCAAGATCAGGGTTCTGCCGTGATCGCGACAGCATCCCATCTCGGACCTTGTCACTGAGCAGACCGACGGCCCCGTCCTGCCGGCGATGCTATGACTCGCGGTCTCTGTACCCGGTCGTCGGCAAGTGACCTCGGCCCTGCCAGGAGCCGACCTTCGCCCTCTTACCCCGCCTTCTTGCACGGCGCACGATCGAGGCGACACGCAGTCTCGTGGCGGATATTCGGGCGTCCCCCGATCCGAATGGAGTGAGATGCGGATGTACGCACTCGTGCTCTACGAATCCATGTTCGGCAACACCCAGCAGGTCGCCAGGTCGATCGCGGACGGGCTCGCGGCGGTCATGCGCGTGGAGACGATGGAGATCGGGGCCGCCCCCTCCACCGTGCCGGAGGACGTCGATCTGCTCGTGGTCGGCGGTCCCACTCACGCCTTCTCGATGACGCGCCCGTCCACTCGGGAGTCGGCCGCTCAGCAGGCCCGGGAGCCGCTGGTGTCTCGTGGTGTCGGCCTGCGGGAATGGCTGGACAACGCCCGATTCGCCTCGTCGCATCTTGCGGCGGCCGCGTTCGACACCCGTGTCCGCCGTGCCCCGGGTTCGGCCGCGCGGGCCGCCCGGCGTCGGCTGCGTCGCCATGGGGTGCGGGTCAGCGCTCCGGCGGAGAGCTTCTTCGTGACCGGCACCCTTGGTCCGCTCGCCGATGGGGAACTTGACCGGGCACGGCGGTGGGGCGAGCACCTCGCCGCTCTTCTGGCCACTCCTGCCTGATTGCGGGCGATTCGCCCGATTCCTTTTGTCCTCTTCGGTGGTCACGAGGCCGGAGGTCCTTCGGCGCGGTGACTTTCGGCGGGTGGGAAAGGATGCGGGTGAGGGATGCGATAGGGGGAGAGGACCGAGGAGGCAGTGATGATCCTGGTTGGCGTCGACGGCTCTCGCGCTGGACTGGAGGCCGCCGGCTGGGCGGCCAGGGAGGCGGCGCTGCGGCATGTTCCGCTGCGGGTGGTGCATGCGATGCCGCGGTGGGCGCTGGAGACGGGTGATGAAGGCCCG
Organism: Thermopolyspora sp. NPDC052614; assembly: GCF_040678635.1. Classification (NCBI taxonomy): domain Bacteria; kingdom Bacillati; phylum Actinomycetota; class Actinomycetes; order Streptosporangiales; family Streptosporangiaceae; genus Thermopolyspora; species Thermopolyspora sp. NPDC052614. The sequence goes on from NZ_JBFATZ010000003.1 coordinate 341,580, forward strand.
TACGCCGGGGTGGCCCGCTGGATGCGGGAGAGTGCCGAGACGGTGCTCACCGGCGGCGTGGACCGTGCTCTGCGTGAGGCGCCCGGACTGGAGGTGGAATCCGCACCGCTTCCCGGCGATCCCCGTCCCGCGTTGATCAAGGCCGCGGCCGACGCCGACCTTCTCGTCGTCGGGAACCATGGTTTGGGCGGCTTCGTCGGGCTGCTGATCGGTTCGACGGCTCACGGCGTCGCCGCTCATGCCCCCTGCGATGTCGTGGTGGTCCGTGGGAGCTCCGTGCCGCCGCGTGGGGAGGTCGTCGTCGGCATCGACGGCTCCGCCGCCAACGAACAGGTGCTGAGGTTCGCCTTCGCCGAGGCGTCGCTGCGCGGCGTCCGTCTGCGCGCGATCCACGCCTGGCGTCCCTTCGAGGTCGGGGGCGGGTTCGCGCCGGCCTCCGACGACCTGGCGGGCGAGCAGGGGGAGAGGCGTCTGCTCGGCGAGGCCATCACCGGCTGGAGCGAGCGCTACCCCGACGTCAAGGTCATCGAGGAGACCGTCAGGGGTCACCCGGCCGACGTTCTCAGGCACGCCGCCGAAGGCTCCGACCTCCTGGTCGTCGGCTCCAGGGGGCACGGCGGGCTCACCGGTATGCTGCTCGGCTCGGTCAGCCAGGCCGTCCTCCAGCACGCCACCTGCCCGGTCGCCGTCGTACGGGTCCGTGAGGACGCCTGACACACCCGCCGCTTCGATCCCGTCGGCCCGATTCGGGTGCTGGCCAGGCGGCCGGGCGGCATTGCGTCGTTCGCGTCGTCCCTTCGAAACGTAACCTTCGCCCGTCAATGAAGGACAAAGGCCCGCAAAAGCGATGTCCTTCTCCCAGCAGGCAAGCGGCCGGACACCGGGTTGCCTGGGGGTGGTGGCCGTGGAAAGGAGGACGACGATGTCCGTCACGCGTCTGCCGCGCCCCGATCGCCCGCCGCGCGCCCGGAAGCTGGGTCCGTGGATGGCGACCGCGCTCGTCGTCGGCAACATGATCGGCTCCGGGGTGTTCCTGCTGCCCGCCTCGCTGGCCGCCTTCGGCGGCACCAGCCTGGTGGCGTGGGCGGTGACCTCGGCCGGGGCCCTGCTGCTCGCCCTGGTGTTCGCCCGGCTCGCGCGGGCGTATCCGAGGACCGGCGGGCCGTACGCCTATGTCCGCAGGGCCTTCGGGGACTTCCTGGGCTTCCAGACCGCCTGGGGGTACTGGATCGCGGTGTGGGTCGGCAACGCCGCCATCGCGGTGGCGTTCGTCGGATACCTGGCGTACTTCTGGCCGGACCTCGGCGGCACCGCGCCGCTGGCGGCCGGGACCGCCCTGGCCGCGATCTGGCTGCTGACCGCGATCAACGTGCGGGGTGTACGGCACGGCGGGTGGGTGCAGGCGGTGACCACGGTCGCCAAGCTCGTGCCGCTCGTCGGGCTGGCCGTGGCCGCGCCGTTCTTCGCCGACGTCGCCGACTTCACCCCCTTCAACCCGACCGAGCAGAGCGCCTTCGGCGCGGTGACCGCCGCCGCGACGCTGACACTGTGGGCGTTCATCGGCATCGAGTCGGCCACCGTACCCGCCGAGGACGTCGAGGAGCCCGAGCGCACCATCCCGAGGGCCACGATCATCGGCACCGCGGCGACCGCGGTGATCTACATCCTCGGCACGGTCGCGGTGTTCGCCGCGATCCCCAGGGATGTCCTCGCCGACTCCACCGCTCCGTTCGCCGACGCCGCCGCCGCGATGTTCGGCGATTGGGCCGGGACGGCCGTCGCGGTCGGCGCCATCGTCAGCGCCTTCGGGGCGCTCAACGGCTGGATCCTGTTGCAGGGCCAGGTGCCGCTGGCCGCCGCCCGCGACGGCCTGTTCCCCGCGATGTTCGCCAAGCTGACCCGCCGGGGCACCCCGGCCGTCGGGCTCGTGGTCTCCAGCGTGCTGGTCACCGGGCTGCTGCTGCTCAACTACAACGCGGGTCTCGTCGAGCAGTTCAACTTCGTGATCCTGCTCGCCACCCTCACCACCCTCATCCCCTACGCCTACTCGGCCGCCGCCCAGCTCATGCTCCTGGTCACCGACCGCGAGCGGTTCTCCGGCCGGCGGCTCGCACTGGACGCCACGATCGCCCTCGTCGCCTTCGTTTACGCCCTGTGGACCATCGCAGGCTCGGGGTACGAGGTCGTCTACAAGGGCACCCTGCTGCTGATCGGCGGCATCCCCGTCTATGTCTGGCTCAAGTACCGCGAGCGCACCCGCGACGTGCCTGCCGAGATGAGCAGGAAGGCCGCCTGATCAAGGCCCTGATCAAGGCCCTGATCAAGGCCCTGATCAAGGCCCTGATCACGGCATGGCCGTGGACGTACACGGGGCCGGGGCGGTCGCTCATGCCTTGCGCGCCGCCCCGGTGGCGTCCCGCTGCTCGTCGCGCTCGATGACGATCGTCCATTCGATGGCGAGGGCGGCCAGGGTGCCGACGGCGGTGAGCATGGGGGCGGTGACGAAGGCGACCACGCCGAGGGTGACGGGGATCTCCAGGACCGTACGGCCGCGGGCGTCCCTGATGATGACGCGGCGAACGTTGCCCTCGTGGATGACGCGTCTGATCAGATCGCCGAGTTCGGCTCCGCGTACCCGTATCTCTTCCTTGGTGATGGCCATCCCGCTATTCCCTTCCGACGCCACCCGTGGCGCCACCGGTCGTTGATCACGTGCTTCCCAGCATGCCGGGTCACGCGCCGTCCTGGGCGGGATCAACATCACAAATCTGGGCATTCAACTCGGGCGGCCTTCTTCAGTCATGCCAAATGACGTGTACGGGGACGAAACCGGAGAAGCAACAACACCCGGACTGGAAAATTCAGGCGGAGCATCGGCTACGGCCGAGCCGATGCGCCGTCTCCGATCGGCTCCGCGGAAGGAGACGGCCGAGACGAAAAAGGCTCGGACCACGATCAGGTGGTCCGAGCCGATCGGCTCGCGGAGCGGCGATCAGACGGGCTGGCGGAGCATCGCCTGCCGCATGGCGCGGGTGAGGTCGGCGGTGGTGACGATGCCCACGGCGCGGCCCTCGTCGGAGACGAGCGCGATGACCTGGCCGGGCAGCGCCCGCTTGGTGAACAGGACCGAGGCCTCCTCGTCGGGGGCGACCACGTTCTCCGGGGGGACGGGGCGGGCGAGCGTCGACACCCGGGTGGTGGCGCGGGCGCCGTACGGGAGCGCGGCCATCCAGTCGAGGGACACGTAGCCGACGGGCCGGCCCTCGAAGTCGACGACCACGAACACGGCCTGGCGCGAGTGCAGGGCCGTCGTCGCGACGAAGTCCTCGACCGTCGCCCAGGAGGGGGCCACCTCGGGCGGACTCGTCATCACGTGCCGGACCAGGACGCCGCCGAGACCCTCACGGGCCGCCGAGGCCACCCGCTCGCTCCGCGCGGCGCCGGCGAGGAACCAGCCGATGATCATCGTCCAGAACCCGCCGGACGAGCCGAAGAAGAAGATCTGCCCGACGCCCGCGACGATGAGGGCCACGCCCAGCACCTGCCCGGAGGTCGAGGCGATCTGGTCGGCCCGCGCCCGGCTCTTCGTCTTCCACCACACCACCGCGTGCAGCACCCGTCCGCCGTCCAGCGGCGCGCCGGGCAGCATGTTGAAGACGGCGAGCAGCACGTTCATGTACGCCAGCCACGTCAGCCCGACCACGAGCAGTTCGGGCCCAGGCAGCGCGACCGCGACCAGGAAGGACGCGACCGCGAAGGCGAGGCTGGTGAGCGGACCGGCGGCGGCCGTCTCCAGCTCGTGGCGCGGCGTCCTGGCCTCGCCCTCCAGCTCGGCCATGCCGCCGAACAGCCACAGCGTGATCGACCTCACCGGCAGGCCGCGCCGCTGCGCCACCACGGCATGCGCGAGTTCGTGCGCGAGCAGCGAGCCGAGGAAGAGCACCACCGTCAGCGTCGCCATCAGGACGTAGAGCGCCGTGGGCTGTCCCGGGAACGCCTCCGGCATGATCACGCCGCCCAGGCTCATCCCGATGAGCACGCCGATCACCAGCACCGACCAGTGCACCCCGACGGGGACACCGGCCACGCGTCCGAGGCGTAGACTTTGTTTCATAACATCACACTCGGACCTTCCGCTCCCGTACGGCAGAGGCGTTCCGCCGTATTTTCCGGGACCTTGGCCAGAAACGGCCGACGGGAGCATGAGAACGATGGGGAATCGCGCCAAGGCCCGGTTGTCCTCGCCGGCGCGTGGATTTTCGCCCCGGGTGAAACCTTCGGCTTATCCGCGTATCCGGTATTCAGTGAAACATCACTGGTTTCGATTCGATTCCCGCCTTTTCACCGCCGCTCGGGGCGGCGACACCTCTCCCCTACCCACCCGACGCGGCCCATGCGCCCACCCGGCGGATGCCGTGGCCCCGGCACCTCACGACTCGCCCTCACGACCTTCGAACGCCCGCCTGATGGGCGTGGGCCTTGGGATGACCTGACATCCCGGAGGTGAACCGTGCCACGGTCGAGCGACTTCCCCGAACGCTTCCTGCCGCCCCGGTGTCCCCAGGGTGGCCACTCCGGCTGAGGTTCCCGCCGACTACGCCGCCACCGGAACGGCCGAGCATGAGCCGGTGTTCGCCGCTCTCGCCGAGACGCGCCACGAGTGCGACGCCATCCGCGCCGAGGCGGAGCGGGACGCCGAGCGCATCGTCGAACAGGCCCCCGCAAGGCCGCCGCCCTGGCGAGCGAAGCCCGGCCCGCTACCGCGGATCGGGCTCGTCCTCCTCCAGGAACCGGAAGTAGATGGCCAGGTGGAAGGGCTCGTCCTCGCCGAGCAGGTAGTCCCCCGACACCGCCGTCACCAGCACGCGGTTCGCGCTCAGCCACTCCTCGGCCTTCCCGAACGCCTCCGCCTGGGTCTTTCCGGGGAAGAACAGCCGGGCGATCGCATGCACCTGGGCGTCCGCCTCCGAGTCGTCGAAACCCGGCGGCACATAAATCTCGTAACCGGAGTCCATGTGGTCACCCTGCCACGCGATCTCGCCCGGCGAGCGTGCCGCGACCGGACCAGGATCATCGGGACGGGGAGGCCGACTGGAACACGTCGTGGATCACGCTCTCCGCGGTCGTCGTGGTGAGCACGAGGACGGTGTCGCCGGGCCGGAGCCGGTACGCGGCGTCGGGTACGGCGGGACGCCCCTCGTGGATCACCGCCGCGACCAGCGCGTCCGGCGGCAGCGGCAGGTCCGCGAGCGCCCGCCCGACGGCGGCCGAGGTGTCGGCGATGCACGTCTCGATCAGGTTGACCCCGGCGGCGGCGAGCCGTACGACCCCGATCGTGTCGGACGCCCCGGCGGCCTCCTCGACCAGCGAGACCATCGGCGCGGCGGCGGGCAGGGCCACGTCCACGCCCCAGCGGTCGTCGAACAGCCAGGCGTTGTCCGGATCGTTGACCCGGGCCAGCACCCGCGGCACGGCGAAGGTGCGCTTGGCGAGCAGCGCGATGACGAGGTTGTCCTCGTCCTCCCCGGTGGCGGCGAGCACGAGGTCGGCGGTGAGCGCGCCCGCCTCCTCCAGCACCCGCGGCTCGCAGGCGTCCCCGTGCACCAGCCGGTACAGGTCGTGCCCGCCGAGCTCAGCCAGCCGCCCCCGGGTGCGCTCGATCACGGTGATCTGGTGCCCGACGCCGGACAGCAGGTACGCGGCCTGCTCGCCGAGGCGTCCGGCGCCCGCGATGAGAATCCTCATATGCCCAGCTCCTTGCCGAGAAACGCGCTCAGCCGTCCCAGTGAGCCGGCCGCGACGGCGAAGCTCACCTCGTCGCCGGCCCGCGCGAGGGTGTGGGGGCCGGGCAGGAAGGAGTGCCCGACCCGGGTCACCGCGACCACCCGGATCTCGCCGTCGACCTCCAGCTCGCCCAGCGGCCGGTCGGCGAGCCACGCGGGCAGGGTCTCCCGTACCAGGACGGTCTCGCCGTTACCGAAGACGGCCTGCGGCGCGAGGTCGCGGTGGAGCAGGATCTCCCGCATCCGGGTGACCGTCCAGCGTACGCTCGCGACGGTGACGACGCCGAGGTCGCTGTAGATGTCGGCGCGCCGGGGATCGTAGATGCGGGCGACGACGTGCGGCACCCGGTAGTCCTCCTTGGCGATGCGGGCGCCGACGATGTTGGTGTTGTCCCCCGAGGTCACCGCGACGAAGGCGTCGGCCCGAGCGATGCCCGCCTCCTCCAGAAGCGCCCGGTTGTAGCCGTTGCCGATGAGCAGCCGCCCGGCCAACCCGGTGGGCAGCAGCTCCCGGCTCTCCGGGTCGCGGTCGAGCACGCGGACGTCGTGTCCGTCGACGGCGAGCTGCCGGGCGAGGCTCGAGCCGACGCGCCCGCATCCCATGATGATCGCTTTCATGTCGTCCCTCCCTTCCGACGGCGGATCACGGCCTTGCGGATCTCGTCGCCCACGAGTACGAGCGCGCCGGTCGCCAGGAGCAGCGCCCAGTCCTGGAGCGACAGCGGCGCGGTGTTGAACAGGGTCTGCAGCGGCGGCCAGTAGCTGACGGCGCACATGAACGAGATCCCGAGCGCGCCCGCCGCGAGCAGGTTCCGGTTGGTCAGCAGGCCGACGGCGAAGACGCTGTCGCGTTCGCTGCGTATGGTCAGCGAGTTGAAGAACTGGCTCACCACGATGCCGGCGTGCACCAGGGTGATCGCCTCCCGGTACACCGGATCGTCCGGGGTGAACGCGTCGAACGGCAGCCCCGCGCCGCCGATCTTCCAGAAGAACAGCGCGATCACCCCGGCGGCCTGGATGCCGCCGAGGAACAGGATCCGGCGCAGCGTGGCGAGCGAGAACAGCGTCTTGCGGCGGCTGCGCGGCGGGGCGTCCATGACCCCGCGCTCGGGCGGTTCCGCGCCCAGCGCCAGCGCGGGCATCACGTCCGACCCCAGGTCGACGGCGAGGATCTGTACGGCGCTGAGCGGCACCAGCGGGAATCCGGCGAGCGTGGCGACCACGATCGGCGCCAGCTCCCCGATGTTGGAGGAGAACACGTAGATGAGGAACTTGCGGATGTTCTGGTAGACGGACCGGCCCAGCTCCACGGCCGCCGCGATCGACGCGAACGAGTCGTCGAGCAGCACCATGACCGCGGCCTGGCGGGCCACCTCCGTCCCGGACCGCCCCATCGCGACGCCGATGTCGGCGCGTTTCAGCGCGGGCGCGTCGTTGGCCCCGTCCCCGGTGACCGCCACCACCTCGCCGAGGTCCTTGAACGCGGCCACCACGCGCATCTTGTGCTCGGGCGCGACCCTGGCGAACAGCACCTCGCCCGGCCGCGCCAGCAGGTCGCGCAGCTCGGCGTCGCTCATGCCGTCCAGCTCGCCGCCGGTCACGGTGCGGGGCGCCCCGCCGGTCACGATGCCGACCCGGCGGGCGATCGCCTCGGCGGTGAGCGCGTGGTCGCCGGTGACCATGACGATCCGGATCCCGGCCCGGCGGCACTCGGCCACCGCCGCGATCACCTCGGGCCGCGGCGGGTCGAGCATGCCGACCAGGCCGAGCAGCGTGAGCCCGCGCTCCGCCTCCTCCCGCTCCGGCGACCGGTCCCGGTCGTCCAGATCCCGTACGGCGACGCCGAGCACGCGCAGCGCGGAGCGGGCCATCGCGTCGTTGGCCTCAAGCACCCGACGGCGCGCGGCGTCGTCCAGCTCGCCGACGCCCCCGTCCGGCCCGAGGATGTGCGTGCATCGGGCCAGCAGCTCCTGGGGCGCGCCCTTCACGCAGACCCGGATGCCGCCGTCCCTCCGATGCAGCGTGCTCATGAGCTTGCGCGAGGAGTCGAACGGGAACTCGCCCACCCGGGGCAGCCGGGCCTGCTCGGCGGCGACGTCGAGGCCGGCCTTCGCCGCGGCGACCAGCAGCGCCCCCTCGGTGGTGTCGCCGAGCACCCGCCACCCCTCCCGCCCTTCGGGCGGCAGCAGCCGGGCGTCGCAGCACAACGCCGCGGCCAGCAGCAGCCCCCGGATCGGCCCGGGGTCCGCCACCTCCCCCGTCGGCGCGTACCCGACGCCGGTCACCCGATGCGTACGCCCGGCGGCCCACACCGTCTGCACGGTCATCTCGGCCTTGGTGAGTGTCCCGGTCTTGTCGGTGCAGATGACCGTGGTGGACCCGAGCGACTCCACCGCGACCAGCTTCTTGACCAGCGCGTCGCGGCGGGCCATCCGCCGCACCCCGATCGCGAGCGCCACCGACAACGTGGCGGGCAGCCCCTCGGGCACGAGCGCCACCATCACCCCGAGGGCGAAGATGAACGTCTCCACCAGCGACTCGCCCTGCGGGAGCCGTACGGCGAACATGAGCGCGCCGAACGCGAACGCCATGAGGGCGATCCGCCGCGCCATCACCGCCACCTGGCGCTGCAGCGGGCTGCGCCCCGGCTCGCCCTCCGCCGTCAGCCGAAAGATCCGCCCGAACTCGGTCGCCGCCCCGGTGGCCGTCACGACCGCCTTGCCCGTGCCCCCGGCGACCGTGGTCCCCATCCACACCAGGTTGCGGGACTCCAGCGGCGCCGAGTCCGCCGGCACCGGCTCGGCCGTACGCACGACCGGCTCGCTCTCCCCGGTCAGCGCCATGTTGTTGACCGTCAGCTCGTGCGCCTCGACGACCCGGCAGTCGGCCGACACCGCATCCCCCGCCTCCAGGATCACCACGTCCCCGGTGACGAGCTCGGCGGCCGGCACCTCGGTCCACCGCCCCTCGCGCAGCACCCGCGCCCGGTGCGGCACCATCGCCTCCAACGCCTCGGCGGTGCGCTCGGCCATGTGCTCCTGAATGACGCCGATCACCGCGTTCAGCAGCACCACGGCGAGAATCGCCACGGTGAGCTGCAGATATCCCACCTCGGGCGGTTCCCCCAGCGAGTACGCCAGCGCGGTGACGCACGCCGCCACCAGCAGCACCACGGCGAACAGATCGGTGAACTGGGCGAGAAACCGCACCACGAGCGAGGCCCGCCGCGACACCGGCAGCTCGTTGCGCCCCTGTACGGCGAGCCGCCGCGCCGCCTCCGCCTCCGTCAGCCCGCGGGGCGACGAGCCGAGCGCGCCGAAGACCTCGTGAGGCCGCAGCGTGCGCAGTGCCTGACCGGCGTCGGCCTCCTCACGCGTCGTAGTGATCACATGTCACCTCGGATCGACGGCACGGCTGGATCGGCCGGCCCCAGGTCCCCCGCACAGGGCGTCCCCTGCCCCCGAGGCCTTCTCCCCACAGGGTCGTCCCGGGCCGGACGCGAACCCAGGGCACTTCGGCCCCTCTCCAGTGGCCTTTTGGATCGACGAGGATGAACGGACGGCGAGACCACCGCCTGGGCCGACCGCCCGGTTCGCCGGGCGCTAGCGCAGTGGCACGCTCCACCGCAGTGACGCGCCGCGGTCTCGGCCGGGGCCGAACGCGAAGCTGCCGCCGAGGTTTTCGGCGCGTTCCTGCATGTTGCGCAGGCCGCTGCGGCGGCCGTCCCCGGACGGGCCGACCCCGTTGTCGTCCACCCGCAACGTCAGCGTGCCGCCATCGGCGCGCACCGAGACGTCGATGTGCGAGGCCTTGGCGTGGCGTACCGCGTTGGACAGGGCCTCTCGCAGTACGGCGAGCAGATGCTCGGCGATCTCCGGTGGCACCTGGTTGTCGAGCGGGCCCTCCAGTTTGAGGCCGGGCATGAAGCCCAGGTGTCCGCGGGCGTCCTCGACCAGTTCGACGACCTGGGAGCGCAGGCTCGGCGCGGCGGCGTCGCGGGGCGTCTGCAGGGCGAAGATGGTGGAGCGGATCTGCCGGATCGTCTCGTCCAGTTCGTCGATTGCGCTCTGCAGCCGCTGCGAGGCCTCCGGCCGCTCCACCAGGCGGACCGTGCTCATCAGCGTCATCGCGACCGCGAACAGGCGCTGGATCACCACGTCGTGCAGGTCCTTGGCGATGCGGTCGCGGTCCTCGAGCAGGCCGAGGCGCTCGGCGTCCCTGCGTCGCTCGGCGAGTTCAAGGGCGATCGCCGCCTGGCCGGCGAAGGCGTGCAGCATGGTCAGTTCGGCCTGGCTGAACGGGAGGCGGCCGGAGCGTTTGCCCAGCGCGAGTACGCCTCGCGCGGCCGAGCCGCCCGCGCCGAGCGGCACCGAGGCGGCCGGGCCGATGTGCGCGCCGAACACCGAGATGATTCCGCCGTCGGCGAGGCTCGTCACCATCACCGGCTCGTCCCTGGTCCAGGCGGTGCCGCTGAGCGAGCCGACGATCGGCACCTTGTCGCGCTCGACGCGGTCGGCGGCGGGCCCCTCGGCGTCGGCCACGCACAGGTGCTCGCCCTCCTCGTCGGGCATGAGCACGGCCACCACGTCCGCGTCGGCCATCTCCCGCGCCCGCCGCGCGATGAACGTGAGCACCTCCTCGGACTCGGTGCCCGACAGCAGGCTGGTGACGATCTCGGTCGAGGCGCGCAGCCAGGTCTCCCTGCGGCGGGTCTCCTCGTACAGGCGGGCGTTCTCGATGGCCACGCCCGCGGCGGTCGCGAGCGCGACGACGATCGCCTCGTCGTCCTCGTCGAAGCCGCCGCCGCCGCGCTTCTCGGTGAGGTACAGGTTGCCGAACACCTCGTCGCGCACCCGCAGCGGTACGCCGAGGAACGACCGCATCGTCGGGTGGCCGGGCGGGAAGCCGTACGACTCGGGGTGCTCGGAGATGTCGTTGAGCCGCAGCGGCGCGGGCTCCTTGATCAGCAGGCCGAGCAGGCCGAGCCCGTGTGGCCAGTGCTCGATGCGGGCGATCTCCTCCTCGGTCAGACCGACCGGGATGAACTGGACGAGCGTGCGCTCCTGTCCGATGACGCCGAGCGCGCCGTAGCCGGCGTCCACGAGCGTGGTGGCCGTCTCCACGATGCGGCGCAGCACCGTTTCCAGGTCCAGGTCGCTGCCGACCGATACGACGGCGTCGAGCAGTGCGTGCACCCGGTCCCGGGTGGCGAGGACGGCCTCGAGCCGCACCTGGAGCTCGGCGAGCAGCTCGTCCAGGCGCATGTGCGGCATGAAAGAGTGCCCCTTGCCATCGGCCATACTCGAAAGTCTGCCATCCGGGGCATTCGGTCGACTATCCGCCCATCGGATCACGTCCGGCCTCACATCCGGCGCTCACGTCCGGCGCTCACGTCCGGCGCTCACGTCTGGCGGCGGCGGCGCCACCGCTGGTCCGCGGTGAGCCAGGCGGAGGCCCAGTCGGCGTACCGGTGGCGGTTGAGCAGGCCGCGGACGGTCGCGTGGGCGGCGGCCGCGACGCCGCCGGTCAGCAGGGCCGCGACAAGGCCGACCGCGACCGCGCGGGCCACGGTCTCGTCGCGGCGCGGAGGGTCGGCCACCTGGCCGGACTCGTTCATCCACACCCGGGTGACGGTTCCGGCCTTCGCGCCCCACGCCACCGGCACCTGGCGGGTCACCGGGCGTCCGTCGGCCCCGGTCCAGGTGGCCTTGACGCGCGGCAGCCCTCCGGTGCCCTCGTACGCGACCAGGGTGAACGCCGGCGCGTCCTGCTCCAGGCGCGCCGCCACCCAGTGCCCGGAGCGCTCCGCCCGGACCCCCTCGTCGTACACCATGTGGCCGAACACGGGGGCGAGCACCAGGCCGACGGTGAACAGCAGCACGGAGAGGGCGAGGGACAGCGCCTCGATCCGGTCCGAGCGGCGTCGCAGGGGGTTGCGGTCCGGCCGGTATAGCCGCACGCGCAGCATCACCTGTGACCACATGCCTCGCATCTGATTCGCCTCCTCCCGGCGTTCGTCCTGCCCGGTGCGGGACTACAGTTCGCGCCCGACGCGCACGGCCATCTCGGTGAGCCGGCAGGCGTAGCCCCACTCGTTGTCGTACCAGCCGAAGACCTTCACCAGCGTCCCGTCCGCCTGGGTGAGCGGGGAGTCGAACACGCAGGAGGAGGCGTCGCCGACGATGTCGCGGGAGACCAGCGGGCCGTCGCTGTACTTGAGCACGCCCTTCAGCGGGCCGGCGGCGGCGTCGGCGAAGGCCTGGTTGACCTCCTGGGCGGTGGTCTCGCGGGTGACGACGACGGTCAGGTCGGTGAGGGAGCCGTCCTCGACGGGGACGCGCAGCGCGACGCCGTCCAGTTTTCCGGCCAGCTCGGGGAGCACGAGGCCGACGGCGCGGGCGGCGCCGGTGGTGGTGGGCACGATGTTCACGGCGGCGGAGCGGGCGCGGCGGGGGTCCTTGTGCGGGGCGTCGAGCAGCCGCTGGTCGCCGGTGTAGGCGTGCACGGTGGTCATGTAGCCCTTGACGATGCCGAAGTTCTCGTGCAGCACCTTGATCATGGGGGCGACGCAGTTGGTCGTGCAGGAGGCCAGGGAGATGACCTCGTGCCGGGTGGTGTCGTAGGCGGCGTCGTTCACGCCGGGGACGATCGTGACGTCCACGCCCTTGCCGGGGGCGGAGATGACGACCTTCTTCGCGCCGCCCTTGAGGTGCAGCGCGGCGGCGTCGCGGGTGCGGAACCTGCCGGTGGACTCGACGACGACGTCGGCGCCGTACGCCGCCCAGTCGATCTCCGCCGGGTCGCGGTGCGCCGTGACGGGGATGCGCCGCCCGTTCACCTCAAGGTACGTGGGCCCGGCGGCGACCTCCGCGCCGAGGACGCCGTACGTCGAGTCGTGCTTGAGCAGATGCGCCAGCGTCGCGGCGTCGGTGATGTCGTTGATCGCGACGATCTCGACATCGGCGTTCAGGGCGCGGCGGAGCACCGCTCGGCCGATCCGTCCGAAACCGTTGATCCCAACGCGGACTGTCATTGATCCTCCAAGGTAGTGTCCGACGATCTCATCGTTCCGGCGGCCGTACGGGGGAGGTAGAGCCGACGGTCCCGGCGCGGCGGGCACAAGGACCCTTGGGCGCGGCGGGCGGATCGATCACAGTGGCACCATGAGACGAACGGTGCCCGACGAGTGCGACGTGCTGTTGCGCGACGGCGGCATCGCGCACTTGCGGCCGCTGCGCGCCGACGACCGCGAGGCGCTGCACCGGCTGGTCGAATCGACCTCCGAGCGGTCCGCGTTCCTGCGGTTCTTCAGCGGGGGCCGGGCCACCGCGCACGCGTACGTGGACCGCATCACCGGCCCCGGCTACGCCGGACGCGCGCTGGTGGCGCTCATGCGGGGGCGGCTGGTGGCGGTCGCCGAGTACATTCCCGGCCCCTCCGGGGGCGACGCCGACGTGGGGATCCTGCTCGACGACTCGGTGCACGGGCACGGGCTTGGCACGCTGCTGCTGGAGCATCTGGCGGTGAGCGCCGCCGCGTCCGGGGTGCGCGAGCTGGTCGCGGACGTGCTGGCCGAGAACCGGACGATGATCCGCGTGCTGCGGGATCTCGGGCTGAGCGTCGAGCAGCGGTACGCGGACGGGCAGATGCGCATCCGCGTCATCCTCGAACCCACGCCGACGCTGCTCGCGGCCCTTGAGGCGCGCGAGCACGAGGCCGCGGTCGCGTCGCTGACCCCGCTGCTGTCCCCCGCCTCGGTCGCGGTCGTCGGGGCCGGGCGGGACCCGGGCGGCATCGGCCACCGGGTGCTGCGCAATCTCGTGGACGGCGGCTTCCCCGGACCGATCTACCCGGTCAACCCGCGGGCGGACGTCCTGTGCGGCCTGAAGGCCCATGCCAAGATCGGGGATGTTCCCGGGCCGGTCGACCTGGCCGTGGTGGCGACGCCCGCGCGGGCCGTGCTCGGCGTGGCGCGGGAGTGCGCGGCGGCGGGCGTCAAGGGCCTGGTGGTGATGAGCGGGGGCTTCGCCGAGGCGGGCGAGCCAGAGCGGGAGGCCGCGCTGCTGCGGATCTGCCGGGACGCGGGCATGCGCCTGGTCGGCCCCGACTCCCTGGGCGTGGCCAACGCCGCGGCGCGGCTCAACGCGGGCGTGCTGCCCGGCGTGCCGCCGCGCGGGCGGCTCGGGCTGATGTCGCAGTCGGGCACGCTCGCGGTGGCGCTGATCGGGCGGGCCGCCGAGCTGGGGATGGGCGTCTCCTCGTTCGTCTCCACCGGCAACAAGGCCGACGTGAGCGGCAACGACCTGCTCGAATACTGGGAGGACGACCCGGAGACCGGCGTGGTCGCGCTCTACCTGGAGTCCTTCGGCAACCCGCGCAGGTTCGGCCGGATCGCGCGGCGGCTGGCGGCGCGCAAACCGGTGATCGTGTTGAAGAGCGGGCGCGGCGGCTCCGGCGACCGGACCGTGCGCTCGCACACCGCCGCCGCCGCGACGCCCGACACCGCCGTGGACGCGCTGCTGACCGCCGCCGGGGTGATCCGGGTCGAGACCGCGCGGGAGCTGCTGGACACGGCGCTGCTGCTCACCGGCGCCCCGCTGCCCGCCGGGCCGCGGGTCGCGATCGTCGGCAACTCCGGCGGCCCGGAGGCGCTCACCGCCGACGCCTGCGAGCGCGGCGGCCTCGTCGTGCCCGAGCTGTCGGAGCCGACCCGGGCGCGGCTGCGCCGGGACGCGGGCCCGGCCGCGGCGGTGGCGAACCCGGTGGATCTGACCGGGGACGCGCCCGCCGAGCGGATCGCCGCCGCGGTGGAGACCGTGCTCGCCGATCCCGGGGTGGACGCCGTCGTGGTCGTCTACACGCCGCCGTTCGGGTCCGGCAGGGAGCCGACCTGCCGGGCGATCGCCGAGGCGGCGCGGGGCGCGGCCAAGCCGGTGCTCGTCTGCGTGCTCGGGCACGACGGGCCGCCGATCGGGGGCACGCCGACCTACGCCTTTCCCGAGGAGGCGGTGCTGGCGCTGAGCCGGGTCGTGGATTACGTGCGGCGCCGCGAGCGCCCGGCCGCCGCCGCCGGGGTCGCCGGGGTCGCCGAGGCCGGCTCGTGGCGGCGGGACCAGGGGGCGTCCGCGATCGTACGGCAGGAGCTGGCCGAGCACCCGGGCGGACGCTGGCTGGACCATCACACCGCGTCGCGGCTGCTGGCCTGCTACGGCGTGCACGTGGCCGAGTCGATCGGCGTGGACGGGCCGGAGAGCGCCGCCGAGGCCGCCGGCCTGACCGGGCTGCCCGCCGCGGTGAAGGCGACCGGCCCGGAGCTGGTGCACAGGAGCGATGTCGGCGGCGTCGCCCTCGGCCTCGCGACGCAGTCCGATGTCGCCCGCGCGTACCGGGAGATGGCCGAGCGCGTCGGCCCCGCCATGACCGGCGCGATCGTCCAGCGCATGGCCGAGGACGGCGTCGAGATCATCATCGGCGGCGTCGAGCATCCCTCGTTCGGCCCTCTGATCATGGTCGGCATGGGCGGCCTCACCGCCGAGCTCCTCACCGACCGCGCGTTCCGCGTCCCCCCGGTCACTCGTGGGGACGCCGCGGAGATGCTTCGTGAGCTGCGCTGTTATCCGCTGTTGTGCGGGTATCGGGGGCGTCCGGAGGTGAACGTGGCCGCGCTGGAGGAGCAGATCGTCCGCGTGGCCCGGTTCCTCGACGAGGTCCCCGAGGCCGCCGAGCTCGATCTCAACCCCGTGATGGTCACCCCGCGCGGCGCGGTCGCGGTGGATGTGCGCCTTCGCCTCGCGCCGCTGCCCGCGCCGCCGTCGCCGTACCGCAGACGGCTCCGCTGATCGCCGCCGACCGCCGAGGGGGACCCGCCGCTACAAGGCGCCGGTGCACCGGCGCCCGGCCGCGGATCCCGCCGGAAGGCTGTGGCGGGAGGCGCGGCCGGGCGCCGCGAGATCGTCGTGACACCTTTTGGTCAACCGACTCCTTAACCGACAAGGACCTTGACGGCCGCGGTCATCTCCGACAGGGCCTTCTTCGCGTCGGCGAAGTACATGCCGGTCTTCGGGTCGGTGTACAGCTCGTTGTCGATGCCCGCGTACCCGTGCCCCATGGAGCGCTTGACGACGATGACGCTCTTGGCCTTATCGACGTCGAGGATGGGCATGCCGGAGATCGCCGAGCCGGGGCGGCGGGCGGCGGGGTTGGTGACGTCGTTGGCGCCGATGACGAGGGCCACGTCCACCTGGGGGAACTCGGGGTTGATCTCCTCCATCTCCTTGAGCTGGGAGTAGGGCACGTTCGCCTCGGCGAGCAGGACGTTCATGTGGCCGGGCATGCGGCCCGCCACCGGGTGGATGGCGTAGGAGACGTCGACGCCGCGGGACTCCAGCAGGGCGGCGAGCTCCTGCGCCTGGTGCTGGGCCTGGGCGGCGGCGAGGCCGTACCCGGGGACGATGACGACCTTGGAGGCGTACGCGAGCTGGATGGCGGCGTCGTCGGCGGACAGCGTGCGGACCTGGCCGCCGCCGTCGGCGGCGATCGCGGCGGTGGCGTCGCCGGTGCCGAAGCCGCCGATCATGATGTTGCCGATCGACCGGTTCATGGCGTCGGCCATGAGCTTGGTGAGGATCGCGCCGGAGGCGCCGACCAGGGCGCCGGCGGTGATGAGGACGGTGTTGCCGATGACGAAGCCGGCCATCGCGACGGCGGTGCCGGTGAAGGCGTTGAGCAGGGAGATCACGACCGGCATGTCGGCCCCGCCGATCGGCAGGACCATGGTGACGCCGAAGACGAGCGCGGCGACGCCGAGCACGACCAGGGCGGCGAGCCCGCCGGAGTCGGCCGCGACCATGACCGTGGCGACCGCCATCACGGCGGCGGCGACGATGGTGACGGCGCGGGAGCCGGGGAACAGGATGGGCTGGCCGGGCACCCAGCCGTGCAGCTTGCCGGAGGCGATCAGCGAGCCGGAGAACGTGACCGCGCCGATCAGCACGTCGAGGGCGAGCGGGATCGACACCTGCACGCCGTGGGATCCGGCGGCGTGCGTGAAGTCGTGCACGGCGACGAGGGCGGCGGCGCCGCCTCCGGCCGCGTTGAAGAGGCTGACGAGCTGCGGCATCGCGGTCATGCGGACGCGGCGGGCGGCGACGAGCCCGGCGACGCTGCCGACGGCGGTGCCGGCGACGACCACGAGCCAGGCGGTCACGCCGACCGAGCCCGCCTCGATCAGCACGGCGACCGTGGCGAGGATCGCGCCGGTCATGCCCGCGCCGGAGAGCAGGTTGCCGCGCCGGGCGGTGACCGGGGAGTTCATCAGGTGCAGGCCGATGACGAAGAGGGTCGCGGCGGCCAGGTAGACGAGCCGGATGACGGTGTCGAAGGTGCTCACCGGGCCACCTCCTTAGAGGAGGACGAGGAGGAGGTGACGGCGGCGCGGGCGGCCGGGGGCTTGAACATCTCCAGCATGCGGTCGGTGACCACGTAGCCGCCGACGACGTTCATCGCGGCGAACGCGCAGGCGACGAAGGCGATCACGTAGCCGGCGAGGTCGTTGGCGCTGGCCGCGATGAGGATGGTGCCGGCCAGGACGATGCCGTGGATGGAGTTGGCCGCCGACATCAGCGGGGTGTGCAGGGTGGTCGGCACCTTGCTGATCACCTCGAAGCCGACCAGGAGGCTCAGCGTGAAAACGGTCAGGTCGGTGAGGAACTCCGCGCTCACGACGCACCTCCGAACGCCGGGTGGACGATCTCGCCCGCGTGGGTGAGGACGACCCCGGCCTGGATGGGGTCGTCGGTGTCGATGACGAGGGCGCCGTCGCGCACCAGGTGGCCGAGGAGCGCCCGGACGTTGCTGGAGTACGCGGTCGAGGCGGCGGCCGGCATCGCGGCGGCCAGCTCGGACGCGCCGACGACGGTGACGCCGCCGTCGGTGACGATCGTCTCGCCGGGTCGGGAGCCCTCGACGTTGCCGCCCAGGTCGCTGGCGGCCATGTCGACGACGACCGATCCGGCCCGCATGCCCTTGACGGCGGCCTCGGTGACGAGCACCGGCGGGCGGCGGCCGGGGACCCGCGCGGTGGTGATGACGACGTCCTGCCGGGAGATGTGCCGCACCAGCTCCTCCTGCTGGGCCCGCTGCTCCTCCTCGGTGAGCGCGCGGGCGTATCCGCCCTGGCCGGAGCCCTCGGGTCCGGCGCTCAGCCGCAGGAACTGGGCGCCGAGGGAGGTGATCTCGCCCTCGGCCTCGGGGCGGATGTCGTAGCCGGTGACGACCGCGCCGAGGCGGCGCGCGGTGCCGATGGCCTGCAGGCCGGCGACGCCGGCGCCGAGCACGAGCACCTGCGCGGGACGGGCGGTTCCGGCCGCGGTGACGAGCAGGGGGAAGAACCGGCCGTAGGTGTCGGCGGCGAGCACGGCCGCCTTGTAGCCGGCGATGTTGTCCTGGGAGCTCATCGCGTCCATGGTCTGCGCGGCGCTGAGGGTACGCGGCAGGCCCTCGAAGGCGATGGCGGTGACCCCGGCGACGGCGAGCTCACGCACGTAGCCGGGGTCGGCGAAAGGGCGCAGCATGCCGATGACGGCCTGGCCGGCCCGCAGGGCGGCGGTGTCCGGCCGCCGCACGGTGACGATGACGTCCGCTCGTTCGTACAGTTCGGCCTTGGAGACGACCTCCGCGCCGGCCTCGCCGTACGCGCTGTCGGGATGCCAGGCGGCGGTGCCCGCGCCCGACTCGACGACTATCTCAAGGCCCAGCTCTCGCAGGCGGCCGACGGCGTCGGGAACGAGCGCGACGCGCTGCTCGCCCGGTGCCGTCTCTCTGCCGACCCCGACCCTGATCGCGACCATGGTGCCCCTCTCGTTTGACTGCTCTGTGCGGTATTTGGACACAAAGGCCCATATCTCAGCATTCGCCTTCGATCAGTACCTTGCGGAGGGCCGAAGGTCCATATATCGGGCCTTGAAGCCCTGCTGAACCGGGACGTTCGACCCTGATCCCCGGCCCCCCACCGGTATAGACCAAAGCCAGGACGACGTTCAGGGAGAAAACCGTGTTCCAGGTGCGAATTCACGGTCGAGGCGGCCAAGGCGTCGTCACCGCGGCCGAGCTGCTGTCCATCGCCGCGTTCCTTGAGAACCGGCACGCCCAGGCGTTCCCCACGTTCGGCTCCGAGCGCACCGGAGCCCCCGTCGTGGCGTTCTGCCGCATCGACGACAAACCGATCCGGGTACGCGAGCCGATCGCCCATCCCGACGCCCTGATCATTCAGGACGCCACGCTGCTGCGCCAGATCAACGTGTTCGACGGCGTCGGCCCGGACGCGTACGTGCTCATCAACACCACCCGTGACCTGCATCAACTCGGCGGGGAACTCGGCGGCGACCACGCCGGGATCCTGGCCCGACCGCGCCCGGAGCGGGTGCGCGCGGTGCCCGCGACCGAGCTGGCCCGCAAGCATCTGGGCCGGCCGCTTCCGAACGCCGTGCTGCTCGGCGGCTTCGCCGCGCTCAGCGGGGTGATCTCGCCCGCGTCGGTGCGGGCCGCGATCAGAGAGAAGTTCTCCGGCCGGGTGGCCGAGGGCAACATCGCCGCCGCCGACGAGGCGTACGCGTACGTGCGGGACGGGCTCGCCGCTGAAACGTTCATGACGAGGGAGGCCGCCGATGCTTAGGCAGATGGAGGGGTCGCAGGCGGTCGCCGAGTCCGTGGCGATGTGCCGCCCGGAGGTGATCAGCGCCTATCCGATCTCCCCGCAGACCCACATCGTCGAGGGGCTGAGCCGGCTGGTGAAGTCCGGCAGGCTCGCGCCCTGCGAGTACCTCAACGTGGAGTCGGAGTTCGCCGCGCTGTCGGCCGCGATCGGCGCCTCCGCCGCGGGGGCGCGCACCTACACCGCCACCTCCAGCCAGGGGCTGCTCTACATGGCCGAGGCGCTGTACAACGCCGGCGGCCTCGGCCTGCCGATCGTGATGACGGTGGCGAACCGGGCGATCGGCGCGCCCATCAACATCTGGAACGACCACAGCGACGCGATGTCGCAGCGCGACTCCGGCTGGCTGCAGCTCTACGCCGAGGACAACCAGGAGGCGCTCGACCTGCACATCCAGGCGTTCCGCGTCGCCGAGGAGCTGTCGCTGCCGGTGATGGTGTGCATGGACGGCTTCGTGCTCACCCACGCGTACGAGCGGGTGGACCTGCCCGGCCAGGACCAGGTGGACGCCTTCCTGCCGCCGTACGTCCCGCGTCAGGTGCTCGACCCCGCCGAACCGGCGTCGATCGGCGCGATGGTCGGCCCGGAGGCGTTCACCGAGGTGCGCTACCTCGCCCACCTGCGGCACCTGCGGGCGCTCGACCTGATCCCGGAGGTGGCGGCCGAGTTCGCCGCCGCGTTCGGCCGCGACTGCGGCGGGCTGGTCGGCGCCCACCGCCTCGACGACGCCGAGACCGTCGTCGTCGCGATGGGCTCGGTCCTCGGCACCCTCAAGGACGTCGTGGACGAGCGCCGCGAGCACGGCGAACGCGTCGGCGTGCTCGCGATCAAGACGTTCCGCCCCTTCCCGTTCGCGGCGGTACGGCGGGCCCTGCGCGCGCCACGGCGCGTCGTCGTGCTGGAGCGCACCCTCGCCGTCGGCGTCGGCGGCGTCGTCTCCGACCACGTGCGCGCCGCCGTGGACGCGATCGCCCCGGACGGCCCCAGGCCGTACCTGGCCACCGTGATCGCGGGCCTCGGCGGGCGGCCGATCACCAAGGCGTCGCTGCACGACCTGCTCGCCCGCGCCGCCGCCGACCGGCTGGAGCCGCTGACCTTCCTCGACCTCAAGCACGACCTGATCGAGCGGGAACTGCGCCGCGAACGCGCCGCCAGGCGCTCGGGGGCGAGCGCCGAGAACCTGCTCCGCGATCTCGCCGCCGGAGGGGTGTAGCCATGCCCGCACAGCAGATCAAGTTCTACCAGACCGGCAGCCTCGTGGTCGGCAACCGGCTGCTCGACCCCGAGCGGCGCACGGTGCAGGCCGCCCAGGACCGCCCCAACGCGCTCACCTCCGGACACCGCGCCTGCCAGGGCTGCGGCGAGGCCCTCGGCGCCCGGTACGCCGTGGACGCCGCGATCCGCGCCACCGAGGGGCGGATGGTCGTGGTGAACGCCACCGGCTGCCTGGAGGTGTTCTCCACGCCGTACCCGGAGACGTCCTGGCAGGTGCCGTGGATCCACTCGCTGTTCGGCAACGCCCCGGCGGTGGCGGCCGGCGTCGCCGCCGCGATGAAGGTCAAGGGCCGCGCGGACGTCCGCGTGGTCGGCCAGGGCGGCGACGGCGGCACGGTCGACATCGGCTTCGCCTGCCTGTCGGGCATGTTCGAGCGGAACGACGACGTGCTCTACATCTGCTACGACAACGAGGCGTACATGAACACCGGCGTGCAGCGCTCCGGCGCCACCCCGCCGGCGGCCCGCACGATGACCACCCAGGCGGTCGGCGACGAGCCGGGCAACCCGTTCGGCCAGGGCAAGAACGTCCCGCTGATCGCGATGGCGCACGAGATCCCGTACGTGGCCACGGCGACCGTCGCCGACCTGCGCGACCTGGAGTACAAGGTGCGCCGCGCGATGGAGTTCCGGGGCGCCCGCTACCTGCACGTCCTGGTGCCGTGCCCGCTCGGCTGGGCCACCGCCTCCTGCGACACGATCAAGGTGGCGCGGCTGGCGACGCGGTCGGGCCTGTTCCCGGTCTTCGAGGCCGAGTCCGGCGAGGTCACCGCCGTGTCGCCGATCCGCCGCCGGGTTCCGGTGGAGGAGTACCTCCGGCTGCAGGGACGGTACGCCCACCTGTTCGGCGACCCGCCCCGCACCGACGTCATCGCCGCGATCCAGGCGATGGCCGACCGCAACATCCGTCGCTTCCGGCTCTGGACCGAGGTGGATTGACGTGACCGCTCCGCTACCCGAAGAAGACAAGCCGTTCGCGATCACCCTGGAGGTCGGGTCCAGCCTCGCGAACAAGACCGGCGCGTGGCGCACCGAGCGGCCCGTCTACGTCGAGCGCACGGCGCCGTGCGGCCGGAACTGCCCCGCCGGGGAGGACGTGCGCGGCTGGCTCTACCACGCCGAGAGCGGCGACTACGAGACCGCCTGGCGCGTCCTCATGGAGGACAACCCGTTCCCCGCGATCATGGGCCGGGTCTGCTACCACCCCTGCCAGACCGCCTGCAACCGGGGACAACTGGACGAGTCGGTCGGCATCAACGCCGTCGAGCGCTTCCTCGGCGACGAGGCGATCCGGCGCGGCTGGACCGTCCCCGTCGAGGCCGAGCCGTCCGGCAAACGGGTGCTCGTCGTCGGCGCGGGCCCGGCCGGGCTGTCGGCGGCCTACCACCTGACCCGCCTGGGCCACGCGGTGACGGTCGCGGACTCCTCCGAGGCCCCCGGCGGCATGATGCGCTACGGCATCCCCCGCTACCGGCTGCCCCGCGACATCCTCGACGCCGAGATCCGGCGCGTCGCCGAGATGGGCGTGACGTTCGAGCTCGGCCGTACGATCACGGATCCGCGCGAGGCGATGCGCGACTACGACGCCGTCTTCCTCGCCGTCGGCGCGCACGTCGGCAGGCGCGCGTACATCCCGGCCGGCGACTCCGCCCGCATCCTCGACGCGATCAAGGTGCTGCGCGACACCGAGGTCGCGCCTCCCAATGAGCCCTCACATGAGCCCCCCTATGAGCCCCCCTATGAGCCCCCCTATGAGCCACCGCGACTGGGTCGCCGGGTGGTCGTGTACGGCGGCGGCAACACGGCGATGGACGCGGCCAGGACCGCCCGCCGCCTCGGCGCGACCGACGCCGTCGTCGTCTACCGCCGTACCCGGGAGCGCATGCCCGCCCACGACTTCGAGGTCGAGGAGGCCATCGAGGAGGGCGTACGGATGAAGTGGCTGTCCACGATCGCGCGGGCGGACGGCGAGAAGATCGTCATCGAGCGGATGGAGCTGGACGAGACCGGCTTCCCGCAGCCGACCGGCGAGTTCGAGGAGCTCGCCGCCGACTCGGTGGTGCTCGCCCTCGGCCAGGAGCCCGATTTGTCGCTGCTGGACGGCCTGCCCGGCGTCGAGCTGGAGAACGGCGTGGTCAAGGTCGGCGCGAACATGATGACCGGCTGCCCCGGCGTGTTCGCGGGCGGCGACATGGTGCCCTCGGAGCGCACCGTGACCGTGGCGGTCGGCCACGGCAAGACGGCCGCCCGGCACATCGACGCCTGGCTGCGAGGCACCGAGTACCGTCCCGCGCCGCCCAACCCGCCCGCCACGTTCGACCTGCTCAACACCTGGTACTACAGCGACGCCCCGGCGAGCGTACGGCCCCGCCTCGACGCGGCCCGCCGCGTGACCACCTTCGACGAGGTGGAGGGCGGCCTGGACGAGGGCACGGCGCTGTTCGAGGCCCGCCGCTGCATGTCCTGCGGCGACTGCTTCGAGTGCGACAACTGCTACGGCGTCTGCCCGGACAACGCGATCATCAAGCTCGGGCCGGGCCGACGGTTCGTGATCGACTACGACTACTGCAAGGGGTGCGGCCTGTGCGTGGCCGAGTGCCCGGCAGGCGCGATCATGATGGTGCCCGAGCAGACCTGACCCGGCACACCGAGGCCCAAGGGCTCAGGGACTCAGGGACTCAGACCCTCACGGGGAGGGGCGGGTTCCGGCCGAAGACAGGGGCCCAGGGGTTCAGCCGAAGACAGGGGCTCAGGGGCTCAGGGCGGCCAGCCGCTCGGGGGCGCGCAGTCGGCTCAGCGCCTTGCATTCAAGCTGCCGCACCCGCTCGCGGGTGAGCCCGAGGCGGTCGCCGACCTGCTGCAGCGTGCAGGGGTAGCCGGAGTCCAGCCCGAATCGCCAGCGAAGGATCTGCGCCTCGCGCGGGGGCAGCGTGGCGAGCAGGGCACGCAACTGCCTGACCTGCATGCCGAACTCGACCGCGCCTTCGGCGGGCGCCTCCTCGCCGTCCCAGAGCAGGTCGCCGAGGCAGGAGTCGCCGCCCTCGCCGACGGGGGTGTCGAGGCTGACCGAGCGCAGCGTCAGGCGCTTGAGCTCGGCCGCTCGCTCCGGCGACCGGCCCGACTCCCTGGCCAGCTCGGCGAGGGACGGCTCCCGGCCCAGCCGCAGCGTCAGCTCGCGCTCGACCCGGTTGAAGCGGGCCAGTTCCTCCACCACGTGCATGGGCAGGCGCACGGGCCGCCCCTTCTGCGCCACGCCGCGCTCGATCGCCTGGCGGATCCACCACATCGCGTACGTGGAGAACTTGTAGCCCTTGGTGTAGTCGAACTTCTGCACCGCGCGGATCAGCCCGAGGTTGCCCTCCTGGATGAGGTCGAGCAGCGCCATGTCGCGCTGGTGGTACCTGCGCGCCACCGACACCACCAGCCGCAGGTTGGCGCGGATCATGTGGTCCTTGGCGAGCGCGCCGTCGCGCGCCACCGCGCGCAGGTCCTCGGCCCGCTCCGGCGTGAGCCCGTCGTCCTCCTCAAGCAGGTGCTGGGCGTAGACGCCGGCCTCGATGCGCCGGGCCAGGTCGCTCTCCTCCTCCCCGGTGAGCAGCGGCGTCCGGCCGATCTCCATCAGGTAGCGTCCCAGCAGGTCCGGCTCGTCGCCGGTGCCGTTCGGCCCGGTCGCACGCGCCGCGGCCATCGCGTCCAGCGCCATCTTCCACCGCCCCTTCGCGATGAATCACACCGATGGGCCGCACCCCTGGGCGAGCGGTCCGGCCCCTTGTTCCGTCGCTACAACAGGGCGCCTACAGCAGGGGCGGCACCCGGCCGGGCCCCGGACCGGTGTCGTCGTCGGCGAACTCCACGTCGAGTTCGAGCGCCACGACCCCGTCCACCGAGCACACGGCCTCGGCGAGCTCGGCCGCCCGGGTGCGGCTGCCGGCCGTGCCCGTGATCGTGACCACGCCGTCGGCGACGTGGATCGCCAGCGCGCCGGGGTCGATCGCCACCCGCTCGGCGATCACGTTCCGGACCGCCGCGCGCAGCTCGGACGCCGGGCGCTCGAACACCTTGAGCAGGTCGGACTGCCGCACCATGCCGAGCACCCGCCCGGTGAGCGCATCGACGACCGGAAGCTGCTTGACCCGGTGGTCGTGCATGAGGCTCGCCGCCTCCCGCACCGGCGTACCGGGCGTCACCGTGATCGCCGGGGAGGTCATGATCTCCCCGGCGGTGGTTCCGGCCGCCTTGCGGCGTTCGGCCCGCCCGCGGAGACCCGGCAGCGGCCACGGACGCCGCCGCCCGCCGCCGGTCTCCCGCATCAGCAGGTCGTCCTCGGACACCACGCCGAGCACCCGGCGGTCGGCGTCGATCACCGGGACGGCGCCGACCCGGAAGCGCTCCAGCGTGGCCACGATGTCGGAGAACGAGGAGTCGGCCGTGACCGCGACCACCACGGGCGCCATGACCTCCCGTACCCGCATCGTCATCGCCTCGCCTGGGGCGGGGGCAGCACCGGCTCCATCCGGAACAGCGCCGGGGTGGTGTCGGGCCGCACCCGCTCCCTGATCGGACGCCCGGCGAGCACGGCGAGCAGGTCCACGCTGGTGATGAGGCCGAGCAGGGCGCCGGACTCGGACACCACCGGCACGGCGTCGCACCCCGCGTCCAGCATGGTCGCGGCGACCTGCGGCAGCGGCGTGTCCGGGCAGACCCGCGGCCTGCGCTCGCAGCCGAGCAGCTCGCCCACCGACTGCCGTTCCATCGTCTCGGGCCCGCCGCCCCAGCGGGCGGCGATCGCCTCGCGGGTGAGGATGCCCTCCACGTGGCCCCGCCGATCGACGACGGGCAGGTGGTGGACCTGCGAGCGGCGCATCAGCTCCCAGGCCATCAGCGGCGTCTCGTCCGCCTCGACGGTGACGAGCACGCGGCTCATCACGTCGGCGGCGGTCAGTTCGTCCACGCGGGTGGTCATGACCGCACCACCGCCACCGGGCAGTGCGCGTGGTGCAGGACCGCGCGGCTCACCGAGCCGAGGACCAGCGAGCCCAGCGCGCCCATGCCGCGCGAGCCCACCACGACCAGCTCGGCCGTCGAGGACGCGTCGATCAGGGCGTTCGCCGGGTGCACGCAGGGGGTCTGCTCGATCAGCGTCACCTCGGGGTACTTCTCCCGCCAGGCCGCGAGCTTCTCGGCGACGAGCCGCTGCCGCGACCGCACGAGCTCGTCCATGTCGAAGGTGACCTCGGGGGCGTAGGCGTGCACCGGAAGCTGCCAGGCGTGGATGGCCCGGACCGTGGCGCCGCGCAGCCGCGCCTGCTCCAGGGCGAAGCCGAGGGCCGGCTCGCATTCGGGGGATCCGTCCACGCCGACGACGATCTCGTTGCGGGTGACGCCCTCGTGCGGGCGTACGACGACGACCGGGCCGTGCGCGTGCGTGGCGACGTGCGTGCTCACCGAGCCGACCAGCGCGCCGGTGAACCCGCCGAGGCCGCGGCTGCCGAGCACGAGCGTGGTGTCGGGGCCGCTCTGCTCGCGCAGCACCTTGGCGGGCTGCCCGTCGAGCAGGGCCGAGCTCACCTCAAGGCCGGGCCGCAGCTCGCGGGCGGTCTGCTCGGCCTCGGCCAGCATGCGGCCCGCGCCTTCCGCGTACGCCTCGGGGCCGCCGGGGACGGCGTACTTGGAGATGTCGTACGGCCACGGCGCCAGCACGTGCACGATGCGCAGCGCAACGCCCTGGCGGGCGGCGTCGTCGGCCGCCCACTCCAGAGCCCTGCTCGCGCCCGCGCTGCCGTCGTAGGCGACGATCACGGTGTGGGACATGGCGTCCTCCCTTACTCGATGGGTCTCAGTGGGCGCGTCCGCCGTGGACGACCGCCACGGGGCACGGGCTGTGGTGAAGCATCGCCTGGGTGACCGGGCCGAGCGGCGGGCCGTTCGACGCGCCGATGCCGCGGTCGCCCACGACGAGCAACTCGGCGTGCGCCGCCGCCTCACGCAGCGCCTGGCGCGGGGACCGTTCCATGAACGAGGCCTCGATGCGCAGGTCGGGGAACTTCTCGCTCCACAGCGCGACGGTCTCCTGGAAGTGCGCGGCGGCCCGGCGCTTGAGCCGCTCGGCGTCGGGGAACGGCGTGCCCGGCGGCGTGTTCGGCGGCGGCGCGGCGTCGTATCCGCCCGTGTCCCACCAACTGCACACCGCGTGCAGGCTGCCGTCGCGGAGCACGGCCTCCTCGGCCGCGAATCCGACGGCCGCCTCCGCCGCGGGGGATCCGTCCACTCCCACGACGACCAGGCCGGGGGTGGGGCGGCGGGACGGGTCGGGCCGCCCGACGACGATCACCGGGCAGGCGGCGTGCGCGGGCACCTGCACGGCCGCGGAGCCGACGCGCAGGTCGGTGAAGCCGCCGAAGCCGCGCGTGCCCAGGACGAGAAGCCCCGCGCCGTGGGATTCGCTCACCAGCGCGGCGGCGGCCGGTCCGGCGATCAGCCGTGCGTGCACCGGAAGGCTGGGGGCGAGCCTGGCGGCCTGGTAGACGCCCTGGTCGAGGATGCCCTGGGCGACCATCCTGATCGTGTCGAGGGCCGAGGGGTCGCTCGGCCGTACCGGATAGGGCCAGTGCCAGGCGTGGCAGACGATCAGCGAGGTCCAGCGGTGCCGCGCCTCCTGCACGGCCCAGCGCAACGCCCGCTCGCTCGGCTTGGAGCCGTCGTAACCGACCACGACCGGCGCGCCGTCATCTGTCCTGGTCATGATCCCCTCCTCGCGTCCGGCGGCCGATGTCCCTATGACCAGCGTCGGACGTGCGCGGAGGCGCTCACAGGGGCACGAGACCCGCACGGACAGGGACCTTCGGCCCCTTGCGGCGGATGGTCGGGCGCGCCCCGCCGGTCGTCGGTCCGCGTCAGTACGGCCAGGTCCAGTTCTTGATCTCGGCCGGGTCGTCGCCGTGCTCGCGGGTGTACGCGCGGGCGCGCAGGCGGCGGTCGGACATCTCCTGGCGCAGGTGCGCGGCCCGCTCGCCGAGCCCCGGCACCCGGTCGATGACGTCCATGACCAGGTGGAAGCGGTCGATGTCGTTGAGCATGGCCATGTCGAAGGGCGTGGTGGTGGTGCCCTCCTCCTTGTAGCCGCGTACGTGCAGGTTGTGGTGGCCGTGCCGGCGGTAGGTGAGCCGGTGGATGAGCCACGGGTAGCCGTGGAAGTTGAAGATGACGGGCCGGTCCACGGTGAACAGGGAGTCGAACTCGGCGTCGCTCATGCCGTGCGGGTGCTCGGACTCCGGCTGCAGCCGCATCAGGTCCACCACGTTGATCACGCGGACCTTCAGCTCCGGCAGGTGCTCGCGCAGCAGCGCGGCGGCGGCGAGGGTCTCCTGGGTCGGTACGTCGCCGGCGCAGGCGAGCACCACGTCGGGCTTGGCGTCGCCGTCGGTGGACGCCCACGGCAGGATGCCGAGGCCGCGGGTGCAGTGGATGACCGCGTCGTCCATCGACATCAGGGTGAGCACCGGCTGCTTGCCGGCGACCACCACGTTGACGTAGCTGCGGGAGCGCAGGCAGTGGTCGGCGACCGACAGCAGCGTGTTGGCGTCCGGCGGCAGGTAGACGCGCACCACCGAGGCCTTCTTGTTCACCACCACGTCGAGGAAGCCGGGGTCCTGGTGGCTGAAGCCGTTGTGGTCCTGCCGCCACACGTGCGAGCTGAGCAGGTAGTTGAGCGAGGCGACCGGCCGCCGCCAGGGGATCTCCTGGCAGGCGTCGAGCCACTTGGCGTGCTGGTTGAACATCGCGTCAACGATGTGGATGAACGCCTCATAGCAGTTGAACAGGCCGTGGCGGCCGGTGAGCAGGTAGCCCTCCAACCAGCCCTGGCACAGGTGCTCGCTGAGCACCTCCATCACCCGGCCGTCCGGGCCGAGGTGCTCGTCGGTGGGCAGCAGGCCGGCCGCCCAGACGCGCTCGGTCGTCTCGAAGACCGCCGACAGCCGGTTGGAGGCGGTCTCGTCCGGCCCCATGAGGCGGAAGTTGTCCGGGTTGGCGGCGATGACGTCGCGCAGGAACGTGCCGAGGACGCGGGTGGGCTCGCTGTGCGCCGCCGCCGGCTTCGGCACCTCCACCGCGTAGTCGCGGAAGTCGGGCAGGCGGAGCGGGCGCAGGATCTCGCCGCCGTTGGTGTGCGGGTTGCGGCTCATCCGCCGGGTGCCCGGGGGCACCATGGCGAGGATCTCCTCGGACGGGCGGCCGTCGGCGTCGAACAGCTCCTCGGGGCGGTAGGAGCGCAGCCACTCCTCCAGCATGGCGATGCGCTCGGGGTGGTCGCGTACGTCGCCGAACGGCACCTGGTGGGAGCGCCAGGTGCCCTCGACCGGGAGGCCGTTGAGCTCCTTGGGGCCGGTCCAGCCTTTCGGGGAACGCAGCACGATCATGGGGAGGGGCTCGCCGGAGCCGTTCTTGATCTCGGCGATCTCGTCGAAGACCGTGTCCAGGGCCTGGGCCATGAGCTGGTGCATCGTCTCGGGGTCGTCGCCGGCGACGACGTGCGGGCGGTAGCCGTACCCGCGCAGCAGCATCAGCAGCTCGTCCTCGGGGATGCGGGCGAGCACCGTCGGGTTGGCGATCTTGTAGCCGTTGAGGTGCAGGATCGGCAGGACGATGCCGTCGCGGGCCGGGTTGAGAAACTTGTTGGAGTGCCAGCTCGCCGCGAGGGGGCCGGTCTCCGCCTCGCCGTCGCCGATGACGCAGGCGACGACCAGGTTCGGGTTGTCGAAGGCCGCACCGTACGCGTGGGCGAGGGCGTAGCCGAGCTCGCCGCCCTCGTGGATGGAGCCGGGGGTCTCGGGTGCCACGTGGCTGGGCACGCCGCCGGGGAAGGAGAACTGGCGGAACAGGCGGGCCATGCCCCGGGCGTCCTGCGAGACGTCCGGGTAGCGCTCGCTGTAGGAGCCTTCCAGCCAGGAGAACGCCACCGCGGCGGGGCCGCCGTGACCGGGGCCGGCGATGTAGATCATGTCCTGGTCGCGTTCGAGGATGATCCGGTTGAGGTGGGCGAAACAGAAGTTCAGGCCGGGGGTGGTGCCCCAGTGGCCGAGCAGCCGCGGCTTGATGTGCCGTGGTTCCAGCGGCTCCTTCAGCAACGGATTGTCGAGAAGGTAGATCTGCCCGACCGACAGGTAGTTGGCCGCGCGCCAGAATGCGTTGATCCTCTCGAATACGTCCATGCCTGGGAGCTTCCTCCACAGAAGGCCCCCTAACCAGGGGCCTAGGTCACTAACGCTTTGCCCCGGGGGGTACTAGCGTGAAGAGCATGATTCGCGTGTTTCTTGTCGACGACCACGAGGTGGTCCGCCGGGGCGTGGCGGCGCTGCTCGACGCCGAGGACGACATCGAGGTGATCGGCGAGGCGGGCACGGCCGAGCAGGCGATCGCCCGCATCCCCGCCGTCAAGCCGGACGTCGCCGTCCTGGACGTACGGCTGCCCGACGGCAGCGGGGTCACCGTGTGCCGGGAGGTGCGCTCCAAGCTGCCGGAGGTCGCCTGCCTGATGCTCACCTCCTACGCCGACGACGACGCGCTGTTCGACGCGGTGATGGCCGGGGCGGCGGGCTACGTGCTCAAGCAGATCCACGGCTCCGACCTGGTGGGCGCGGTGCGCACCGTCGCCTCCGGGCAGTCGCTGCTCGACCCGCAGACCACCGCGGCCATGCTGCACCGGCTGCGCGACCAGGCGGCGAAGAAGGACCCGCTGGCCGCCCTGTCGGAGCAGGAGAAGCACATCCTGGAGCTCATCGGGGAGGGCCTCACCAACCGGCAGATCGGCGAACGGCTGTTCCTGGCGGAAAAGACCGTAAAGAACTACGTCTCCAACCTGCTGACCAAGCTGGACATGCAGCGCCGCACCCAGGCCGCGGCCCTCGCCGCCCGCCTCAAGTCCGAACGCCGCCAGTAACAAGGACCTTTGTCCCTGACGTCGCTCGATCGGTTGCCGCCACCCTTGTCACATGACTATGGACTCGGTTGGCCTGCAGGTGCTGTCCCGCGCCGAGTGCGTCGATCTGCTGGCCTCCACGCCGATCGGGCGCATCGTCTTCACCGACCGGGCGCTGCCCGCGGTCCAGCCGGTTAATTTCGTGCTCGACGGGCAGAACATAGTGATCCGTACCGGCCTGGGGAGCAGACTGGCCGCCGCCGCGCGCAACACGGTGGTGGCGTTCGAGGCCGACGACTTCGACGCGGCCGGGCGGACCGGCTGGTCGGTGACGGCGATCGGCCACGCCCGCGCCGCCACCGAACCCACCGAGGTCGAGCGCCTGGCCCGGCTCCCGCTGACCCTCTGGGTACCGGGCGGCAGGGACCACTTCATCGTGATGCCCATCGAGCACATCTCCGGCCGCATGATCGGCGCTCATCGCTGAGCCGCCACGATCCCGTCAGACAGGAACGCTGCTATGTCCCAACACACCGGCGGCGACACCGGTCGCCGCATCGCGCACCGACGCCACGACCTCGGCCTCACCCGCGAGGAGTTGGGCGAGCGCGCCGGAATGGCGCCCGGATACATCCAGTACGTCGAGGAGAGCACGACGTCGATCACGACCGGAGACCTGCTCCGGCTCGCGTCGGCCCTGGAGACGACCGTCGACGAGTTGCTCGGCGGCCGTACGCAAGAGCCGCCGGGCGCGTCCGCCCCGGTCGGCAGGCGAACGCTCACCGACATCGACCGCGACGAGTGCCTGCGACTCATCGCCCCCGGCGGCATCGGCCGCATCGCCTGGTACGGCCTCTCCGGCCCGGTGGTCCTCCCGGTCAACTACCGACTGCACGACGGCGCGATCGTCTTCCGCACCCAGGAGGGCGGCCTGATGGACCAGGACCTGCGCACCGGCATCGAGGGCGTGGAAATCAAGGTGGGCTTCGAGGTGGACCGCATCGACGAAACCAACCACGAGGGCTGGAGCGTACTGGTCCAGGGCCCGGCCCACCTGGTGACCGACCCGGAGGAAATCGCGAAGGTAACCGAGGCCGACGTGCAGCCCTGGGCCGGCGGCCCCCGCGACCTCTACCTCCGCATCACCCCATACCAGGTCACCGGACGCAGAATCCAGGGCATTTGACTTTGGCGCGTCACGGCCATTTGAAAATAAGCGTCCCGAATAAGCGAACGCCGACGGTCGAGAAAGCCGGAGACCCCGATGCCCGCCTTCCTCGAAGGCGGGCATCGGGGTCGTTTCGGGTGGTCGAACGTCTTGCGAGATGGTCTCCCACTCCGGGGCTACCGGAGGAAGGGGAAGCGCTGGACCAGCTCGGTGCCGCCCCACCAGCGGCCGATGCCGAGGGTGTCGCCGGCCTTGGCCAGCGCCAGGCCGGCCAGCACGATCGCGTACACGATGTGGTCGTCCATGAACGGGTTGGTGTCCAGCGGCAGCTCCGCCGCCCACATCAGCACCAGCAGCAGACCGCCGGCCACCGCCGCGATGCGCATCCCCGCGCCCAGCACCAGCGCGATCCCGATCCCGGCCAGACCGATCATGAACAGCCAGTCCACCCACGCCTGACCGGCCAGACCGCCGAAGAACCCGCCCAGCGCGTTCTCCTGGGCGCCCTTCAAAAAGCCGGTGGTCGGGCTGCCGCCGTTGATCCAGGCCTTGGCCGCCGGGGTGGAGAACCCCAGGCCGAACAGCTTGTCGATGAACGCCCACAGGAACGTCCAGCCGAGCGCGATGCGAGCCGCGGCCCAGACGTACGCCAGGCCCTTGGGGGTCGCCGCCTCACCAGCGGGCGCCTCGGGGACGGGGCGAACGGGGATGCGCCGGCCCTGAACCGGCCTGTTGCGACCTTCTGCGATGGCCATTTCGGGCCCCTTTCTCACCGGACTTCGCGGGGAGCGAATTCATTTCTTGCTCCGGCTTTATTCCATCGTTTCGGCCGCTTTGCCAGCAGTGCCGTACGGCTCGCGCTTCGCCGTACCGAGGTCCCGCTCCGTAAAGGACCTTCGTCCCCTTGCCTTCCGGGCCGTTCAGGCGTCTTCTTCGATGACCTCGGACAATGGGCGGCGGAGGGTGCCGGCGTCCTCCGCGGTGACGCCGAGCCTCATGATCATCTGTGGGTATTCGCCCTCAAGCATTTCCTGGCGGATGAACTCCCGCAGGTGGTACAGCTCAAGCGCCTGGGTGTGGAACGCGGCGCGCACGCCGTGCGCGGAGGCGAACAGCAGCACCCGCTGCAGCGCCTCGCCCGCGCGCAGCCATTCCTCGCGGGTGTCGCCGACGGTGCTCATCACCGCCACCAGGCCCGGCGCGGACGGCCGCGTGGCAGACGGCAGCCGGTCGTATCCCCACAGGTGGTCGCGGGAGTAGTCGCGCTGGGCGAAGTCCGGCTCGGTGTGGTCGGGGCGCAGCGGGTAGGCGTCCGCCGGGACGCCGTCGCCGCGCGTGGTGCCCGGCGGCCGGGCCCAGCGCAGCACCTCCAGGCTGAAGGCGCGGTCGTACGCCTGCACCTCCTGCGCGGCCCGGGTGAGCGCCGCGAGCACCCGCTTGCCCGACTCCGAGCGCACGGGCGTCAGCCGTACCCCTTCCGCCTGTGCCTCGGCGCTCAGCGCGTCGGCGAAGTTGCGCGGGATCATCACGTCGACGAAGGCTCCCCGGTGGGTACGGCGGCGCTCGATCTGGCCGTGCAGCATCTTGGTGTGCTCATCGGGGGTGACGGGGCCGCCCAGCCGTACGGTGGCGAGCAGCGCGGGGCGGTCGGGGTCGGGCAGGAGGTGCACCAGCGGGTCGTAGCCGAGCGTCGCGAGGGCCAGAGTCAGGTTGAAGACGGCCGCGCCGACGCTGATCAGCATCTCGCGGCCTGCGGGGTCCTGGAACTGCAGCCTTCGGTCGACGTCGGCGTGGATGCCGACCTCGTCGCCGGTTATGGAGAACGACCACGGCTGGGTGTTGTGCACCGAGGGCGCCCACACGGCGGCCTCCACCGCCGTACGGACCACCCTCCTGATCTCCTCCGCGGTACGCATGCTAGGGGTCCACCTCCTGAGTTCTGACGATCGCCACAGGGCAGGGTGCGTGGTTGAGCAGGAAGGCCGTCATCGACCCGCACCGGGAGTGCGGCGCGCCGACGACCAGCAGCGCCGCGTCGAGGGCCGCCTCCAGCAGTTCCTGCCGGGAGGGTCCCTCGGCCGCCGAGACCCTGATCGTCACGTCCGGGTAGCGCAGCCGCCACGGCTCGATGACGCGGGCCACCCGTTCCTCGGCGGCGGCGCGCACGACCGTCGGCTCGTACACCCCGGACGCCGCGACGATCTCTGGGTCGTGCCGCCAGCAGTGCACGGCCACCAGCGGGACGTGCCGCATCGCCGCCTCCCGGCAGGCGAACTCCAGGACGCGTTCGCAGCCGCCGTCCACGCCGACCGCGATGGGGCCGTGCGGGGGCGGCGTGCCCTCGCGGGGCACGATGATCACCGGGCAGCGGGCGCGGGCGGCGACGGCCCGGCGGACCGAGCCGACCGGCCCGCCCGCGCGGGTGACCGTGTCCGCGTAGGCGACCGCGCCGGTGGCCGCGGACGGTCCGCGGCCGAGGGGTCCGGGCGTCGTCCGCGCGGGTGACCCGGGCGCGGCGGCGGCCGCGCGTTCCGCCTCGCCCAGCCCGCACGCGCCGACCACGACGAGTTCGGCGGCGGCCGAGAGCTCGAGCAGGCGGTCGGCCGCCGGGCCTTCGTACAGATCGACGAGCACCGCCCCTTCGGGCAGGTGCGCGCGGGCACGGTTCACGCCGTGCTCCACCACCTGCTCGGCGACGCGCCGCGGCGTCTCCTCGTCCACGGGCCCGGTTCCGCCGTCCGCGGCCCGGTGGGCCGCCGGGGCGGCCGTGCCGTACGACCGCTCCCAGGCGTGGCAGAGGGTCAGCGGCCGGTGGCGCAGGTGCGCCTCGTCCGACGCCCAGTCAAGGGCGCGGACGGCGAATTCGGAGCCGTCGTAGCCGACGACGACCCCCGGTGTCCCCTTCTGCGCCTGCATACCCTCACTGTGGGCACGGACCCCGCGACCCGAAAGGGCGGAACGGCCCTGACCAGGGGTTTTTCGGGCCACCCTGTCAGGGACTTTGGCCTCTTGCCCGGCCGGCCCGGGGCGTGTCCCCGGCGTCAGCCCGTGAGCTCCCGGACGGCGGCGGTGAACAGCTCGGTGTGCAGGTCCACGTCCTGTGCGGTGGTGGCCGGGCACATGAGCGCCATGTTGTGGAAGGGCGTCATCAGCACCCCGCGGTTGTGCAGGTAGAGGTGGAAGTAGTCGTCGAGATCGTCGTCGGAGGCGGCGGCGGACTCGCCGCCGTTGGCCGGGGCGCCGAAGCGGTACTCGGTGCGGGCCCCGAGCTGGGTGACCGTCCAGGGCAGGTGCTCGATGGCCGATCGCACGCCACTGGTGAACCGTTCGGACAGCTCGATCATGCGTTTGAAGGCCTCGTCGGTGAGCACCTCCTCCAGGGTCGCCCGTGCCGCCGCGATCGACAGGGCGTTGCCGGCGAGGGTGCCGCCCACGCCGCCGACGTCGACGAGGTCGGCGTCCTTCTGCGCGAGGATCCGCTCGGCCACCTCGTGCGTAACGCCGTACGCGCCGATGGGGACCCCGCCGGCGATGGCCTTGCCGATGGTGACGATGTCGGGGTCGAGGTTCCAGGCGCGGGTGCAGCCGCCCGGCCCGGCGGAGAACGTGTGCGTCTCGTCGTTGATCAGCAGCGTGCCGTGCTCGCGGGTCAGCCTGCGCACCTCGTCGAGGAAGCCCGGCGCGGGCAGGACGATGCCGATGTTGGTGAGCGCGGGCTCCATCAGCACGCACGCCACGTCCCCGTGCGCGAGCTCGGCGCGCAGCGCGTCGGCGTCGTTGAACTCCACCACCCGCGTGGTGACCGCCGGATCGACGGGCGGGCCGACGTTGCCGGAGCGCGGCCGGGGTCCGTCGGGGCCGAGCGTGATGAGGGTCTCGTCGACGCTGCCGTGGTAGCAGTAGTTGAACACGAGGATCCGGGGCCGTCCGGTGACCTGGCGGGCCAGCCTGATCGCCCAGCGGTTGGCGTCGGTGGCCGTGAGGCTGAAGCTCCACAGGTCCACCTTGAAGCGCCGGGCCAGCTCCGCGCCCACCCACTCGGCGTCGGCCGTGGGCAGCATGGCGGTGTATCCGGCCCGTTCGCGTACGGCTCGCGCCACCGGCTCGGGCGCGTGCCCGGCCATCGCGCCGGTGTCGCCGAGGCAGAAGTCGACGTACTCGTGCCCGTCGATGTCGCGCACCCGCGCCCCGAAGGCCCGGTCGAGGTAGGCGGGGAACGGCCCGGCCACCTTGTTCATCCAGGTCATGGGCACCCGGCCGAGCAGCGAGCCGGACGCCTGGTAAGCGGCGCGGCTGCGCGGCAGGCGGGCTTCGTAGGCGGCGCGCTCCCGTTGGAGCAAAGCGGACAGACGCGCATGTTCAATCATGAAATGGATGCTGGGCGAGCGAAACAGTCGTGTCAACGGGCAATGACAACAGAATTCGTCGCATCCGCGCCCGGTTCGTCCGTTACGCCGCCATCTCGTCCCATTCCATAGGTATCGTGTCGGTGCATTTGGCGGCGTCCGTGCGGTGCGGCCGCCACCGGGGCACAGTGCCGTGACAGGTGGAGGAGAGGGCATGACCAGCGCGGAAGCCACCGCCGATCGCCTTGTCCAGCTCGGTTTCTCGCAGTACGAGGCCCGCGCCTACGTCGGCCTGCTGGGCGCTCCCCCGCTGACCGGGTACGCCCTGTCCAACGCCACCGGCATCCCCCAGCCGAAGGTGTACGAGACGCTGCGCCGCCTGACCGCACGCGGCGCCGTCATCCAGACCGGCGAGAGCCCGGCCCGCTTCACCGCCGTCTCCCCCGAGCAGCTGCTCCAGCACCTCGACGCCGACTTCAAGCGGAAGCTGTCGGACGCCCGCGACGGCCTGGCCCGCCTCGTCCCCGAGGGCGACGAGCAGGTGCGCCCGGTCAACGCGGTGCGCAACCGGCTCGGCGTCCTCGCCCGCGCCATCGCCCTGCTCGGCGAGGCCCAGCGGCACGTCTACCTGTCCGGCCACACCGAGGATCTGGCGCTGCTCGCCGACGCCGTCCGCGAGGCGGCGGACCGGGGCGTGCGTTTCGAGGTCCTGTACGCCGGCGACGCCCCGTTCGAGCTGACGCACGGCCGCCTGCTGCCGCACACCGGTGACGCCCACGACGCGCCCTGCGGCGACGAGGTGCGGCACCTGGCCCTGGCGATCGACGCCACGTCCGCGCTGTGGGCGCTCGCGCCCGGCGACGACTGGGACTGCCTGTGGGCGCAGGACACGCTGTTCGCGACGGCCATCCACGAGTGCCTGCGGCGCAGCATCTGCCTGCAACGCATCCACATGGACTTCGGCGCGGAACTCGCCGAGCGATACGGCCCGAGCCGACCGGAGTGCGCCACCCCCTGACGCCGGTTCGGCCCGCCCCCCGACCGGGCCGCCCAGGGCAGCACGTACGCTTGCGCCTGACCGTACCCGGCCCCCCGCACAGCATCGGAGGAGATCACCGTGTACCACGCGGCCAACCCGATCAGCCCGCCCGTGATCCTGGGCGGCCGGCGGCTGCCCCTGGTCGGCCGTGCCCGGATGTACGTATGCGGCATCACGCCGTACGACACCACCCATCTGGGCCACGCGAGCACGTTCGTGTGGGCGGACGTGGCGGCGCGGGTGCTGCGCCACGCCGGGGTGACGGTCGAGGTGTGCCGCAACGTCACCGACGTGGACGACGTGCTGACCAGCGCGGCCCGGCGGGCGGGCAGCCCGTACGACAGCTTCGCCGCCGTGCAGCAGTTCTACTTCGACCACGACATGGCCGCCCTCGGCGTCCAGCGCGTCGACCACGAGCCGCGGGCCCACAACCACATCGACGAGGTGATCGCCCTCACCCAGGCGCTGCTCGACGCCGACCGCGCCTACGAGCACGACGGCGCCGTCTACTTCGACGGCGAGCGGATCCCCGCCCAGGCCGGCCTCGCCCCGGACGCCGCCCGCGCCCTGCTCGCCGAATACGGCGACGACCCCGACGACCCGGCCAAGCGCACCCCCTGGGACGTCGTGCTCTGGTCCCCGTCGAACGCCGGCGAGCCCGCCTGGCCCAGCCCGTGGAGCTCGGGCCGCCCCGGCTGGCACGTCGAATGCGCCGCGATGGCCATGACCACCTTCGGCCCCTCCCTCGACCTGCACACCGGCGGCGCCGACCTGCGCTTCCCGCACCACGCCTACGAGTCCGCGATGGCCGAGGCCGTCACCGGCGTCCGCCCCTTCGCCCGCACCTGGCTGCACATCGGCATCGTCCGCGTGAACGGCACCAAGATGTCCAAGTCCACCGGCAACCTCGTCTTCACCGCCGACCTCCTGCGCGACCACCCCGCCGCGGCCCTCCGCCTCCTCCTCATCGGCCGCCCCTGGTCACAGGACTGGGACTACTCCCCCACCGACCTCGACGCCGCCGCCACCCGCCTCGACCGCCTCCACACCGCCACCGGCCGCCCCTCCTCCTCCCCATCCGCCGAGACCGCCGCCACCCGCGCCCTCCTCGACGACCTCGACGTCGTCACCGCCCTCGACATCGCCGAACAGGAAGGCGGCCGAACCGCCCGCACCATACTCGCGATCCTCGGCCTCACCTGACGACTTCGCGTTCCGGCGAATAATCCGCTCCCCGCTACGCACGCCGGTCGAATCAATCAGTTCGACAGCCCATGGACGGGAATCGACACCATACTTGTCAAAAGTAACGGTGCGCTTGGGTCAGAAAGGCGAAGGCGAGCGGAAATGAGATGGTTACGACGGACCTGCAGAACGGTGTTCTCGGCCGCGATGGTACTGCTGCTCACCGGGTGCACGTCGTCGAAGGCGCCGCGCTATGAGGACGATCGGGCCTTCGCGGACTTCGTCCTCGCAGCCTTGTCCGTCGCCTATCCCGATTATATTTTCGGTCCGGGTACCGACGTCGAGAGAACCGACAGTGGCCTGACGGTGAGAGTGACCGCGTCCGAAGTCGGGTCCGCCTTTGGTTCGAAGGTAGGGCACGTGCCCGTCTCGGTGGTTCTGGACGAGGAGACAGGGCAGGTTCGCGTGCCCGAACTCCCCGCGACCCGTTTGGGTCGCGTAGTGGGGCACCTGGGCGGCGCCACGGACCCCGAGTCCGCTGCGGCGACGCGGGAATTGCTCTCTAATATGGGGCACAGTGTCGTGGTCGTGGCCGTTGCCGAACTCGCCGAGCCCGTGACGGAGGCGATGATTGATAAGGCTCGACTGGGTTCACCGCAAAAGGTACTCTTGTCATCAGGATGGATTTCGGACCCCCTCGCCAGCACCCTTTTCTGCGGTAAGAGGTGTAACGAGATGTCGTCTGTTTCCTCCTTTCAGGACTGGGTGGAAACTCTTCGACCCGAAGACAAGCCCGCTTTGGAAGCGTTTGATTTGGAACTGAAGGCCCTGCAAGCAGCGGCAAGGCAGGGGAGGGGAGGATCTTCGGCCTGATTTACGAGAATTACGATGCAAGATCGCTACTTGAGATCTCTAAGGACCCAAGAGTCAAGGCACTCTATGCAGCGGACGTCAATCTGAACTGCGAGTACAATGACACTGTACTCTGCGATCCCAAACCACAAAACTAAGGCAGGCATCCTTCCGGACCAGGACCGCGTGTGAAACCCGCCGGGGGCGCGGGGATTCTCATCTTCCGGGCCGCCCGGCGGTCACGACGCCCGGGTCAGACCTCCCCGACGTTCGTGCAGTCTTTATCGCCGAGGGGGCATCGGGGTCGGCGAAGGGGTCTTTGGCCGCCCCTGTCGCCTATTCAATTGTTCCCGAGCATGCTCTACATACCGAGGCGGGAGCCTACTCGGACGTCAGGTGGTCGAAGTCTCCTGATTTTATGCCGACACGGAACGCGTTCCACGCCGCATGGGTGAGATGAAGTCGAGGACCGTCAGGGTTCTTGCTGTCGCGCAGCACGAAGATGCGTTCCGTATCCGTCTTGCGCATGGCCACCTGCGCGACCTCGACGCACGCGTTGTCCCCTCCGCTGTAAGTGGACTTACGCCAGGTGACGTTTGTCAGATCCATCGGTCCATCGCCCTCCTGATCAGCTCGATGGACGCCCCTTGCGGCAGAGCCTCGGCGCGGGGCGCATCGAAGCGGCAGCAGGCGCCGGCCACGTCCTCGGGGCGGCCAACGATTTCTCCCCCTCCAGCGTTATCAAAATACGCGACTTCGGGGGATCCTGGAAAGGACAGGAGTGTGATGGGGCCCTGCAGTCCGGGATGGGCACCTACCGTTACCGGGATAAGCTGAAGCGTGATCTTTGGGCGTTCGGCCACCACGAGCAGATGTTGTAGCTGCTCCCGCATCGTGTGAGGACCGCCGATGGGCCGATGGAGCACGCTTTCCTCCATGACCGCCAGTAGCATCGGCCCGCCCTCCCCGTTAAGGATGTTCTGACGTTCTCTACGTTCGGCCACGCGTGACTCGATGCGGTCATCGTCCTCAGCGACCATGTTTCCCCGGATGACCGCGCGTGCGTAGGCTTCCGTCTGCAGGAGGCCGGGAATGAGGATCGGCTCGAAGGTCCGCACACGGATAGCCGTCGCCTCCAGTTCGAAGTAGGAACGGACTACGG
Organism: Thermopolyspora sp. NPDC052614; assembly: GCF_040678635.1. Lineage (NCBI taxonomy): Bacteria > Bacillati > Actinomycetota > Actinomycetes > Streptosporangiales > Streptosporangiaceae > Thermopolyspora > Thermopolyspora sp. NPDC052614. The sequence goes on from NZ_JBFATZ010000003.1 coordinate 382,017, forward strand.
GGCGGTATAGGGCCCGCCTGAGGTCGCGCCAGAGGCGGACGAAGTGATCACCCGTCTCCAGGGCGGCGTCGCAGCCCATGGCGAAGTCCTTGCGAGGGCTGCGTTTGGCGTTCTCCACCGCGCTGACGTGCGCCGACGAGTAGTTGATGATCGAGGCCAGTTCGTCTTGGGTCTTGCCGGCTTCCTCGCGCAGACGCCGCAGCTCATAACCGAAGTACTCCAGCGGGCTCGCGCATGGCTGCGGTTCGTATTCGAGGGACACGGCCGACTCTCCAAATCTTCCCAAGCCACACCCGGCTCTCCCGTGGTCACCTCGGGACGACGGCTCACACCGATCGTCATCAAGGCATCACCAAAGGTAATCGACGTGCGGCACGGTGAGGAGGTCAAATTCCCAACCCGAATACGAGGAAGGCCCACCACCGTGAGCTCTGCCGAGCCCGAGACACAGCTCCCTTCGGCCGGTCACATGGCGTACGACACCGGCAGGGAGACACCCCGGCTTCTGGGATCACGGGTGTTTCCCGGCGTCCCCGAGGCCATCGGCACCGTCCGCGCGTACCTGAGAAGCCTGCTCGCCGACCGCCCGACGACCGCCGACGCCATTCTCCTGGCCAGCGAGATCGCCACCAACGCGGTACGTCATTCACACAGCGGGGGCGTACCTTCAGCGTCACCGTGGTGGAAGCCGTCGATCGCATCCGCGTGGAGATCACCGACCTCGGCGGCGGCCATGTCCCCGCGGTCCACGACGACGTCGATGCCGTGAACGGTCGTGGCCTGCTTCTCGTGGCCGCGATCGCCGCCCGGTGGGGCGTCGACGGCGACGCGAACGGTCGGACCGTCTGGTTCGTGCTGGACCCTTGATCAGCGGGACGGCTCCCAGCCTCGGCGGGGGGCTCGGGCGCCCGGGCGGTCCTCGCGGCTGCGGTAGACGATGTATGGGCGGGTCAGGTAGCCGATGGGGGCCGTGAGCATGTGGACGAGGCGGGTGAAGGGCCAGATGGCGAATAGGAGCATGGCGCTGAGGGCGTGGAGTTGGAACAGGAGGGGGGCGGAGGCCATGAGGTTGCCCTGGGGCTGGAAGTAGAAGATGGAGCGGAACCAGGGCGAGATGGTGGTGCGGTAGTCGTAGCCGCCGCCGGCGATGTTGGCGGCGACGGTCGCGTAGAGGCCGAGGAGGATCGTCAGGGCCAGGACGGCGTACATGAACTTGTCGTTGCGGGTGGTGGCGGTGAAGACCGGACCGACGGTGCGGCGGCGGTAGATGAGGATGGCCAGGCCCACCAGGGTGCAGAAGCCGGCGAGCGTGCCGAGGACGACGGCGGTGAGGTGGTAGAGCTCCTCGGAGACGCCCAGGGTCTCGGTCCAGGACTTCGGGATGACGAGGCCGCCGAAGTGGCCGAGGATGACGATGAGGATGCCGAAGTGGAACAGCGGGCTGCCGATGCGCAGCAGGCGGGACTCGTACAGCTGGGAGGAGCGGGTGGTCCAGCCGAACTTGTCGTAGCGGTAGCGCCAGACGTGGCCGAGGACGAAGGCCGTGAGTGCCACGTAGGGGGCCACCACCCACAGGATGAGGTCGAGCGCGTTCAACGGTGGTCCTCCAGTTGTCCTTCCAGCGGTGCGTACAGGTGGCCGTCGAGCGGGCCGGGGAAGTCCTGCGGGGTGGTGGCCCCGTAGGGTTCCAGGCCGACCTCCTCGGCGGGCGGCGGGCCTTCGGCGGCGAGTTTGTGCAGGGCGGCGCGGTCGCGGGGGCCGAGCGGGGGCAGGGTGGCGAGCACGGCGGCGACGACGTGGGCGTACGGCGAGGACTCGGCCTCCAGGGCGCGCAGCATGAGCTCGACGCCGGGGCGGTGCTCCTGGAGCAGGCGGGTGGCCTCGCGGGAGGCGCCGCGGCCGGAGAGCTCGCAGACGACGGCGAGGTGGTCGGGGAGCTCGCCGTCGGAGATCTCGAAGCCGGCGGCGCGGAAGGCGTGTTTGAAGCGGAGCAGGGCCATGCCGCGCTTGCGGGTGTCCCCGTGGGTGTAGTAGGTGAGGTACGGGCAGCAGCGGCGCTTGAAGTCGAAGATCTCCACGTAGTGCGCGGCGAGGCCGGGCAGCGGGGTGACGTCGAGGTGCGCCAGGAACTCGCGCAGATGCGTCGCCGCCGGGCCGTCGGGGAGGCCGGTCACGGCCTCGGCCAGCACGGGGCGGGCGTCGTAGAGCCGCTCGTCGGGGTAGCCGAGCAGCACCGAGGCGACCTGGTGGGTCACCGCGACGTGCTCGCCGGGCGTGCGCCGGTTCATGATTCCTTCTTCTTGGGCGGGAACAGGCCCTCGGGGGCGCCCTTGCCGTCCCAGTTGAGCAGGTTGATGCGGCCCCGCCGGTCCGCGGGGTCCACCAGGGCGCCGGAGTCCTGCCGGTCCTTCAGCGCGTGGAAGCTCTCGACGGCGATGGGGGCGGGCGAGCCGGACGCCTCGCCGAACGGGCCGCCCATGCCGGGGCCGCCCTCGTAGTCGAGACTGCACCCGGTGGCGAGCTCCTCCAGCTTCGCGCCCTGCTCGGCGTGCGCCTTGGGGATCACGTACCGCTCCTCGTAGGCGGCGATGGCGAGCAGCCGGTACATCTCCTCGACCTGCTCGCCGGTCATGCCGACCGCCTCGGCGATCGTCTCGTCCGGCTTGTCGCCGAGGTTGAGGCGGCGCATGTACGCCCGCATGGCGGCCAGGCGGCGCAGCACGCCCTTGACCGGCTCGACGTCCCCGGCGGTGAACAACTCGGCGAGGTACTCGACCGGGATGCGCAGCGCCTCGATCGCGCCGAACAGGTTGCCGGCCTCCTCGCCGTCGTGGCCGGTCTCGGCGAGCACGTCCACGACCGGCGACAGCGGCGGCACGTACCAGACCATCGGCATCGTGCGGTACTCGGGGTGCAGCGGCAGCGCCACCCCGTAGTCGAAGATGAGCTTGTGGATCGGCGAGCGCCGCGCGGCGTCCAGCCAGTCCTCCGGGATGCCGTCGGCCCGCGCCGCCGCGATCACCTCGGGGTCGGACGGGTCGAGCAGCACGCCCTTGTGCGCCTCGTACAGGTCCTTCTCGTCGGGCGTGGCGGCGGCCTCGGCGACCCGGTCCACGTCGTACAGGACCAGGCCGATGTAGCGCAGCCGCCCCACGCAGGTCTCCGAGCAGACGGTCGGGATGCCCACCTCGACGCGCGGGAAGCAGAAGGTGCACTTCTCCGCCTTGCCGGTGCGGTGGTTGAAGTACACCTTCTTGTACGGGCACCCGGTGACGCACATGCGCCAGCCCCGGCAGCGGTCCTGGTCCACCAGGACGATGCCGTCCTCCGAGCGCTTGTACATGGCGCCGGACGGGCAGGAGGCCACGCACGACGGGTTGAGGCAGTGCTCGCAGATGCGCGGCAGGTAGAACATGAACGCGCGCTCGAACTCCAGCTTCACCTGGTCGGACACCTTGCGCAGCACCGGGTCGGCGGGGGCCAGCTCGGGGCCGCCCGCCAGGTCGTCGTCCCAGTTCGCGCTCCAGGTGATCTTGGTGGGCTCGCCGCTGATGAGCGAGCGCGGCCGGGCGACCGGCGTGTCCTCCTGCATCGGGGCGCTGAACAGCCGGTCGTAGTCGTACGTCCAGGGCTCGTAGTAGTCCTTGATGGACGGCATGAGCGGGTTGGCGAAGATCGTCAGCAGCTTGTGCAGCCGGCCGCCCGCCTTGAGCCGGAGCCGGCCGCGCCGGTTCAGCTCCCAGCCGCCCTTCCACCGTTTCTGGTCCTGGTACGTACGCGGGTACCCCTGGCCGGGCCGGGTCTCGACGTTGTTGAACCAGACGTACTCGGTGCCGGCCCGGTTCGTCCACGCCTGCTTGCAGGTGACCGAGCAGGTGTGGCAGCCGATGCACTTGTCCAGGTTCATGACCATGGCAAGCTGCGCCATGACCTTCATGTCTCACTCCATTCCGGCGAAGTCGCGGCGGGCATCAGTAGTCGACCTCCTGGGCGCGGCGGCGGATCACCGTGATCTCGTCCCGCTGGTTGCCGGTCGGCCCGAGATAGTTGAAGGCGAACGAGAGCTGGGCGTACCCGCCGATGAGGTGGGTGGGCTTGACCAGCAGCCGGGTGAGCGAGTTGTGGATGCCGCCGCGCCGCCCGGAGGTCTCGCTGCGCGGCACGTCCACGACCCGCTCCTGGGCGTGGTACATGTACACGGTCCCGGCGGGCATCCGGTGCGAGACGACGGCCCGCGCCACGACGACGCCGTTGCGGTTCACCGCCTCCACCCAGTCGTTGTCGGATATGCCGGCCTTGGCGGCGTCGGCGGGGCTCATCCAGATGGTCGGGCCGCCGCGCGACAGGGTGAGCATGAGCAGGTTGTCCTGGTACTCGGAGTGAATCGACCACTTCGAGTGCGGGGTCAGGTAGCGCACCACGACCCCGTCGGCGCCGTTCGCGCCCGGCGTGGGCTCGTTGAACATCGCGCCCATGTTGAGCGGCGGCCGGAACACCGGGAGCGCCTCCCCCGACTCCTGCATCCAGTCGTGGTCGAGGTAGAAGCTCTGCCGCCCGGTGAGGGTGTGCCACGGTTTGCGGTGCTCGACGTTGATGGTGAAGGCCGAGTAGCGCCGCCCGCCGGTCTCGCTGCCCGACCACTCCGGCGAGGTGATCACCGGCACCGGCCGGGCCTGGGTGTCGGCGAAGCTGATCGACTTGTGTTCCTCGGCGAGCCCGTCGAAGGAGGTCCCGGTACGCCGGGCCAGCGCGGCGAACCCCTGCTCGGCCAGCCGTCCGTTGGTCGTGCCGGACAGCGCGAGGATCGCCTCGCACATGTGCGTGTCGCGGGCGAGCGACGGCCGCCCGGCCGCGACGCCGTCGTGCACGGTGCCGTTGAGCCGCCCGAGCTTCTCGACCTCGGGCCCGACCTGGAAGGTGACGCCCTTGGTGGTGGCGCCGAGCCGGTCCACGAGCGGCCCGAGCGCGGTCATCTTCTCGGCGACCGCGCCGTAGTCCCGCTCCACCACGACGATCTTGGGGAAGTCGCGGCCGGGCACCGGCGTCTCGCCGGTCTCCCGCCAGTCGCGCACCGCCCCGTGCGGCGTGGCGAGCTCGTCGGGGGTGTCGTGCAGCAGCGGCACCGCGACCAGGTCCTTGCGTACGCCCAGGTGCGTGCGGGCCAGCGCGGAGAACGCCTTGGCGATCGCGTTGAAGGCGGCGAAGTCGGTGCGGGTCTGCCACGGCGGGTCGATCGCCGGGGAGAACGCGTGCACGAACGGGTGCATGTCGGTCGAGGACAAATCGTGCTTCTCGTACCAGGTCGCGGCCGGCAGCACGATGTCGCTGAACAGCGTCGTGGACGTCATCCGGAAGTCGAGCGACAGCAGCAGGTCGAGCTTGCCGCGCGGCGCCTCCTCGGCCCAGGTCACCGACTCGGGCCGGTGGTCGGGCCCGGCCTGCTCGGCGCGCACCGAGGAGTCGGTGCCGAGCAGGTGCCGCAGGAAGTACTCGTTGCCCTTCGCCGACGAGCCGAGCAGGTTCGCCCGCCACACGGTGAGCACGCGCGGCCAGTTCTCCGGCGCGTCGGGGTCCTCGCAGGCGAAGCCCAGCTCCCCGGCGGCGACCTTCCCCGCGATGTACGGCCCGGCCTCCTGCCCGGACGCCGCCGCCTCCTCGGCCAGTTCGAGCGGATTGCGGTCGAAGGTCGGGTACGACGGCATCCAGCCCAGCCGCGCCGACTGGGACAGCAGATCGGCGGTCGCCTTCCCCGCGAACGCGCCCCGGGCGAGCGGCGAGGACACCACGTCCGCGCTGAAGGTGTCGTAACGCCACTGGTCCGTGTGCAGGTACCAGAACGCGGTCCCGATCATCTGCCGGGGCGGGCGCTGCCAGTCGAGCCCGAAGGCGAGCTGCGCCCACCCGGTGACCGGCCGGCACTTCTCCTGCCCGACGTAGTGCGCCCAGCCGCCGCCGTTCACGCCCTGGCAGCCGGTGAGCGTCAGCAGCGCGAGGAACGAGCGGTACATGGTGTCGGAGTGGAACCAGTGGTTCGTCCCCGCGCCCAGGATGATCATCGACCGGCCGCCGGAGTCCTCGGCGTTGCGGGCGAACTCGCGGGCGATCCGCGCCGCCCGCGCCGCCGGCACCGAGGTGATCTGCTCCTGCCAGGCCGGCGTGTACGGCACGGCCGGGTCGTCGTATCCGGCGGGCCACTCGCCGGGCAGTCCCGGCCGCGCCACGCCGTACTGGGCGAGCATGAGGTCGAACACGGTGGTGACCAGGTGCCCGCCGACGCGCCGCGCCGGGACGCCGCGCCGCAGCACCCCGTCACCCGCGCCGTCGAAGCGTGGCAGGGCGACCTCGACCGGTTCGGCGTCGGCCGCCCCGAGCAGGGTGAGCGCGGGATCGACGTCGCCGAGGTCGAGGTTCCACCGCCCCTCGCCCTCGGCCGAGAAGCGGAAGCCGAGCGACCCGTTCGGCACGACGGGCTCGCCCTTCCCCGCGTCGATCAGCACGGTCTTGAACGCCGCCTCCTTGCCCTCCTCGCCCAGGTCGGCGGCGGTGAGGAACTTGCCGGGCTCGTACCCCTGCGCGCCCTCGCCGCGCTCGTGCAGCCGTACCAGGAAGGGCAGGTCCGTGTACCGCTTCACGTACAGGGTGAACCGGGGCGCCTGCCGGTCCACGAAGAACTCCTTGAGGATCACGTGCCCCATCGCCATCGCCAGCGCCCCGTCGGTGCCGGGATGCGGCGCGATCCACTCGTCGGCGAACTTGGCGGCGTCGCTGTAGTCGGGGGACATCACCACGACCTTCTGCCCCCGGTAGCGCGCCTCGGCCATGTAGTGCGCGTCGGGCGTGCGGGTCACCGGCACGTTGGAGCCCCACAGGATCAGGTAGGCCGCGTCCCACCAGTCGGCCGACTCGGGCACGTCGGTCTGGTCGCCGAACACCTGCGGGGAGGCCACCGGCAGGTCGGCGTACCAGTCGTAGAAGGAGAGCATCGTCCCGCCGAGCAGCGAGACGAACCGCGCGCCGACGGCGTGCGACACCATCGACATGGCGGGGATCGGGGAGAACCCGGCGACCCGGTCCGGCCCGTACGTCTTGATCGTGTGCACGTGCGCGGCGGCGATGATCTCGGTGGCCTCGTCCCAGGTGACGCGCACGAGCCCGCCCTTGCCGCGGGCCGACTGGTAGCGGCGGCGTTTGTCCGGATCCGAGGTGATCTCCGCCCAGGCGGCCACCGGGTCGCCGAGCCGGGCGCGGGCCTCGCGGTACATCTCCACCAGCACGCCGCGCGCGTAGGGGAAGCGCACCCGCGTGGGCGAGTAGGTGTACCAGGAGAACGCGGCGCCGCGCGGGCAGCCGCGGGGCTCGTACGCCGGCCGGTCGGGCCCGACGCTGGGGTAGTCGGTCTGCTGGGCCTCCCAGGTGATGATGCCGTCCTTGACGTACACCTTCCAGGAGCAGGAGCCGGTGCAGTTCACCCCGTGCGTGGAGCGGACCACCTTGTCGTGGCTCCACCGGTCCCGGTAGAAGACGTCGCCGTCCCGCCCGCCGATCTGGTGCAGAGTACGCAGGTCGGCGGAGGTTGTGCCGGGTCGCAGGTGTCTGCCGAGCCGGAGCAGCGCGTCGCTCACCGGTCCGTCCATGCCCGCCATGTGTGCCTCTTTCGTCAGTCGTGCCTTGCGGGGGCCCCGTTGGACCGCGGGCTATGCCCGCTGGGGCGCCCCCATAACGAACCAGCTGTAGACGGCCGCCGCCGCCGCGACCGTGGCCAGGAGCATCAGCCCGACCGCGTACGACGAGGTGGCCTGGTAGATCATGCCCATGACCAGCGGCGGCAGGAATCCGCCGAGCCCGCCGGCCGCGCCGACGACGCCGGTGGCGCTGCCGACCATGTGCCCGGGCACCTGCTTGGCGACCAGCGCGAACACCGCGCCGTTGCCGAGGCCGAGCGCGGCGGCCATGGCGAGGAAGCCGACCGTGGCCAGCAGCATCGCCGGCGCGAACGACACGATGATCGCGCACGCCACCACGACGGCGATCGAGCCGCTCAGCACGGGCACGCCGCCCCACCGGTCGGACAGCCAGCCGCCGATCGGCCGGGCGAGGGTGGCGAGCACCACGAATCCGGCGGAGCGGGCGGCGGCGTCGGCGGTGGTGAGGCCGTACACCTCTTTCAGGTACAGCGGCAGGTAGACGCCGAAGGCGACGAACCCGCCGAAGGTGAGCGCGTACATCGTGGCGAGCTCGCAGGTGGCGCGCAGCCGCGCGGCGGCCAGGAAGCGGGTCAGGAACGGCTCGGTGGCGGCCTGCCTGCCCGGCGCGTCGCGGCCCACGGCGAGGAACGCCAGCCCGACGAGGACCAGCGCGACCGCGACCACGAGGAACGGCGCGGGCCGCCCGTAGGAGTCGGCGAGCCACGGGGTGGCGAAGCCGGAGATCGCGGTGCCGATGTTGCCCATGCCGAAGATGCCGAGCGCGAGCCCGCGCCGCTCCGGCGGGAACCAGCCGTTGACGAACGGGATGCCGATGGCGAACGTGGCGCCCGTCATGCCGAGCGCGAAGCCGCCGACGAGGAGCGCGGGGTAGTTCTGCACCATCGACAGGAACAGCACCGGGAGCACGCCGAGCAGGCTCGTCACTCCGAACACGATGCGCCCGCCGTACCGGTCGGTCAGCGCGCCCACCACGATGCGGCCCAGGGAACCGACGATCACGGGCACGGCGACGAGCACCGACACCGCGACCGGGGTCAGGTCGAGCAACTCCTTGTACACGGGGCCCAGCGGGCTGAGCAGCGCCCAGGCCCAGAAGTTGACCGCGAACCCCAGCGTGGCGAGCACCAGCGCGGTCGTCTGCCCACGGGTCGTCGCGGGCGGGGCCGATTCGCCGACGGTCGTCATGTGAATCCACCTCTTGCGGTACGGGACGATGGGGGACGGACCACGACGTAGTCCGTGATCCCCCCTAAGCCTCACAACCGGTGATCTGGGACGTGAGGGTCTTTAGTCCCTTCGGACGGACCCAAAGACCCGGCTAACGTCCCTGTTCAGACCATGTTTTGACCTTTTCACTGCATTTATTCCACTTTGGGCCGTTTTTAAGTCCAGCCGGGGCAGAGGAGCACGAGCCCGCAGGGCGTGAGGCAGGGCGTGAGGCAGGGCGTGAGGCAGGGCGTGAGGCAGGGCGTGAGGGAGCACGAAGGAGTACGCGCTGGTGAGGGACGGGATGACATGACCGGCCTGGCTGGTGGCCGGGCCGGGGCGGTCGGCTGGATCCTGGTCGCCCTGGTGCTGGCGGCCGCGACCGCCGGGGTCACCTACCTGCTCACGTCCCCCGCCGGGAGGACCGTGGAGGTGCCGAACGTGGTCGGGCTCACCCGGGCGGCGGCCGTGCGGGTCGTCGAGCAGGCGGGCCTGCGGCCCGAGATCGCGGAGGGGCCGTCCGCCGAGCAGATGCGGGGCCGCGTGTACCGGACCGAGCCCGAGGAGGGTCAGGCCGTCGACCGGGGCGGCCGGGTGGTCCTGTGGGTCTCGACCGGTCCCGCGCGGGTGGAGGTCCCCGACCTGGCGGGGGACGTGGGGCCGGAGGCCGGGTCAGCGCCACTCGTCGCCGCGCTCGTCACCCGCACTCGCCGCCCCTACTCGCGGCTCGCAGACGCGGACAGGGACTTTGGCCACTTTTATGAGGGCCTCCGTCCCTGGTTCGGCCTCCGCCGTACTCGTGAGACTGGGGGTGAACCGACCGAGGGAGCGATCATGAAGGCAGCAGTCGGCGACCAGTTGGTCATTGAGAGCACGCATCTGGACGAGCCGCGCCGGGTCGGGACCATCGTGGAGCTCCACCACCCGGACGGATCGCCGCCCTACGTCGTGCGCTGGGAGGGCCAGGAGCACGAGACCCTCGTCTTCCCGGGGCCGGACGCCCGTATAGTCGCCCACCACACCGTCTGACGGTAAGGGCCCCACGACCCCCTGGAGCCGTAGCCACTCCGGGGTTCCGGCCGGGCGCGTGCACATCCCCCGCACGCGCCCGGCCCCTTTTTGGCCCGGTTCAGCCCGGGCCGGACGCCTATCACCGGGAGATCACGGTACGATCTCGCCCGCCCACTCAGCGACAACGTAAGATCGCATCCCCGGTTCGCCCGGCGGGACCGCCTTTAGAACGCGCCAAATCGCCGTGGGAACGTGCCATTCCGATCAACAGGACCCTCGATCGTCCGTGAGCAGGACGCTGACCAGGCACTCCCCCTCGATCGTCCGGATCGCAAAAATCTTCCCAATTTTTACCCGAAACGGTTGAACCGCACTGGCCTCCGTCGCGTATAGGGGGTCACGAGATTTACCAGAAATCACAGAAATATCTGGATTCTCAGGACACGACCGATGTCTCCAGGCCACAATTCGGTGTCCAGTGGATGCCAAACCGTCCTGGAGGACATATGCGGGCACTTTTTCGGGCACTCGCGTGCATCGGCGGCGCGGCGGCGGTGATCGCCCCGGCGACCGCCGCCTCAGCGCACACGCGAACCCCCGTGGACACCGAGACCTGCAAGGTCTCCGTCACCCGCCTCGTGGCCACGAAGACCTCGATCCGCACGGCGGTCGAGCGCACCGGCTGCGAGGAGCCGACCTTCCTGCGCGCCGAGATCAGGATCGAGCGCTTCGGTCCCGACAAGGTCATCAAGCGGGCGAGGAAGGCCCTGGATGACAACGGCCTACTGTTCACAAGCGCCCGCTGCAGCTTCAAGACGCGTTCGTACTACGTGGTCGTCACCGACAGCGACGGCAACTTCGCCAAGTCCGACCCGGTCCGCCTGCGCTGCGGCTCCCGGTTCGGGTTCGACCACGGCTCGGGCCTGCCCAGCGGCTCCGGCGGGTCCGGATCCGGATCCGGCTCCGGCGGCACCACGGTCGGCAGCGCGACCGAGAACGAGGTCATCCGGCTCACCAACGAGCACCGCAAGAAGGTGGGGTGCGCGCCGCTCGTCAACGACGCCAGGCTGCACAACGCCGCGCTCGCGCACACCAAGCTCATGGCGGCCAAGAACCAGATGCAGCACCAGCTCGCCGGCGAGCCGGACTTCGGCACTCGCATCAAGGCGGCCGGGTTCTCGTTCCGCTCCGCGGCCGAGAACATCGCGGCCGGCCAGCCGACCCCGCAGTCCGTGGTCAGCGCCTGGATCAACAGCCCCGGCCACCGCGCCAACATCGAGAACTGCGGCCTGACCCACATCGGCGTCGGCGTCGCGCAGGCCTCCGACGGCAAGCTCTTCTGGACCCAGGACTTCGCCCGACCCCTCTAAGGCCGCGAAGGCCCGGCGTTGACGGTACGGCCCGCGCTCCCCGCCGACGGGGACGCGGGCCGTACCGTTGCCCGGCAAGGCCGGGGAAGGCGCGGGCGCGGGACGCTCAGGTCTTCTCGCAGGTGAGCTTGGGCTCCGGGGCGTACACGGTGTGGAACCTCTGGCGGCGGATCTCCTTGCCGTCCTTCTTGAACACGCGCCACACGTCGATGGAGAAGCCCTCCGCCCCCTCCATCGGGATGCAGTCGGGGCCGGAGTCGGTGAGGGTCTCGATGCCCCGCACCGCGTAGCGGCCCGAGCTGCGCGACTCGATGTCGAACCGCTTGGTGCTCCAGAAGTTCACCGTGACCGAGGTGCTGGTGTAGGAGGTCGTGATCAGCACGCCGTACGGCGAGTCGTTGCGCCAGCGGAAGTCCGGCTGCGGGTAGGAGACGGTGGACTCGCGCCCCGCCGGATAGCGGGAGATGTAGAAGATGTGCGGCGTGTGCCGCACGTCCTCGAAGCCGCCGAAGAACACCGCGTTGAACATCGTGGTGGCGAACTGCGAGATGCCGCCGCCGACGTCGTTGACGAACCGCCCGTTGAGGATCATCGGCGCATCGACGAAGCCGCGCGCCTTGTCCCGCCGGCCGACCACGCCGTTGAGCGAGAACGTCTGCCCCGGCAGCACCAGGTGGTTGTCGAGGATGTCGGCGATGCGGTGGATGTTGGTCACCCGCGGCGGGCAGCAGGGGTAGTGCGTGGTGTACGACGACACCCGCTGCTTGATGCCGAGCCGCCGGGCCTTGGCCGTGGTGAGCTTCGGGCTCGCCTTCGTCAGCGCCACCGCGATCGTACGGCTCCCGCCCGCGGCGACGACCTTTTCCACCTCGCCCTTCAGCGCCTCGGCGTCCACCCCCTGACCGTCGCGCGAGGGCACGACGACCGGCTTGCCCTTGACCACCTTGAACGACGCGTCCCTGGGCGCCTGCGCCCCGTCGACCAGGCCGTCCTCCACCCCGTCGAGCGCCTTGCGCGCGTCGAAGTCCGGCCGCAGGCCGCCCTTGCCGTCGGGTGTGAAGCGCAGATGGCGGGCGATCGTCTCGGCGGTGAGGGTGGCCTTGCGCCCGCCGTTGACGAGCGTGAGCGGCGAGGCGACGGCGTCGCGCGCCGTCGAACCGGCGACCCGGTTCACCTCGGCGGCCGTCACCGCCGGGGGGACCGTGCGCATCGGGATGGTCAGCTGCCGCTTCAGCGGATAGGCCTCCAGGACCGCCCGGACGGCCGCCTCCTGGTCCAGGGCCCGTCCGGGCCGGGGCGGCGTCGCGACGGGCTTCAATCCGGCATATCGGATGGTGCCGCCGCGTGGGGGGACGTCCACCGACTCGGCCAGGTCCGCCACCACGGCGTTCAGCCGCTCGTGGTCGACCTTGACGCGGGGCCGCACGTCGGTCCGCCCGAACAGGGCCCGCAGCACACCGGCCGGGCTCGACGACCCTTCGGCGGCGGCCACGGTCATCGCCGTGTCGAGGGAGAGCCCGGCCTCCCGGGGCACCAGCCGTACCGTCTTGCCGCCGACCTGAACCACGAGCATACGGGACGCCTCCGTCGCCAGCTCGTCGCTCAGCTTGCGCTCCGCCTCCGCGGGGGCGAGCCCTCCGATGTCGACGTCGGCGACGAAGGTGCCGGGCGGGATCTCCCCCGCCAGGATCACGGCCGGGACGGCGTAGAGGGCGACCAGCACCGCCAGCACCCCGCCGACCACGGCCGCCCATAAGGCGCCGGGCCGGCGACGCGGTCCGGGGTTGGCGCGACGCCTCGGACGCGCGGCCGTCATCGATCACCCCCTCCGACCGGCGGAACGGTGAGCCGAGTTCCCGCCCATCGCCCCGCCCCTGGGGCCGTCCGCCTTTCGCATTGTGACAGCCGACCGGACGCCGTCAGGGGATTTCCGGCGAAGCTCCTGGCTCAGCCCCTGACCAAGCCCTTGACTCAGCCCTTGACTCAACCCTCGGCCTAGCCCGCGACTCAGCCCCCCGACTCAGCTCTCGGCCGTGTCGACCGGCCCCGCCGCGTCCGGCCCCCGCTCGGTCCGCTGCCCTTCCCGCTGCCCGTCCAGTCCGATGCCGCGCAGGTGCAGCAGCGCCGCCCACAGGATGCCGAGCACCAGCGCGATGTCGGCGACGTTCCCCACGAACCAGTCGAAGTAGTCGATGAAGTCCACCACCGCGCCCCGTGCGAACCCCGGCTCCCGGAACAGCCGATCCAGCAGATGCGTGGTGGCGCCCCCCAGCACGAGCCCCAGCGCGATCGTCCACGGCCAGGTCCGCACCCGCCGCGCGATCCACGCCACGATCACCACCACGGCGGCGGACGCGACCGCGAAGATCCAGGTGAACTCGGTGCCGATGGAGAACGCGGCGCCGGGGTTGTAGATCAGACGGAACTGGATCAACTCCCCGATCACGTCGATGACCCGCCCGTCGGCGAGCGCCGAGACCGCCCAGAACTTCGTGGCCTGATCGACCACCACCAGCAGGGCCGCCAGACCCAGAACCCAGAGGAACACACCTGCACCCTAACCGCTCGGCTCAGTCGTCCACTCCACGGGCGCTCAGCGCCTCCCCGAGGGCGTCGGCGTAGCGGAGGGCGCTCACGACCAACGGTACGGCGAACGCCCGCAGGCTGCGTTCCACGCCCCGCGCCCGCTGGGCCTCCCGTACCCGGGTCGCGAGGGCGGCGACGACCGGCACGCTGCGCAACGTCAGCGACAGCAGCAGGGACAGCCGAAACGGATCGAGTCCGACATAACGGGCAGGCGCCAGGAATCTTTCAAGAAAGGCCACCATCTCCGTGGTGCGAGTGGTGAGGGTGACCAGTCCGGCGAGCGCCACGGCGAGCACGACGCGCAGCGTGGTGGACAGCGCGGTGGACGCGTCGGCGACGACGAGCTGCATGACGAACAGGACGGCGGCGAACCAGCGTACGGGCCGCACCTGCGCCCACGCCGCCGCCGGGCCCACTCCGGACACGGCGTACAACAGCGCGACGACCACGGCGGCGACGACGAGCGCGACGGGCGAGCCGAGCAGCAGCATGACCGTGCAGGCCACCAGCAGGCCGAGCAGCTTCGCCCCGGCGGGCAGGCGGTGCAGCGGGGAGTCGCCGGGAACGTACGCGCCGGTGAGGGCCGTCATGGCGCGGACCTCCGGCGCCGTCCGGCGACGGTGGGCGCATCACCCGGGCGGGCATTCGCGGCAGGCGTCATGACATCAGCGCCCGGTAGTGGGCGATCGCGGTGGCCGGGTCCGCGTCGGCCACGATCTTGCCGCGGTCGAGGACGAGGACGCGGTCGAAGTCCTCCAGCAGCGGCAGGTCGTGGGTGACCACGACCACGTGCTGGGGCAGCTCGCGCAGGATCGCGGCGAGCATGCGGGAGTGGCGCAGGTCGAGCAGCGTGGTCGGCTCGTCCATGACGAGGAGGGCGGGCTCAAGGACCAGGACCGAGCACAACGCCAGCAGTTGCTTCTCGCCGCCTGACAGGTGGTGGGCGGGCTGGTCGGCGTGCTCCTCCAGGCCGTACCTGGCCAGGACCTCCCGCACCCGCCGGTCGATCTCCTCCTTCGGCACGCCGCGACGGCGCAGCGAGAACGCGACGTCCTCGGCCACGGTCGGCATGACGATCTGCGCGTCCGGGTCGGTGAACACGAAGCCGACCTCGCGGCGGACCCGCGCGCCGTGGCGGCGGGTGTCCAGGCCGCGCACGGTGACGGTGCCCGAGGTGGGCAGGGCGAGACCGTTGATCAGGCGGGCCAGGGTGCTCTTGCCCGAGCCGTTGGCGCCGATCACGCCGATCCGGCGCTCGGTGAGCCGCGCCGTGACGCCGCTCAGCACGTCCCGCCGTCCCAGCCGGAGACCGACCCCGGCGAACTCGATCATTCACACCACCTCGAAGAGCGCGGCGACGCCCAGGCCGCCGCCGACCGCCGCCGTCGCCACCCCCAGTGTCCCCGGCGGGGCACCGGACCTGACCAGCCGGGTGAACAGCCGCGTCACCACCACCGCGCCGGTCGCGCCCCACGGGTGGCCGAGGGCGAGCGCGCCGCCGTCCGCGCACACCCGGCCGTCGTCGGCGCCGAGCGGATCCAGGCCGAGCGCGTCGGTCACCGCAAGCACCTGCGCCGCGAACGCCTCCACGATCTCCACCGCCGCCACCCGGTCCAGCTCCACCCCGGCGCGCTCCAGCACCCGCCGCACCGCGGGCACCGGCCCCCAGCCGGGCAGCGCGGGGTCACAACCCACGACCGCCCCCGCCCGCAGCCGCAGCCCCGGCAGCCCCGCCCGCAGCCCCTCCGGCACGATCGCCAGCGCCGCCGCCCCGTCGCTGACCGGCGAGGAGTTCCCTGCGGTCACGGTGCCGCCCGGCACGAACGCGGCGGGCAGCCGGGCCAGCGACGCGGCCCGCAGCACGCGCGGACGCTGGTCGGCGGCCAGCCCCTCCACCGGCACGATCTCCTTCGCGAACCGGCCCGCGTCCCGCGCCGCCACCGCCTTGGCATGGCTGCGGCGGGCGTACTCGTCCTGCCGCTCCCGGCTCACCCCGCGCGCCGCCGCCAGCGCCTCCGCCGCCGGGCCCATGTCCGGGTCCGGATGCCCCGCCGGGGCGAAGGGCGCACGCGCGTACGGCTCCGCCGCCTCGCCGTCCGGGCCCCGGCGGGCGCGCACGGGCGCGGTGGACGCGCTCTCCGCCCCACCGGCGATGACCAGGCCCATCTCCCCGGCGCGTACGGCCTGCCCGGCGACGAGCACCGCCGCCAGGCCGCTGCCGCACTGCCGATCCACGGTCAGACCGGGCACGCCGTACCCGAGCCCGGCGGCGAGCGCGGACACCCGCGCCACGTTCCCGCCGGGCCCCATGCAGTTGCCGAGCACGACGTCGTCCACGGGCAGCCCGAGGTCCGCGACGTCCTCGGCCACCGCCGCGATCACCGGCGCGGCGAGCCCCTCGACCGGCACGTCGCGCAGGGCGTGCCCGGCGGTGCCGATCGCCGTCCGCCGCGCCGCGACCACGACCGGGATCATGTCCATCACAACCTCCCGAGGGCACCGGCGGCTTTAGCCGTCGGGGGAATCGGCAGCGGGAGGGCCGCCAAGGCCCGAGCGTGCCCTGACCTGTCAGATCCGCGCATCACGGATGTCCTTTCCTGGCTGTGTCGGCGACAGAGCACGGGCCGGTCCGAATCAGGCGGTGACGCACCTTTCGGCGTGGATGCCGCCATCACGGCCGGATGTTCAGCCATGTCAGACGAGCCGCCGCAGTTCAGGGTCACCGTCGGCGAGGCGGGACGCGATCAGGCCCCGCGCCGGTTTCCCGGTCGGGGTGCGTGGCAGCGCGGGCAGGGCGTACCAGCGGCGCGGGCGCTGGGCGGGATCGAGACCACCGCGAGCGATCGCCTCCAGGGCCGCCCGCGACGGCGCGGCCGCGTCGCCCGTGTCGCCGGTGTCTCCCGTGTCCGTAGCGTTCCCGATCTCGATGACGGCCGTGACGACCGCGCCCAGGCGCGGATGCGGCGAGCCGATGACCACGACATCGCTCACGCCGGGGGCTTGTTTGAGCACCGCCTCCACATCCTCCGGCACCACGGTCGCGCCGCCGGTCTGGATAGCGCCGTCACCCCGGCCGCGCACCCGCAAGGACTCCCCCGGCCGGTACGGCTCGGCGAGGTCGCCCACGGTCATCCAGCCGTGCGCGTCCACCCGGAGCGGCCCTCGCGCACCCGCCACGTATCCGGCGGAGACCCAGGGCGAACGCACCCATACCTCCCCCAGCCCTCCCCGCGGCGGTGTCCGCACCTCGATCTCCACGTCGGGAAAGGGCCGCAGCCCCGAGCCGTCGGCGTCCACCGCGACGAAGGACAGCTCGGTGGCGCCGTAGTAGGCCACCACCCGTACCCCGTGGCGTTCGGCCGCGGCCCGCACGTCGGCGGGCAGCCCGGCGCCGCCGACGATCGCGGTGCGCAACGTTCGGGACGGTTCGGGGACCTCCGCGAGGGCCTCCAGCACAACGGGCAGGTGGTGTGGCACCAGGTGCACGGCCGTCGCCAGGCGCAGATGACGGGGCAGCGCCTCGGGCGACCAGCGCCCCGGCACCAGGGCGGCGGCCCCGGTGGACAGGGCGTGCACGGCGGCGAAGCCGTACAGGGAGGAGACCAGCGGCCCGGGGACGAGCATGACATCCCCGGGCCCGATCTCGGCGAGCTTGTTCAGGTGCGGGAACGAATCGGTCCATGAGGCCCGCGTACGGATCACGGCGCGCGGCCGTCCGGTGCTGCCCGAGCTGAAGTTGGCCCATGCCCGGTCGTCCGGGCGGGGTGCGAATCCGTCCGACGGCACGTGCGCCACGTCCGCGTTCTCACGCGGCCCGACGGCCACCATCGGCTGCCCGCACGCGCTGGATGATGGCTCGCCAAGGCGCGGGTCCGCTGGAACGGCGGGCGCCACCTGCTCTCGGCGGGCAACACCGCCCCCGCCCACGGCCGCCATCGACGCCTCGGTCGGCATGGACAACGGCTCGGCGAGGTGCAGACCCACCGGGACGGCCCGCATGATCTGCTCGCGGCGGTCGGGAGTCCAGCCGTGGTCGCACAGCAGCGGGGTGGCGCCGGCGAGGTCCGCCGCGAGGACGGCGACGAGTTGCTCGACCGGGTCGGGCAGGCTGATCGCGACGAGCGTCCCGGGTTTCGCGCCGAGCGCGGCGAGGCGTCGAGCGCCGTCGCGGACGCGGCGGGCCAGGCCGGCGTAGTCGAGGGCGCTGTGCGGGCCGTACAGGGCGGGGCGATCGGGTTGGGCGTGGGCGTGGTGCAGGACCTGCGCGGCGACCGGCATGATCGGGTCAACGCTCCCGGGCGGCGCGCAGCCGCTCCTGCCGTACGGCGGGGACCGCGTCGGGGTAGGCACGCTGGGTCCCGCGCGCCACGACGGCGGCGAGCACGACCTTGACCACGTCGACCGGCAGGAAGACGGCGCCGAGCTGCGCCGCGTGGACGAGCGTAAGTCCGCCGATCACCGCCTGCATGGGGATGCCGAGGAGGTAGACGACCCCGATACCGCCGATCGCGCAGGCCGCCAGCAGCCGGCCGATGCTCGGTGAGTGCCCGCCGCGTTCCACGATCCACCCGGTCACGGCGGCCCCGGGCAGCCACCCGATGAGATAGCCCACCGACGGACCGGCGAAGACGCCCAGGCCGCCGCGTCCCCCGGCCAGCAGCGGCAGCCCGGCCGCCACCAGCACGAGCAGGACCGCCACGGCGAGCGCGCCCCGCCGGCTCCCCAGGATCGCTCCGGCCAGCATGACGCCGAACGTCTGCAGGGTGATCGGCACGCTGTTGCCGAAGGCGAAAAAGGTCCCGGGCAGGCCCAGCACGGCGATCAGCGCGGCGAACACGGCGACCCTTGCCAGGTCCCCCGTCACGAGCCCACGGCCCGGCGGCCGGGCGGGCCGCTCGTCCGGGGAGGGCCCCTCGTTCGGGGAGGACCGGGAGGGTTCGTCGCCGGACGGCGGTGACGTCGGCTCGTCAGCTCTCATGGTGTCGATCCCACACCAGGGTTCCACCTCTCCGGCATATAGGGATCCCACAACTTTCACGCCGGTTGTCTGCAGGGAGACGAGGAAATCACGGGCGCGACTAACGGTATCCCACAACAAACGGCTCATCGGGTGCACCCCCACGCCTCCGCCTGCGGACCGGCCGACGGGCCAGACCGACGGCGTTCTCGGGGGCGTCAGCCGTACAAAGCAGGCCGCGGCGCGAGTTGCACGGCGATGCGCGAACCCGTGCGGGCGGCGGTGAGGGTGGCGTCGGAGACGGCGGAGGCGGCGTAGCCGTCCCAGGCGCTCGGGCCCCGATCGCCGTCGTGGTCGGTGTGACCGCTGCCGTGAAGATCGCTGCGGAGTTCGTCGAGCCAGGACTGGAACTCGCGGTCGTAGGCCTCGGCGAATCGTTCCCGGTAGTCGGCGGGGACGCGTCCGGTGATGCCTCGGTCGAGGCGTACGGTGACGGGTGCGGTGTCGCCGAGCGCGGCTGTGCCGTCCTCGCCGACCACCTCGCAGCGGATGTCGTAGCCGTATCGGATGTTCACCGAGATCTCGACGTCGACGAGGATGCCGCTTTCGGTCTGCAGGAGCACGAGCAGCGGGTCGTCGATGTCGCCGCTGTGGCGGTTGCGCCTGCCGCGCAGGACGGTGACCGTCGTGATCTCCTCGCCGAACATCCACCGGGTGACGTCCATTTCGTGCACCGCCGTGTCGGTGATCGTTGAGTCGGGCTCGTAGAAGGCGGGCACGCCGGCGTTGCGGTGGACGCAGTGCATCATCAGCGGCGCCCCGATCGCTCCGGCGTCCACGACTCGCTTCAGCTCCCGGTACGCCGGGTCGTACCGGCGCATGTAGCCGACCCGCACGAGCCGCCGCCCGGCCGCGACCTCGGCCTCGACGATCCGCAGGCAGTCCGCACGGGTGGTGGCGAGCGGCTTCTCGCAGAACACCGGTTTCCCGGCGGCGACGGCGGCGAGCACCTGCTCGGCGTGCGCGGGCCCCCACGAGCACACCACGACCGCGTCGACGGCGTCGTCCGCGATGAGGCCGTCGGCGGTGCCGTGCGTCCGTACGTCGCCGGGGAGGCGGGCCGCGACCTTCTCGGCCAGGCCGGCGTCGATGTCGTTGACGGCGACGACCCGGGAACCGGACAGCGTCCGGGTGAGTCGGCGGATGTGGTCCCGGCCGATCGTCCCGGTGCCGATGACTCCGACCCTCACTGCCACATCGGTCTCCTGTTCGCGCTGGTGACGGGGCGGCCGGGGTCAGGTCCGCAGGCCGCAGGAGGTGAGGTAGGCGCGGGTGCGCCGGGCGATCGGGCCGGGCACGTCGAAGTCGACGGGGTACATGTCCTGCTCGACCACGACGAACAGGTCGGCGTCGAGCCCGGCGAGCGCCTCCAGCACGGACGGCACGTCGGGCAGCCCGCCGGGCGGCTCGCAGCTCGCGCCGAGCGCCACCGCCTGGCCGAAGGCGAGGTCCTCGCGCTCGGCCCGCGCCACGACCGCCGGATCCATCTGCTTGAGGTGTACGTAGCCGACGCGGGTGGGGTGGCGGCGGATGATGCCGGTGACGTCGGCGTGCCGGTACGCCAGGTGCCCGGTGTCGAGGCACAGCGAGACGTGGCGGGGGTCGGTGTCGGCGAGGAGGCGCTCGGTCTGCTCCTCGGTCTCCACGTGGGAGTCGGCGTGCGGGTGGAACTGCAGGCGCAGGCCGTACTCCTCGGCGACGATCTTCCCGAGCTCGTCCACGGCGCGGGTGAGGGCGCGCCACTCCTCGGCGGTGAGCTCCGCGGGCTCCAGGTACGCGCCGGTCCGGTCGTCGCGGTAGCCCGGCACGGGGACGAAGATGACGTGCTCGGCGCCGACCGCGCGGGTCAGCGCGGCGACCCTGCGGGTCTGCGCGGCGATCTCGGGGAACTCGCCGGGCCGGTGCAGCCCGCTGACGCCGTGCACGGTGCCGCCGGCGACGCGCAGGCCGCGCCGGTCCAGCTCGTCCTTCAGGCGCGTGGCGTCGGTGGGGAGATAGCCGTACGGGCCGAGTTCCAGCCAGGTGTAGCCGCAGTCGGCCAGCTCGTCGAGGAAGCGGTCCCAGGGGGTCTGCAAGGGGTCGTCGGCGTACCACACCCCCCAGGAGTCGGGACAGCTGCCGAGCCGCAGCCGCGAAATGCCGGATATATCGGTTATGTCGGTCATGGTGTTCCTTCTCCTTCGAACGCCTCCCCCAACGCGGCCAGGACCTCCCGCTCGGTGGGCATGGCCGACGAGCACTCCACTCTCGCGGCGACGAGCGCGCCCGCGACGTTCGCGAACCGCAGGACGCGTTCCAGCGGACGCCCCGCGAGCAGGCCGTGGCACAGCGCCCCGCCGAACGCGTCGCCCGCGCCCGTGCCGTTGACCACCTCGACCGGGAACGGGGGCACCCGCACCGACTCGTCCGCCGTACGGCCCAGCACGCCTCCGGGCCCCTGCTTCACCACGGCCAGTTCCACGCCGAGGTCGAGCAGCGCCGCCGCGGCCCGCTCCGGGTCGCGCTCGCCCACCGCGGTCTCGCACTCGTCGAGGTTGCCGACCACGACGGTGACGTACGGCAGCACCCGGGCGATCCGGTCGCGGGCTTCCCGGCGCGACCCCCAGAACATGGGGCGGTAGTCCAGGTCGAGCACGGTGTGCCGGCGGCGGCCCCGGGCGCGCAGCGCGGCCAGGTGCGCGGTGAAGCTGGGCTCCCGGCACAGGCCGGTGACGGTGACCCAGAAGATTCCGGCGGCGGCGATCGCCTCGGTGTCGAGCTCCTCGGGCCGGATGGTCAGATCCGGGGCGGTGGGGGTGCGGCCGTAGAAGTAGAGCGGGAAGTGGTCGGGCGGGAAGATCTCGCAAAGCGTGACCGGGGTCGCCAGGCCCGGCACCGGGGCGACGAAGCGGTCGTGCACGCCGAACTCGCGCAGCGCACGGCGCACGAAGCGGCCGAGCGAGTCCTCGCCGGTGCGGGTGATCACCGCCGCGCGCCGTCCGTGCCGGGCTGCGGCCACCGCCACGTTGGCGGGCGACCCGCCGAGGAATTTGCCGAAGGTCTCCACATCCTCCAAGCCGACGCCGATCTGCAGCGGGTAGATGTCCACGCCGACCCGTCCCATGGTCAGCACCTCGTACGGCGCGCTCACTCCGCGGACCCCCCCGGGTCTCGGCAGGACGGACATAAGTGCTGGTCGAAGCCGGAACCGCCTGGCTCGCACGTTACGAGGAGTATGCGGGGACCTGTCCGAGCCGTCAATGCTTGGTCCTGACATATTTACTTCCTAACATGCCACCGAAACCCCCCTGGGAAGGCCCTTACCCATCTCCGGCGATGTACGTTTCATCAAGAAACGGGCGATTTGCGGTCGCGCCCGTACGGTGACCCGGTTCGTCCGCGCGACGCCGACTCCGGACCCGCGCCGTCCCTCCCCGCGGCGGTTCCTTCGCGGCGTTCACGCAGGTCGGCGGGCGGGTCCGCCGCTGCGAGCCCGTCCTGTCCCGCGCCGCGCGCCCCGGGGAAATCGCGCCGGACCCGGCCGCGCTTCCGTGACGACGGCGTCCACCGACCGAAGCGGAGGTCCCTTTTCGTGACGGAAACGGACGGGTGCGAACGGCCTCCGCATTGGCCTTTTCGACCGGTCTCGTGGTGATACTGGCGCCGCGTGACCTTTCGGTCCCCATGACACCACTCATGACCTTGTCGACGTCCCCTGGAGGTTCCCATGGCCGAGTACGGCGGCGCGCGTCCGGCCGTCGGCGACTGGCCGTCGCCGACGACGCGACCCCCGACGATGCGGGATGTCGCGCAGGCGGCCGGGGTGTCGAAGGCCCTGGTCTCGCTGGTCCTGCGCAACGCCCCCGGCCCGAGCGCGCGAAGCCGTACGCATGTGCTGGCGGTGGCCGAGCGCATCGGCTACCGGCCCAACCGCACGGCGAGCCTGCTCGCCCGGCGGCACAACCGGCACCTGGGCGTCGTGATGGCCCTGCGCGACGCCTTCCAGGCGGAGATGGCCGAGGAGGTGCAGGCGGCGGCCGACGCGAGCGGGTACGAGATCGTGCTGAGCGCGGTGACGCGCAGCCGCGACGAGCGGCGTGCGATCGAGACCCTGCTGGAGTTCCGCTGCGAGGCGCTGCTGCTGCTCGGCCCGGAGTCGCCGTCGGACGAGCTGGCCGCGCTGACCGGGCAGGCGCCCGTGGTCGTCGTCGGGCGGCGGATGCGGCACCCGGGCGTGGCGGTGGTGCGGACCGACGACGGCGCGGGCATGCGGGCGGTGGTCGAGCACCTGATCGGGCTCGGGCACCGGCGCATCTCGTACGTCGACGGGGGCAGCGGCGCGATCGCGGCCGACCGGCGGGGCGGCTACGAGGCCGCGATGCGCGAGCACGGGCTGGAGAACGAGATCCGGACGGTCTTCGGCGGCGCCACCGAATCGGACGGGGTCGCCGCGGCCGAGGTGCTGCTCGCGCAGGGCGATCTGCCCACGGCGATCGCCGCGTACAACGACCACTGCGCCCTGGGCGTGCTGGAGCGTCTGGCCCGCGCGGGCGTCGACGTGCCCGACCGCGTCTCCGTCACCGGCTACGACGACGTCCCGATCGCCGGGATGCCGCACGTCGGCCTGACGACGGTGCGCCACGAGGCGCGTCACCAGGCGCGGCTCGCGGTGGAGGCCGCCATCCGCCGCCTGGAGGGCGTCTCGACCGCCGCGCGCGAGACGGTCCTTCCCCCTCGCCTGCTGGTCCGCACGAGCACCGCGCCCCCGCGGCACGCCGAGGCGCGCCGGTGACCGGCCGCGGCCGCCGTTTGGCGACAGGAGGTCGGCACGCTCGTGACGCCCAGCAGGTCCGGCCGCGATCGCCGAGGCCGGGAATCCTCGAATGACCGCGAATAGGGCGCATGCGACTTAACGTCCATCGGGCATGAACAATAATTTCCGAGGGCCTGCACTCCTCAAAAGCCCGCGAATGGCATTAACAATAGACGGCCATGGCGAATGCGAATTCGCCATGGCCGTCGGTCGCGGACTCACACGCCGGCATTCCGGCGTCCGATGGTACGCAGGGTCAGATGCACAGGGACCCGATGCAGACGTTCACGTCCTTGAGTAAGAGGTTGATGGGCGGATTGAACGAGCCGTAGACGCCGAGGACGGAGTCCTTGATGTTGGCCACGTTCAGGTCGAGGCCGTTCAGGCTGTTCTCCAGGATGCTGATCTCGTTGCCGGACAGGACCCGGTTGCCGACGATGCCGATCGAGACCGGGATCCCGAGGATGGTCTTGTTGCAGGTGACGAGGTTGGCGAGGCCGTTGGAGCAGGAGTAGCCGCCGGCCGCCTGAGCGGCGGGGGTGCCGACCAGCAGCGAACCGCCGGCCAGGCCGGCGAGCAGGGCGAGCGAAGCCAGGCGCTTCCGGACCCTCATGAAATCATCCGCCTTCTTGATCCAGCGCTCCTCGGTTGCCCAAGGAGCGGTCTGTTCGGAGGTACGCATTCCGGCCACGCCTGTCCCCTGGCGCGACACGGAATGACTTGCTGCCGATTAGGGACGTATCGGCCTCGGGCCATTTTTTGTTGATTCATGGCCACAGTGATATTTATACACGTCACATCAGGCCGCGCCAAGACTTCCTACAACATCGGCTTAAGCCACCATTTATGGATACGGCACATGCGGCAATTTGCCCGATCCAGGCGAGATTCACCCATAGATGTGACTAATTTAGACAGATAAGGAAATGTCGTCGATGGGCGGTTCGATACCTTCTGGCGTTGGAACGGCCCTCGGCGCCTGGACGACGCCGGGACGTTCGGACGATGCCCCGGGACGTTCGGCACTGTCCGCCATCGGCGGCGCCCCGCCACCCTGAGATCGACTCCGGAGGCGGAAAGGGCTGGTGGCGAGGCGCGATGAGGGGCATGAGCGGGCACGTCATCGAGCGGGCGAGCGCCGGAGATCTCACGCACCTGGCCAACGACGCCGGGCGGCTGCCCATGCAGGTGGGCGCGGTGATCCTGCTGGAGGCCGCGGAATCGTTCACCGTCGAGCGGGCTCAGCGGCTCATGGCCGCCCGCGTCGGCCGGGCGCCCCGCCTGCGGCAGCGGCTCGTCGGCACGCCGCCCGGATGCGGGCGTCCGATCTGGGTCCCCGACCCGGCGTTCGACGTACGCCGGCACGTGCGAGTGGTGAAGTGCCCCGGCCCCGGCGACGAGCAGGCGCTGCTGGATCTGGTGGCGCGTCTGGTCACGGAACCGCTGCCGCGCTCACGCCCGCTGTGGCGGGCGACGCCCTGTCGGTCTCGGTGTCGGTCTCGGGCCGTACGGCGGACGATCCGGCGACCGCCCCCGACCGGCCCGGCAATCACGTCGGCTCCATGGCGGTGCTGCTGCCGCTGCACGGCGCCCCCGAGCCGCGACTGCGGCGCGTCGCCGCCATCACCCGCGCCCGCAAGACCGGGCCCCGCAGATCCTCCGGGCACCGTTCTCGGCCTCATGCTCCGCGTCATGCGGGCCACCGGCGTCCTGCCCTGGCTGATGGATCACCAGCGGCTGACCAACACGTTCCTGACCAACATGCGGGGCCCCGCCGAGCGGCTCTCCTTCTGCGGCACGCCGATCCGCGAGATCATCCCACTGCCCTCGACCACCGGCAACGTGACCGTCGTCTTCGCCGCCCTCTCCTACGCGGGCGTCCTCACCGTCACGATCCTCGCCGACGTCGACGGCTGCCCCGACCTGCCCCTCCTCGCCGCCGCCCTGCGGACCGAACTCGACGCCCTGACGGCCCCCCGAACCCCGGAACCCCGAACCCCGGCACCCGGAACCCCGGCTCCCCGCACCCCGGCCGCCCCCGCCCGGGACGACGGCTGACGGTCACCCCGTCGGCACGCCCGGCCTGGTCCGGCGTACCGGCCGGATCCTGTCGAAGTACTCCTCGACGGCGACGGCCGGCGCCACGGCGACCTCGGCGAGTTCCTCCCGCAGCAGGTCGGCGTCCGATTTGGGCAACGCGAGCAGCGGGCGGCGCAGCCTGATCGACCAGGCCCCGGCGCGTTTGTCGGGGAACGCGGCCAGCCGCGGAAGCAGCGGCGCGAGCTCGACCCCGCGCAGGTACGGCGCGAGCAGATCGACGTCGATCCCGCACCCCCGGGTGAAGTCGCGCCCGGCGATGTTCACCGCCCTCGCGTACGTCTCGACGCCGGTGGCGACCCGCGCCAGCCCGATCACCCGCGTGCGGTCCCGCGTGGGATTGTGCCAGCAGCCCCGCGTGGTCAGCAGGAACAGCTCGTCGCCGACCGTCAGCCGGTCCACCTCCCGCCGGTTCGTCGGTGGAAAGGCCATGCGAGACTCCCGCAGCACCCACGCCACGGCCTCGCGTTCACCCAGGATGAGCAGATAGGCGGTCACGATCGCCACCGTAGCGTCCAGGTGTGACGACGGCGACGGCCCGGGGGCACTGTCCGTTCCGATACGCGCCCCCGGCCCCGTAGTGACCCAGATGGACAAGTCGAAGACGCCGGGCACACGTCCCCCCTCAACCGGCCCGACGTCTTCACCGACCTCGTCCCGCCCCCGCTGGCCACGCCGACCACACCCCGATCGTCGAGCGACCGCCTAGCCGAGCTGGTAGACGCGCCCGGTATGCGCGCCCTCGACGGAGTGCACGTAGGCCATCGCGACCCGCGACAGATCGACCGGCTCCATCCCGGGGAAGATGTGACCGTAGTCGGCGACGGACTCGGTGAACACGGTCGGGCCGACGATGTTGACCCGCTGCGGCGCGAGCTCGATCGCGGCGGCGCGGACGAAGGCCTCCAGAGCGCCGTTCGCCATGGCCGCGGCGCTGGCGGTGACGACGGGGTCGCGGCCGAGCACTCCGCTGATCAGGGTGAACGAGCCCCGCTCGGCGATGCGGGATGCCCCCTGCCGCACCACGTCGATCTGGCTGAGCACCTTGCCGCGAAAACCGGCCAGATAGTCCTCCGGGGCCATCTCGACGACCCGCTTGTACGGCACGTGCCCGGCGGCGACGGCCACCGCGTCCAGGGCGCCGGCCCGCTCGTACATCTCGGTGACCTGCGCGGGATCAGTGAAGTCGTAGCGCAGATCGCCCGCGTTGCGGGAGACGGCGACGATCTCGTGTCCGCGGGCGGCCAGGGTCTTGTGCAGGGCCGTACCGAGCTTGCCGGTGGCGCCGATCAGCAGAATCCTCATACGCCCGACGTTAGCCGCACCGAAGCCACCGGCCCCGCCGAAACCAGGTCGCGCTGATACGTCACCCCTGGCCACAATTGACGCCCATGGTCCGGATCACCGCCGGTGGGGCCGGAACCACCGCCGGACGCGTACAGGAGGCCCGATCCGTGGAACTCGCCGAACGCCTCGTCACCGACCACACCGTGCTGTCGGTGGTGGTCGGCTCCCGCGCGTACGGCCTGCGGACCGAGTCCTCCGACACCGACCGGCGCGGCGTCTTCGTCGCGCCGACGCCGCTGTTCTGGCACCTGGACAAACCGCCCACGCACGTGGACGGCCCGCTGCCCGAGCAGTTCTCCTGGGAGATCGAGCGGTTCTGCGTGCTGGCCCTGCAGTCCAACCCGACCATCCTGGAATGCCTGTGGTCGCCGATCGTGGAGCGCGCCACCCCCACCGGCGAGCAACTGCTCGCGCTGCGCCGCGCATTCCTGTCCCAGCGCGCCCGCCGTACCTTTCTGGAGTACGCACACGCCCAGTTCCGCCGGCTCAACCCGGAGCGGCCCAAGTGGAAGCAGGCGATGCACATGATCCGCCTGCTGCTGTCCGGCCGCCACCTGGTGCTGCACGGCGAGCCGCTGGTGGACGTCGACGAGCACCGCGACCGCCTGCTGGCCCTGCGCCGCGGCGAACTGTCCTGGCAAGAGGTCGAACGCTGGCGCGACGACCTCAGCTCCAACCTGGACGACCACCCGGGCATCCTGCCCGATCATCCCGACCGTGACGCCATCGACGAATTCCTGACAAGCGTGCGAAAGGCCAACCTGTGAACAAGGCCCCCGAGAACGTCACGCCGCTGAACCACCTGGACGGCCTCGACGGCCTGCCCGCCTGGCTGCCCGCGATCGCCGCCGAACAGCCGCATCCGCTGCTGTTCGCCACCGTCAGCGGCGCACACCTGTACGGGTTCCCGTCCGCCGACTCCGACGTCGATCTGCGCGGCGTACACCTGCTGCCGGTCGAGCAGGTCATCGGCCTGTACGAAGGCGACGACACGATCACCCGCACCTGGCGCCGCGAGGGCGTCGAGGTCGACCTGGTCACCCACGACCTGATCAAGTTCTGCCGCCTGCTGCTCACCCGCAACGGCTACGTCCTGGAACAGTTGCTGTCGCCCCTGATCGTGACGTCCTCCCCGATCCACGAGGAGCTGCGCGCGGCCGCCCCCGGCTGCCTGACCCGGCACCACGCCCACCACTACCTGGGCTTCGCCCGCACCCAGTGGACGCTGTTCACCAAGAGCCGGGAGCTCAAGCCGCTGCTCTACACCTTCCGCGTACTGCTGACCGGCATCCACCTGATGCGCACCGGCGAGGTCGTCGCCGACCTGACCCGCCTGTACGCCGACGCCCCGCCGTACCTCCCCGGCCTGGTCGAGGCGAAAAAGACCGCCGAACACGGCACCCTCCCCGCCGACGCCCCCGACACCGCCGCCCTGGAGACCGACGTCCACCGCCTCACCGCCGCCCTGGAGCAGGCCAGGGACACCTCCCACCTCCCCGAGGCGCCCACCGCCAAGCGAACCCTCCACGACCTGATCGTCCGCGCCCGGCTCGCCGCCCCGCACGGCCTATGCTGAACAGGTGGACGAGACCTTCCAACTGCGCTCGGAGTACATCCCGCTGTGCGATCTGCTGAAGGTCTGCGCCATAACCGAGAGCGGCGGCGAGGCCAAGCATCTCATCGCGGACGGCGAGGTCCTCGTCGACGGCGTCGTGGAACTACGGAAGCGGCGCAAGATCAGGGCGGGCCAGGTGGTCAGCGGCCACGACTTCGAAATCCACGTGATCGCCGGCCCCTGACCCGAACCCGCGCGGCGGAACCGTGGGGTCGCTGAGCCCGCCCTGGACACTGACGACGCACGCACCACGGCGAGGCCGTCCAGCCCATGCCCGAAACGATCGGCCGAGACCATCGCGGCCGAGACCACCGGCCGAGAACGGCGGCTCTCCCTCCCACCCATGAGCGCCACCCATGAACGACGACCCCCAACCCGCCGCAGCACCCCGCCCGAGGCTCAGCGAGCGGACGTCGCGACGGGCAGCGCCGACAGGAGTGCGGTGAGGGCAGGGCCGAGGGGTGCGTCGAGGGTCAGCAGGGCGTGCGTGTCGCCCCTGGTCGCACCGCGGTTGATGATCGCCACAGGGATCCCACGCTCCGCGGCATGCCGTACGAAGCGGTAGCCGGACATCACGGTGAGGGACGAGCCGAGCACGAGCAGCAGACCGGCCCGCTCGGTCAGTTCGTAACATCGCTCGACACGCGGCCGGGGCACATTCTCCCCGAAGAAGATCACATCAGGCTTGAGCATGCCCCCGCAGTCCTCGCAGTCCACCACGGTGAACGTGGCGACCTCGTCATCGTCGAGCACCACGTCACCGTCCGGATTGATCGTCCCGGGCCGCGCCTCCCACCCCGGATTCGCCGCACACAGCCGCCGATGCAACACCTCACGAGAGCTCCGCCGCCCGCACCCCAGACACAGCACCCGATCCAGGCTGCCATGCAACTCGATCACGTTCCGCGCCCCAGCGGCCTGATGCAGCCCGTCCACGTTCTGCGTGATAACCCCAGCGACCAGCCCATGCCCCTGCAGCGCCGCCACCACCCGATGCCCATCATTAGGCGCGGCCCGCACGATATGCCGCCACCCCAAATGACTCCGCGCCCAGTACCGCCGCCGCGCCTCGACACTGCCCACAAACGTCTGATAGGTCATCGGCGTGGCCCGCCGCGCCCGCCCGGTCTCACCCCGATAGTCCGGAATCCCCGACTCGGTGGATATCCCGGCCCCACTGAGCACCACCACATCGCCATCAGCGACAAGATCGGCTAACCACTCGACGGCCCCGGAATCCGACACCCACGGCAAAGTGCCCAGCCCTCCGACCGGCCCGCCGCCGTTACCCATCGCCTGCGCCATTCCTCAAGCATGCCCCACCCTTTGCCACCGTACGATCCCTGCCCAAGGTCGGTAGGCCGGGTTGGCAAGCGGAGATGACGACCGAGATGCCAGGTCATGACGTGAGCGGAGGTTCCTCTCCGGCTTGTTCGAGAGCTCGCCGGATGGTCTCGCTGTCCACGCCGATGAGGTTCGCGAAGGGGCGGAGGGTCGCGTTGCCGTCGAGGTACGCCTGGAAGGCGTCGCGGAGCAGGAGCTGCGGGATGCGGTGGCGGGAGGCGGCGTCGATCCACTCGGTGAACGCACCCAACTCGCCGGCGAGCAACGCCGCCGCCTCGGTGGTCATACCGCGGAACCTGGCACAGAGTTTCTTGGGGAGCAGGTCAAGGTTGTGCAGCCGCCATGCCAGGGCGCTCGGGGACACCCACCAACGGAAGACGAGCCTGGCGAAGGACTCGTCCGTCCAGGTCGTCTCGCTCGTCTCCGCCTCCAACAGCTCCCGGGGAAGGAGAAAGGCGGTGGCGAAGGCGTTGGCACGGGTCTCGGAGGCGTGCTGACGGTGGCGCTGGTCGTAGATGTCGGCGTCCATCAGCAGGCCCTGGTCGTCTCCGGCCAGTACGTGCCCCAGTTCGTGGGCGAGGGTGAACCGCTGACGGCTGGGGACCGCCGAGGTGCCGACGAGAATCAGCCAGGCCTGCTTATTGCTGCAGGCCAGACCGTCGAAGCCATTGGGCAGTTCGCTGACCGCGATGTCGATGCCGAAAACGTTCTCGATCAGTTCGGCGAGGTCCCGCGTATGGCTGGGGTCGGCCCCAGCATCGCGTGCCCGGTCGAGTGCCCAGGCGGCGAGCTCTAGGCCCTGCCCGACCCACCAACCGCCGGTGGGCGGGGTGGGAGGAAGGACGGCACGCTGCTCGTACCCGAGAAAGGCGAGGTCGGCACGGAACTGCGTGAGTCTAGCGGCCTCCTCGATCGCCTTCTCGGCGGGCTCGGCCAGAGCAGACGAATACCGCGCGGCCAGTGCCGGGGTGTCGTCCAGCCCCAGCAGCCAGTCGACCGTCACACCGCCGACCTCGGCGATGCGTGCCAAATCAAGCGAGGTGAACCGTCGGGCGCCCGAGAGCGATTTGGACATTTTGGCTGCGTCAAGGCCGACCAGAGCGGCGAACTCACCTTGGCTTCGGCCGCTCCTCGCGATCACTTGGCGGACACGCTGCACGATGACTTCCCCGGACATGACCTCACAGTATGCCTCTGTTGCGAAAATCGCAACAGAGGCTCGACTGTGGTCACACGGCGATCGCCTGATCGAGGTAGGAGCGGAACTCACGGATGTGGATGCTCTTCTCGTACGGCTTGAGTCGCTTGTCGAAGCGCTTGACCCGCTCGATCAGCCGAAGCGAGTTCAAGGATCTCGCATCGGCGACGGCTTTCCGGGCCCAATCGACCGCTTGATCCAGCTCGCCCAAGCCCAGCTGGGCGTGGGCTGCGGCGACACGGTTGAGCGCGGCGGATCTCGGGCGATCGGTCTCAAACGCGCGGATGGCCTGCTCGGCGTAGTCCGCCGCACGGGAGTTGTTGCCGATGAGTTCCCAGACAGTGCCGAGTTCGCCACCGAACTGCGGCTCGTCCCACCGGGCGGCCCAGTCCGGGTCCCGGTCTGACGTGCCCTTGCCGTACACACGCTCGGCCTCGCCGAGCAGCGCCTCGATCTGGCGAATCTTGTGCCGGTCGCCGGGCCGTATGATGGCATCGGCCCAGGCCTGGCGGACGAGGAGCATGCCCATGACCCTGGGCGACGCTTCCGCCTTTCGGGCGCTCTCCACGGCCGCGCGGGCTACCAGAGACGCCTGGGCGGGCTGGTTGAGGTGGATGGCCTGATACGTCATCCTGCTCAGCACGAGCGCACCCGTTAATTGATCGTCGGCGGTCTTCGCGAGCTTGAGCGCCTGGCCGTAATAGTGCTGCGCAAGCCCTTGCCGTCCCGTGTCGAACGCGGTCCAGCCGACGAAGGCGGTCATGGTCGCCGCCGCCGTCAGCAACGCGGACCCGATCCGATCGTCGTAACTGCCCCGCAGCAGGGGTGCAACGGTGGTGTTGAGGTAGTCCACCGCCGCCGGGCGCACCAGGCCGCCCCCGTACTGGTGATCCGCCCGGCTGAACAGCTCTCGCATCTCGTCGATGCGCCGCACGTCAGAGAGCCCCACCGCGCGTCCGGACTCCGACCCGGCCACGGATGTCGCGGCGGCACCATAGCTCCAAGACGACAGCCACCCGTCGACCGCAGTGGGCACGAAGGGCAGGGCGGCCAGCATGTGCCGTCGTTGCAGGTCCAATTCGCTCCTCCATAACTTCTCGGCCGATTTCACCGTCGAGGCGATCGACATGTCCGTGAAGTCCGGCAACGGCCACAGCTCGGTGGCCACGGGGTCGGCGCATTCCAGCCATCGCTCGATCTGTTCGCCGTTGACCCCGAACACCTCGGCCATCCGGGCGCGGTACACCGGGCGGATCTCCTGGGCGCCCCGCTCCCACCGGCTCAGCGTGGTGGGCGTGACCAGCAACGCCTCGGCGGCCTCCGCCTGGCTCATGCCGAGCCGCTTACGCGCCCGCACCAGCTCGGGCCTGCCCCGCGGGCCCGTGGTCTCACTCATGCGGCCTCCCAGGACTCAACGTCACCGGACAACAACCAATTGTCAATCATCCGGTAGATCCGGGCCGCGCCACCGGCGGAAACGACCAGGAAACGACCAGCACCCCACCCGTTGGCGCGATCGAGCCGAATGACACGGCGGCGATCTCCCAGAGGCCGTCACGCCTCCAGTTTTCTACCTTCCGTTATCGCCGACAACGGAGCGTAAAAATATGGGATTCACCAGCGGCAATTCCGCCAAAGCCGACGAAGCGTCTCTCCTCTCCCGTCGCGTCGCCGCAGCAAACGCCGCCGAGACCGGCACCGTACGAGGTGGGGAATCCGCAGCCGCCGCGACCACCGCGCGGGTTCGCATGCTGGCCTGGACCCTCGAGCCCGGCGGCGCGGCCCGGCAGGCGCGAACGCTGCTGGAGGGCGTCCTGCGCGGAGCCGGGCTCGACGAGGCCGCCGTCTTCGACGCCAAGCTGGCCGTGGCCGAGCTGGCGGGCAATGCCGAACGGCACGGCAGGCCGCCGTACGAGATGCGCGTCTTCATCGTCGGCGGGGTGCCCATCTGGTGCGAGGTCATCGACGGTGACCCGGACCTGCGGCGGGTCGCCGCCGCGCTGCACGATTCCGGCCCGGTCGGCGGCGACCCTCTGCCGGAGCACGGCAGGGGGCTGCCCCTGCTGCGCCAACTCTCCGACGGGCACTGCCTCGCCTACCCCGCCACGACCTCCTGTACGGGCGTCCACGGCAAGGCCGTCGCCTTCGGCCTGCCCACCCGGTCGGGGGTGCGGCACATGGGCCCGCCGTGGACCGGTTTGCCCGAGCCGGGGCGGCCCTGACCGACCTGACCGATTGGGTACGGTCACCGCGTACGACCACCGGGTACGGCCACCGCGTACGGCTACCTGCTACGGCTACCGGGTACGCGTGAAGCGCCGTTCCGGGGTGCCCGTGGGTCGTGGCCGTTCAAGGTCGTGGGGGTGTCGCGGAAGGCGTTTGCGATGGCCTCGGCGCAGTAGGGGGTGACGTCCGTGGGGAGGATGACGCTGCCGCCGATCGTGAGGGGTGGGTCGAGGGGGATCGAGCGTACTCGGGTGGCGCCGGTGGCGGCGATCTGCTCGGCGGGGAACAGCGCCCAGCTTCGCGGGTTGGAGCCGACCTCGATGACGGTGTCCTGGACCGTGCCGGTGGGGCGGCCGAAGCGCAGGCGTGCCTTGTCCGGTTCCAGGGCGGCGGTGATGGCGTCGTGTAGTGGGGCGTCGTTGTCTCGGGACGGCATGCGCAGGACGTCGTCGGCCATGTCGCCGACGGTGACGACGTCGCGGTCCGCGAGCGGGTGGCGTGCGGATACGACGACGTGCAGCGGCTCGGACCAGACCGGGAGCACCAGGAGGCCGGGTGCGGTGACGATGCCGCGGGCCAGGGCGATGTGGAGGTCGCCGCGTCGGATGGCGGCGAGACGGCTCTCGATCGGGAGGTCGACGAGCACGACTTCGAAGGCGGAGTTGTATTCGCGTAGGGCGTCGATGCCGCGTTCGAGGCGGCGGGCGAGCCCCGGCCCGGTGCCGATGCGTACGACGGCGGCCACCTCGTGGGCGACGACGCGGACCCGGTCGGCGGCCTTGAGGACGTCTTGGGCGGCGTCGAGCACGCGGCGTCCGGCGTCGGTGAGGCGGACCGTGCGTGGTGAGCGGTCGAGCAGGCGGACGCCCAGCTCGCGTTCCAGCCGGGCGACCTGCTGGCTGACCGCGGGTTGCGCGATGTTCAGCCGCTCGGCGGCCCGCCCGAAATGCAGTTCCTCGGCGACCGCTATGAAATAGCGCAGAGCCCGCAACTCCATCGTGCCCCCGTCGAACCCCCGTCGAATCGCGCTTGCAGCGCCCCCTGCCTGCGACGATCTCTTTACCTTATCGCTACACATTCAGAATAGATCTCGATCACCTCGTGGTGCGCGTGCTGAACTACGCCGCATGCGTATTGGAATGAGTCTCAACACCATGGGCCCGGTGGCGGACGTCGCCGCGGAGGCGGCGCTCGCCGTGTCCTACGGGCTGGACAGCGTCTGGGCGGGGCAGCAGCCCGGCGGTCTGGACGCGCTGAGCGTGCTGGCGGCGGCGGGCGACGGGCCTCGGGAGGTCGGCACCGCGGTCGCGCAGACGTACCCGGTGCATCCGGTCGCGAGGGCCACGGCGGCGCTGACGGTTCAGGAGCTCGTCGGCGGGCGGCTCACGCTGGGCCTCGGACCGAGCCACGCCTGGATCGTCACCGGCCAGCTCGGCATCCCCTACACCGCGCCGGCCCGGCACACCCGCGAGTACCTGGAGGTCCTGCGCCCGCTGCTGCGTGGCGAGCACGTCAAATATTCCGGCGAGTTCTTCACCGTGGACGCCCAGCTCGCCGTCAACGTCCCCGCGCCGCCGGTCCTGATCTCCGCGATGGGGCCGCGCATGCTCCAGATCGCCCATGACCTCGCCGACGGCACCATCGCGACCTGGGTACGGCCCGCGACCGTCGCCGACTGGCTGGTGCCCCGCCTGGCCGACGGCGCTCGTGTGGTGGTGGGGGCGATGGTGGCTGTGACGAACGACCCCGACGCCGTACGCGAAGCGGTTGCCACGAACCTCTCGATCGTCAATGACATGCCCGCCTACCGGGCCATCCTGGATCGCGGCGGCCTGTCCGGCCCCGCCGACGCCATCATCGTCGGCTCCGAGTCGGAGGTGCTGGCCGAGCTGCGCCGCTTCCGCGACGCCGGAACCACCGACCTGCTCGTCGCGCCTTTCTGCCCGCCCGAGGAGCGGGGCCGGGTGCTTGAGGTCGCTGCCCAGGCGCGTTCGTGACCGCCCACCCGGCCGCGGGGACCGGCCGGGTGGCTCACACCCAGGGGGGCGGGCGTTCGGGCGTATGGCGGGGTGCCGCCGCGCCGGTACGGCGGAGCAGCAGTTTGCGCGGTTCGCCCGCCCACAGCGCCACGCTCGCCGTGGCCGCGCGGGCGAGCCACTGGTCGAGTAAGCCACTGGTCGAGTAAGAGGTACGACGACATCCCCTGGGGCGGTCACCACCCGCCCAAGGGTCATCTCGCCCTTGGGGGGGTGCCGGTCTTGCCCGAGCACTCCACCGACGCCGGGCCGAGCGTCTCGACCGAGGACGGCTCGATTTGCTACGGCGACGCGCGTCGATGACCGGGCGGGATCGGGGCCGGATCCGGTGTCGCGGGCCTGCTCAGGCGTGAGGGCCGGGCAGGTCGCGGGCGGAGGCGTACACGACGACGGCGGTGGCGATGGCGCGGGTGGCGACGGCCAGGGCCGGGTGGTCGATGTTGGCGATGGTGTCGCAGGGCCGGTGGTAGCAGGGGTCGTACGGGCGGCCGGCGACGCCGCCGAAGCGGCGGGCCTCCTCCTCGGTCTTGACTCCCCCCGCGCCGGTGAACAGGCCCCCGGTGGGGATGCCGGCCTTCATGAAGCCGACGTAGTCCGAACGGCCGCCGAGATCGGCCTCGCCGTACGGCTGCTTGACGGCGTCGAAATGGGCGCGGAAGAGGCCCTCGATCTCGGCCGAGCCGGGCGGGACGGCGCCGGTGCTTGAGACGGTGCCGTTGTAGACCTTCATGGCCGGGTTCGGGGAGGCGATCATGTCGAAGTTCAGGTAGAGGCGGATTCGGGCGCGGTCGTCGGGCGGGAGGGTGGTGACGTAGTGCTGTGAGCCGATCAGGCCGAGTTCCTCGGCGCCCCACCAGGCGAATCGCAGGTGGTTGCGGGTCCGGGCGTCGCTCAGGGCCTCGGCGACGGCGAGGATCGCGGCGCTGCCCGAGCCGTTGTCGTTGATGCCGGGGCCGGCGGCGACCGAGTCCAGGTGCGCGCCCACCATGACGACCTTGTTGCGGTCGCCCCGGGGGGAGTCGGCGATCACGTTGTGGGTGACGCGGGCCTGGCTGGTGGTGTCGGTTCTGAGGTGGATCACGGCTCCGCGTGTGGTCGCCAGGGCGGCTCCGGTCGCGTACGTGGTGCCGACGACCGGGATCGTGACGCCGGGGGTGCTGAGGCTGCCGCGGAGCAGGTCGGTGCGGTCGGGCAGGCCCTCGTTGAAGACGATGACCGCGGCGGCCCCGGCGGCCTGGGCGTTGCTCACCTTGAGGGCGAAGCTGCAGGTGCCGCGCTGGATCAGGGCGATGCCGCCGCGTGGGAACTTGGCGAAGTCGGCGTGCTCGCAACCGGAGGTGGAGGGGTGCTTGGCGGTCGGGGGCAGGGTGACGTCGACCGCGTGCACGGGGGCGGTGACCTCGCCGGTGCCCGAGTAGGTCATGGTGGCGAAGTCGCCGGTCGCCGAGCCGTCGGGGGGTGTGGGGGCGTAGGTGGCGCGGGTGGGGGCGATTCGTTCCATCAGGGCGGTGGAGTTCTCGGCGAAGTAGCCGAACTCGAACGGCTGGAGGGTCACCCGGTAGCCCGCCTCGCGGAGTTTGGCGGCCACGTAGTCGCGGGAGGCGCGGTAGCCCGGGGTGCCGGCAGCGCGGGTGCCGCCGTTCGCGTCCGCGATGCGCTGGAGCTCCTTCAGGTGGGTGTGCACCCGCCGTACGTCCACCGAGTCGATCAACCGGCGCTGGGTGCGGCTGAGGCGGAGCGGGCGGGAAGGCTTCGGCTTGGCGGCGGTGGGGGTCGGGGAGGGGGTGGCCGAGGGCCGCGGGGCCGACGGTTGGGGGGTCGGGGGTACGGGGCTCGGGGGCGTGACCTGCGCTTTCTGCGGTACGGCGCGCGGGGAGCGCGGGGACTCCGGGGACCCCGCAGGCATGGTGCCTGAGGACGACGAAGACGGCTGCGGGCCCGGCGAGGCGGAGTTCGCGGGGCCGGAGTTCGCGGGGCCGGAAACCGGGCCTCCCGTGTTCGGGATTCCGGCATTCGACTTGGCGGCCTCGGCGGCTCCGGCGGCTCCGGTGCCCGAGGTTCCGGCGCCCGAGGTGCCGGGATTCGAGATTCCGGCTCTTGGGCTTCCCAGGTTGAGGGGCGCGGAGGCCGGGGAGGCGGGCTTCGGGGAGGCCGTGCTCCGGGAGGCGACGCTCGGGGACGTGATGTCCGGGGACGCCGCGGATCGAAGGGCGACGTCCTGGGATGCCACCACCTGGATGAGGGACAACGACAACGCGACGCTCGCGGCCACCGCGAGGGCGCGGACAAGGCCGGGGCTGGTACGCATCCGAACTCCTTCACCGATTGCGACGATCACGTGCCACCTGCGACGCCGGACGTCCATCGCGCCCGCTCGCCGTTGAGACCGCTCCGGACCGACCGTTCCCTCAAGATCCCCGGAACAGCACCCCGAGCCGTTCATGGACGGGTAAAGAAATCGGAAAGCGTACGCGCCATTCGCCACCGAATACCTGGAAACAGGGGTGCAGTACCCAAGACGGTCTTATCGCCACGCACGATTGATGCCGCTAAACCATCCACAAGCCCATTTGTCGCCATTGATGGGCGCTGTACCGGCTCCGGCCCCCGCTTCCTGATACATCCTGCGGACATCACCCCTGAAGGTGGATGGATCGGCAAAGGAACCGACCACGTGCCAGATCTCCCGCCAAAGGTCCGGTCACTATCCGCATTCCACGCTTACAAACCGTTACCGCAGGTCATAGATAGGGCGTTGTGCCGACAGGCGAGAGGTTGCGCCGACGCCGAGACAGACGACGCCGAGACAAGGGCCGCGTGATGAGTGAGAGCGTGAAGGACGCCGCCGTGGAGGAGGTCCACATCCTGTGGACCTCCGAGGGGATGAGCTGCGACGGGGACACCGTCTCCGTGACGGCCGCGGGGCTGCCGAGCATCGAGGACGTGTTGCTCGGCCTGGTTCCGGGCCTGCCGAAGGTCCACCTGCACAACAAGGTGCTGGCGGCGCAGACGGGCAAGGACTTCATGGCCGCCTTCCACGAGGCCGCCGAAGGCCGGCTTGAGCCCTTCGTGCTCGTGGTGGAGGGGTCGATCCCCAACGAGCAGATCAACGGCGAGGGCTACTGGAGCTCGATGGGCAACGACCCGGTGACCGGCCAGCCGATCACCGTCAACCAGTGGATCGACCGGCTCGCGCCCAAGGCGTGGGCGGTGATCGCCATCGGCACCTGTGCCACGTACGGCGGGATCCACGCGATGGCGGGCAACCCCACCGGATGCATGGGCCTGGCCGACTACCTCGGCCCGCACTTCCGCTCGGCCGGCGGGCTGCCCATCGTGAACGTGCCCGGCTGCCCGGTGCAGCCCGACAACTTCATGGAGACCCTCACCTGGCTGCTGTACCAGGCGGCCGGGCGGGCGCCCATGATCCCGCTGGACAAGCAGCTCCGGCCGACCTGGCTGTTCGGCAAGACCGTGCACGAGGGCTGCGACCGCGGCGGCTACTACGAGCAGGGCGACTTCGCCGAGGACTACAACTCCCCCAAGTGCCAGGTGAAGATCGGCTGCTGGGGGCCGGTGGTCAACTGCAACGTGCCCAAGCGCGGCTGGATGGCCGGCATCGGCGGCTGCCCGAACGTCGGCGGCATCTGCATCGCCTGCACCATGCCCGGCTTTCCGGACAAGTTCATGCCGTTCATGGACCAGCCGCCCGGCGCGTCGGTCTCGGGCGCGATCAGCGGGGCGTACGGCGTGCTGGTCCGCAAGCTGCGCGGCATCACCAACAAGTCGGCGAACACCGAGCCGAAGTGGCACCACAACCGGCCCGCGCTGACCAGCGGGTACCAGCCGGTGCGCGGCGACGGCCGGGCCAAGCGGCGCGGCTACTAGGGCTTGTGGAGTTGTAGGCCCGGCGAGGGCGGGAAGGGGACGAGCGAAGTGGCAGTCCGGTCGGCCAAGCCGCAGGAGACGCGGCAACTGGTCGAGATGTCGTGGGATCCGATCACCCGGATCATCGGCAACCTGGGGATCTACACGAAGATCGATTTTGCCAACGGCGAGGTCGTGGAGTGCAAGAGCACCTCCTCGCTGTTCCGCGGCTACAGCGTGTTCATGCGCGGCAAGGATCCGCGCGACTCGCACTTCATCACCAGCCGCATCTGCGGCATTTGCGGGGACAACCACGCCACCTGCTCGGTCTACGCCCAGAACATGGCGTACGGCATCAAGCCGCCGCCGCTGGCCGAGTGGATCATCAATCTCGGCGAGGCGGCCGAGTACATGTTCGACCACACCCTGTACCAGGACAACCTGGTGTTCGTCGACTACTGCGAGCAGGTCGTCAAGGAGACCAACCCGAGCCTGCTGCGCCGCGCCGAGACCACCGAGGCGCCGAACGCCGGGGTGCACGGGATGCGGACGATCGCCGACGTGATGCGGGCGTTCAACCCGTTCACCGGGTCGATGTACAAGGAGGCGCTGCAGATGAGCCGCCTCACCCGGGAGATGTTCTGCCTGATGGAGGGGCGCCACGTGCACCCCTCGACGCTGTATCCGGGCGGCGTCGGCACGATGCCGAGCCCGCAGCTGTTCACCGACTACCTGGCCCGGCTGCTGAAGGTCCTCGACTTCGTCAAGAAGATCGTCCCGCTCAACGACGACCTGTTCGACTTCTTCTACCAGGCGCTGCCCGGGTACGAGGAGGTCGGCAGGCGGCGGGTCATGCTCGGCTGCTGGGGCTCGTTCCAGGACCCGAACGTCGTCGACTACGACTACCGGACCATGGGCGAGTGGGGCCGGTCGATGTTCGTCACGCCCGGCATCGTGCTCGACGGCGAGCTGATCACCACGAACCTGGTCGACATCAACCTCGGCATCCGGATCCTGCTCGGCAGCTCGTACTACGACGACTGGGTGGGCGAGGAGCGGTTCGTCACGCACGACCCGCTCGGCAACCCGGTGGACCCGCGCCACCCGTGGAACCAGACGACGCTGCCGCGCCCGCAGAAACGCGACCTCGACGGCGGCAACTACAGCTGGGTGATGAGCCCGCGCTGGTTCCACGAGCCCAGCGGCGAGCATCTCGCGCTCGACACCGGCGGCGGCCCGCTCGCCCGGCTGTGGGCGACCGCGCTCGCCGGGTTCGTCGACACCGGGTACGTGCGCGCCACCGGCCACAGCGTGGAGATCAACCTGCCGAAGAGCGGGGCGTTTCCGGAGACCCGGCTGGAGTGGAAGATCCCGAGGTGGGCGAACACGATCGAGCGCAACCGGGCGCGGATCTACTTCATCGCCTACTCGGCGGCGATGGCGTTCCACTTCCTCGACGAGGCGATGAACGAGGTGAGGGCGGGCCGTACCAAGGTGTTCACCGACTTCGAGGTGCCCGAGGAGGCGATCGGGTGCGGGTTCCATGAGGCGGTGCGCGGCGTGCTGTCGCACCATCTGGTGATCCGCGAAGGCAAGATCGCCAACTACCATCCGTACCCGCCGACGCCGTGGAACGCGAGCCCGCGCGACGTCTACGGGACGCCGGGGCCGTACGAGGACGCGGTGCAGGGCACCAGGATCTTCGAGGAGAACGGGCCCGACGGCTTCAAGGGCATCGACATCTTGCGCACGGTGCGCAGCTTCGACCCCTGCCTGCCGTGCGGGGTGCACATGTACCTCGGCGGCGGCAAGGTGCTCACGAAGGTGCACTCGCCGACGCTCGGCGCGGGCGTCTCCGGGTAGGCGGGCCGATGGCATCGTCCGAAGAACAGGCGGCCGAGCGGGTGCGGCGCATCGACGCGCTGCTGGACCGGGTCGGCGGGCTGCCCGACGCCGAGCCCGCCGTCGAGCTGGTGCGGGAGCTGCTCGACCTGTACGGCGAGGCCCTGTCGCGGGTCCTCGACGCCGGGGACGAACGGCTGGCGGCGCGGCTCGCCGACGACGACCTCGTGGGGCATCTGCTGGCGCTGCACGACCTGCATCCGCTGGACGTCACCGCCCGGGTCGAGCGGGCCGTACGGGGGACGCGCCTGGGCGGCGGCGCGTACGTGCAGGAGGTCGAGGTCGACGGCGACGCGGTCCGGGTGCGGATGCGGCGTGGCGCGGGCGGGTGCGGGTCGTCCGGCGACCCGGCGGCCGTGCTGCGGGACGCGATCGGGAACGCGGCCCCGGAGATCGGGCGGGTCGAGGTGGAGGAGCTTCCGCCGCCGCCCGTCGTGATCTCGATCGACGCGCTGCGCCGCGCCCGCGCCTCCACGGTGTGAGGGGGCGGGGTGGACGCGTTCGACGACGATGGCGGCGGCGGAGCGGTACGGCGGAGCGGGCTCCGGGAGCTGATCCTGCGAGGGCGGCGGAAGGGGACGGCCAAGCCGGTCGGGCGGTGCGAGCTGTGCGCCGCGCCCGTGGCGGAGGGCCACCGGCATCTGCTGGACCGGGAGGAGCGGGTGCCCCGGTGCGCCTGCGCGCCGTGCGCGGTGCTGTTCGACCGGTCGCCGGGCCAGGGGAACCGGTACGTGCTCATACCGGATCGGCGGTGGCGGCTGCGGGACTTCGAGCTCGACGACGCCGTCTGGGCGTCGCTCGCGGTTCCGGTGAGCGTCCTGTTCGCCTACCGGGACTCCGCCGAGGGGCGGGTGATGGCCCGTTACCCGAGCCCGGCGGGGGCGGTGGAGGCGGCGATGGAGCCGGACGTCTGGGCGTCGCTTGAACAGGTCAATCCCGTGCTGCGGCACCTGGCGGCGGACGTGGAGGCGCTGCTGGTGGATCGCCGGGGCGCCGCCCGCGACGCCTGGCTGGTGCCGATCGACGACTGTCATCGGCTGGTGGCCCTGCTCCGCACCCGGTGGAAGGGGCTCGCGGGCGGGCCGCAGGTGTGGTCCGCGTTGAGCGGATTCTTCGCCGAACTGCGCGGGCGGGCCGGGGACGTGCCCGCGCGTCCACTGAGAGGAGCTCCGGCGTGATCGGAAAGCGGAAACGGAAGGCCGCGAACATCGTGGTGGGACGGCCGGATGTGCGGCCCGACCTGCCCTCGCACACCAGGGGGGTCAACCAGGGCAACGCGATCGGGCATTACGAGCGCCAAATCGGCCATCTGCTCGACGGCCGTTCGACGGCGGCGCGGTCCACCGGGATCAACGCGCAGGATCGGGATCCGATCGATCCCGCCATGCCCTGTCTGTCACCGCCATGAGCGGGCCGGGATCCGTGGCGGGCGGAACCGCCGGGCAGATCGCCGGCGGGACCGCCGACGAGATCGGTCACCGGGACGCGCAGAGGGACGCGGAGGGGTCTCCGGGGTTGCCCGGTGCGGCCCGTCCGCCCGTGCTGCGGTTCGCGGTGGAGGACGCGGCGGCGCTGGAGTGCGCCGCCGTGCCGACCGTGCGCTTCACGGTGCGGATCGATCGCGTGGGGACCGCGCCGGTTCAGTGCCTGGCGCTGAACACGCAGATCCGCATCGTCCCGGCACGCCGGGCCCACGATCCGGCGACCCGGCTACGGCTCGCCGAGCTGTTCGGCACCGGCGAGGGCTGCGACCGGCCGCCGCCCGGCCTGCTGTGGGCGCGTACGTCCTCGCAGGTGGCGGGCTTCGAGCACGGGACCGTCACGCATGTGGACGTGGGGTGCACCTACGACTTCGAGGTGGCGGTGGCCAAGTACTTCCACGTGCTGCCGGGGGGCGAGGTGCCGCTGGAGTTCCAGTTCAGCGGGACGGTGTTCTACCTCGACCGGGGGCTGCTGCGGGCGGCCCGGGTGCCGTGGGACGCCGAGGCGACGTTCCGCATGCCGGTGCGGGTGTGGCGGGAGGTCATGAACCACTACTTTCCGCGCGAGGCCTGGCTGCGGCTCGATCAGGACGCCTTCGACCGGCTGTACGCCTATCGGGTGCGGAACACGCTGGGGACCTGGGAGCAGGTGGTCGACTCGCTGCTGGCGGCGGCCGGAGAGGCGTCGCGCGGGCGGACCTCGGTCCGGTGGGGCTCGGCCGGCACGGCCTGCGCGGGTGGCACGGGCGGCACGGGCTCGGGTGAGAGAACGCGGGAAGGAGCGGGAGAAGAAGGTGACTGATCAGGGGGGCCGGGTGGAGCCCGTGACGGACTCGCCCGGTCCGGCCGACGCCCCGGATGGGGTGGGGGCGCGCGGCGGAGCGGAGCCCCTCGGCGGGCGGTGGACGCGCGGCGGGGCGAAGGCCACCGGCGGGGCGGAGACGTACGGCGAGGGCGAGACCTTCCTCGGGACGGACGCGGACGGGCCGGTGGGCGCGGTGGCGCAGGTGGCGCGGGCCGTGCTGTACGAGGGCTACATGCTGTGGCCGTACCGCGCGTCGGCGTTGAAGAACTCGCGGCGCTGGACGCTCGGCGGCGTGCACCCCGCGGCGTGCGAGGCCACCGGGGACGCGTCGACGATGCGCACCCAGGTGCTGGTCGAGGCCGATCCTGGCGACACCGTGGACGTGCGGGTGTACTTCCTGCACGCGCTCACCTTGGACGTGGGCCGCCTGGCCGGGGACGAGCTGGTGCCGGTGCGGGAGCTGACCGTCGCCGGGCGTCGCCACCTCGCCCGGGAGGAGGCCGTCGAGCGGAGGATCGTCGCGACCGGGCTCAACCTGGCCGGGCTGCTGCGGCGGCCGGTCGTGGTGGACATCGACATCCCCGAAGGGCGCGAGGTGGAGTGGCTGGCCGAGCCCGGCGGGCAGTGCGT
Source organism: Thermopolyspora sp. NPDC052614 (assembly GCF_040678635.1). Taxonomy (NCBI): domain Bacteria; kingdom Bacillati; phylum Actinomycetota; class Actinomycetes; order Streptosporangiales; family Streptosporangiaceae; genus Thermopolyspora; species Thermopolyspora sp. NPDC052614. The sequence continues at coordinate 426,253 of NZ_JBFATZ010000003.1, forward strand.
GGGCGCCGTCACGCGGGGGTGGCGCGCGCTGCGCGGGCAGGTGGAGATCCGTGCCGAGAGGCTCACGAAGGTCTCCTCTTGCGGGATTTTCCGGCTCACCATCGAGGTGCGGAACACCACCGAGTGGGACGGCGGCAGCCGTACCGAGGCGTTGCGGCGGACGTTCGCCTCCGCGCACACGATTCTGCATTCGCCCAGGGGACGGTTCGTGTCGTTGATGGACCCGCCCGAGCCGCTGCGGTCGTACGCGCGGGAGTGTGACAACACGGGCACGTGGCCGGTGCTCGCGGGTGACGAGGGCGACCGGCATACCGTGCTATCGTCGCCGATCATCCTGTACGACCACCCGCGGATCGCCCCGGAGAGTCCGGGCGACCTGTTCGACGCCACCGAGATCGACCAGTTGCTCACGCTCGGCGTGCTCTGCCTGACCGAGGAGGAGCAGCGGGAGATCCGCGACGGCGACCCCCGGGCCAGGGAGATCCTCGACCGGTGCGTCTCGCTGCCGCCCGAGCACCTGATGCGGCTGCACGGGGCGCTGCGCGAGTTCCGTCCGCTGACCGGGCAGGGGGCGGGCCGTGAGTGAGCGGTTCGATCGGGTCGGCGGGCACGGCGGCGGCCTTTCCGGCCGTGGGCCCGACGCTGGAGGGCCTGACGCGGGAAGGCCCGACGCGGGAAGGCCCGACGCGGGAAAGCCCGCCCTGGGGGTGCCTGACCCGGAAGGAATGGTGCGCGCCCGGCGGGACTTCTGGGCTCTGATGGAGCGTCGGGGCCCGCGCACGGTGATCGTCGATGGCGTGTCCGTGGGGTCGGGCAGCCGCGTCCGGCTGCGGCCCAAGGCCCGTGCCGACGTGCTCGACGCCACGCTCGACGGCCGTGTCGCCGTCGTGGACAGCGTCGAGCAGGACGAATCGGGCGCCATCCAGCTAGCGGTCACCCTCGCCGACGACCCGGGCCGCGACCTGGGCGAGGCGGGGTTGCCGGGGCACCGCTTCTTCTACGCGCCGTCCGAGGTGGAGCCGCTCGGCGACGACGCGGGGCGGGCGCGGGTGCTGGTCGCGGGGGTGGGCAACGTCTTCCTCGGCGACGACGGGTTCGGCGTGGAGGTGGTACGCCTGCTGGCGTCCCGGCCGCTGCCCGCCGGAGTGGACGTGGTCGATTTCGGCATCCGCGGCATGGATCTGGTGTACGCCCTGCAGCGCGGCTACGACAGTGTGATCTTCGTGGACGCCGCGCCGCGGGGTGAGCGGCCGGGCACGCTCACCGTGTTGGAGGTGGACCCCGCCGACCCGCACCTGTGCGCGGGGGTCGCCTCGGTGGAGACCCACGGCATGGATCCGGTACGCGTGCTGCGCCTCGCCGCCGAACTCGGGCCGGCGCCGCGGCGGGTGCTGATCCTGGCGTGCGAGCCGGCGACGGTGCCGTCCGGCGGGCCGGACGAGGACCTGGTGACCGACCTGAGCGAGCCGGTGCGGGCGGCGGTCGAGACGGCCGTCGACCTGGCCGGGGAGCTCGCGCGGGACCTGGCCGGGAGGCCGGCGGCATCCCCGTCGGACGCCCCCGGCCGGGCGAGTGAAGACCCCGAGTTGGAACAGACCGGAGGAGGTGGCAGGCGATGAGGAAAAGACACGTGGCGGCCCTGTTGGCGATGTGCGCCGTGGCCGGGATGGTGGTGGCGCAGTGGCCGGAGATCAAGCGGTACATGAAGATGAAGAGGATGTAGTCGTTCGATGCACGAGATCGGATTGTGCGAGGGCCTGCTCGACCTGGTCGGGCGTCAGGCCGAGGGGCGGCGCGTGACCGGCGTCAAGGTCCGGATCGGCGCCCGGCACGCCGTGCTCGACGAGGCCTTCGGCCAGGCCTTCGCCATCGTCGCCGGAGGCACCGCCGCCGAGGGCGCGCGCCTCGACCTCGTCGTCTCCCCCGTCACGGTGCTGTGCCGGGGGTGCGGCCGGGTGTCGGACAGCCACGACGTGCTGTCGGAGTGCCCCGGTTGCGGCGGCGACGACATCGAGCTGCGGGGCGGCGACGAACTGGTCCTGGAGTCGATCACCTTCGAGGAGGAAAGCCCGTGTGCTTCGGCCTCCCCGGCCGGCTGATCGAGGCCGCCGACGCCGACACGGGCCTCGCCCTGGTCGACGTCGGCGGCCGTCCGCTCCCCGTGAACATGGCCCTGCTCTGCGAGGACCCTCCCGTCTGCGGCGACTGGGTGCTCATTCACGCCGGGTTCGCCCTCTCCCGGCTCGCCGAGGCGGACGCGCTCGCCGTACTGGATCTTCTGGACGCCGCCGAGCACGCCGACGCCGATTGACGCGGCGGGACCGCGGCGAGATCGCGTCAGGCGATCGGCCGCGTCCCGCCGACCGCCGCCGGGGAACGGCGCGGCCCGATCCGGCGCATTCACCACGACGCCATTTTCGGACGGCAATAAAGGACGGGTGGTCACGCACCTAAGCGGTACTCCAGATGCGCATGCGCAAACGACGGAGCATACTTGCGCTTCGTCCCCATTTTGCCCCACTTGCGCTGTCCGGAGTCATGGTGCGTGTGCGTTCCGTTTTCTTTGTAGCAATTATGGCAAGCGCGACGCTTTTGTCCTTTTCGTCGGCGCAGGCCGACACCTCGGTACGGCACAATCCGGACGAAGGCACCAATGTCGTCCAATACGAGTGTGACTCCGGCGAGGACGTCACGATCATCAGGGTTCAGGTGGAGCTGACGATGCCCACCAATGCCCGGCAGGGCGTGCAGATGACCATCGGCTGGCGGGGAACCTACGTCGACTCCGAATTGACCGCGCCCGCCGGAGGTCTCACCAACGCCAAGCTGTACGCGTACGCCTCGATCAGCGGCCTCACCGGGCTGACCTCCGCCACCGGAGTGGGTCAGCTCAGCAGCGCGAACATCGCCGCGGGCCAGCCCATCCCCCTGCCCACCGGCACCGTCGAGTTGAAAACCACCGCGAACAACGCCGGAACCGCGCGGGTGAAACCCGCCGCCATCAACATCGGCCCCCGGCCCAACGACCCGGTCATCACATGCGAGGTCCTGAATACGGACGCGTTGCGCACCTATCCCCTCATCGTCGGGACCGGTACCACCACGTCAACCTCCCCGACTCCAACCGTCACGATCACGACCACGACCACCGCCACGACCACCGCCACGGCCACCGCCACGGCCACCGCCACCGCCACGGCGACCAAGACCAAGACCGAGACCGAGCCGGCGGCCGTGAACGACGGAAAGGGCGGCGTGGCCAAAACCCCCGCCGGATCGGCCGCGACCGGGGGCGGCGGGGAGGCGGGCCCGGACGCCCGGCTGATCACCCTGACCGGGCTGGTGCTCATGCTCGGCGGCTTCACCGGCCTGATCTGGCGGCAGCGGCGCCTGCGTCGCGGGTGAGCTCCCTCCGCCCCTGTCCCGGCCGGGCGTGCCGAGGCCGGGCGGGGTGCCGAGGCCGGGCGGGGGTGCGCGTGGTGGCCGTCAGTTGGTGACCTGGTGGAGTCCCCAGCGGCGGCGCAGGGCGGCGTCGGCCGCGCCGAAGACGCGGTCGACCACGATGCCGATGATGAGGATGACGACCATCGTGGAGAGCAGGCCGGGCGAGTCGGCCAGTTCGCGGGCGTAGTGCAGTTGCTCGCCAAGCGACGTCTGGTTGGCGATGATCACCAGGAGTTCGCCGGCCATGAGCGAGCGCCAGGCGAAGGCCCAGCCCTGCTTGAGCCCGGCCAGGAACGACGGCAGCGACGCCGGCATGATCACGTGCCGGTAGAGGGCCAGCCCCCGGAATCCCAGCATGTGGCCCGCGCGCAGCAGGATCGGCGGGGTGTAGTCCACGCCGGAGATCAGCCCGTTGGCGATGGACGGCGCCGCCCCCAGCACCACCACGAACAGGATCGCGCTCTCGGTGAGCCCGAACAGCAGGATCGCCAGCGGGAACCAGGCGATCGACGGCATCGTCTGCAACCCGGTGATCAGCGACCCGATGGCCCGCCGCAGCGGCCGAATGCGCGACACCAGCGCCCCCACGACCGCCCCGACGGCGATGGCCAGCGCGAACCCGGTCACCGCCCGCTGCATCGTGACGGCGATCGCCCGGTAGAACTCGGCATCGCCGAGCCGTTTCCCCAGCACGCCCAGCGTCGTGACCGGTCCGGCGAAGACGTACTCGGGCCACCACCCCGCCCACACCACGCCCTGCCAGATCGCGAGCACGATGACGATCGCGGACGCGACCGGCCACAGGCCCGACCAGATCCGGGAGGCGAGCCCGCCGCGTTCGCGGGTGGCGAGTTCGAGCGCGTCCAGCCCGGCGATCTGCTGGGCGTGCACGTCCGTGCCGGCGGCGGACGTGCCGCCGGAAGCGGCGCCGGAAGTGGCGGCGGAAGTGGCGTTGGAAGTGGACTCCGGATCGGCCTCGCGGAGGTTGGGCGTCACGGTCGTTCTGCTCCTGACTCACTCGGACGGCGCGCACCGGCCGCCCAACGCTTGATCGATGCCCTGTGCTCGGCGACCCCGTCGGCGGGCGCATGGTCAGCGGCCATGGCGCAGCACCTCCTCGCGGAGCCGGTCGGTGATGCGCGCCGCCGCCTCGGCGACCTCCGCCGAGTCGGTACGGCGCGGCCGGGGCAACGCGACCGGGAAGTCCTCGGCCACCCGGCCGGGCCGGCTGGACAGCAGCACCACGCGGTCGCCGAGCCGTACGGCCTCGCGGACGTTGTGCGTGACGAAAATCACGGCGACGTTGCGCTCGCGCCAGATGCGTTCCAGCTCGTCGTGGAGCAGGTCGCGGGTCATCGCGTCCAGAGCCCCGAAGGGCTCGTCCATCAGCAGCACGTCGGCGTCCTGGGCGAGCGCGCGGGCGAGGGCGACGCGCTGGCGCATGCCGCCGGACAACTCGTGCGGACGCTTGGCCCCGAACCCGCCCAGGTGCACCATGTCCAGGAACCCGGCGGCGCGCTCGCGGCGCTCGGCCTTGGCGACGCCCTTGGCCCGCAGCGCCATCTCGACGTTGGCGCGCACGGTCAGCCAGGGGAACAGCGCGGGCTCCTGGAACATCATCGCCACCCGGTCGCGGTCGACGTCGATCGTCCCCGTGGTGGGCCGGTCGAGCCCGGCGACCAGGTTCAGCAGCGTGCTCTTGCCGCAGCCGGATGCGCCGAGCAGGCAGACGAACTCGCCCGGGGCCACGTCCAGCGTCACGCCGTCGAGGGCGAGCAGGCCGTTCGCGCCGTGGCCGTACATCTTGGAGACGCCGTCCAGCCGGACCGCGGGGGTGTGCCCCTCGGCCCGGCCGGCGGTCTGCTCCGTGAGCGGAGCGGTCATCGAATGCGGCCCCTCACTTGTCCGGTACGGGCTGCTGCCCCTTGGCGGCGAGGACCTCGTTGAGGATCTTCAGGTCGTAGATGCCGTTCAGGTCCACCGGCTCAAGCAGACCGACCTTGACGGCGTGGTCGGCGCTGGCGACCAGAGAGGAGGCGATCGGGTCGTTGGTGAACGTGATGTTCTTGAAGGCCGCGTCCAGCACCTCGGGCTTGAGCGGCTTGCCGGTCAGCTTCTCCAGGGCGGCGTTGGCGGTGGTCTCGGCCCCGGCGGGGTCGGAGGCGATGTAGTCGTTCGCCTCCACGTGGGCCTCGATGAGCTTCTTGACCGTGTCCGGGTGCTCCTTGGCGAACTGTTGCCGGACGATCAGGTGCGTGATCACGAACTGCCCGTTCGGCCACAGGTCGCGCTCGTCGATGAGCACCTTGCCGCCGCTCTCCTTGATCAGCCGGCTGGCGAACGGCTCGGGTACCCACGCGCCGTCGATGTCGCCGGTGGCGAAGGTCTGCAGGGTCAGGGAGTTCTCCTGCGGCACGATGGAGACCTCGCCGCCGCCCTTGGTGTCGGTCTTGATGCCCTTTTCCTGCAGCAGGTAGCGCAGGGCCACGTCCTGGGTGTTGCCGAGCTGCGGCGTGGCGATCTTCTTGCCCTTGAGGTCCTCGATCGACTTGATCTCGGGCTTGACGACGAGGAACACGCCGCCGGAGGCCGCGCCCGCGACGATCTTGATGGCCTGGCCCTTGGACTTGGCCCAGGCGTTGATGGCCGGGTTGGGGCCGACGTACGTGGCGTCGATCGCGCCCGCGAAGAGGGCCTCGATGGCGGCAGGGCCGGCGTTGAAGGTGCTGGTCTTCAGCGTGGTTCCGGGGCCGAGGTGCTTGGCGTACAGGCCCTTCTCCACGCCGATGAGCGCGGTGGCGTGGGTGATGTTCGGGAAGAACCCGAGCCGTACCTCCGCCGGGGCGCTCCCGCCGGAGGAGGCCGCCTCCGTGCCGCCGCCACCGCCCCCGCAGGCGGCCACGACGGTGGTGATCGCCATGGCGGCCAGGGCGGCCAGCACCCGGCGGACCCTGCGAGCGTCCATGCAAACTCCCTATTTCCCACTTATATAGTAGATAATGGAGTTATAAGGGGCTTGCGACGGTTACGTCAAGTCAGGGTTCCTCACCGGTTGCGGCGCCCGGCCCCCCCGAGACGGCCTCGGCTCCGGTCGGAGATGGCGGTGGCCGGCGGCTCACCCTTGGATCAGGCGGGCGTCAGGGGGCGTCAAGCGGGCGTCAAGCGAGGGATCGCCGCCACCAGTTCGACGGTGTACGGGTGCCGGGGCCGGTGGAAGACCTCGTCCACGTCGCCCTCCTCGACCACGCGCCCGTCCTTCATCACCAGCACCCGGTCGCTGAGATGGTGGACGACGCCCAGGTCGTGAGAGATGAACAGCAGCGCGGTCCCCTCGGCCGCCTGGATGTCGGCGAGCAGGTCGAGCACCTGCGCCTGGACCGACACGTCCAGCGCGGAGACCGGCTCGTCACACACGAGCACGTCCGGCCGGGGACCCAGGGCACGGGCGATCGCGACCCGCTGCCGCTGGCCGCCGGACAACTCACGCGGTCGCCGGGACGCCAGGCCCGCCGCCAGTCCCACCCGCTCCAGCAGCTCGGCCACGCGTGCCTCGCGGTCGCGCCTCGGCAGGCCGCGCAGCGGCTCGGCGATCAAACGGCCGACGGTGTACCGGGGATCGAACGAGTCGAGCGGATTCTGCGAGATGAGCTGGATGCGGGAACGCCGGGAACGCCGCTCGCGCTCGCGCACGCCGCTCCACGGACGGCCGTACAGCAGCACCTCGCCGTGCGACGGCGCGAGCAGCCCGAGAACCAGGCGGGCGACCGTCGTCTTGCCCGAGCCCGACTCGCCGACCAGGCCCAGCGTCTCGCCCGCGCGCAGGGAGAACGACACCTCGTCCACGACCTTGCGCGGGCCGTACGCGGCGGACAGGCCGACAACCTCAAGCACGGCGGCCTGACCATCGACTTGGCGCATGACCGCGGGGGCGGTGGCGAGTACGTGCGACCCGGGCTCCACGACGGCCCGCGGCACGGCGGCCTCCGGCGCGATGCCCACGACGTCATCGGACACGATGGCGGCGTCGGCGAACGGTGCCCCCTCAGCAGACGGTGACTCTTTGATGAACGGTGGCCCCTTGACAGACGGCGACCCGTCGGCCGAGGGCGGCTCCTTGGCCGAGGACAACCCCTCGTCGGACAGTGGCCCCTTGACCGGCGATGACCCATTGGCCAGCGATGACCCATTGGCCGAGGGCGGCTCCTTGGCCGAGGACAACCCCTCGTCGGACAGTGGCCCCTTGACCGGCGGTGACCCGTTGGCGGACATCGGGACATTGGTCGGCGGCGGACCGTCGGCGGGTTGTGGCGGGTCGGTGGCAGGGGGCCCGCTTCTCGCCGGGCCCGACAGTCTCGTCCCTCTGCTGGCCGCCGATGGCACGGCCGCGAGCAGAAGTTGCGTGTACGCGTGGGACGGCTCGGACAACACGCGCTCGGCGGGCCCCTCCTCGACGATGACGCCGTCCTTCATCACGAGGATGCGGTCGGCTACGGAGGCCACCACCGCGAGGTCGTGGCTGATCAGCAGGAGCGCCGCGCCCGCCGCCTTTCGGGCCGCGAGCAGGCGCAGGACCTGCGCTTGGACGGTGACGTCGAGTGCCGTGGTCGGCTCGTCGGCGATGATCAGTGCCGGGTCGGCCGCGATCGCGGAGGCGATCAGCGCCCGCTGCCGCAGGCCGCCGGAGAGCTGGTGCGGGTACTGCCGGGCACGCAGCAGCGGCTCTGGAACCCCCACCGCCTCCAGCAACTCCCGGACGCGGGCGGCGCGGCCCGCCCGCGGCACGACGTCGTGCACGGCCAGCACCTCGCCGATCTCGGCCCCGACCGTGCGCAGCGGGTCGAGCGAGACGAGCGCGTCCTGCACGACGAGGCCCGCGAAGCGCCCGCGGACGCCCCGCCAGTCCCGGCCGGTGAAGCGCAGCGCGTCCCGGCCCTCGATCTCGAAGCGCGACGCGGTCACCCGGGACCCCGGTCCGGCCAGGCCGAGCAGCGACCGGGCGGTCACGCTCTTGCCCGACCCCGACTCGCCCACGATCGCCACGCACTCGCCCGGCGAGATCGCGAGCGACACCCCGCGCACGGCCTCCACCCCGGCCGCCGGAAAGCCGACGCGCAGGTCCGTCACGGCCACCAGCGGCGTCCCCTCGACCCGGGGTTCCGCCGGGGCGACGATCGCGCTCTCCGTCACGATCTTTCCCCTTTCCGCGCGGCCACACGCCGGGTCGCGCATCGGCCCGTACGCTCGTCCCCATGCCGGTCCGGGCCGGTGCGTACCGAACCGCACGCCTCTCCGCGCCGGTCCCGGCCCGTCCGCACGCCGCTGCCGTGGCGATTCACCACCGGCCCCCGCCCTGCGATTGCGACAGGCCTCCGCGATGGCCCGCCGACCTCCGTCCTCGGCCCGCTTCGCCCGCCGGCCTCCGTCCTCGGCCCGCTTCGCCCGGCGTACCGCGTCACCCGTCCCGCCCTTCGAACCGGTAGCGCAGCACGCGGCCCACCGCGGTCAGGCTCACCACCGTCGCGGCGACGGCCGCGGCCGGGAACAGCGCCTCCCACCAGGCCACCCGCAGGTAGTTGCGGGCCTCGGAGAGCATCGCCCCCCATTCGGCGGCGGGCGGCTGCGGCCCCATCCCGAGGAAGCTGAGCGCGGAGGCGGCGATGACGGCCTGGCCGAGCACGATGGTCGCGAGCACGAGGATCGGGCCGAGCACGTTGGGCAGCACGTGCCGGAGGATCAGCACCGGTCGCGGCAGTCCGAAGGTGACCGCCTGCTCGACGTAGCCGGATCGCCGTACGACGAAGGTCTGGGCCCGGACCACGCGGGCCAGGTTGGGGATCTGGGCGATGCCGATCGCGACGATGACGTTCGCGGTGCCGGGGCCGATGATCGCGATGACGAGCAGGGCGAGCAGCAGCTCGGGGAAGGTCGCCAGCACGTCGAAGGCGCGGGTCAACGCCTCGTCCAGCCACTTGGGCGCCAGCCCGGCGGCCACGCCGAGCAGCAGCCCGGCGGCCCCCGCGAGCAGGGTGGCCGCGACGCCGATGCTGAGCGAGTGCCGCGCGCCGTACACGACCCGGGCGAGCACGTCCCGGCCGAGATGGTCGGTGCCGAACCAGTGCGCCGCGCCCGGCGGCTCCAGCGCGTGCAGCGGGTCCGCCGCCAGCGGATCCACCGACGTGAGCAGGCCGGGTACGGCGACCGCCGCCGCCACCAGGGCGAGCACGGCGGCCGGGATCACGACCCCGTACGACCGGCGCGGACGCAGTGCCACCGTGGCCATCAGGCGCTCCTCAGCCGGGGGTCGATGAGACGGTAGATCACGTCGAGCACGGTGCTGACGGTCACGAAGACGATCGCCGAGAGGATCACCACGGCCATCACCAGCGGCATGTCCTTGCCGGTGACCGCCGTCAGCACGATCCGCCCGACGCCGGGGCGGCCGAAGACCGACTCGGTGATGATCGCCTGGGTGAGGAACTGGGCGACGAACCAGCCGACGAGCGTGGCGCTCGGCAGCATCGCGTGCCGCAGGGCGTGCCGGGCCACCAGGGCGCGTTCGGTGAGGCCGCGCGCCCGCGCGGTGACCGCGAACGGCTGCTCCATCGCCTTCTCCAGGCCCTCGCGCAGCACCTGGCCGAGCACGCCCGCGACGGGCAGGGCCATCGTGAGCGCGGGCAGCACCAGCGACGACGGCCCCTCCCCGCCGGAGACGGGGAACCAGCCGAGCGTGAACGAGAACACCGACAGCAGCAGGATGCCGATGACGAACGTCGGCACCGACACCGCGAGCAGCTCGGCCCCCGACACCGTACGCCGCGCCCAGGGGCCGCGCCCGGCGGTGGCGAGCGCGAGGACCACGGCGAGCGCCACGGCGGTGACGCTCGCGGCGAGCGCGAGCTGGGCGCTCGGGCCGATCTGCTCGGCGAGGATGTCGCCGACGCCGCGCTGGAGCTGGTAAGAGCGGCCCAGGTCGCCGTGGAGCAGGCGGCCCAGGTACGCGAGGTACTGCACGATCGCGGGGCGGTCCAGGCCCCACTCGGCGATGATGCCCGCCCGGATCTCCGGCGTGTCCGGGCCGTCGCCGACGAGGATGTCGACGGTGTCGCCGGGGGCGGCCAGCAGCGCGAGGTAGGCGATCGTCGCCGCGGCCCAGATCACCGCCAGGCCGGTGCCGAGCCGCCGCGCCACGGCCCGCAGCAGCCCGGCGGCCCGGCCCGGCTTTCGGCCGGGCTTTCGGTCGGGCTTTCGGTCGGGCCGCCCGCCCGTCCCGGGGAGCGGTGGATCCGGGCGGTCGGGCGGAGCCTGGCCGGCGGCGTCCGACGCGGGGCCGACCACGGACGTGGAGCTCACCGGGGTCCTCCGCGGTAGGCCGGTACGGCGCGGCCGCTCATGTGCCGATCCGCACGTCGTAGGCGCTCCTCGGCACGCCTGAGCCGAAGTCGGAACCGAGCCCCCGCACGCTGCGCGGCGATCCGACCGGCCGGTACGGCGCGGCCGCTCATGTGCCGATCCGCACGTCGTAGGCGCTCCTCGGCGTGCCGGAGCCGGGGTCGAAGCCGAGCCCCCGCACGCTGGAGTGCGCGGCGATCTGGTCGGCCGGGACGTAGATCGGGAAGACGATCGCGTGCTCGGCCACCACCGCCTGCTGGACCTTGGCGTACAGCTCCTTGCGCTTGGCGGCGTCGGAGCTGGCCGAGGCCTCGGCGAGCCACTTGTCGAGGTCGGGGTCGGTGAAGCGGGTGCGGTTGATCGCGCCCTTCCTCGGCAGGATGAGGTTGAGCGCCGCGCCCGCGTCGGTGTCGCCGCGCGAGTTCTCGAAGATCTCGTACTCGTTGTCGTCGGCCGCCTTCTGCGCCGTGCCCTGGTCGACGATCTTGACTTGGAAGTCGATGCCCGCGCTCTGCTTCACCTGGGCCTGGATCGCCTGGGCGAGGATGTCGCGGCGGTCCCGGACGAACGGCGCGGCGTCGACGCTGCGCACGGTGAGCCGTTTGCCGTCCTTGGTGCGGTAGCCCTCGGCGTCCCTGCCGGTCCAGCCGGCCTGGTCGAGCAGGGCGTTGGCCTTGGCGGCGTCGCCGCCGTAGGTCTTCTCCAGCGAGGGGTCGTAGAACGGGCTGCTCGCGGCGACGATGCTCCACGCCCGGGTCGCCGTGCCCTGGTAGACCGAGGTCAGCACGGCGTCGAGGTCCACGGCCTCGCGGAACGCCTGCCGTACCCGCTTGTCGTCGAACGGCGGGCGGGAGACGTTGAAGTAGTAGGAGAAGGAGGTGCCGGAGTTGAGCGCCGTCTGCAGGGTGAGGTTCGGGTCGCCCTTGATGAGCTTGACCTCGGTCGCCGGGACGCCCTCGATGACCTGCACCTGGCCGGAGGTGAGGGCGCCGACGCGGACGGCGGCCTCGGGCAGGAACCGGTAGGTGATCTCCGACAGGTACGCCGGGCCCTGGTGCTCGGCGCCCTCGGGGGCCCAGTTGTACTTGGGGTTGCGGACGTAGTGCGCCTCCTGGCCCCGGACGTACCGGTCGAGGATGAACGGGCCGGTGCCGACCACGTCGGGGCCGCCGGCCTTGAGGTCCTTGGCCGACTTCAGCGACTTCGGCGAGACCTGGCCGCCGTACGGCGAGGCGAGGAAGTCGAGGAACAGCCCGTCCGGCTCCTTGAGCGTGATCTTGAGCGTGGTGGGGCCGACGACCTCCGCGTGGTCGAACGTGCGCAACTGGATCGCGGCCACCGCGGGGTTGTAGCCGGGGCTGACGAGCTGGTCGAGGTTCGCCTTCACGGCCGCGGCGTCGAACTTCTCCCCGTCGTGGAAGGTGACGTCGTCGCGCAGTTCGAAGGTGTAGACGCGCCCGTCCTTGGACACCTCCCACGATTTGGCGAGCCAGGGGACGAACTCGCCGTTCCTCCCCCGCGCCACGAGCGCGTCGAACTGGTTGAAGACCAGCAGCCTGGCCTTGTTCTGGGCCCACAGGTGGGGGTTGAAGGTGATCGGCTCGGTCTCGACCGCCCAGGTGATCTTCTCGCCTCCCGCGGGGGAGGTCGCGGCGGGGCCCCCGCTCGGGGATCCGCAGGCCGCTACGGCGAGGGCCAGGGCGATCAGCCAGGGCAGGACGGCTCTGGTCGCTTTCACTGACGTTCTCATCTTTCTGTGGGGGTCACCGTGCCCATCGGGTCCATCGGGTCCATCGGGGGTCCACCGGTTCACCGGGACGACCAGGCCTTGGCGAGCAGTTCGTAGGAGCGCACGCGGTCGGCGTGCTCGTGCGTGATGGTGGTGATGACCAGCTCGTCGGCCCCGGTGACGCGCCGGAGCACCTCCAGCCTCTCCACGACGGCGTCGGGCGCGCCGACGAACCGGGTGTCGACGCGGTCGGCGACGAGCCTGGCGTCCTCGTCGGTCCACGGCTCCGCGTCGGCCTCCGCCGGGCTGAGGTAGGGCTGGGCGTTGCGCCCGGTGCGGATGTCGCGCACCCACGGCCCGTACGGCTTGGCCAGCTCGGCGGCCGTGGCCTCGTCCTCGGCGACGAGCACGTCGGCCGAGACGCTCACGTACGGCTCCGCGAGCACGTCGGATGGCCGGAACGCCTCGCGGTAGGCCGTCACCGCCTCCAGCACGTGCGACGGGCTGACGTGGTAGTTCGCCGCGAACGGCAGGCCGCGCTCCCCCGCGACCCGGGCGCTCTGCCCGCCGCTGCTGCCGAGGATCCACAGCTCGACGTTCGCGCCCTCGCCCGGCACGACCTGCACGGGCGACCCGTCGGGCAGGGTGTAGGTCCCGCGCAGGAAGGCGATGATCTCGTCCACCTGGACGGCGAAGTCCGGCGCCTGCGCCCCCGGCTGCTGCAGCAGCTCGGCGAGCCGGATGAGCCGCGGATGCTTGCCGAGCGTGGAGTAGTCGAACGGCGGCGGAATGAGCAGGCCGTCCACGACTTTGGCCTCCCGCGTGGCCGTGTGCGACGCCCCGCCTCCGCCCGCCGGCGAGCCGTGCCCGTCCGGCTGGCCGCCGGGCCTGCCGGACAGCAGCTCGGAGCGGCGCTGCCCGGAGCGGCCGAGCCCGAGGTCGATGCGGCCGGGGTGCAGCGCGTCGATGAGCCCGAACTGCTCGACCACGGCCGTCGTCGTCTGCTGCCCGATCTGCACCGCCCCGGAGCCGACCCGGATCCGGCTGGTCGCCGCCGCGAGCAGGGCGATGAGGACGGCCGGGGCCGAGCTCGCCACACCGGGGGCGAAGTGGTGCTCGGCGACCCAGTAGCGGCGGTAGCCGAACTCCTCCGCCCGCCGCGCCAGGTCGAGCGTGTTGCGCAGCGCGTCGGCCGCGGTGCCGCCGGAGGAGATCGGCGCCAGGTCGAGGATGGAGAGGGGAACGGTCATGACAGCCTTCCTGGTAGGGCCTGCGGTGGCACCGGGCTTGCGTAGCGGTTCAGGGGGCGGGGCAGGCCGAGCAGCCCGCGCAGCGTGTCCGCCTCGTACTCGTTGCGGAACGCCCCCCGCCTGCGCAGCGCGGCGGTGAGCCCGCGGGTGATGCCCTTGACGTCGGCGGGCACCGCGCCGGGGCGCAGCCGGAAGCCCTCGATGCCGGCCTCCCGCCAGTCCAGCAGCAGGTCGGCGAGCTCGTCGGCGGTGCCGGTGAAGATCTTCGCGTCGGAGCTCAGCTCGGCCCCTGCCAGCTCGTCGAGCCGCGCCTTGCGTACGGCGGCGTCGGCGCCGACGAAGACGAGCAGGTCGGCGAAGATCTTGAGGGGCGCCCCCTGCCGGGGAAGTGCGCGCACCTGCGCGGCGATCGCCGCGGCCTGGTCGCGGTCGTGCGGGGTGACGAAGACGACGTCGGCGGCGCGGGCCGGAAGCCGGTAGGGGACGCCGACCCCGCCGTGGTCGAGGACGGCGACGATCGGCTGCCCCTGCGGCGGCCGGGGCGTGATCGCCGGGCCCTTGACGGAGAACCACGGGCCGGTGAAGTCGATGTAGTGGAGCTTGTCCCGGTCGATGAACCGGCCGGTCGCCACGTCGCGGATCTCGGCGTCGTCCTCCCAGCTGTCCCAGAGCCGCCGGGCGACCTCGACCGCGTCCGCGGCCTCGTCGAACAGCTCCTGGACGTGGCCTCGATCGGCGAAATCGAGCACGGGCAGCTCCCGGCGGCCGAAATGCGCCGCCTCGGACCTGCGCCCGGAGATCTGGACGCGCCAGCCGGCCCGGCCACGGCTGACGTGGTCGAGGGTGGCGATGCCCATCGCCACGTGGAACGGCTCGGTGTGCGTCGTCGTGGCCGTCGGGATCAGGCCGATCCGGGAGGTGAGGGGCGCGAGCGCGGCGGCGAGCAGCACGGCGTCGAACCGGCCGCGCACCTGATCGACGCGGTCGTCCGGCCCGTCGAGCAGGGTGGACTGCAGCCCGAAGGCGTCCTCGATGGTGACGAAGTCGAGCAGGCCGCGCTCGGCCTCGGACACGATCTTGGCCCAGTGCCGGGCGGTGAACAGCTCCCGCGCGTTGAACGCCGGGTCGCGCCAGGCCGCAGGGTGCCAGCCGGCGCCGTCGAGGGCTACAGCCAGGTGGACCAAGTGGGGCGGTGCGGTGCTCATGCGTCCCCCTGTCCTGCGGGCTGCCGTCCGGGGTGTCGGGCGGGCTGCTGTGCGGGTTGTCGGGCGGGCTGCCGGGCGGGTTCGGGTACGGCGAGGCCGAGATGGTCGCGCAGCGTCGGTCCCGTGTACTCGGCGCGGAAGACGCCGCGTTCCTGCAGCAGCGGCACGACCCGGTCCACGAAGTCGTCGAGCCCGCCGGGGGTGAGGTGCGGCACGAGGATGAAGCCGTCCGCGGCCTCCTGCTCGACGAACTCCTGCATGGAGCGGGCGACCGTCTCCGGCGAGCCGATGAACGACTGGCGGCCGGTCATCTCGATCACCAGCTCGCGGATGGTGAGGTCCTTCTCCCGGGCCACGGTCCGCCAGCGTTCGGCGATCTCCAGCCGGTCGGCGAGCCTGACCCGGCCCTCGGCGACCTCCTGGTCCCGTTCCGGCTCGACGTCCGGCAGCGGGCCCTCGGGGTCGTAGGCGGACATGTCCCGGCCCCAGATCTGCTCCAGGAAGGCGATCGCGGTCTGCGGGCTCACTTGCTGCCTGCGTACCTCGGCGGCGATCTCCGCCGCCTCGGCGTCGGTGTCGCCGAGCGCGACCGTCGCCCCCGGCATGATCTTGAGCTGGTGGGGTTCCCGCCCGTACTTGACCAGGCGGCCCTTGACGTCGGCGTAGAACGCCCGGCCCGCCTCCAGGGTGCCGTGCCGGGTGAAGATCACGTCGGCGTTGGCGGCGGCGAACTCGCGGCCGTCCGGCGAGTCGCCCGCCTGGATGATCACCGGGTGGCCCTGCGGGCTTCGGGGCACGTTGAAGCGGCCCTCGACGGTGAACTGGACGCCGTGGTGCCGGAAGGCTCCGACGCCGGGGTCGCGCAGGAACGCGCCCCGCTCCTGGTCGGCCGCGATCGCGTCGGACGGCCAGGAGTCCCAGAGGGTGCGCGACAGCCGTACGAACTCCTCGGCGCGCCGGTAGCGGTCGGCGCGGTCGAGGAACCCGCCGCGGCGGAAGTTCTCCCCGGTGAACGCGTCGAAGGTGGTCACCACGTTCCACGCGGCGCGGCCACCGGACAGGTGATCGAGGGTGGCGAGCCGCCTGGCCAGCTCGTAGGGCTCGTTGTAGGTGGCGTTGACGGTGGCGGCGAGGCCCAGCCGCTCGGTGACCGCCGACAGCGCGGCGAGCACGGTGAGGGACTCCGGGCGGCCGACCACGTCCAGGTCGTGGATGCGGCCCTTCAACTCGCGCAGCCGCAGCCCCTCCGCGAGGAAGAAGAAGTCGAACCTGCCGCGCTCGGCGGTGCGGGCGAGATGTTCGAAGGAGGCGAAGTCGATCTGACTGCCTGAGCGGGGGTCGGCCCACACGGTGGTGTTGTTGACGCCGGGGAAATGGGCGGCGAGATGGATCTGCCTGCCGGTGGAAGCGGACATCAATGACTATCCTTCCGGATAATACCTACCTGAAGAGTAGGAAAAATCGGAAACCCTGTCAACGATCCATCCGCAACTTTCCGGCCAAACCGGACAGCGTTAGGGCGGGGCCAGAGCGGGGCCAGGGCATCGGCCCGCCCCCGATACGCGGCATCCCCCTGGCATCCGGGAAACGTACGGGCGGGGCCAGAGTGAGGCCAGGGCATCGGCCCGCGCCGATGCGCGGCATCCGGCAGACGTACGGGCGAGGTCAGGGCGGGGTCAGGACATCGGCCGGCCCCGATGCGCGGCATCCTCCCGGCATCCGGCAGACGTACGGGCGAGGCCAGAGCGGGGTCGGCGCGTCGGCCTGGTCCGTGCTACCGATCCCCGCCGATCCCCCGCACCGCGCCTGCGGGCACGGGGATCGAGGGGAAGGGGTTGTCCGGCAGGAGGATCACCCGGCGGGCCTGGTCCGGCTGGCCCGCCGCGTCGAGGTGGAGCAGCGCGGCGCCGATTCCGGCCGCGCCCACCATGTAGCCGGTGTCCGCGGACACCTCGCCGGGCCGCAGCCGCCGGTACGCCTGGTACCAGCGGTACCCCGCGCCGTCGTGCGCGGTCGCGCGGCCGACGAGGTTCGCGGCGAGCGTGCGGGCGAACTCCAGCCGGGCGGCGTCCCCGGTGGTCGCCCACAGCCCGACGAACAGTTCCATCAGGCCGGCCGTGCCGCAGCACTGGCAGGCCACGTTCCAGTAGCCCTCGGTCTGGCGGTGTGGGACGCCGCTGCGCACGATGCCCTCGGCGAGCCGATTGACCCACTCCAGGTCGGCGGGGTCGGCGGCCACCCGGTACAGCTCGTAGAACATCCGGGCCACTCCGGCGGATCCGGAGCAGAAGCCCAGATAGTGCAGGGAGCGGCCCTGCGGCAGGTGGTGGGGGACCATCGCGCACCGCTCGCTCACCGCGCTGACCGCGCGCACGAAGTCGGCCCCTCGGCGGGCGCCTTCAAGGAAGGCCCGGTCGCCCGTCTCGCCGTATAGGCGGGCCAGCAGGTACGCCGTGCCCGCCGTACCGGACAGGAAGCCGGGCGTGACGGCGTCGGGGGGCAGGTCGGCGGGGCCCTCGGAGCAGTTGCCGAACCGGTGCCCCGGCACGGGCAGCCGGGCGATGCGCAGGCCCGCCTCGGCGGCGAGGTTCCGGTACGCCGACACGCCGAGATGGGCGGCGGCGCGCAGCAGGCCGAGGACGATGCCGCCGTCGCCGCGCTGGGCCGTCTCGGCGGTCCAGCCGACGCCGTCGTCGAACGGGCGGGCCCTGCGGACGATCTCGTCGGCGATCGCGGCGGCCTCGGCGTCGAAGCGGCTCTCGCCCAGCACCCACCCGGCCTCGATCAGGGCGATCATCGTGCCGGTCAGGCCGTGGTAGAGGGACAGGTCCTTCTGCTCGCGCCAGGTGGCGGCGAGGCGGTCCGCGCCCTTCCTGGCGTCCTCCAGGTAGGCCTCATGGCCGGTCGCGGCGGCCAGTTCCAGGAAGAACAGCACGATGCCGGCCGCGCCGGAGTACAGCGACGCGGGCTCGGGGGTGACCGCCGACCTGCCGCGCGGATCGGGGTTCGGCCGCCAGAAGCGGCCGTGCTCGTCGTCGACGGCGGCCGCCCGGATCCATCGTCCGGCCAGGATGGCGGCGGCCAGCGGGGAGTCGGCGTGGGAGCGCGACGGGCGGATCCGATCGAGGCTCATGGTTCATTATCCCACACATCAGGTAGGTTTTTAAGGTATCATCGAATCGGGCATGAACAAGAGGGCCGGTACGGCAGCGCGTCCACCGTACCGGCCCTCTGGCGTATTCACGGACCGACCGAGATCACGGATCCCGGGGGGATCCGCTCGTTTCCGCTACGAAACCGAGAATCCGCTGAACAGCAGGGCGGCGAGAATCAGCGCGAGCACCAGGTTGACCACCGTCGCGATGCCGAACACGCCGATCGGACGCCAGCCCGCCTCCTTCAGCGAGGCCACCCGGAACTCCAGCCCGATGCTGACGAAGGCGAGGATCAGGAACCAGGTCCGCAGGTCGTTGGCGACCCCGATGGTCTCCTTGCCCACCTCCGAGCTCACCGTCGTCAGCCACCAGGTGGCGATCACCGACGCGGCGATGAACCCGAGCACGAACTTCGGGAAGCGCCGCCACAGGTCGCCGAGCCCGGGACGTCGGGCGTCCGCGCGCCGCTCGATCCGGAAGGCGAAGTACGCGGTCAGCGCGACGGCCACCACGCCCATCAGGGCGTTCTGCGTGACCTTCACGATGGTCGCCACCGCGAGCGCGTCATCCCCGACGATGGCGCCCGCGGCGGTGACGGCGGCGGTCGTGTCGATGTTGCCGCCGATCCACGCGCCGGCCACCTCCGGGCTGAGCCCGAACAGGGTGGCGAGCCACGGCAGGATGAAGATCGACGGCAGCGCGAAGGCGATCACCAGGCTCGCGCTGTAGGTGAGCTGCTCACGCCTGGCCTGTACGGCTCCCGCCGCGGCGATCGCCGCGCTCACCCCGCAGATCGACACCGCCGCCGACAGCAGCGCGCGCAGCCTGTCGTCGAGCCCGAATTTGCCGCCGATCCACCAGGTGAACAGGAACACCGCGCTGATCAGCACGATCGCCTGGATGATCGCCGGCCCGGCGGCGGTCACGATCACCTTCAGGTTGATCGAGGCGCCGAGCAGGACCAAACCGGTCTTGATGAAGAACTCGGTGCGGAACCCTCCGGCGAGGCGGTCGCGCAACCCGGTCGCGGTGAGCACGGCGTTGCCGAGCAGGCCGAGCACGATCGCGTACACCGGGTACTCGATCGCGGCGGCGATGTCGCCGAGGGCGGTGCCGTCGAGCAGGTCGGGCACGTTTTTGTCGAGCAGGCGGGTGACCGCGGCGAGCGCGAGCACCACGACAAGACCGGCGAGCGCCCAGGGCAGGCCCGATCCGGACGCGGCCGTGCCGCGCGCCGCGTCCGCCTGCGTCGCCCGCGGGGGGACTCCCGCTTCTCCGGCGCTCATCACGGCACCAGCCCGACGGGGATCACGCCCGTGATCACCAGCAGGAGCAGCACGAGCCCGAGGATCGTTGCCGCCCAGTCCTCGTTGATCCAGGTTCCGCCGCCGGGCGACACGGATGGCTCCTCGCGGCGGACCGCGTCGAGATCGCTCATCTTCCACCTCTCAGGTGTGGGTTGCCATCCCCCCGAGGTATTTCATAGTAATTCAGTCTGAAAAATCGGTAAATCACCCTTCGGTCAGCCGCACCGTGCCGGGCCGCGCGGCCTCGGCGAGCGGCACGACCGGCTCCGGCGGGGCCTGCGTGACCGGCTCGGGGAACGGGCGACTCGGGATCTCCTTGCGCAGCACGGGGGCGATGTCGCTCTGGAAGAGCTCCAGCGTCTCGCGGTGCTGCGCCGGGGTGAGGCCGTCGCCGTCGGCGTGCAGGTGCATGACCTCGTGGCCGAAACGGTCGTGGTAGCGGTGGATCTTGTCGATGATCTGCTGGGGGCTGCCGACCAGGATCGAGCTGCGCTCGATCGCGTCCTCCAGCGTGGGGAACACCGGCTCCACGCCCACGCTGCGGAACAGCCGAATCCGCGCGTCGAAGATCGGCCGGTAGGTCTCCACCGCGTCCTGGGACCTCTTGGCTGCGTAGTAGCCCGCGCTCCCGGCGCCGACCAGCGCGTCGGCCGGGTCGTGGCCGTAGTGCGCCCAGCGCTCGCGGTAGTAGTCGATGAGCTCGGCGTACGGGTCGATGGGGTTGGTGACGTTCGCCGAGAACAGCGGGTCGCCGTACTTGGCGGCGAGGTCCACCGACTCCTTGCTGGTGGCGCTGCCGTGCCAGACGCGGATCGGGCGCTGCAGCGGGCGGGGCCAGGTCTCGGCCTCGTCCAGCGACGGGCGGAACCGGCCGCTCCAGGTCACCTTGTCCTCCCGCCACAGGCGGCGGAACAGCTCGTAGCCCTCGCGGTTGCGATCCCACTGGTCCTCGGCGGTGACGTGGAGCAGCCTGGCCTGCGCCGCGCCGTTCCCCTTGCCGATCATCAGCTCCAGCCGGCCGCCGGACAGGTGGTCGAGGGTGGCGTAGTCCTCGTAGGCGCGCACCGGGTCGAGCAGGCTCAGCGTGGTGACGGCGGTGAACAGGCGGATCGTCGAGGTGCGGGCGGCGATGTGGCTGAGCACCACCGGCGGGGACGAGGAGATGAACGGGCGCTCGTGCCGCTCCCCCACGCCGTAGCCGTCGAACCCGAGTTCCTCGGCGAGCACGGCGTTGTCGACCACCTCGCGGAACCGCTCGGTCGTGGACTTCAGCTCGCCGGTCACCGGGTCCGGCCCGTGCGCGATGAGCGTGATCAGCAAAAACTTCATGGAGCACTTCCGTTCCGGCGGCTATAACCTAGTCAAAAGGTAGGAAAAGCATGTTTAACTGTCAACGCTCCCGGGGGTGCGATCACGGAGGGTCAACCCGACTTTGCTGACAGGGAATATGTAGATATGCTCACGGTCGGATTCGGGCATCTCGAAGGAAGCACCATGCGCACCACCCCTCCGGCCTTCCCCAGGGCCGCCTCTCGACTCGCGGCGTCGGCCGCGGTCGGGGCACTGCTGTCCCTGCTGCTCGCCGCGTGCGGCGGCGGCGCCTCCACCGCGGGCGGGGACTCCGCCGCACCGGCGGCCGGCGGCAAGTCGATCATCCTGATCACGCCGAACCCGGTCGGCGCCAACAGCTTCCTGCGGCTCGGCGTCGAGGGCGGCGAGGCGGCCGCCAAGGAGATCGGCGCCACGTTCACCCTGTACGAGAGCAAGGACCCGACGAGCATCGCCAAGAACGTGGACGCGGCCGTCCGCGCCAAGCCGACGGTGATCGTGGGCATCGGCTTCAACTTCGACGACGTGTTCGCCACCGTGCCCAAGCAGCACCCCGACCAGCAGTTCCTCCAGGTGGACTCCTGCGCCAAGGACCAGGCCGCCAACCTCACCTGCGTGTCCTTCAAGGAGCACGAGGCGGCCTACCTCGCCGGTATCGAGGCCGGGCTGCTGAGCGAGAGCGGCAAGATCGGCGTCGTGGCGGCGCTCGACAGCCCGTTCATCCACCGGTGGATCGACCCGTTCTTCGCCGGGGCCAAGTCCGTGAACGACAAGGTCACCGGCACCCCCCTGTACGTCGGCGGCAACAACCCGTTCAGCGACCCGGCCCGCGCCAAGTCGCAGGCGCAGACGCTCATCGGGCGCGGCGTGGACGTGATCTCCGCGGCGGCGTCCGGCGGCAACCAGGGCGTCTTCGAGGCCGCGGCGGCGAGCGGGGCCAAGGCGTTCGGCGTGGACGTGAACCAGTGCCCGAGCAGCCCCGGCATCGTCATCGACAACGTGCTCAAGCGCGTGGACGTCGCCGAGGCCGCGGCGATCAAGGACATCGCGGCGGGCCGTACCGGCGGGGTGAAGGTCTACGGCCTGGCCGAGAACGGCGTCGGCGTCGTCGCCCTCGACGACGACCTCGCCTCCTCCCAGTGCACCGTCGCGGCCAACGCCGAGGTGGTGGCGAAGGTCAAGCAGGCCAGGGACGACATCGTCGCGGGCAAGGTCAAGGTCGCCGACCCGCTGGCGGGCTGACCGTGGCCGCACAGGCCCCCTACGCCGCCGAGCTCGTCGGCATCACCAAACGGTTCGGTCCCGTCGTGGCGAACGACGGCGTGGACCTGGCGATCGCGCCCGGCGAGGTGCACGCGGTCGTCGGCGAGAACGGCGCGGGCAAGTCCACCCTGATGTCGATCCTGTTCGGCCTGCACCGGCCCGACGCCGGGCGCGTCCTGATCGCCGGGGTCCCGGCGCGGCTGCGCTCCCCCGCCGACGCGATCGCGCACGGCCTCGGCATGGTCCACCAGCGGTTCCGGCTGTTCCCCGGGCTCACCGTCGCGGAGAACGTGGTGATCGGCGCCGAGCCGGTACGGCGCGGCCTCGCCCTCGACCAGGCCGCCGCCCGCCGCCGCGTGGCGGACCTCGGCGAACGGTACGGCCTGCGCGTGGACCCCGCCGCCCGCGTCGGCGACCTGCCCGTGGGCGTGCGGCAGCGGGTGGAGATCCTCAAGGCGCTGCATCGCGAGGCCCGGATCCTCATCCTCGACGAGCCGACCGCCGTGCTCACGCCCGGCGAGTCCGAGCGCCTGTTCGCCGTGCTGCGCACGGTGACCGGCACCGGCGCGTCGGTCGTGCTCGTCACGCACCGGCTGGGCGAGGTCCTCGCCGCGAGCGACCGGGTCACCGTGCTGCGGCGGGGCCGGGTGACCGGCCGCTTCGCCACGGCGGAGACGACCGCCGACGAGCTGGTCCGCGCCATGATCGGCCGCTCGGTCGCCGCCCCCGCCGGACGCGCCTCGGCCGTCGACGCCGCCGCGCCGTACGCGCTGGAGGTCCGCGGCCTCACCGTACGCGACGCCGACGGCGTGACCCGGCTGGCGGACGTCTCCCTGGGCGTACGGCCCGGCGAGATCGTGGGCGTGGCGGGCGTCGCCGGGAGCGGGCAGCGCGAGCTGGTCGACCAGGTCGTCGGCCTCGGCGGGCTGCCGGAGCGGGGCGTGGTCCGGCTGCTCGGCGCGGAGCTGACCGCCGCCGACACGGTACGGCGCCGCCGCGAGGCCGGCATCGCGTACGTGCCCGAGGACCGGCACGGCCGCGCGGTCGCCGCCGAGATGACGCTCGCGGAGAACCTCGTCATGGGCGACCAGCGCTCCCCCGGGCTGCGCGGGCGGTTCGGCCTCTCGGCCGCGAAGGTACGCGCCCGCGCCCGGTCGCTCGTCGAGCGCTTCGCGGTGCGGACCCCGTCGGTGGACGCGCCCGTCTCTGCGCTGTCGGGCGGGAACGCGCAGAAGGCCGTGCTCGCCCGGGAGCTGTCCCGCGGCACCCCGGTGATCGTGGTCGAGGAGCCCACGCAGGGCGTCGACGTCGGGGCCCAGGAGCAGATCCACGCCCTGCTCACCCGGGCGGCCGAGGAGGGCAGGGCGATCCTGCTGGTGTCCAGCGAACTCGCCGAACTGCGAGCGCTCGCCGACCGCGTCCATGTCTTGTACGCCGGGCGGGTGACGGCCGAGCTGACCCGCGACGAGGCCACCGAGGCGGCGATCGGCGAGGCGATGACCGGCACGACCACCGACACCGGGCACCGCACCGGCGCGGCGACGATCAAGGACGGGCCGTGAGCGCGGTTCCCGGCGACCAGCCGACGGCACGGCCGACCGCACAGGCGAGCGCACGGGCGGCGCGCGGGGCGTGGCGCGGCGTCGGTGCCGTCGCCGGTGCGGCGCCCGTGCTCGCCGTCGCCGGAACGCTGGCGCTGACCACGCTGGTCATGCTCGCCGTGGGCGTCTCTCCGGCGCGGGCGTACCCGGCCCTCATCCGGGGCGCGATCGGCGACGGAAACCTGGAGTACACGATCGCCGCCCTGGTGCCCACGCTCGGCATGGCGCTGGCGTTCGCGATCCCGTTCCGCACCGGCGAGTTCAACCTCGGCGGCGACGGCCAGATGGCCCTCGGCGGGGTCGCGGCGGCGGCGCTCGCCCTGGCGGTGCCGATGCCCCCGGGAGTGGGCGTCGTCGTGCCGCTCGCCGTGGCGGCGCTCGCGGGGGCGCTGCTGGCCGGGATCTCGGCGCCGCTACGCACGCGGCTCGGCATCCCGGCGATCGTGAGCACGCTGCTGCTGAGCACGCCCGCGGTGGCGCTCGCGTCCTACCTGGTGCGGTTCCCGCTCGCCGAGCCGGAAACCGGCGTCGCCCAGACGCCCGTCCTGCCCGAGTCCGCGCACCTGCCCGCGATCGGCGGCAGCGGCTACCTCACGCTCGCGCTGCCGCTGATGCTCGCGCTGACGGCGGCCTGGCTGTACGCCGACGCCCGCACGGTCACCGGGTACGAGGTGCGGGCGACCGGCGCCAACCGCGAGTTCGCCCGGTATGGTGGCGTCGCCGTGGACCGCCTGGCCGTGGCCACGCTCGCGGGCGGCGGGGCGTTCGCCGGGCTGGTCGGCGGGATCATCGTGCTGAGCCCGCCGTACCGGTTCGTGGACGGGGCGCTCACCTCGCCCGGCTACACGTTCACGGCGATCGCGGCGGTGCTGCAGGCGACGGGCCGGCCCGCGGCGGTGCCGGTCACGGTGGCGCTGCTGACCGTGCTGCAGGTGGGCAGCGAGGGCATGGAGCGCGACGCGGGCGTGCCGAGCCAGCTCACGCAGGTCATCCAGGGGCTCGTGATCGTCTTCGTCGCCGTGCTCGCGACCGTGCGCGGCCTGCGCGAGCGGCGGCGGCGCGGCTCCCCCGACGCCGAGGTGATCACGTGAACGTCTTCGAGGCGACCTTCGCCGCCGCCGTCCTCACCGCGACCGCGCCGGTCGTGCTCGCCGCGCTCGGCGGGCTGCTGTGCTCGGCGGCGGGCGTGTTCAACATCGCGCTTGAGGGCCAGTTGCTGTGGGGCGCGTTCACGGCCGTGGTGTTCAGCCACCTGACCGGCGGCGCGTGGTGGGGCGTGGCGGGCGCGGTCGCGGCGACGACGGCGTACGCGGCGCTGCTGTCGGTGCCCGCGGTGACGTTCCGCGCCGACCCGATCGTGGTGGCGGTGGGCACGAACCTGCTGGCCCTGGGGCTGACCGCGTTCCTGATGCGGTCGATCCTCGGCAGCGGAGGGACGTACTCCTCGCCCGATCTGGCGGGGCTGCCGACGCTCGCGGAGTTCGGGCTCGGCGGGCTGCCGGTCGTCGGGGGCGTGCTGGGGCCGCAGTCGCCGCTGGTGATCGGCGCGGCCGTGCTCGCGGGCGCGGGCGCGTGGTGGCTGCGCCGGACGCGGTCGGGGCTGCGGCTGCGCGGCCTCGGCGAGCACGCCGAGGCCGCCGAGTCCCTCGGGCTGAAGGTGGGAACGTACCGGCACGGCGTGGTGCTGGCGGCGGGGGCGCTGTGCGGGCTCGCGGGGGCGCAGCTCGCGCTGGGGAACGTGACGCTGTTCAGCGAGGGCATGAGCGCCGGGCGCGGCTGGGTGGCCGTGGTCGCGGTGATGCTGGGCGGCGGCCGGGTCCTCGGCGTCGTGGCCGCGTGCCTGCTGTTCGGCGTGGCCGAGGCGCTCGGCTTCCGGCTGCAGGGCGAGGGGCTGCCGCAGCAGGCGGCCGACGCCGCGCCGTACGTGATCACGCTGCTCGCCCTCGCCCAGCTCAGGGGCCGGTTCGGAACGGTACGCGGAGGCTTGTCATGAGGGGTTGGCCATGAGGGGTCGGTCATGAGTACGGCAGACAGGGCCGGGCCCGTCCTGGCGGACTCGGTCCGGTTCGCGGGCGACGCCGTGGAGATCCTCGACCGGCGCGTCTACCCGTTCGAGGTCCGCTGGGTGCGGTGCGCCACCACCGAGGACGTCGCGGTCGCGATCGAGCGCATGGTGACGCAGAGCTCGGGCACGCTGTTCGCGGCGACGGCGGGCATGACGCTCGCGGGCCGCGAGGCCCGGCACGCCGGCCCCGGGGAGGCGGCGGAGCTGCTGCGGGCGGCCGGGCGGCGGCTGGTCGCGACCCGGCCGACCAACAATCACATCCGCGACGCCGTCCACGGCATCCTGGCGGCCACGGCCGACGGGCCGCTCGCCGACGCGCCCGGCGAGGAACTGGCCGAAGCGGTCGCGGCGGCGGCGTCCGCGCACGAGGCCGCCTACCACGCCCGCAGCGACGCGCTCGGCCGCCACGCCGCCACGCTGCTGGCGGACGGGGCGCGGGTGCTCACGCACTGCTGGGCCGACGCGTACCTGATCGCGACCGTGCGGGCGGCCGAGGACGCGGGCCTGCGGCTGTCGTTCGTGTGCACCGAGACGCGGCCGTACCTGCAGGGGGCGAGGCTCACCGCCGCCGCCCTGGTGGAGATGGGCTACCGGCCCACGGTGATCACCGACGGGATGGTCGCGGCGGCGCTCGCCGACGGCCTCGCCGACGTCGCGCTGGTCGCCGCCGACCGGGTGACGATGGACGGCCACGTGGTGAACAAGGTCGGCACGCTGGGGGTGGCGCTGGCCGCGCGGGAGTTCGGCGTGCCGTTCCACGCGCTCGTCCAGGCCCCCGATCCGCAGGCGCCCCGCCTGGAGGACGTGGTGATCGAGCACCGGGACGGCGACGAGGTGCTGCACGTGCTCGGGGTGCGCAGCGCCGCCGAGGGCACCCGCGGCTTCTACCCGGCCTTCGACGCGACGCCGCCGCGGCTGGTGACCCGGATCGTCACCGAGCGCGGCGTGTACGAGCCGTCCCAGGTGGCCCGGCACTTCGACGAGTCCCCCGAAGAACAGGAGCGCACCGCACGATGAGCACGACCCGCCGGATCGTCGTGGACACCGACACCGGCATCGACGACGCCCACACGCTGCTGTACCTCGCCGGCCGCGCCGACGCCGAGATCGTCGCCGTCACCTCGGTGTACGGCAACTGCGAGGAGGAGGACGCGGCACGCAACATCGGCTACGTCACCGGGCTCCTCGGCCTGGACGTGCCCGTCTTCCGCGGCGCGGGCAAACCCCTGGAAAGCGCGCCGCACATCGCCGGGTACGTGCACGGCCTCGACGGCCTCGGCGACCGCGGCTACCACCGGCCGCAGCCGCGCGACGGCGGCGAGCCCGCCGCCGAGGCGCTCGTCCGGCTGGCCCGCGAACGGCCCGGCGAGCTGGACCTGCTGGCGCTCGGCCCGCTCACCAACCTGGCGCTGGCGCTGCGCATCGACCCGGAGCTGTTCACCCGGTACCGCTCGGTGGTGCTCATGGGCGGCTCCGGCCCGTACCCGCCGCCGGGCACCCATCTCACCGTGGACGCCAACGTCAACAACGATCCGGCGGCGGCGCGGGCGGTGTTCTCCGCGCCGCGCGGCGAGCTGGTGATGGTCGGCGTGAACGTGACCTCCGTGACGCTCCTGCAGGAGCACGCCATCGCGGCGCTGCGCGCGGCCGGGACGCCGCGGGCGCGCCTCGCCTCCGAGATCCTCGACTCCTACCTGGACTTCTACCAGCACCACTGGGGTCGCCGGATCATCCCGCTGCACGACCCGCTCGCCGCCGGCGTCCTGCTCGACCCGGGGCTCGTCACCGCGTACGCCGTGGGTCCGGTGAACGTCGTCCGGCACGGCCCGCAGGCGCGGGCGCACCTGATGCGCACCGCCGACGGCCTGCCGCCGGCGTTTCGCTACGAGCCCGCGCCCCCCACCAAGGTGATCACCGCGGTGGACTCCGCCCGATTCGTCGCCGACTTCGTCGAGGTGCTGACCCGCCCATGACCAGCGACACGACCGCCTCCGGATACCCGGTGTACGCGCTGCTCGCGCCCGCCGACATCCCCGGCTACCTGCGTTCCCGCGACCTGCTCCCGCTGCTCGGCCTCCCGGACTCGGATTCGGCCGACGGCCTCACCGTGCGGGAGGTGAGCGACGGCAACCTCAACCGGATCTTCCTGGTACGCCGGGACCCGGACGTGCCCGGCCTCGCCGTCAAGCAGGCGCTGCCGTACGTGCGCGTGCACGGCGAGTCGTGGCCGCTCACGCCGTACCGGGCGGCGGCCGAGGCGCGGGCGTACGAGCACCTCGCCGCGATCGCGCCGGAGTTCACGCCCGCCTTCCACGGCTACGACCCGGGCACGTTCACGCTGGTCCTTGAGGACGTCGGCGACCTGCGGGTGCTGCGCGGCGCCACGGTCGAGGGGGCGTCGCCCGGCGAGGTCGGGCGCGGCATCGGGGTCTTCGTGGCCCGGCTGGCGTTCGCCACGTCCGACTTCGGCATGCCGTCGCAGGATCGCAAGCGGCTCATCGCCGAGTCGGTCAACCCCGAGCTGTGCGAACTCACCGAGGCCATGATCCTCGGCGAGCCGTACATCGAGCACGAGCACAACCGCAACCACCCGGCGATCGACCCGCTGGTGAAGGAGCTGCGGGCGGACGCCGAGCTGCGGCGCGAGATCGGCCTGCTGCGGCACGTCTTCATGACCAAGGCCGAGGCGCTGCTCCACGGCGACCTGCACTCGGGCAGCATCATGGTCGGCGGGCCGGAGGGGAACGGGCGGATCGCCGTCATCGACCCGGAGTTCTCGTTCGTCGGGCCGATCGGGTTCGATCTGGGGCTGTTCTGGGCGAACGCGTTCATCGCGGCGATCCGGGCCGACGTGCTCGGCGATCCGGCGCTCGCGGCCGAGCACGTCGCCCAGGTGGGGCTGAGCTGGGAGGCGTTCACCGGTGAGTTCCGGCGGCTGTGGCCGTCCCGGGTGGATCGGATCTTCGACGACGGCTTCCTTGAGGTGTTCCTCGACGGGGTGTGGCGCGACGGGCTCGGGTTCGCGGGCGGGGAGGCGATGCGCCGCGTCATCGGCTACGCGCATGTGCCCGACATCGACGGCCTGCCGGATCCGGAGCAGGGGCGGGCCGCCGCCCGGGTGGCGCGCCTGTCCCGCGCCCTGATCGTACGGCGCCGCGACCTCGACACCCCCGGCGACGTGACCGCTCTGGCCCTGGGCGACGGGGAGCCGGGCGCGTGATCGCCGCGCGAACATCGGGCAGGACGAATACGTGCCGAACGCGAGAACTGTGAAGGTGAGGACATGGTCGAGGTGACGGCCTCCTGGGTGGTGCTGGACATCGAGGGGACGACGAGCTCCACCAGCTCGGTGCACGTGGGCCTGTACGCGTATGCCCGGCCCCGCCTCGGGCCGTTCATCGAGGCGAACGCCGACGACGCCGAAGTGCGCGAGGCGGTGGCCCGGATCCGCGAGGAGGGGGGCCTGCCCGAGGACGCGCCCGTCGCCGACCTGGTGGCGGTCCTGCACACGTGGATGGACGGCGACGTCAAGGCGACGCCGCTGAAGACGCTGCAGGGGCGCATTTGGGCGGCCGGGTTCGCGGCGGGCGAGCTCACCGCGCACTTCTTTCCGGACGTGCCGCCCGCGCTGCGGGCCTGGCGGGAGCGGGGGCCGCGGCTGGCCGTGTTCTCGTCCGGGGCGGTCTCCAGCCAGCGGCCGTGGTTCGCGCACAGCGACGCGGGCGATCTGTCGGTGCTGATCGACCGGCACTTCGACACCGTGAACGCGGGGCCGAAGAAGGAGGCGGACTCCTACCGCCGCATCGCCGACGCGCTCGGCACGCCGCCCGATCGGCTGCTGTTCCTCTCCGACGTACCGGCCGAACTCGACGCCGCCGCCGCGGCGGGCTGGAACACGGTGGGGGTGCGCCGCCCCGGCGAGCCGAGCGAGCACGCCGACTTCGGCCCGCACGCCACGATCGCGACCTTCGACGAGCTGACCCTGAAGGATGCGTCATGACCCAGCACACCCCCGCCGTCTCAGCCACCCCGGACGCGCCCACCCCGGACAAGGCCGCGCCGGACGGCCTCACCGCCGACCGCGTCCTCGCGGCGGGCGCGCGGCTCGCCGCCGAGTCGGCCCGGTTCACCGGGTTCGGCTGGATGCGCGGCACCTCGGGCAACCTGTCGGAGGTGCTCACCCGCGACCCGCTGCGGCTCACCGTCACCGCCAGCGGCCTCGACAAGGGCGAACTGTCCCCCTCCGACGTGGCCGTGGTCGACTCCGGCGGCGCGCCCGTCCCGGTCGAGGGCGTCGCGCCGCTGCGGCCGTCGGCCGAGGCCGGGCTGCACGCCCGCGTGGCGGCGGTGGCGGGCGCGGGCGCGGTCGTCCACGTCCACGCGCTCAACGCCGTGATCGCCGGGCACCGCTGGCCCGGCGGCGTACACCTGCGGGACATCGAGACCCTCAAGGGCATCGGCCGCGAGGCGCACGACGACGAGGTGATCATCCCGGTCATCCCCAACAGCCAGGACATGACCGAGCTCGGCGACCGCTTCGAGGAGGTCTTCGACCCCCGCACCCCGGCGTTCATCGTCGCCTCCCACGGCCTGTACGCCTGGGGCACCGACCTGGTCCACGCCCGCCACGTCACCGAATGCGTGGAATGGCTGCTGGCCTACGCCGTCGCCACGGCCTGAGCCGTTCTCTTCCCCGGCTCAGGCTTGAGCCGCGACCGGCGGCCTGAGATGTGCACCCCGCGCGGGCGCCGGCGCCTGCGCTGCTTCGGCTACGTGGTGTTCCGCTCCCGGCGGCCGGGCGTGAGGGTGTAGCTCACGATGAGCGAGCCGACCAGCAGTGCGCCCTGCACGAAGGTCTGTGCGTAGTACGGGGCGTTGAGCATGGTCATGCCGTTGATCATGATGCCGATGAAGAGGGCGCCGATGAGCGTGCCGAGGGCGTTGGGGCGGTTCGCGCCGAGCACCGCGAAGCCGATGAGGGCGGCGGCGACCGACTGCAGGAGGTAGGGGTCGCCCGCGCCCACGTCGCCGCGGCCGAGCCGGGCCGACAGCAGGATGCCGCCCACGGCCGCGCACAGGCCCGAGATCACGTACGCCAGCGCGCGGTAGCGCTCCACCCGGATGCCCGCGAGCCGGGCCGCCCGCGCGTTGCCGCCGATGGCGTACAGGGCGCGGCCCCAACGGGTGTGGTTGAGGAACACGTACGCCGCCGCGGCGAGCAGCAGCATCACGATGACGGGGACGGGCACCGAGGCGATCGTGCCAGAGCCGAGCCAGACGAAGTCGGCCGTATAGCGGCCCGGGGCGGGCGCGCCGTCGACCGTCATGCCGGCCGACACCGACTGGCCCGAGGTGATGATCAGCGCGAGGCCCTGGAACAGGAACATCGTGCCGAGCGTGGCCACCAGGTCGGGGACCCGGCAGACCACGGTGAGCAGCACGTTGACGCCCGCGACGAGCAGGCCCGCGAGCAGGCCGGTGAGGATCGCGGTGCCGCCCGTCAGGTTGAACCTGACCATGGTGAGGGCGGTCACCATGACGACGAAGCTCACGTTCGCGCCCGCCGACAGGTCGAATCCGCCGGTGGCCATCGACACGGTGACGCCCAGCGCCACGACGGCGACGATCGCCACCGACTGCAGCACGATCAGGGCGTTGGCGTAGGTGCCGAAGGCGGGCCGTACCAGGGCGAAGACCGCCACCATGGCGACGAGCACGGCGACGAGCCCATACCGGTAGCCCAGCCGGGCGGCGCGCTCCCCGATCGGCCGCGCGGCGACCTCCGCCACCGGACGGGCCGTCTTCGCCCGAATCGCCATCATCGTTCCGCTCCCCCCGCCATCAGCGCCGCCAGCCGCTCGGCCGTCACGTCCCCCGCCCGAAGCTCCCCCGCTCGAAGCTCCCCCGCCGGTCCGCCGTCGTGCAGGACCAGGACGCGGTCGGCCACGTCGAGCACCTCCTGCGGGTCGGAGGACGCGACGATCACGGCCATCTCCGTCGCCCGTTCGCGCAGCACGCGGCCGATGTCCGCGCGGGCGCCGACGTCGACGCCGCGGAACGGCTCGTCGAGCAGGAGCAGGCGGGGCTCGCCCTCCAGCCAGCGTCCGACGACGACCTTCTGCTGGTTGCCGCCCGAGAGCGCCTCGATCGGGGCCTCGGGGCCGGGCCCGCGCACGCCGAACAGGTCGATGACGCGCCCGGCGGCGCGCGTCTCGGAGCGGCGGGACAGCAGACCCGCCCGGCCGTGGGCGCGCAGCCGGGGCAGCGTGACGTGCGCGCGGACCGACCAGGCGGGCACCATGGCCTGGGCGGCGCGTTCCTCCGCGACCAGGGCGACGCCGTTCGCGATCGCCTCGCGGGGGTCGCGGGGCCGGTACGGCTCGCCGTCGAGCAGCAGGCGGCCCGACAGCAGGGGTCGCGCGCCGTACACCTGCTCAAGCAGTTCGCTCTTGCCCGCGCCGACCAGGCCGGTGACGCCGAGGATCTCGCCCGCGCGGACGGTCAGATCGAACGGCTCCGCCCCGGGGCGGGTGCGGATCCCCGAGGCCGTGAGCCGCACCGCGCCCGTGGCCGCCCGCGCTCCGGCGGGCGCGCCGCGTGCCGCGAAGTCGTCGCCGAGCATGGCCTCGACGAGACGCCGGGGATCCACCGGGGCGGTGAACGTCCGCTGGATGACGCCGTCGCGCAGCACGGCCACCCGGTCGCACAGGTCACGGATCTCGCTCAGCCGGTGGGAGACGTACAGGACCGCGATGCCGTCGGCGGCCATGGCGCGCACGGCGGCGAGGAGCGCCTCGGTCTCGGTGGCCGACAGGGTCGAGGTGGGCTCGTCGAGGATGAGCAGGTCGGGACGCCGGGACAGGGCGCGGGCGATGACGATGCGCTGGCGCAGGGCGGCCGAGAGGGTCTCGACGGGGGCGTCCAGCGGCACGTCGAGCCCGGCGGCCTCGGCGACGGCGCGGGCCGCGTCGCGGGTGCGGGCGCGGGTGACGAAACGGCCGGGGCCGCGGCGGGCGAGCGCGTCGAGGGTGAGGTTCTCGGCGACGGAGACTCCGAAGACGACGCCGTCGTCGATGTTCTGGTGGACGGTCTGGATGCCCGCGTTCTGGGCGTCGAGCGGGTTCGACGGTTCGAGGCGTCGGCCGCGCAGCCGCAGTTCGCCGGCGGTGGGACGGGTGACGCCCGACAGCACCTTGATGAGGGTGGACTTGCCCGCGCCGTTGGTGCCGATCAGGCCGAAGATCTCGCCCGGCCGGATCTCGAGGGTGACGTCGCGCAGCGCCGTGGTGGCGCCGTACCGCTTGGACACCCCCGAGACCGACACCACCGCCGGGCCCGCCGCCGTCCCGGCGGTCGTGCTCATGACGTCGCGGTCATGACGCGGGGGCCCAGGGCACCCTCGCCACGTCCGGGGTCGTCAGCGCGGGGATCGCCGCGACGAGCTGCTCGACGTTGGCGATCCCGCCGTCGAGCAGCGTCTGCCGGGTGATGAGCGCGGGCGGCACGTTGAGCGCCTTGTCCACCTGCTCCTTCGCGACCAGCAGCGCGGCGGCCCGTACGGCGACGCGCCCCACGTTGGAGGGGTCCGTGGCGACGGTGGCCACCCACGGGCTGCCCTCCTCGGCCATCACGCCGATGTCGGCGGTGGAGATGTCCGCGCCGTACACCTTGACCTTGTCCTTCAGGCCCAGCTCCTTGATCGCGAGCACGGCGCCCTTGGCGAACTCGTCGTACGGGGCGAAGATCGCCTTGACGTTCGGGTTGGCCTGGAGGGCCGCCTTCGCCTGGTCGGCGACGGCCGAGGCGGTGGAGTTGTTGACCACACCGATCTGGGCGACCTGCTTGATGCCGGGGTTGTCCTTCTTGAACTGCTCCCAGGTCTCGTTGCGGCGATCCAGCGGCGCGAAGCCCGCCACGTACACGTAGATGACCTCGCCGGCACCGCCGGTGTCGGCCTTCAGCACGTCCAGGGCCTTGGCGGCGATCTGGTGGTCGTCCTGGCCGATGACGACGGCCTCGGGCGTGCCGGGATCGACGTCGAAGGCGACCAGCGGAATGCCCGCCGCGGCGGCCTTCTTGATCGCGGGCTGGATCGTGTCGGCGAAGCCGTGGTCGACGATGATCGCGTCGGCCTTCTGGTTGACGGCCTGTTCGAGGTTGAGCGCCTGCTTGTCGTTGTTGCCGTCGCCGCTGGAGACGTCGAGCTTCACATTGAGCGACTTCGCCTCGGCCTGCGCGCCCGCCAGCCACTGCTCGAAGTAGTCGCCGGACGAGAGCTGGCGCACCAGGGCGATGGTCACCTCGCCGTTCGCGAACTCGGGCGGCGCGGAGCGGGTGGCCGCGGGGGCGGCGCTCCCGATGGTCCCAGTGGACGCCGTGGTCGCGGGGGCGGCGCTCGCGGACGTCCCGCCGGCCGGCGCTCCCTGGGAACATCCGGCGAGCGCGACGGCCGCGATCGTGCCGGCGAGGACGCCGAGGAGGGAGCGGGTTTTTCTCATGGTCATCACGTCGTTCTTGGAGATCGTCTTTGGCGAGGAGCCGCAGGGGTGCGCATGACATGACGGATGATAGGCGGCATATCGGGTCATGTCTATATTTCCGATTTGGAAACTATGATTTGCCCAGCGAGCTGCCGCGACGCACAATCGACCCATGACATATCTCACCGTTTACACCGATTCGGACGCTCCGGAGACCCTGCTGGAGACCGAGGACCTCGACGAGATCGACGCCGCCCTCAAGGAGATCGACGTACGGCTCCGCCACTGGCCGGTGCTCGATGAGGACGCCGTCCCGCCCGACCAGGAGGGCGTTCTCGACGCCTACAAGGACGAGGTGGCGCGGATCGTCGCCGAGGAGGGGTACGTCTTCGTCGACGTCTCGTCGCTGCGCCGTACCGACGAGACCGACCAGGAGTGGGCGGCCAAGGCCGCCGAGGCGCGGCGGAAGTTCCTGTCCGAGCACACCCACGACGACGACGAGGTCCGCTTCTTCGTCAGCGGGACCGGCATCTTCTACCTGCACGTCAACGGCAAGGTGCACGCCGTGTTCTGCGAGGCCGGCGACCTGCTGAGCGTGCCCAAGGGCACCACGCACTGGTTCGACATGGGCACCGACCCCGCCTTCACCGCCATCCGCTTCTTCCACGACGACGACGGCTGGGTGGGGAACTTCACCGGCGACCCGATCTCCGAGCGCATCCCCGACTACGACGCCATCGCCGCCCGGCGCGCCGCCCGCTGACCGGCGGGCAGGTCGGCGGCCGGGACGTCAGCTGTACGGCCCCGGCGTGGGCAGCCCTCCGGTGAGCACGTGCTCGCCGATCTCCCGCAGCTTGTAC
Source organism: Thermopolyspora sp. NPDC052614 (assembly GCF_040678635.1). Taxonomy (NCBI): domain Bacteria; kingdom Bacillati; phylum Actinomycetota; class Actinomycetes; order Streptosporangiales; family Streptosporangiaceae; genus Thermopolyspora; species Thermopolyspora sp. NPDC052614. The sequence goes on from NZ_JBFATZ010000003.1 coordinate 461,330, forward strand.
GCCACGGGGTCGTGCAGCGTGTGCGTGCGGGCGTCCCGCCAGAAACGGTCGAGCCCCGTCGCTCGCGCCGTCGCCCGCGCGCCGGTCACCTCGAAGACCCGCGAGGTCACGTCGAGGACGGCGTGCTGGGCGACCACCTTGGCGGTCGAGATCGCCACCGCGGTCTCCCCGCGCTCCTCGGCCGACAGCTCGCGCCCCCGCGCCACGGCCGCGTCGAAGGCCGCGCGGGCGCGCCCGGCCAGCGCCTCCGCCGCCGCCGTCCGGCTCGCCAGCTCGCCGTACGTCTCCAGGATGTAGGGGTCCTCGGCCGCCGACTCGACCCCGCTCCCCGTCCACGGCCGGGTCTTCGTCCGGGTGTACTCGACCGCCGCCGTCAACGCGCCCCGCGCGATCCCGGCGTACAGGTGCACGAAGACGATCTGGAACGCGGGCACGACCAGGCTCTGGTACGGCGCCGCCGCGGCCTCGTTCGGCGGCACCGGCCCGACCACCCACTCGTCGGGCACCCGGACGCCGTCGAACTCCACGCTCCCGCTCGCCGACCGGCGTACCCCGATCGCGTCCCAGTCGTCGTTGTGCCGCACCCCCTCGGCGCGGCCGTCCACGACGAGCATGACCTTCCCGCCCTCCGGCGCGGCGCCGCTCACCACGATCCGGTCGGCGACCTGGGCGCCGGTGGCGAAGCCCTTGCGCCCGTGCACCCGGTACGCCCCGTCGTCGCGGGTGAGCGTGAGACCGGGATCGCGCGGGTTGCTGGCCCCGCCCCAGAACCACCCCTCCCGCGCCGTGCCGCGCGCCGCCCGCCGCGCCAGCTCGGCGTTGTCGTAGTGGGTGAGCCGCCACAGGTGCAGGTAGTGGTACCCGAGGAGCATCGCGGCGGACGCGTCCGCCCGCGCGATCAGCTCCACGGCCGCCAGCCCCTCGCTCCACGGGCGTCCGCCGCCGCCGAGGTCGCGCGGGACCAGCAGGCCGAGCAGACCCGACTCGCGCAGCAGCGCGACCTCCTCGACGGGGGCGGAACCGGCCGCGTCCCGCGCCGTGACGCCGTCGGCGAGTTCGGCGGCGACGGCACGCGCCGCGGCCTGCCATTCGCCGGTGGTGGCGCGCTCTGCGATCGTCATGGTGATCTTCCCTCTGAGAAAGTTCGGTGTTCCCGTAGGGAATTATGGTTTCAGACCGGCCGGGCGGACCCCGGCGGGGACCCCGGGTCGTGCCCTCACCGGTCCGCCGCGCGCAGATGGCCGAGGATGAGCTCGTTCACCTGCTCGGGGTTCTCCTGGTGCATCCAGTGTCCCGCGCCGGCGACGGTGTGCGAGCGCAGGTCGCGGAATCCGCGGGCGGCGCGCTCGGGCGGCATGAACCGGATGACCGGATCCTGGTCGGCGGTGATGAGCAGCGACGGCGCCTCGATGATCTGCCGGTCGCGGCGGGTCGCCTGCCGCCAGTTCTCGTCGATGTTGCGGTAGTAGTTGAGGCCGCCGCCGAAGCCCGTACGCTCGAACTCGCGGACGTACACGTCGAACACGTCGGCGGGAAGCCACGCGGGCGGCTCGGGCGGCTTACCGGGGTCCCGTTCGAAGGACGGCGGGTCGAAACGCCCCGAGAGCGCGGCGCTCAGGGTGTGGGCGACGTCGCGTTCGAGTATCGCCTCGGGGGCCTCGCGCTCCTGGAACCGCACCATGTAGAAGTCGTCGCCGAGCCGGTCGCGCAGGATCCGCGTGGGGGCGACCGGGGACGGCAGCGCGTACGGCACGCTGAGACCCGTCAGCGACAGGACGCGATCGGGATGCGTCACCCCCAGCGGCCAGACGGTGGCCGCGCCGAAGTCGTGCCCGACGAAGTGCGCCCGGTCGGCCCGCTCGTGGTCGAGCAGGCCGATCAGGTCCCCGCGGATGGTGTCGCCGTCGTAGTCGGCCACCGCTGCCGGGCGGGCGCTGCGCCCGTAGCCGCGCATGTCCGGGGCCACCACGCGGTATCCCGCCTCGACGAGGGCCGGAAGCTGGAGGCGCCAGGTGAGGGCCAGATCGGGGAAGCCGTGGGCCAGCACGACCAGGGGGCCCGAGCCCGCGGTCGTCACGGCGAGCTCGATGCCGTTCACCCGCCACGTGTCGTGCCTGACGTCCACCGGCCGCCCCCTTCTCGTCCCTGTCCCGCCCGGCCGGGCATCACGGGTGTGCCCGAGAGCGGCCCAGGGCACACCCGCGGGCGCGTCGCCGGGTCCCGACCGCGACCCCGACGCGGGACCCGGCGGCGGTCAGGCGATCGCGATGTCCGTGGGCACCCGCACGGCGCGGAAACGCACCCTGGCGCGCAGCGTGAAGCCCAGGGACTCGTACAGCCGGATCGCGTTGACGTTGGACGCCGCGGCGTGCAGGAACGGCGTGTCGCCGCGGGCCCGGATGCCGGCGGCGACGGCGAGCACGAGCCGGGTCGCCAGGCCCTGGTTGCGGAACTCCGGATCGGTGCAGACGGCGCTGATCTCGGTCCAGCCCGGCGGGCGCAGCCGCTCCCCGGCGATCGCCACCAGCCTGCCGGCGCGGCGGATGCCCAGGTAGTCGCCCATCTCGATGGTCCTCGGCAGGAACGGGCCCGGCTGGGTCCGCGCCACCAGGTCCAGCATCTCCGGCACGTCCTCCGCCCCCAGCCGTACGGCCTCGCCGTCGGGGACGGCGGCGACGCCGTCGTCGACCAGTTGCACCCCCGGGACCTCCGTCACCACCTCCCAGCCGGGAGGCGGGTCCGTCAGGCCGGGTCCCATGACGGTCGCGCCGGGGCCGACGAGCGCGGCGAGGTCGTCCCAGTCGGCCGGCTTCGGCTCCGGCGGCAACGCCAGGAACGGGGAGACGTCCACCGGATAGCGCACCACGTCGCCCTTCCGCTCGGCGAAACGCGCGTGCGGGCCGGTGAGCGACGTCCAGGCGGGATGGTCCAGCGGGTGGAAGGCGGCGCCCTGCCCGCCTTCCCGCTCGCTCACGCCGCCCTCGTCAACGGCGTGCCGCCGACGCGGGTCTTCCTCTTTTCGTTCCTCTTCCCGGCGGTGCGCCCGGCACCGCCGAAACCGTTCGGCCGTCTCGTCACCCGCTCACCTCTATCACGATCTTGCCTCGGGCGTGGCCGTCCTCGACCTTGCGCAGCGCCTCCCCCGCCCGGTCCAGCGGGAACGTCTCGGTCACGTACGGCCGCAGCACGCCCTCCACGACCAGGCGCGCCACCGCGTCGAGCACGGCACGGTCGCGGGCCCGCCGTACGGGGGAGCCGCCGAGTTTGGCCACCGTCTGGCGGTCGGCGGCGGTGATCAGCTTGCCCGGGTCCTCCAGAACCTCCGCGACCTCCTCAAGCGCGGCCCCGCCGACGAGGTCGTAGACGGCGTCGACGCCGCCCGGCGCGGCGGCCCGCACCCGGTCCGCGACGCCCGTCCCCGGCTCGACGTACGTCACGCCGAGGCCCTCGACGAAGTCCTTTTTGCCGACGCTCGCGGTGCCGATCACCTTGAGCCCCTCGTGCAGCGCGATCTGCGCCGCGGCCACGCCGACGCCGCCGCCCACGCCCGTGATCAGCAGGGTGGCGCCGGGCGGCAGCTCCAGCTGCCGGATGCCGTCCCAGGCGGTCGCCGCCGCGACCGGCAGGGTCGCCGCGTCGGCGAACGACACCTCGGCGGGCTTGTGCGCGGTCAGCTCGGCCGGGAGCAGGGTGTACTCGGCGTAGCCGCCGGTGGTCGGGTTGCCGAAGACCGCGTCGCCGGGATTGAACCAGGTGACGCCCTCACCGACCTCCTCGACCACTCCGGAGACCTCACTGCCGAACACCGCCGGCAGCTCGATCGGCGGCGCGCCCACGGGGGCGTAGCCCACACGCCGCTTCCAGTCGACGGGGTTGACCCCGGCCGCCCGCACCGCGACGAGCACCTGCCCGGGACCGGGCACCGGCCGCTCGACGTCGGCCAACGCCTCCACCTCCGGGCCGCCGTGCCGGTCGAATACGTATGCCTTCGGCATCTATCTCTCCAATTCGTACGATTGCGACGACTTGGGTGCCGTCAGTGCTGCTCGTGGGGGATCTTCTCGCCCGCCTCGATGGCCACCGGCAGCCGGTTCTCCTCCGGCGGAAGCGGGCAGGTGGCGAACTCGGTGTAGGCGCACGGCAGGTTGACCGCCCGGTTGAAGTCGACGACCACCCGTCCGTCGGCGTCGGGCGCGCCCAGGCTGAGGCTGCGGTTGGCGGGGTAGGTGGTCACGCCGGAGGTCTCGTCGAGGAACAGGGCCAGCAGGGTTCCCGGCACGTGGCCGGGGAACACCGTGAGGCTCAGTTGCCGGCCGTCCAGCTCGAAGTCCACCCGCCCGGGCGCGTCGTACACGTGCTGCAGCCCTTCCACGGCCGCGCCCACGGTCGTCGGCCGGGGCTCGTCGAAGGGCACGTAGCGGCCCGTGACCGCCCAGCGCGGGTGCGGCGGGAAGGTCGGGGTTCCCGTGTACGCGGTGCGGGTGGGGTGGTCGGGGTGGCGTGGCCGGACGATGTCGTGGCCGCCCCGCTTGGCCACCTCGATCACCGCGTCGCCCCAGACGGCGTTGATCCCGCCGCGCTCGGGGATGACGCCGAAGACGTACCGGCCGCTGACCGTCTCGCCGTCCACGACCAGTTCCTCGCCGGGGCCGAGGGTCACGACGACGCCCTCCTCGCCGGTGGACCACTCGCCGGGCGCGCCGGGCACCCGCTGCGGTTCGCCGGTCAGCCAGTGCAGGCCCGTGACGGCGAGGAAGCCGTGCCGGTCGGCGCGCTGCGACTCGTGCCGCTCGTGCCATTCGCGCCACTCTCGGGCGAACTCGTCGATCTCGTCGGCGGTGGGGGCGGGGGCGAGGTCGGGGGCGTGTGTCGTCATTCCTGCTCCTTAAGGATCGGAACGGATGTATTTCTATAGTATCCCTACCTGTTTAATAGGGCTATGGCTCACGCCACCTGCGGTGGCGCGGGCGTGACGTCCGCCTCGGCGGGCCACGTAGGGGCAGGCGTCTCGATCAAAACCCGCGCCCGCACGTGCCCCGGCACGGTGAGGCTTCCCGCCCGCCAGACGCCGTCCACCGGATCGGCCACGACCCTGCCCTCGGCCCCGACGAACGTGACGATCCCCGCGCGCGCCAGCGCCAGCAGTTCCTCCAGCCGGGCCGCCGAAGGCCCACCGGCGACGAAGCCCACCAGCTCCGTGAACGAGGGGTCGATGTCCGACGCCTTCGCCAACATGCCGAGCACCGAGAACATTCCATGGACCATGGCCAGGTCCGCGCTGTGCGCCGGATCGCCGCGGCGGGCCAGATCGGCGGCGATGTAGCCGTGCACCCACCGCTGCAGCCCGGCCGAGTCCCCGAACCGGATCCCCGCCAGCGGCCGGTCCAGCCGAGCCAGGTTGAGCCGGTCCGCGTACCCCGGCACGGCCCGCCGGATGAGCGCCCGCATCGCCTTGCCGTCCCAGGGCTCCGCGGCGTACGCCTCGGCGAACTCGTCCCAGGTCATGCGCGCGCGTTCCGGATGGGCGGTGAGCAGCTCGTGGTAATACGCGTACGTCAGTTCCTTGGCGATCAGCGGCCACACGTCACGCCGGTGGTCCAGCGGCCCGTCGGGCAGGTCCCGCAGGAATCCGCCGACGGGCGGCGGCCCGCCGCGCAGCGGATACTCGATCCTCGCGTGGTACGGCACCCCGCGCCGGGAGACCACGTGCACCAGCGGCTCGTGACCGCCGACCGCGTACGTCAGCCTCCCGCCCGGCCCTCGCCTGAACCCGCCGCCGCGCCCCACGGTGAGCGGCGCCAGCAGGTCCGCCAGGGCCGGCCCCGCCCCGCGCACGAGCACCGGCTCCCCGCCGGGCACCCGGTCGAGCGCCGCCTCGGCGAGCCGCCCGGGCGGCAGGTGAAGCAGACCATGCTCGTACGCGAAGGCGGCGTCGTCCTCGCGGTCGCCCGCGGCGGCCTCGCCATCGCGAAGCAGCCGGATCACCTCGCCCTCGTGTCCGGGGAGGCCGCGCCCATGGCGAGCCCCGTCGTGAGCCCCGTCGTGAGTTCCGTGGTGAGTTCCGTGGTGAGCCCGGCGGGCCGTCGCCTCAGCCGAGGAGTTCACGGCCGTGGGGGGACTCCCAGTCGGCCTCGTACGGCTCGACCAGGACCCGCCAGGGGGCGTCGTGGAAGAAGGGCGGCGCCGGGTACTCGGGCAGGCGGGCGATCGCGGCGAAGTCGGTGGTGTCGCGAAACGGCGCGTGCTGGTAGAGGTCCCTGGCGTAGGCCCACAGCCGGGGGAAGTCGATCAGCCGCAGCTTGCTGATCTTGGCGAACGGGTTGTAGCCCGTGTCGTAGCGGACCAGAAGCGTCCACAGCCGCACGTCGGGCTCGGTGATCGCCGCCCCCAGCAGGAACCGGTCCCGGCTGAGCCGCCCGTCCAGTTCGTGGAACGTGGCCGTCAGCCGCTTGCGCGCGATCGTGTACTCCTCGGCCGTGGTGGCGGAGGCGACGCGGTAGACGGTCCACGCCACGAACTCGTCGATCACGGCGTCGAGCTCGGCGATCTCGCGCCGCAGGCGCTCGGGGCGCAGATGATCGGCCCTCCCGAACGGCTCGACCTGGTGCGGGTGCTCGGGACGCAGATGTTCGGGACGCGGATGTTCGCCCCTTTCGAGCGGCTCGGCCTGGCGCGGATGCTCGGGACGCGACGCATGGGCGGGTGAGCCGGCGCGGCCGGTCAGCGCCCGGGTGATCGCTTCGCGATGTTCCTCCGCCCCCTCACCCTCCGGATAGGGGTCGATCCGGCCGTCCCATCCCGCGGACGCCGCAGGATGGGCATGGTCGACACGTACATGGTCGATGACGGTTTTGGACATGGTGCTCCCTCGACAGAGCGGGTCGAATCGATCAGGACATGATCAGCGTGCGAGGGAGCGCCGACACCGGGCGCTGCGCCAGCGGCACAGGTCGATGTCGAGTCTGGCCACGAGGCGCAGCGAAACGCCTGCGTGCTCAGACGTGATGATCATGACGGTCCCGCCTTCCATGCGGTCTGCGATATCCGTGCACCCGCGGTCTCGCGCATCCCATGCGGATCCATGCCGCTACCGGAGATGCGAGCCGTCCCACGGGATCGACCGTCTAACCCATATAAACAGTAGGAAATAAAGGAATCTTCGTCAAGCCCATTGGTTAAGCCGACAGCCGCAAGTGTCTTGGCGAGGACCCGAGGACGACGCGCGGCTGCGGGCAGGGCTGTATCCAAGGGGCCGATGGCTGACAGCGGCGTCGAGGCCGACGGGTGGGCGCAGAACTTGCCATCCCGCACACCAAACCGGCAGAGACGGCCCGCCGAGCATCAGACCTTCCCCTCGACGATGTCCCGCAGGGCCGCGATGAGCCGGTCGACGTGCTCGTCGGTCGTCCCGATGCCGATCGACGCCCGTACGGCCGCCCCCGACCCGTCCACGCAGCCGCCCTCGCCCCCCACCAGCCTGCGTACCAGCGGATGGGCGCAGAACTTGCCGTCCCGCACGCCGATGCCGTACTCGGACGAGAGGATCTCGGCCACCTCCCGCGCGCCGCGTCCGTCCACGGTGAACGAGACCACGCCGATCCGCGGGTGATCCGGCCCCCACAGCGCCAGCTCGCGCACGCCGTTCGGCAGCCCGGCGCGGAGCCGGGCGGTGAGCCGTTCCTCCTCCCGGACCAGCTCGGTCCATCCGGCGGCGGTCAGCGTTTCGCAGGCGGCGGCGAGCGCGATGGCGCCCAGCACGTTCGGGGTGCCCGCCTCGTGTCGCTGCTCGGGGTCCGCGCTCCACTCCACCTCGTCGCCGACGTTCTTCGACGCGCCGCCCCCGCGCAGGTACGGCTCGGCCCGCGCGAGCCAGTCGCCCCGCCCGATGAGGGCCCCCGCCCCGAACGGCGCGTACAGCTTGTGGCCGGAGAACGCCACGTAGTCCGCGTCGAGCGCCGCGATGTCCAGCCGGCGATGCGGTGCGAACTGCGCGGCGTCCACCGCGATCCGGGCGCCGTACCCGTGGGCGACCGCGGCCAGGGCGGCGACCGGCCACAGCTCGCCGGTGACGTTGGAGGCGGCGGTGACGACCAGCAGCGCCGGGCCGTCGAGCGCGGCGAGGGCGCGATCGGCCGCGCGTACGGCCTCGCCGGGGGACGCGGGCGGCGCCAGGCGGACGGCCCGGCCCCACGGCAGGAGCGAGGCGTGGTGCTCGCTCTCGAAGACGACCACGGTGGTGCCGTCCGGCAGGCAGCGGGCCAGCAGGTTCATCGCGTCGGTGGTGTTGCGCGTGAACACGACCGCGTCGTCCGGCCGGGCCCCGGCGAACGCCCGAACCGTGTGCCTGGCCTGCTCGTAGCGGGCGGTGGTGAGCCGGGAGGCGTATCCCGCGCCCCGATGCACGCTGGAGTAGGCGGGCAGCGCCTCGGCGACGGCCTCGCTCACCGCCTCCAGACAGGGCGCGCTGGCGGCGTAGTCGAGGTTCGCGTACGGCACCTGCCTCCCGTCCTTGACCGGCACCCGCAGGTCCGCGCCGAGCACGGCCGGGATGCGCGTCACGGCGGACGACCGGGCGCCGGAGGACGACGCCGCTGGCGACGGCACGCCGGACGTCGGCGCGCTGGACGTCGGCGCGCTGGACGTCGGCGCGCTGGACGACGACACGGCGGGCGTCTGCGCTGGCGTGGACGACGCGGGGTCGGGCCGGACGGAACCGGCGGCGGCGGAGTCGAGAATCGTCAAAATGGACATGCCAAGCCTCCAGGGGCCATTGGCCCCCGTGGCGTCCGCTCAAGGGGCCCGCGCTTGCCCGACGCCCTTCGCGCCAGGCCAGGTCCTCACCCGGGGCACCCCGCCGCAGACGGAGGGTTGCCGGCCAGCAAGCCGGGGCTTGACGCTGGCGCTCATGACCCATCCGGAACTATAACCCGTTCCGGCCGGGCGGTCGCAAGCGGGTGATCGAAGAAAAACCCTCAAAACAAGTAGGACTTGACGGAATCAATCTCTCATGTTGCAGTAGGGCCATGCGCCCCCAGGCACTGCTGACCCGGCGAGGTCACATCGACCACTGCCGCGTGCGGTCATCTCTGTGTCACGGCTGACCCGCTGATCGCCCGCGGCCTCCGGCCGCCCATCTCCCGTACCCCACGGCCCCCGTACCCGGCTCGACCAGGCCGCCATGCCCGCATGCGCCTCGGCCGACCGGCGCGGGGGCCGCCCCACATCCGCCCCCAGCGGGCCGAGGAGCCGCCGTGAGCCTGACCCAAGCGCTCGACCACGACACCACGCACGACTCCGCCGACACCTTGCGCGTGGTGAAGGCACGCCACCCCTGGCGCTGGATCGCGACCGCCGTCGTCCTGGTCCTGCTCGCCATGGCCGTCAACGCGCTGATCACCAACCCGGCCTGGGACTGGCCGGTCGTCGGCGAGTACCTGTTCCACCCCTCCGTCCTCAACGCGGTGCTGTTCACCCTGCAGCTCACCGCGCTCGGCATCGTCCTCGGCTTCCTGCTGGGGACCGTGATCGCCCTGATGCGCCTGTCCCGCGTCCCGCTGCTGACGTCGGTGGCGTGGGGCTACGTCTGGCTGTTCCGCTCGGTGCCGCTCATCCTGCAACTGCTGTTCTGGTACAACCTGGCCGCGCTGTACAAGCAGATCTCGTTCGGCGTGCCGTTCGGCCCGGCGTTCTTCTCCATCGGCTCGATGGATCTGATCGGCCCGGTGACGGCGGCGGCCCTCGGCCTGGCGCTGCACCAGGCCGCCTACGCGGCGGAGATCGTACGCGGGGGCCTGCTGTCGGTGGACCCGGGCCAGTTGGAGGCCGCCGCCGCGCTCGGCATCCCCCGCGCCCGGCAGATCTTCCGCATCCAGCTCCCCCAGGCGATGCGGACGATCGTGCCCAACGCCGGCAACGAGATCATCGGCCTGGTCAAGGGCACCTCGGTCGTCTACATCATGGCGCTGCCCGAGCTGTTCTACCAGGTACAGGTCATCTACAACCGCAACGGCCGCGTGATCGCCATGCTGCTCGTCGCCGCGATCTGGTACCTGATCCTGACCACGGTGCTGTCGATCGCGCAGTACTACGTGGAGCGGCACTTCGGCCGCGGCCAGTCCCGCGCCCTGCCGCCCACGCCCCTGCAACGCGCCCGCCGCCTGGTCGAACTGCGCCGCGCCGCCCGCCGCCGGCGTCTCATCCCGGCCCCCGGCGGCCCGGCCCCCGCTCCTGACCCTGCCTCTGACCCCGCCTCTGACCCCGCCCCTGACCCCGCCCCTGACACTGCCTCTGACACTGGGAGCCCGTCGTGACCGCGCCCATGGTCGAGGTACGCGGCGTGCACAAGAGCTACGGCCCGCTGGAGGTACTGCGCGGCATCGACCTCACCGTACGGCCCGGCGAGGTCACCGTCGTGCTCGGCCCGTCCGGCTCGGGCAAATCGACCCTGCTGCGCTGCGTCAACCACCTGGAGAAGATCGACCGCGGGTACGTCACGATCGACGGCGAGTACATCGGCTACCGGCGGGTGGGCGACCGCCTGTACGAGCTGAAGGAACGCGACATCCTCCGCCAGCGCACCAACATCGGCTTCGTCTTCCAGAACTTCAACCTGTTCCCCCACCTGACCGTGCTGCAGAACGTGATCGAGGCCCCGCTGTCGGCGCAACGCAGGCCCCGCGCGCAGGTGGAGGCGCTCGCGGCCGAGCTGCTGGAGCAGGTGGGCCTCTCCGACAAGATCAACGCCTATCCCCGGCAGTTGTCCGGCGGCCAGCAGCAGCGCGTCGCCATCGCCCGCGCGCTCGCCCTGCGCCCCAAGGTGGTGCTCTTCGACGAGCCGACCTCCGCGCTCGACCCGGAGCTGGTCGGCGAGGTGCTTGAGGCGATGAAGACCCTCGCCCGCAACGGCACCACCATGATCGTCGTGACCCACGAGATCGGCTTCGCCCGCGAGGTCGCCGACACCGTGGTCTTCATGGACGACGGCCTGATCGTCGAGCAGGGCCCGCCCGCCCAGGTGCTCGACGCCCCCCGGCACGAGCGCACCCGCGCCTTCCTCGGCAAGGTGCTCTGACCTGCTCGTCCGGACGCCCCGAACCCCCTTGTGACGAACCCCTGAGAGGAATCCCCCATGCCATCGGTGTCCCGGATCGCCGTCGCCGCCCTGTCCTCCCTGTTACTGCTGACCGCCTGCGGCACGTCCGGCACCGGCGCCGGAACCACCGCCGCCGGCGGCGGCGCGGCCCCCGCCTCGGCGGGCGCGGCCTCGCCGACCGTTCTGACAATCAATACGAGCCCCGAGCAGAACCGCGTCCGGGCGGACAAGGACGCCGCCATCGCCGACAAGGTGCCCGCCGCGATCCGCGCCAAGGGCGAGCTGCTCGTCGGCACCTCCACCTTCCAGCCCCCGCTGTCGTTCGTCGCCGACGACAACACGACGCCGATCGGCGTGGAGGAGGACATCGCCTCGCTGGTCGCCGACGTACTGGGCCTGAAACTCCGGCTGGAGGCGACCTCCTGGGAGAACCTGTTCCTCTCGGTCCGCTCCGGCAAGTACGCCGCGGGCTTCTCCAACATCACGGTGACCGAGGAGCGCAAGGACATCTACGACTTCGCCACCTACCGCCTGGACCAGCTCGCCTGGGAGGTGCCCAAGGACAGCCCCATCACCTCGATCACCAAGCCGGCCGACATCGCCGGGCTGACCGTCTCGGTGGGTTCCGGGACGAACCAGGAGAAAATCCTCCTCGACTGGGACAAGCAGAACCAGGCCGCGGGCTTGAAGCCCATCCAGGTGCAGTACTACCAGCAGGCCGCCGACACCTACCTGGCGCTGAAGTCCGGCCGCATCCAGGCGTACTTCGGCCCCAACCCCACCTCCGCCTACCACGCCGCCGTCAGCGGCGACACCAAGATCGTCGGCACCTTCTCGGGCGCGGGCCCCGACCGGCAGGGCCTCATCGCGGCCATGACGCAGAAGGGCAACGGCCTGGCCGAGCCCATCAGGGACGCGCTCAACGTCGTCATCAAGAACGGCAAGTACGCCGAGGTGCTCAAGCGGTGGGGCCTGGACAACGAGGCCGTACCGGAGTCCCTGCTCAACCCGCCCGGCCTGCCCCGGGAGAAGTAACGAGATCGACCGAAAAATCAGCCCACGCGTTATATTCCGGCACCGTCCCGGCTTGACCTGGAGCGCACTCCAACAGGTTGACTCGGAGACATGACGACTCAAAGCATCGGAACCCGCACGCTGGGCCGCACCTCTTCACTGACCGTCTCCACCATGGGACTCGGCTGCATGGGGATGTCGGAGTTCTACGGCACCGCCGACGAGAGCTCCGGCATCGCCACCATCCACCGCGCGCTCGACCTCGGCGTCACCTTCATCGACACCGCCGACATGTACGGCCCGTTCACCAACGAGCAACTCGTCGGCAAGGCCATCGCCGGCCGCAGGGACGAGGTGCAACTCGCCACCAAGTTCGGCAACGAGCGCCTCCCCGACGGCACCCGCCTGGGCGTCAACGGCCGCCCGGAGTACGTCCACGCGGCCTGCGACGCCTCCCTGCGCCGCCTGGGCGTCGACCACATCGACCTGTACTACCAGCACCGCGTCGACAAGAACGTCCCGATCGAGGAGACCGTCGGCGCGATGTCCGAACTGGTCCAGGCCGGCAAGGTCCGCCACCTCGGCCTGTCCGAGGCCTCGGCGTCCACGATCCGCAGGGCGCACGCCACCCACCCGATCACCGCCCTGCAGTCCGAGTACTCCCTGTTCACCCGCGACCTGGAGGACGAGATCCTCCCGACGATCCGCGAACTCGGCATCGGCCTGGTCCCCTACTCACCCCTCGGCCGCGGCCTGCTCACCGGCGCCGTGTCCCCCGAGACCCTCGAACCGGGCGACACCCGCCGAACCTCCTACTTCCCCCGCTTCCACGGCGAGGCCCTCGAAACCAACCTCGCCCTCGTCGCCAGAATCCGCGAGATCGCCGACGCGAAGGGCGTCACCCCCGGCCAACTCGCCCTGGCCTGGGTCCTCGCCCAGGGCGCCGACGTCGTACCGATCCCCGGCACCAAGCGCGTGAAGTACCTGGAGGAGAACATCGCCGCCGCCACCGTCGAACTCACCCCGGACGAGCTCACCGCCCTGGAACAAGCGGTCCCGCGCGGCGCGGTGGCAGGCGCCCGCTACGGAGACATGTCCACCATCGACACCTGACAGCACCGAACCAGGCAACACCACCGGCCGCGGCACGGCTACGGAACCAGGGCGCTCAAGCGGACACGCCTGACACCGGCCCCGGCAACGGACACGAGCGCTTGCGGCCAACGGTGGCTGCTCTCATCACTCAGGCACCATCGCAGGCTGAGGGCGGCCACCGTAACCGGAACCACACCCGCTTGCCTCCCAGCAGTGGCTCGAACCCCAGGTCGTCAGTGAGCACAGAGAGCAGGAACAGCCCTCTTCCGCCCTCCTCGTCCTCCACCGACTCCTTCACGATGGGGAGGCGGTTCTCGAAATCGGTGACCTCGATAGTGATCCCATCGGGCATCTCGCGAACCAGCAGTTCGCAGATGCCAGAGGCGTGCTTGTGCACGTTGGTCAGCAGTTCGGTGACCCCGAGTTCGGCCACGGAACTCAGTTCGCTCTTGCACCACAGCCGCAGATGGGCTCGGAGTACCTCCCGCACAGGCCGCACGATCGCCGGGTGGGCCTCAGAAAGCACCATGTAGTACTGCCGAGCGGGAGCATCCGTCGTCGTAGCAGGCATGTGAGGTCTCCAGGATAGGCGGGGGGACAGCGACCATCTCAATCTGTAGTCATCCGACTACCATTCGCTGCTACGGCCGATGATGCAGCACACCTCCCCTGGCGGCAAGTCATTCTCACAAGAAAGTCTTTCCTTGAGTACGGCTGCGGTTTCACCGAGCCAAAGGGAGCACTACGCTCACGGCGAGGAGGAGTGCATGCCTGTCGAACCCACCCCGCGCCGACGCCGCCTCGGCGCGGAACTCCGGCGCATCCGCGAGGCACGGGGTTGGACTCAGGACGAGGCGGCCCGACGTCTCGGCTATCAGTCGCTCTCAACGGTCAGCAAGATCGAGAATGGGCTGCAGGCGCTGAAGATTCAGCAACTCCCGCACTTCTTCGAGGTCTACGACATCACCGACCCCGCCCTACGCGAAGAACTTCGTGACCTCGTCCGCCGCGCCGGCGAGGTGGATTGGTGGCAGCGCTACGAGGGCGTGATCGACGACCCGCTCGGCGACTACCTCTCCCTTGTGGAAAGCGCCACTGGTCTCTTCGTGTTCAACCCCCTTGCCATCCACGGTCTGCTTCAGACTCCTGACTACGCCCGCGCGGTAACCGAGGGCAGCAGAGCATGGAAGACCATTGGGGACATCGAACGCTTCGTGACGCTACGCCTGGAACATCAACGCGCCATAGCGGAACGCCCACAGCCACTGAAAATCTGGACGGTCCTCCCCGAAGGCGTACTGCGGCAGGAGGTAGGCGGGCGAGCCTGCATGCGCGGCCAGATCGAACACCTCATCCTCCTGGCCCGCGACAGTCCCAGCGTCACCATCCAGGTTCTGCCCTTCACCGCCGGCGCCCACGCGGGGATGGACGGCCCCTTCATGCTCATGTCCTTCCCCACAGGCCGCGATCTCGTATGCATCGAGTCCCTCCGGGCCGCCCTGCACCTCAACGACCACGAAACGGTGGACCTCTACCGAACCACCAGCGATTTGCTGAAGTCCGACGCCCTGTCTCCGAAGGCATCCCTCCCCCTCCTCTCCGCGATCGCGAAGGATCTCTCATGAACAAGAACGCCCTCGACCCCGCATGGCTCGAAGCCCAGCTCCGCAACGCCCGATGGCTGATCAGCAGCCGGAGCAGCGGCGGTACCAACTGCGTCCAAGTGGCCTTCCTCGACAAAGGACTTGTAGCTCTCCGCGACTCAAAAAACCCCCAAAACCCGCCACATCTGTTTACAGACGCTGAATACGACGCCTTTGTTGACGGCATCGAACGTGGCGAACTCCGACGCCACAGCAGCGAACGGTGACTCACCCCTGCGGCGAAACCATGTGACGAGCCCGGCCGGTGCTGGTGGACTGGATGGTCGTGGCCACGCTTCCCGCCCATTTCACCCTGGTCATGGCCACCGGCGGCGTGCTCCCCCGGGTGGCGCGGCTGGTCGGGGCCGAATCCGCCGCCACGGGGCTGTCGTACGGATTCCTGTGGTGGATCCTGGGCGCGCTCACCCTGTTCCCGCTGCTGCTGGGCGGCGCGCCGCGCTGGGACGCGGCCACGCTCGCCGCCCTGTTCCCCTCGCTCATCGGGCACCTGTCGTACGGGGCGGCGCTCGGCCTGGTCTACTACGCCTTGGAGAGCCGGGTGTCCCCGTGGTGGCTGACCCGCGGGCAGGTGGAGGCCGAACGCGTCGCCGCCCGCCGCGCGCAGGTTCTCGGCTCCGCGCCCGCCCTGTGGACCCTCATCACGCTGACCGCGCTGACCGTCCCGCTTTTAATCGAGTGACGATGCGTACCATCCGGGCGATCACACCGGCAGACTGGGACCATGGGAATCGACCAAGTGACGCTCGCCGAGCTTCGCAGCCGGTACGGCGCGCGGGAGGCGCGGCTCGCCGAGGCCGCGATCGACGTGATCGCGGGCGCGGACGGGCTGGAGGCGGTCACGGCGCATCGGCTGCAGGAGTTCCTGTGGCGGACCCTGCCCGGATGGCGCATCGACGATCCCGAGCGCGTGGCGGCGGCGCTTGGCCACCTGTTCACGCTCACCGGCCTCGACCGGTACGCCGACCTCGCCACCTGCGCGCGAACCAGGACGATCCTGGCGGTGTACGCGGGCCAGGGCGCCGACGCGGGGCGTGAGGCGTGCGAGGCGGCGATCACCGAGTCCGGTCTTGTGCCGCCCGACACCCCGTTGCTGGCCTGGCGGGTGTTCACCGGGCCCGAGGAGCACGCGGCGCGGCACGCGTGCGCGGCCACGCTCGAACTGGCCGTCGCCGCCGGGGAGCTGCGCCCCGGCGCACGCGGCTGGGAACGGGTCCGGGCCGCGGTCACCAACCGCTGCCTCACCGCCCCGCGCCGCGGCGGGCCGTGGCTGGACCGCGTACACGCCGAACGCCTCGACGCCTGGACCCGGCCCGTCAACCCGCGCAAGGCCGCGCTGCTGCGCGCCGCCGCCGATCTGCTGCGCGAACCGGTGCCACCGGCCCCGGAGGCGTTCGGCCCGCTGCGCTGGCTGCTCACCGCGGCCCGGGACGGGCTTCCGCTCACCGAGCGGCACTACATCGTGCCGCGCCTGGTCACCGAGGCGGTGAATCTGTTCGGCTGGCGTGAGGAACTCGTCGGCACGCTGACCCGCGAATTCGACGTCCCTCCGCTGAGCGACCTGCGCGAGCTGGCCACCCGCGAGATGAAGGCGATCCGCCGCACCGGCAGGACCCTCGTGCTCACCCCGCTGGGCCGCCGCATGCTCGCCGACGACCGCGTGTTCTGGGACGTCGCCGTGCAGGCCCTCATCGGCCGGGGTTCCGTCCTCGCCCTCACCACCCGCGAGATCATGCTCACCCTGCTCCTCGTGCACGACCCCGCCCCGGTCGAACGGCTGGAACAGCGGACGATCGACGTCCTGGCCCAGGAATGGGACACCCCGACGGCCCTGCCCGCCGAGCCGGACGAAGACCGCCGCCCCTCCGCGCGGCCCGGCCTCCCCGCGGAGCCCGCCGCGGACGACGACCTCACGCCGACCCTCGACAACACGACCCCCGGCGGCCTCGCCGACGCGGTCGCCCGGCAGCGCATCGCCCTGCGCCGCCGCCTGTGGGCCCTCGACTGCCACCGCCCCGAACGCCGCTTCGGCGCCCCGTTCACCCTCACCCCGCACGGCGAGACCGCCGCCAGGGCCGCCCTCCGCGCCCACGCGCTGCGCCCTCACCCACCTCTCAAGTGAGGTCCTTGCGTACGTCGGTACGGCCCGGCCGACCGGAGTGGCCGGGCCGTACCGTGGCATGCGCCTACCGCGTCGGCACCGTGGAGGGGGCCGTGGCGTAGCCGGTCGGGCGGGTGGTGAAGGTGCCGCGGCCCTGGGTCCGGCTGCGCAGGCGGGTGGCGTAGCCGAACAGTTCGGCGAGGGGGACCGTGGCGGTGACGATCACGGTGCCCGCCCGGGTGGTCGAGCCGGTGACGCGGGCGCGGCGGGCCGCGAGGTCGCCGAGCACGGCGCCGACGGCGTCGTCGGGGACGGTGGCGGTGAGTTCGACCACCGGCTCCAGCAGGGCCATCGCGCAGCCGCGCAGGGCCTCGCGGAGGGCGAGGCGACCGGCCGTGCGGAACGCCACCTCGTCGGAGAAGTCGACGTGGCCGGGGGTGTCGATCAGGTTGATCCGGTGGCCGTCCCAGTCGCAGCTCACCGCCGCGGCGAAGATGGTGATGCCGCGGTCGCGTTCCTGGGAGTCGAAGTCGGTGACGGTCGTGCCCTCGTGCACCTCGCCTCGCTTGTACGTGGCGCCGCTGGCGTACAGGATCCGCTCGGTGAGCGTGGTCTTGCCCGCGTCGACGTGGGCGAGGATGCCCAGGTTGCGAACGGCGGCGAGCGGATTCGGGAAACGTGGTCGAAGGTCGTTGCGCACGGTCCATGGCCTTTCATGGCGTCTTTTCGCTGGACAGCGCGATTTCGGGACGGAACAACCTGATCCATGGAGACCTCCCGCCGGCGCCGCGGCGTGCGGACATGCCAAACGGGTCACGTACGGGCCGGGCCGTCAAGGGCCCGGGGACGTACCGAAATGACGTACCGAAATCAGGTGTTCGTCACCACACCCGGCGCCGGGCGCGCAGCCGGCGCCGGGGCGTCGGAGATGCCAGGATCACCTCGTGCCGCGACAAGGGAACGACGACGGTGGTGCGGTAACGCACGGTCGGCTCCCCTCACTCGTCACGACGCGGCCCGCAAATCGCGGTGGCACGCGGTTCGCGCAGATCGTACGCGGACCGAGCGCTCGCGAGAAACAGGTTTTCCGCAGGAGCGCCTCGCGGGCGGCCTCCTTCTCGCCGGCCGACGAGCGACGTACCCTCGTAACCTGGGCTACTCGGAACCGATGAAGTTTCGTCCGCTTTCCGACCTGTACGCCCGACTCGGCGTCCGCGACCGCACTAAAGCTCGCATGCGCGCCCGCGACAAAGGGTGGCTATAGCCGCCGCGGACGAACCGCACCAAACCCGTATTTAGCAGGGGTCTCCGGTGACGCCCTCCTCCACTCTGGGTTGTGATCACACAGCGGCGGCGCAAGGGAAGGGGGGACACAGCCGATGGCGCACGACCTGGACCCCGGGCTGCCTGGGGAGGTGGGTGAGGTGCTCACGCAGGAGAAGGCGCGGAGGGCCGGTATCGCCGACGGCAGGAATCCTGCGAACTATCAGATCTTCGTCGAGAACCCGCGGCATCAGCCGGATTTCCTGAAGCAGGTGTCGAGGGTTTTCAACGCGCGGCAGTTGGAGCTTCTCAACAGCCGTACAAAGGCCCTGGGAGAAATCGAGAAGGAGGCGCATGCCTCGTCATTATCGCTGCGCAAGCGGGTCAACGAATTGATGGCGATCAGCCACGACATCAACTTCGGCCGGCTGGCGCTGGAGAAGTCCACCATCAGTCATCCGGTGGAGTCGTATGGGGAGGTGCGGTTCATCACCCCGGAGGAGGCCAAGCGCGAGCGGGCGGAGCGGAAGCTGCGCGAGTTCGACCGGGAGATCGAGTCGCGGGCGATCAGCCTCGCCACCGCGACCCACACCTGGCTGGACATCTGGAAGCACTACCAGGAGCAGGCAAAACAGGCGCTGGAGCAGGCGAACCTGCTGGCCGACTGCTACGTGGACGGGCTGCTGAGCAGCCACGAGTACGCGGCGGCGATCCAACGCAGGTGGCGGCGGCAGCCGTTCGAGCTGTTCCCCGACTGGTTCGAGGATCCGATGCCACACCTTGAGCAGGCGATCCCCCGGGGGGTGCGCGACAGCGCCAACCAGTCCTGGCAGGAGTGGCTCAAATTGTGGCGGCGGGACCAGCTCCCCCGCTCCATCGAGCGCGGACATGACGACGACTTCGATCGGTAACGGCCATGAAGAATCTTCTTATCCGGGCGTGCGCCCTGATCACGACGCTCGCCGTCGCCGTGCTCGGCGCCGCCGCCTGCTCGGGGGAGCAGGAGAGCACGGCCGCCTGCGGCACGGTCATCGACACCACCGGCTTCGCCGAGATCGCCAAGTCCGAAGAACTCATCAAGCAGCAGTTGCCGGGGTTCCTGGGCAAGTGCGGCTGGGTGGCATACGCGGCGATCACCGGCAGTTCGGTGGGCTCCTCGTGCCAGCAGCAGTCGCTGGCCCTGCAAGGGGGGAACAACGACAACGAACTCGTCAGGAAGAAGGTCCGCGAGGAGCTCATCGGCCAGGCCGGTGAGCGCGCCCGGGGCCTGCTGACCTGCAATGACGGCTCCAGCGGGTCGGACGTGCTCGGCGGGCTGCAGATGATCGCGGACCGGCTCGACGACGCGCCCGACGGCGCGGGCGGGCAGCGCAGGATCATCGTGTTCAGCGACCTGATGAACAACAAGGGCATCAACTTCAAGTCGTGCGACTTCGGCGAGCCCACGGCCCGGTCGGGCGTCGTGGACAAGCTGAAGAGCGGCGGCCGGATCCCCGATCTCGGCGGCGTCGCGGTCACCGTCTACGGGTTCAACCTGCTGGAGGAGCGCCGGCCGGAGTGCGTTCCCCCGCTGAAGGAGCTCTGGAAGGCGATCTTCGCAGCGGCCGGGGTCGACGAGTCGAACCTGCGCATCCTCTAGCCAGCGTCTAGCCGTCCTCTAGCCGGCGAACCCCTGCGAACAGACGCCACGGCCGGGCGGGCACGCCCGGCCACCCCGCCCGCGATCGCCGCCGCCGAGCGGCATCGCGAGCGCGACCCGAAGAAGCGACCCGAAACAGCGACCCCAAGAAGCGACCCCAAGAAGCGACCCGAAGAAGCATCGCGGACGAGAGCCGCGGAACCAAGCCCGAGGAACCGGACATGGCGATGAAGCTGATTACCCCCAAGCGGCCAGTGGCGGCCGAGGTCGAGGCCGCCCCCGGCCCCACCCGGTGGCAGCCGCCGAAGGTGAACCTGCCCGACTGGGAGGACCTGCGAAGGAAGGCGAGGGAGCAGGGCGCGGCCGACGCCAAAAGCCCCTCCTTCGACTCGATCACCCTCAAGACCGAGGGGTACGAGCCGCAGCACCTGATCGTGCTCGACTCCCGGCGGCAGTCGACCGTCCACGACGTGGAGGCGCAACTCGCCCGGCACGAATCGCAGGCGCGGTCGGCGCAGGCGGCGCACGTCAGGCGCGCCGAGACCGCGCACGAGGAGTACGTGCGCGCCCGCGCCGCGCACGACATGGTGCGGGACAAGGTCGCGCAGTTGGAGATCGGGCCGTCGCAGTGGCCCGGCGACGGCAAACCCAGCTCGGTCGCGATCGAGGGCGGGGCGCGGGAGATGCTGCGCGCCTGGGGCGCGCCCGCGCTGCTGCTGCTCGTGCTGCTCACGGTCGAGACGCCCATCTACTACGGGACCTTCCTCGATTTCGGCGAGGCGACGATCATGACGTACGCGCTGGCCGTCGGCGCGATCTTCGTCTTCGTGTTCGGCCCGCACATGTACGGCCGCAAGTTCCGGGAGTGGCAGGAGTTCCGCGGGCGGCCCGCCCACGAGCTCGATGACGAGGAGGAGGTGCGCAAGCGCCGCCGCGGTCTCGCCCAGCGGCCGATCCTGCTGTTCGCCATCCCGGTGATCTGGTTCATCGCCATCACCGGCGTGGTGACGCTGCGGCTGCGGGCCCTCACCGCCGAGAAGAGGATCCTCGTGCCGGGCGGCGAAGTGGTGATCCCGGCGGCGGACGACGGCTGGAAGCTCGCCGCCACGGTCGTGGTGTTCCTCGCCCTGATGACCTTCACCGCGCTGATCGCCGTCGAGCTGGGCCGGCGGACCGGCAACCCCAACGACCGCGACCTGCGGGAGCAGCGGCTCAAGCTGGAGCGCGCCGCCGCGGCCCTGGCGGTCGCCGAGGCGAACCTGGCGGACTCCGACGAGTACGGCAAGCTCCTCGACGACCACCTCGCGGACGCCGGACGGAGCCGGGAGCTGCTCATCGCCCAGATCGACGCCCGCTACGACGAGGTGGAGGCCGAGTACATGGAGGGCCTGCTCGGCGGACTCGACGACCCCGACGCCGCGCGGTACGGCCCCGCCGTACTCGCCCGGCACCAGCGCCGCCACTACATCCAGGCCGATTCCTGAAAGGCATCCGATATGAGCGTGAATCTCGCCAAGGGCGGCGACGCCCCCATCCAGGACCTCACCAGGGTCCTGGTCGCCCTCGGCTGGCGGCCCGCCGACGACGCCGGCCCCGAGCCCGATCTGGACGCGTCTGCGCTGCTGATTGACCGGCACGGCATGGTGCTGTCGGAGAAGCACTTCGTCTTCTACCACAACCTGAAGAGCCCGGACGGCTCGGTGGTTCACGAGGGCGACGAGCGGGTGGGCGTGTCCGGGCGCGACTGCGAGGTCATCCGCGTCGACCTTGAGCAGGTCCCGCCCCGGTGCGCGCGGATCGTGTTCCCGGTGTCGATCTACAACGGCGAGACCACCGGGCAGAACTTCGGCCAGGTGCGCGACGCCTACATCCGGGTGGTCGACCAGACCTCCGGCGACGAGCTGGTTCGCTACGACCTCACCGAGGAAGCGGCCAAGTATCCGGCGATCATCTTCGGCGAGCTCTTCCGGAAGGGAAGCAAATGGCACTTCCGGGCGATCGAGGAAGGGTTCAGCACCGGCCTGCGTGGCATCGTCACCGGCTTCGGAGTGGACGTGGCCGGATGACGCTGAGCACCTTCCGCTGGGCGTTCGGCGTGACCGGCGTCGCCCTGCTCGCCGCGCTGTTCCTCGGCGGGTTCAAGGCGCTGGCGCTGGTGTCCATCCTGGCGGTCCTTGAGATCTCGCTGTCGTTCGACAACGCCGTGGTGAACGCGCGGGTGATCGAGCGCATGAGCCCGTTCTGGCAGCGCATGTTCCTCACCGTGGGCATCCTGATCGCGGTGTTCGGGATGCGGCTGGCGTTCCCGCTGCTGGTCGTCGGGATCACCGCCCGGATGAGCCCCGGCGAGGCGATCACGCTGGCGCTGACCGACGCCGCCGAGTACGGCAGGCGGCTGCACGAGGCGCATCCGCTCATCGCGGCGTTCGGCGGCATGTTCCTGCTGATGATCTTCCTGGACTTCATCTTCGAGGAGCGCGAGTACGCCTGGCTCGCCTGGCTGGAACGGCCGCTGGCGAAGATCGGCAAGCTCGACCAGTTGTCGGTCGTGGTCGCGCTGGCCGTCCTGGTCGCCGCGACCTCGCTCGCCGCGCCCGAGCCCGGCCCGGCGCTCGCCGCCGGCGTGCTCGGCGTCGTGACGTACCTGCTCGTCAACGGCCTGGGCCGGCTGTTCGAGGCCGGGGACGACGGGCTGCCCGGCCCGCCGGTCCCGTCGGGCAGGGCGGGGGTGGCGGAGGCCGCGGGGGCTGTGGGGGTGGCGGGGGCCGTGGGCAGGGCCGGGTTCGCGCTGTTCCTCTATCTTGAGGTGCTGGACGCCTCGTTCTCCTTCGACGGGGTCGTGGGCGCCTTCGCGATCAGCGACAGTCTGCTGATCATCGCCCTCGGTCTCGGCATCGGCGCGATGTACATCCGCTCCCTCACGATCTTCCTGGTACGGCGCGGCACCCTCGACGAGTACGTCTACCTGGAGCACGGCGCGCACTGGGCCATCGGGGCACTGGCGGTGATCATGCTCGCCGGGCTCGGCCACGCCGTACCGGAGATCGTCACCGGCCTGGTCGGGCTCGCCTTCATCGGCCTGGCGATGGTCTCCTCCACCCGGCGCAACCGGCGGGTGGCGCTCGCCGGCCCGGCGGAGCGCGCCCCTGCCACGGCGATGGACATGGGCGACTGAACGGGCGACCGAGATATTCGACGGGAAACCGATGATGACCGAAACCTACCGGGTGGTGCTCACCAAGGAGGCCCCCCGCATCTCGATCCCCCGGCAGCGCGGGGAGATGCTGATCAATCTGAGCTGGAAAACCTCGCAGCGGGCGCCGATCGACCTGGACCTGTGCTGCCTGTGGGAGCTGGCCGACGGCTCCCGAGGCTGCGTGCAGGCGCTCGGCGGCAAGTTCACCGTGCCGAGGAGCGGCGCCGATCCGGTCATCGCCCTGGACCGGGACGACCGGCGGGGCGGGGACACGGGCGAGAACATCCGCGTCGACCTGGGGCAGGCCGACCGGGTCCGGCGGATCCTCGTGTTCGCCCACATCTACGACGGCGTACCGAACTGGGCCGCGGCCGACGCGGTCGCCACCGTGTACCCGGTGAGCGGGCCGCCGATCGAGGTCCTGCTCGACGAGGCCAACCCACACGCCCGCGTCTGCGCGATCTTCATGCTGCACAACGCGGACGGGGAGCTGCGCATCCGCCGCGAGGTGCGCTACTTCGCGCGCGGGCACCGGGCGATGGACGCGGCCTACGGATGGGGGCTCGGCTGGGGGCCGGGACGCAAGTCCTGACCCTGGGGGGGGGAGGCATCGGCCCGGCGGTCATCGACGACCGCCGGGCCGATGCCATTCCGGGCGCCGGTCCAGGTGCCGGACCGGGCACCGGGTTGGGTGCCGGACCGGGTGCCGGGTTGGTATCGGGTTCGGTGTCAGTGCAGCTCCCTGGGCTCCCGGCCAGGGGCCAGCGGCGGCGGGACCAGCACCCAGGCGGTCTCCTCGAACCCCTTCTCCGGAAGGCGGGCGGTGACCGGCTGGAAGTCGGCCGGGTCCAGCTCGGTGCCGCCCCGGGCGACGACCTCCACGTACACCGACTCCGACAGGGCGATGACGAGCATCGCCGCCTGCTCGGCGGACAGGGCGGCCCGCACCGACGGGGCGTCGAGCATCCGGTGCACGGCGACGGCCGGGCCGCCCACGTAGCCGTTCGCGGCCCGCCGGATCGTGCCCCGGCACATCGCGACCCGCAGGCGCAGCATCGCGTCGGCGTTGAGCTCGGCGTTCACCGCGTGCAGTTCCAGGCGCAGCGCGCGGACCAGGTCGGGGACGACCCGCGTCTCCTCGATGTCCGGCGGCAGGATCGCGAACTGGCCGTCGCCCTGCTCCTGCAGATCGACGCGGGACTCGTCGATGCCGGCGCGGCGGCGGGCCGCGGCCAGCAGGTCCACGAGCCGCTGCTGGGCGCGCATCGCGGCGGCATCGGTGAACCGGCTGTACTTCTCGATGTCGGTCGCCACGCACAGCCGTACGGCGGCGGGGCCGGCGGTCGGGCGGGCGAGCGACCGGACGGGGCCGGGCAGCGGCTCGCTGAACGTCTCGGCCGTCGCCATCGACGCGTCGAACAGGTCCGTGCGGATGCGGCGCACATGGCTGATGGTGGTGCCGATGAGCAGGCTGCCGGCCAGGTCGGGGACGTCGGCCGGGAGTTCCAGCAGCACGCGCAGGGCGTACGAACGGCGGGTCAGCGGGCGGCCGGAGGCGGCGGTGAGGGTGAACCCGAAGCTCGGGTACTGCGCGCCGAAGACGCGGGGCTCGGGGTCGTCAGGGGTGTTGCGCAGCCGGTTGAACAGGCGCCGGTAGCGGCCCTCGGCGATCGGCGGATCGACGTCCTTGCGCCGGGCGGCCTCGTCCCCCGGCCAGGGGCCGATGGCGTCGTGCAGGGCGTCCGGGCCGGCCGCGACGCGGAGGGCGCGGGCGTCGTCGGGGAGGCGCACCTCGAACCGCACGCCCGTATAGTGGCGGCCGGGCCCCAGGGCGTCCAGGTCGAAGGCGAACAGGGCCTCGTAGTGCCGCACGCCGGCGGTGGCGGCGCGGCTGCGCAGGGCCGGGGAGAGCAGCTCGTCCGGCACGAGGTAGACGTACGGGCGGGCGACCTTCACCCCCGACTCGCGCGGGCGCAGCGTGCCACGGCCGAGCAGGTGCTCGGCGCCGTACAGGTCGGTGCTCGTCAGCAGTTCGTCGTCCGGGAACTCCCCGGGCTCGTCCGGGACGCCGGGGGCGCCGGGGGCGCGTGTCGTCGGGTCGGTCACTCCGCTGTCATCCTCCTATCGGTTCCTGCCAAGGCCGAAGAACGTGAAGGCGGCCCACAGGTGGGGCTCCTGGGCCGCGGCGGGCTGGAGCGCGGCGGCCTCGCACTGGGCGCGGCGCAGCGCGGTCACCATGTCGTGGCCGTCGAGCAGCCAGGCCTCGTGGAAGGCGGTCATCAGGTTGAGTGCGGCCCGTTCGCCGACCGGGTAGAGCGTGGTGATCAGCCCGGTGGGGCCGGAGGTGAGGAACGCGCGGCTGAGGCCGATGACGCCGTCGGCCGTCACCGCCCCGCCGCCGGTCTCGCAGGCGGCGAGGATCACCAGGTCGGCGCCGAGCCCGAGGGCGGGGACGTCCTTGGCGCGCAGGAAGCCGTCGTGGCCGGGCGAGGGCGCGAGCACCAGGTAGGACATGAGCGGGTCGGCGTCCGCGTCGCCGATGGCGCGGGCGTGGGTGCCCAAGTAGAGCACGGTGCCCTGGGACGCGACCCGGCGCAGGGTGGCCAGGTCGGCGTCGGGGCCGGTGTAGACGGTGTGGTGCTCGCCGTACAGGTCGGTGATCTCGTCGAAGTGGCGCTCGGTCCAGTCCAGCGCGGGGCCCTCGGGGAGCGGGCTCGGGTTGACCAGCGCCACCAGCGACACCGGGCCCTCCCGGCGGGCGGCGGTCTTCGCGGTGTCGGTGGTCACGGCGGCAGTGGTCGCGGCGGCGGTGGTCAGGTCGGGCGCGAGGGCGAGGGCGGGCAGCATCCGGATGGCGTGCCGTTGCACCAGGTACGTCCCGGCCTCGTCGCGGAGCGCTCCGAACGGCACCCTGAACAGCTCGGCGTGCGGGACGACGGTGATCGGCGCGTCCGGGTCGGCGGGCAGCAGGCCGGGCGGGATGATGTCCCAGAGCATGGCGCCGAGCAGGCGCAGCACGTCCGCCATCGCGGTGCGCGAGGCGGCGTCGTGCATGGGGGTGCGGGCCAGGCGGTTGAACTCGTCCACCGCCTCGATCAGCCGGGCGCGGTCGAGGTCACTCCTGATCACCGTGATGTCGCCGCCGCGCGGGCAGACCCAGACGAGCAGCGCGTCGCCGAGCAGGAAGTACTCGACGACGGTGGCGTCGTGCCGGGCGAGGATGTCCCGCAGCCGTGGCCGGGTCATCGGCGGTGCCTGGCCGGGTCCCCGGGTCGCGCTCGCGGCCCGGCCCGCGCGCAGCGCGTCGGCGAAGGCGCGGGCGCGGGACATCTCCGAGGCGACCAGGGCGTCCTCGGAGGCGTCGATGTCGAGCAGCAGGGCGACCATGCGTTCGTAGAACGGCAGGGCGAGCCCCGTCGAGAGGATCTTCTCCCAGTGGTCGTCGAGGAGGGCGCGCCACGTCTCCACGTAGCCGGCGATCGCGACGGACGCGTCGCGGGTGAGCCGGCGCACCAGGCGCGCGGCGCCGGGCGGGTCGGCGCGTTCCAGGTGCCGCCGGAGCAGGTCGAGGAGGTCCACTCCGCCGCGGACGGTCACCGTCGCCACCTCCTGCGGCCCCGCCGCCCCGTCGCCTCCTGCCGATCCAGCGGGCCGCTCGGCGTCGAGCCGGTCCGCGGTCTCGCTGAGCGTGCGGCGCGCGTCGGCGAGAAGGCGGTCGAGGTGCGCCGCCGCGGCCTCGATGGAGTCGGGGTCGCCGGCCCGGGCGTCGGCGGAGCGGATCGCCTCGCACACGGTCGCGACCGTGGCGGCGGACGTCTCGGCCGCGGCGCGCACGTGGTCGGGGCAGGCGGGGGCGGCACGCGCCGCGTCGGCCAGCGTGCGCAGGGTTTCGTGCAGGTCGGCGGCGGTGGAGGCCAGGAAGACGAGCGCGTCCCGCCAGGGGTTGTGGGCGTCGGGGCCGAGCGCGATCGCGCGCCGGGCGTCGGCTGCGGCGACCAGCAGATCGGGCAGGCGGTGGAAGGCGCGCCGGGCGATGGCGCAGTGCACCTGGGCGTTGCGCAGGCCGATGAGGTCGATCCAGCCGGCGGCCCCGGTGGGGGCGCCTGCGGCCGCGTAGAGTTCGGCGGCGCGGTCGAGGATCGGGGCCGCGCGGTCGTGATCGCCCTGCGCCACCAGGTCGATGCCGAGGCGGCGCAGCGCCGCCGCGTCGGCGACGCCGACGTCCGATAAGCCGGGCGAATCAGGCGGGGTGATCATGTCGGCTGGTCGTGGCTGTAGATGTACGCGAGGATGGACCTGCCTCCCGTGGGGACGGTGACCGGGCGGAAGTGGTGCCTGTGCAGGCCGTCGGACTCCGGGTAGGCGAGATCGTCGAGAAGACGCCCGGAGATGATCATGGCGAGGTCGTGGCGGGGATCCTCGGCGAGGGCCGCGCGGAGGGCCGCGCTGGCGCACAGGTCGCCGGCCACCGTCACCGCCTGCCCCTCGAAGCCCTCGTCGGTGAGCCGTACCAGCCCCTGATGGTAGGAGATCCTGCAGCGCAGGCGGCTGTCGGCGTGCCGCTGGTTCCGGCGCCACAGGGCGTTGCGCAGTTCGCGGGTGAGGTCGGTGACGACGCGGGCCTCGTTGACCCCGGAGTTGAGCACGACGAGCACGCCGGCGGGCAGGATCTGCAAGGTGGCCTGGTCGAGCCCGGCCGCCATGCTCGCGTCCTCCACCGCGCGCGCGACCTGCCGGACGACCTGCGACACCTGCTGCCGCGCCGACCGATATGCCGACCGATATGTCGGCCGATGCGCGGGCGGGTGCGCGGGCCGGTCACGGCCGCGGTCCGGGCCGTCGGCGGCCACCGCCACGCACAGTCGCCGCACCGGGTCCGAGACTTCCATACGCCCTCCGATGAGCTGACCATGATCTCGTCAATGCTCATCACTCTGCGGTGCCTGACCGGGCCACACACCGTATTCAGGCGGGATTCCGGAAATTCCCGCCTTGGCGCAGAGTGCGGCCCGGTCACGGATCAGGATCCGGCCGTATTTGGTCTCGATGACGTTGTCGGTGCGCAGGGCTTTCAAGATCTTGTACACGGTGGCCTCGCGGGACCCGATCATCGCGGCCAGCTCGGGCTGGGTCAGCGAGCCGATGAGCACGCCGTCGGGGGTCGGCTCGCCGTACCGGGTGGCGAGGTAGAGCAGCGTGCGGGCGACGCGTACCGGCACGGCGGAGGTGCCGAACTCGACGCGGTACCAGGTGGACAGGCGCAGCTTCGCCGAGACGATGACGTTGGCGGCGAGCGCGGCGTCCGGATGCCGGCGGAGGAAGTCCCGGAACTCGGCCTGCCCGATCTTTCGTACGAAGCAGGAGCCGACGGTGACCACGGACGCCAAGCGCGGACCGCCGTCGAGGGCGGCCAGCTCGCCGACGATGTCGCCGTCGGCGCGGATGGCGAGCAGCACGACCTTGCCGTCCTCGCTGTTGCTGACCACCTTCACGTAGCCGTGGGTGATGAGGAAGACGTCCCGGTTGCGCCGCTCGCCTTCGAGGATCAGCATCTGACCGCTGGAGACCTGGACGGGGGTGCCGAGCGTGAGCATCTTCTCCCTGGTCGCCGGCGACAGCGCGCCCAGGAAGGTGTTAGGGGGCCAGGGACCCATTCGCCGAGGTCCTCGTGGCGTCGATGCCGCCATTCCCCGCCTCCCGGGATCGGCTGTCCGAACGCATGACCAGATTTATCCAGATTTATAGCGCATAGCGAAAAGAATTACTGGACCGTTCCCTTCGTTAAATGTCACGATCTGTGTGCGAATTACCTACTGGTAGGGAGGGCCCGTGGACGCGGTCGCGGTCTGGTCCCGGCGCCTGGCCGAACAACTGGCTCCGGCCGAGGCCGCGTCGGCCGAACGCGTCGGCGCCGCGTACGTGTCCGGCGGGCGACGCCGCCGCGACCTGATGCGATCCACGGCGGCCGAGCCGGGGGGATTCGGCGGCGCCGGGGCCGCCGAGCTGCCGATCATCCTGGACGCGCTCCGGGTCGTGTCCGGTGATCTGCTCGGGCTACTGGGCAACCACCCCCTGGCCGGGGTGATCGCGCTGCTGGCCATGCGGGCGGCGGCCCGCGGGACCCCGCCCGACCCTGTCCGATGGGTTGATCAAGGGCCTGCTCCGGCGTACGGCCAGGGCGGCCCTGCTCCAGGGGCCGGTCCACAAGCCCACCCCGGCTCAGAACCCGCTCACGGGCCCGACCCGGCATCCGCTCAAGCGTCCGGCCATGGGTTCGAACAGGCACAGGCACCCGCGCCGGCCTCTGACCCTGCCGCCTCGGCTCCGGCGCTGGATCAGGCGATCGCGGGACTGCGGGAGCGGCTGCGGGCGCACGGCGTCGCGCCCGAGCGGGCCGAAGCGCTCACCTACGACACGCTCAAGCTCGTCTTCCGGCAGGACCGCGACCCGGCCGAGATCGACGCCTTCCTGCGAGCGCTCGCCGGGAGCCCGCCCTCCGCGCCTCCGGCCGCGCAAGCGGCGACGGCCACCGCGTCACCGGCCGCCGCGCTGCCCGCGACGCGGGGCGAGGGCTCGGGATGGATGCTGCCGCCGTGGCTGTGGCTGTACTTCCTCGGGGTGCTCGCCCCGAACGCGCCGCAGGCCATCGCGAGCATCGCCGAGGACGTCGAAGGCATGGCCACCCTGTTCGGTTACCTCGGCACGGGGGTCGAGCGGGCGGGGGTCGCGGTCCTGACCGCCTCCGGCCTGCTGGAGTTCCTGCCCGCGCTGCTGCTTCTCGCGGGACTCGCCGGGGTGCTGCTGCCGGGCACGCGCGGCCGATGGGTGGAGCGTCGCCACCGGCTGCTGCCTCCGGGCGACGATCCGGTGCTCAACCAGATGGAGGCGTTCGTACGGCGGCACGCCCCCGGCGCGGGGATCCGCCTCGGCGAGCGTCACGACCGGCTGGCCCGCGTCTACCCGGTCGGGTGGCGGGAGGCGCGGGTGGCCGTGTACCCCCCGCTGGTCCGCCTGTGGGGCACCGATCGGGAGGCGGCGCAGGCCGTACTGCTGCACGAGGTCGCCCACCTGCGCCAAGGCGACCACCTGATCGTCGGCCTCGCCAGCCCGTTCGCCTGGTTGGTACGGATCTGGGCCGTCGCGCTCATCGTGCTCGCCGTGATCCCGGTGACGTTCTACGTCCTGCTGGGCGGGCCCGCCGCCTCGGCGGCGGTCCTGCCCGCGCTCCTGGCCGCGTTCGAGATCCCGATCAGCCTGATCCTGCCGGTCGCCGGGTTGTGGGTCGCCGAGCTGAGCGCCGACCGGTACGCGGTCAACGTGGTCGGCCCCAGCGCCCTGGCACGCGCGCTCGGCCCCACGCGCCCGCACGTCGGCGTACTCCACCGGATCTTCGGGCTGCTGAGCCACCCGCCGTCGCGGCTGCGGCTGTGGTCCGCACGCTCGTGGCCCGGCGGCACGGCCGCGCTGGCCGCCCTGTGGCCGCTGGCGTACGTGCTGTGGCTGGCCGGAGTGTCGCTGTTCGAGGTGCTCGCCCACATGCTGCTCGACTCCTCGTTCGGCGACGCGCTGGCCACGGCGATCGACGGACTGCCCCGCAAACTCGCGGCGGCCCGCACCGAACTCGCCGAGATGGCCGTCCTCCTGGTCAACTGGCCCCTGATCGCCCCCCTCTGGCTACGCGTCTGGACTCCGCTGCGCGCCACCCGCCACCGTTTGGCCCCCTATCTGGCGCCCACCCTCGTCCCCTGCCTCCTCCTCGCGGGCGGACTCACCGCGGGCACCCCGTCCGAACTCACCTCGGGCACGCAAGCCAACCTCGCCATCGACCGTTCCCCGGTCGCCACTCCCACCCAGCCCCCTCCCCCGGCCGTGACCGTCCCCGCCTCCCTCACCCCCGGCCCGGGTTCGGCGGCGACGCCCGAAAGGACCGGTGTGATCGACGACCGCCCGTGGGCGGGCCAGCCCCTGCCCGTCAGCCTGCGCCTACAGCCTCCCTACCAGAAGCTCAACCAGCTCCTCGGCGACCCCGCCTGGCGCAACATCGCCGCCGGCTGGCTGGGCGCGGGGGTCTGGCGCGCCGAGAAGGACGGCCGCCTCACCTTCACCGATCTAATGAAACGCCCAGATCTGCACCCCACCGGCGGCTACTGGTTCCGCCAGGCCGACACCGTCACCTTCTGGCTCCCCATCGAGCAGGGCACGGCCGGCCAAACCACCACCTTCGAAATCAACGGCACCATCGACCTCGGCCAGACCCCCGCCGTCATCGACGCCCACTGGTTCCGCAAGTTTGACGGCACCACAAACGACACCAACCCCTGGCCCATGATCGACTTCGCCGCCGCCCTCGACATCACCTCATCGCCCTGACCTTCGCGGCGGCACCCGGTTCGCAGGAATCTCAACCACACCGGCCGCGCACAAAGCCCGCCGCGCCGATGGAGCGCCCTCCCGGCGTCAGAACCCGGGAGGGGCACCCGGGTTGTCGCGGACTGGCGATCCGGCATACTTCGTAATCTTGGTTGACCGCGTCGGCCACGGTCGCACGCGACCGATGCCCCGTCCGGCGGTGCGGCCCGGTTCGGGGTGGGCCGTTCACGACGAGGAGCGCACTTGACGATGCCCGATCCGGAGCTGATCAGGGAGGTGCTGCGCCGAATGCGGGCCCGCCAGGGGCCCTTCGTCCCCGGCGAGCCACTGCCGATCGTCGACCAGGTCGTCGCCACCGTACTGTCCCAGGCCACCTCGGACGTCAACTCCGGACGGGCGTTCACCCGACTGAAAGAGCGTTTCCCAAACTGGGAGCAGGTCGCCGACGCGCCGCCCGACGAGGTCGCGGACGCCATCCGCCCCGGCGGCATCGCCGAGGTGAAGTCACGGCGCATCCAGCGCATCCTGCACGCCATCGAGGAACGCGAGGGCCGCATCAACCTCGACCGGCTACACGACCTCGACGACGAGACCGTCACCTCCTACCTCACCTCGCTCCCCGGCATCGGCCCCAAAACGGCCGCCTGCGTACTCGTCTTCTCGATGGGCCGCCCCGCCTTCCCCGTCGACACCCACGTCCATCGCATCGTCACCCGACTGGGCTGGGTCCCGCCGGGCACGACGGCCGAGAAGGCACACGACCTCCTCACCCCGCGCATTCCACCCGATATCAGATACGACCTGCACGTGGCCTTCATCACGCACGGCCGTACGATCTGCCGGGCCCGCGTCCCGCAGTGCGGCATCTGCGAACTCCGCGACCTTTGCGAGTACGGCTCGGCCCACGACGATCGGCCGCGAGAGTAGGCCGATGACGGCGAGGAGATGGAACGAGGGATGGAACCAGGTGGCCGTCGGCGTCCTGATCCTCGTCTCGGCGGTGGCGTCGACGCCCTGTCCGCCTTCTCCCAAACGGCTTCCGACGCGGTAGCCGCCGAGCCGCTCGGAGTCGCCGCCCCTGAGTCCATCCCCAGCCACAAGATCGGACGAGTTATGCCCGCTCGTGCCCGCTCTCGGATCGAAGGACAGTGGTGGTATGACGCGAATCGTGCTGGTGTTCGCCGGAATCGCCGTTCTCCTCGGGGTGCTGGTGGTGGGCGGGCGATCGCTGCTGGGCGGAGCCGGGTCGGTCGGGGCGCGCGACGCCGGGGTGCTCGATGAGGCGGTGATCGACCAGGCGCGGCAGCGGGGCGCGGCGCCCGAGCTCATCTATGACGTGACGGTGAAGGGGTACACGCTGGCCAGGCAGTCCGTCGGAATAGTCGGCGAGGACGGGTTCGGGGCCTCCTACGTCGCGGGCAACGGGTGGCAGGTGTGGCTCGCGGTGGATCGCGGCGTCATGACGGACGCGAAGTGTCCCGACGTGCCGGTGACGGACGCCCAGCCGTGGGACGCGCCGGTGCGGTGTGAGCGGGACGAGGTCGGCTGGTATCGGGTGGGCGGGGGACGCCACGAGTACGTCGCCGTACGCGGGGATCATCACATCACGTTGGCGGGCGTGCTCGAAGAGGTGGACCGGGCCACGTTGAAGGCGGCGGTCGCCGGGGCGCGGCCCGCCCGCGTGCCCGACCGTCCGCCGTCACCCCTGCCCAGTCCCGTGGAGCGGGGGGATCTGCCGCCCGGTTGGGACGGAGCCCCGATTCAGAACACCGGGCCCGGCGGCTGACCGTGAGGGAGCCCGGTCGGCGGTGCGGGACGGTTGGGCGGGGGTGTGCGAGCGGGGGGAGGTCGGGGTTTTGTCGGCGGCGGTGGGGCCGTGGGAGCGGAGGGTGATCGGGAGACCGGTGGCCGAGCCGAGCTCTTCGACGGGGTCGGTCATGGGGCGGTAGACGGGCTCGGCGGTGAGCAGGCGGCGGGTCAGGGTCTCCTGGCGGGCGAGGTCGCCGGGCGGGTGGGTCGGCAGGTGGTGGACGAGGTCGGGGCCGACGCGGTAGGCGTCGCAGATCAGCAGGTCGCGTCGGTCGCGGGCGACGTCGAGGTGGGTGACGGCCAGTTCGTCGGCTCCGCCTGCGACGCTCAGGGCGTAGCGGAGGGCGACGAGGTCCAGGTGGCCGACGCGGAACGCGCCCTGCCAGGGGCCGAAGCCGTTGTGGCGGTCGGGGAGCCCGGCGGTGAGCACGGGGTCCTCGGTGACGAAGGGGCCGGGGCCGTGCCGGGTCATGTACGCGCGGACGACGGCGAGGCGGCGGGCGGACCCGGCGGCGTTCGCCTCGGCGAGGAGGGTCTCGGCGTTGGCGTAGGTGGTCGTGGACCACGTGGTGTAGGGGTGGAAGCCGTGCCACTCGTCGAGGAGTACGCCCTGGGCGCCCTCGAAGACCACCGGCCCGGCCCGCAGCAGGGTCGCCAGGTGATCGTCGCCGACGACGCGGACCCGCTTGGCGAAGGCGGCGAATGCGGCCACGCAGTCGTCCACGTCCGGCACCTGAACGTCCGGCACTTGAACGTCCAGGGCCTGAACGTCCGGTGCCTGTTCGGCCGCCTTCGGGAACGCGTCGTGGTAGTGGTCGCGCAGGGCGGCCAGGCGGCGGCGCAGCCGTGCGGGTGCGCGGCAGTCGGCGACGCGGGGCGCGGCGTCGGGGTGGGCGAGGGAGTAGGCCATCGTCTCGCCGATGCCCATGCCGCAGGAGCCGTGCCGGGCCGCGCCCCGGGCGAGTTCACGGGCGCGGCCCAGGGCCCGGTGGTAGGGGGTGGTGAGCAGGGCGTCGGCGTCGACGGTGAGCCGGTCGAGGGCGTCGGGCACGCCGACCTCGGCGAGGTGGCGTGCCTCGGCGGCCAGCGCGAGGGGATCGACCAGCATGAAACGGGACAGGTGCGTACGCACGCCGGGGGTGAAGGTGCCGGAGCCGAACTGGGCGAAGGTGTGGTGCCGTCCGTCGGGGGTGACCACGTTGTGCGCGGCCTGGGCGCCCCCGTTGAAGCGGACCACCGCGTGGACGGGCTCCGGCCCCCGCGCGCAGAGCCAATCCACGACGGTGCCCTTCCCCGCGTCTCCGAAGCCGAGATCGACGACGATGCGGTGGCTCATCGGGGGCCCGTCGTGGATCCGCCGGCCGGCGGTCGGCGGCTCGCCGCGGGCCGCAGGTGGCCCGGGGCGATCCGTCGGTGGTTCATGGTGATTCCTTGGTGCTCGTTGTGGGGGTTCGTTGTGGGGGTTCGTTGTGGGGGTTCGTTGTGGGGGTTCGTTGTGGGGGTTCGTTGTTGTTCATGGGGGTTCCGGCGCGGGGTCACCGCAGCCGGGTGTGTCCTTCGCGGCGGGCGCGGTCGAGCGCGGGGCGCGTGGGCCTGCCGG
Organism: Thermopolyspora sp. NPDC052614; assembly: GCF_040678635.1. NCBI lineage: Bacteria > Bacillati > Actinomycetota > Actinomycetes > Streptosporangiales > Streptosporangiaceae > Thermopolyspora > Thermopolyspora sp. NPDC052614. The sequence goes on from NZ_JBFATZ010000003.1 coordinate 496,170, forward strand.
CGGTGGGACCACTCATCGGACGACCGTTCGCGGTCCGGCCGTCCGATGAGTGGCCGTTCGGGGCGGGGCCGCTCCCCTCCTTGGCGGCCCCGCGTGCGGTGTCGCGGCGGGTGTCGAGGCCGGCCAGGGCCCGCGCGACCGAGGAGCCGGCGTCGGAGCCGACCTCCTCCAGGTGCTCCAGCCCTTCGCTCAGGTTGATGGCCTCCTCCGACAGGCCGATCGTGAGCGCGATCGTCTCGCAGACCGCGTCCAGATCGTCCAGGAACAGCACGTGCTGGCCGAGCAGGCGCCGCCAGTAGTCCCGCAGCCGGGAGTCGCCGGAGTGGTATCCGCCCTCGGGGATGATGAAGTACACCTCGTACATGCGGCGCAGTTCGGCCACGATGTCCTCGGTGCGGATGTTCTCGCCGATCCGGTCGCCGATGACCTTGGAGACCAGCTTTCGGTCCACCTTCGGGTAGGCGAACTCGTCGCCGATCATGAACAGGTAGCCGCGCCGTCCCCGCTTCTCGAAGCAGTCGATGGAGGTGTGGCGGGCCATGAAGTACATGGCCAGCTCGTACGACTCGGTCATCTGACCGCCGCCCCCGCCTTCCAGCAGGATCTTGCCGAGGTCGTCGTCCATCCGGTTGTCGGACTCGAACTGCCCGATCTGCAGCGGCGCCCGGTCGCAGGTGGCGTCGCCGACCGCGCCGAACATGATCTGCGGGTGCTCGACGTACCCCTTGCGGATGAGCAGGCCGAGCAGGTTCGGCAGCTTCGTCTGCAGCACCCGGGGCACGGTGCCCATCGAGCCGGTGACGTCGAACAGGACCGCGATCGCGAGGGAGTCGGGGTGCTCGTCGCTGTCCCGGCTCTCCCGGAAGGCGACGCCGTGCGGGTCGAGGTCCGGGTGGGTGCTGACGGCGCCGCTCTCGCTGTACGCGAACGCGCTGGCGCCGGTGGCCGCGCGGTAGCTGCGCGCGGCGTCGTAGACGTCGGTGGACCAAACTCCGCTACCCATGAGGGTTCTCCTTCAATGCTGCGTCCTGGGGGAAATCCTGGGGGAAGTCCTGGGGGAGGTCCTGGGGAAAGCGGAAGGGACGGAAGCGGCGTGGGCCGTACAGGGTCTCCAAGATCTCGTCGAGCTCGGCGAGCAGTCCCCAGGCGTCGTACGGCCGGCTCCGCTGGTCGGCGAGCGTGCAGCCCCGGATGAACCGCCCCAGCGGCCTTGGCACCTCGTCGGGCAGGAGATGGGCCATGCACAGGGTGGCCATGTGGATGTCGGTCGCCGGGCTCGCGGGCCGCCGTCCGGGCACCTCCTCGGGGTACCAGGCGGCGTAGCGGTCGATCATCGCGGGGACCAGGCGGCTGGGATCGACGCCGGCGTAGCAGCCGGGCACCGAGTAACACCAGTCGACCAGCACCAAACCGTGCTGCTCGGGGTGGATGAGCACGTGCTCGGGGAGCACGGCGCCGTGCACGACCATGGCGCGGTGGGCGAACCCGAGCGCCACCAGCAGCCGCCGCCACATCCAGGCGACGTCGCGCGGGTCGAGCCCGTCCGGGTAGGCGGCGCGCACCTCGGCGAGGCTGTGGAAGCCCTCCAGCCGGGCGATCGCGTTGATCTGGCGGTGGGCGCCGGTCGCGGTGTCGTAGTGCCGGAAGCTCTCCACGAGCGTCGGCGCGTACGGCCGGAAGCGTTCGTCGCCGTCCGCGACGAGTTGGCGCAGCGCCACGGCCTCGCGGTCGATCAGGTCGCTGTCGGCGGGGTCGCGGGGGACCTTGAGCAGCACCGGGTCGGTTCCGGCGCGCTCGGCCGCGTACAGGGTGGCCAGGTCGCCCCGGGCGATCTCGGCGCCGAGCCGGTAGACGTGCCCGTCGGCGGCGCCTGTGTCGTCGTCGGCGGGGTCGTAGGCAGGGTCGTAGGTGGGGTCGGCGGCGGGGTAGTGGCCGAACAGCTCCTGTGGCGTGCGCGCCCGGGCGAGCCGGGTGAGCGCCCGGAGCAGGTCGTCGGGGTTCATCTGATCTCCTCCTCCCGGCTGGGCCGCAGCAGCGCCGGGTGCAGCAGCCGGGCGTCGCCGGCGCGGTAGAGGCGGGCGCGCGGGCCGCCGCGCCGCCCGCCGCGCTCGGTCATCTCGCCGGTGCTCTCCACGAAGCCGGGCACCGACAGGACCTTGCGGTGGAAGTTGCCCGCGTGCAGTTCCTCGCCCCACACCGCCTCGTACACGGCGCGCAGCTCGGGGATGGTGAACTCGGCGTCGCAGAAGGCGGAGGCGAGCGGCGTGTACTCGAGCTTGGACCGCGCCCGCTCCAGCCCGTCGGCGAGGATGCGCGCGTGGTCGAACGCCAGGCGGCGGGTCGTGCCGGGGCGCTGGCCGCCCGACTCGGTCAGGCCCAGCGACTCCACCGGCACCCACGCCGCGTCGGCCGCGTCGCTGCCCGCCTCCGGGTCGGGCAGTTCGGGGGCGAACGCCAGGTACGCGACCGAGATCACCCGCATGCGCGGGTCGCGGCCGGGCTTGCCGTAGGTGGCGAGCTGTTCCAGGTGCATGCGGGACGTCATCGTCTTGGCGCTGAGGCCCGTCTCCTCGGCCAGCTCGCGCGCCGCCGCGTCGGGCAGGTCCTCGGCGTCGCGCACGCCTCGGACGAAACCTCCGGGCAGGGCCCACTGTCCCTCGTACGGCGGGTGGCCCCGGCGTACGAGCAGGACATGCAGGACGCCGTCGCGGATCGTCAGCGCCACCACGTCCACCGTGACCGAGACGGGGTCGTAGTCGCGCGGATCGTAGGCGTCCAGGTACCGCTCCTCGGGCTCACCCATCGGGAATCCTTCTCACTCTGAGACAATCTCAAGTCGAGAATAACACGAGGCCCGCGTCGGCGGAAGAGGATTGTTGACAGCCGGATGACCACCCCTAGAATCGAATTCTAGTATTCAATTCAACCAAGGAGAGCGCATGGCGCTGAACCACGACCTGATCGGCGTCGAGTCCGAGCCGGTCGAGAAGAGCTGGACCAGCAAGGACACCCTGCTCTACGCGGTCGGCGTCGGGGCCGGTCTGGACGACCCCACCGCCGAGCTGGCCTTCACGACCGAGAACTCCGCGGGCGTGGAGCAGCGGGTGCTGCCCACGTTCGCGGTGCTGGCCTCGCAGGGCGGCCGACGCTCCACCGAGCTCGGCGACTTCGACACGGCGATGCTCGTGCACGCCGAGCAGGGCTTCGAGCTGCACCGCCCCCTCGCCCCGGCCGGCACGGTGCGGATCACCTCGACGGTGACCGGCATGTACGACAAGGGCTCGGCGGCCCTCGTCGTCATCGAGTCCCGCGCGGTGGACCCGGAGTCGGGCGACCCCGTGATCACCTCGCGCAGCTCGGTGTTCATCCGCGGCGAGGGCGGCTTCGGCGGATCCCGCGGCCCGGCCTCGGACTGGAAGGCGCCCGAGCGGTCGCCGGACCACCAGGTCACCTACCGCACCCGCCCGGAGCAGGCGCTGCTCTACCGCCTCTCCGGCGACCGCAACCCGCTCCACTCCGACCCGGTGTTCGCCGCCCGCGCCGGATTCCCCCGCCCGATCCTGCACGGCCTGTGCACGTACGGCTTCACCGGCCGCGCCCTGCTGCACACCCTCGCCGACTCCGACCCGGCCCGCTTCGCCGCGATGTCCGCCCGGTTCAGCGCGCCCGTGTTCCCCGGCGAGTCGCTGACCGTGTCGATGTGGGTGGACGGCGACACGGCCCTGTTCCGCACCGCGAAGGACGACGGGACGATCGTGATCGACAGAGGAACCGCCCGCTTCAGGCCGTGACTCCTCGCGCGACTCCCCGCGCGACTCCCCTCGTGACTCCCCGGGCCCGCCCGGTCTACCCGCGCCGGGCGGGCGTACGGCGGTCGCGGGTGGTCACTCTCCGATGCCGCCGAGCCGTACGTGGCCCTTGAGCAGGTTGCGGGCGATCGTGCGCCGCTGGATCTCGTCGGTGCCCTCGAAGATCCGCATCACCCGCAGCTCCCGGTACCAACGCTCGATGGGCAGCTCCTTGGTGTACCCCATGCCGCCGTGAATCTGCAGCACCCGGTCCACCACCTTGTTCGCCATCACGGCCCCGTCGAGCTTGGCGATCGAGATGGCGTGCCGGGCGTCCATGCCCTGCTGCACCCGCCAGGCCGCGTACAGGGTGAGCCACTTGGCGGCCTCGATCTCCACCTGGGAGTCGGCGATCATCCACTGGATGGCCTGGTACTCGGCGATCGGCTGGCCCATCGACTTGCGGATCTTGGCGTAGTCGATCGCCATCTGCAGCAGGCGCTCGGCCGCCCCGACCGCCATCGCCGGGATCCGGTACCGGCCCTGCCCGATCCACCGCATGGCCAGCTCGAACCCGCCGCCGAGCTCGCCGAGCACGTTCTCCTCCGGCACGCGTACGTCCTGGAACACCAGCGACGCGGGACCCCACTCGCCCATGGTCGGGATGGGCTCGGAGGTCCAGCCCATCTCCCGGTCGACGAGGAAGCAGGTGACGCCGTACCCCTCGGCCTGGGCGAAGACCATGGCGAAGTCGGCCTCGTGGCCGTTGGTGATGAACGTCTTCTCGCCGTTGATCACCCACTCGCCGCCGTCGCGGACGGCCCGGGTGCGGATGTTGCGGGCGTCGGAGCCGGCGCCCGGCTCGGTGATGGCGAAGCAGGAGCGGCGCTCGCCCTCGATGACCGGGATCAGGTAGCGCGCCTTCTGCTCCTCGGCGCCGGCGAACAGGATGTTGTCGGCGCTGCCGCCGAAGGTGAACGGCACAAAGGTACGGCGCAGCTCCATCGTGATGATCGCGGACATGATCGGGCCGAGGTCGGCGCCGCCGTACTCCTCGGGGGTGTCGATGCCCCACAGGCCCGACCTTCTCGCCTTCTCCCGCAGGTCGCGCAGCACGCCGGGCTCCAGCGGCGGACGGCCCTCGCGCTCGTTGCGCAGCACCTCCGGCTCCAGCGGCATGACCTCCTTCTCGACGAAGGACCGGACGGTGTCGCGGATCTGCCGCTCCTCGGGGCTGAGGGAGAAGTCCATGGGGGAAACTCGTTTCTAGAATCATCATCTAGGAATGGGTTCCAGAATGAGGCGCAGGCCAGAGCCCTGTCAACCGATAGCAGAACGCGATTCCAAAAATTAGAGTGTGCGTCCGGGGACGCCACCGACCGCAGGGAGCCGCGATGGTCCGCAAGTCCGCCGCCAGGAGCGGCGCCTGGGAGTGGAACCGCACCGCCCAGACCCGCCGCGGCATGCTCGACGCCGCCCGCGCGGTCTTCGCCGAACGCGGTTTCGCCGAGGCGGGCATCGCCGACGTGGTCGAGCGGGCGGGCTGCAGCGTGGGCAGCCTCTACCACCACTTCGGCGGCAAGACGGAGCTGTACCTGGCGCTTTGGGAGGACCATCACCGCGCCTCCGAGGAGGCCGCCGCGTCCGGCGTGGCCGAGGCCCGCCAGGCGGGCGTGACCGACCCCGTCGAGCTGTTCATCGCCGGGGCCCGCGCCTACCTGCGGGGATCGTGGCAGCGCCGCGACCTCACCCGGCTGTTCATGGACGGCGACGCCCCGCCCGGCTTCGAGCTCGTCCGCCGTACCCGCGGACGCGAGTGGGTCCGCCAGAACGCCGTCCTGCTCGGCGCGGAGGACACCCCGCTCGACCGCCTCACCACCGCCGTCCTCACCGTCGCGATCGCCGAGGCCTCCCGCGAGGTGGCCGTCTGCGAGACCGAGGCCGAGGCGGACGAGCTGATCGACGCCTCCGTCGCCCTGATCCGCCGCCTCACCTCCGCCTCCCCCGACGCCTGAGCCCCCCTGCCCGTCAGGGGGTGTCGTAGACTCCGTCGTTGGCTCGGTCCACTCCCTCCTGACCACGCCCGGGTCGTCTCCGCGCCGGTCACCCACATCACGTGGACGTGGAGAGGTGTTGTGCGTACCTATCGACTACTGCAGGCGCCGAGTTCTCCTGACGCCATCAAGGAACGCGTTCCATTCAGCGGACGTGAAGACGAGGGCGGGGCCTGTGGGGTTCTTGCTGTCGCGGACGGCGACGATACCGGGCAGGTTCGTGGCCACCTCCACACAGTCGCCTCCGCTCCCGCCGCTGTACGAGGACTTGCGCCACAGCGCGTTGGTGGGGCTCAACTACACCATCCTCCTGATCAGATCTATCGACGTGGACTGCGGCAAAGCCAGCGCTCTAATGGCGTCCAGGCGCCCCGTCAGCGCTTCCACCTCCTCCGGGTCCGAGATGATCTCACCACGAGCGTGAGATTCGAGGTATGCGATGTCGGGACGTCCGACAAAGGACGTAATGACCATGGGTCCTTCCAGACCGGCATGGACGCCGGCCGACAACGGAACGACCTGGATCGTGACGTGCGGACATTCCGAGATCCGGACGAGCTTGTCCAATTGCTGACGCATGATCTCTGCGCCGCCGATCTGGCGACCGAGGACGGCTTCGTCCAGTAGCGCCAGGAAGGCGGGAGGGCTGGCCCGCTCCAAAATCTCTTGCCGTCCCATGCGCTTGTCCACGGCATCGTTGACCTGATCCTCGGTCCAGCGGGGACATGCGGCACGAACCAGAGTATAGGCGTACTCCCTCGTCTGTAAGAGGCCAGGAACTATCAGCGGCTGAAAGCTACGCAACGCACTTGCTTCTCGCTCCAACTCCAAGAAGGGACGAAACCAGGACGGATAGCACTCCTTGCCGATCAATGCATGAAGGCGAACGAACGTGTCGGTACCGAATACCTCCGCGCATTTGCGGGCGAACTCGATCGAGGGCGGCCTCTTCGCCGTTTCAACTAGTCCGACGAGCGAAGTTGAGTACAACATACGTTTGCCCAACTCCTCCTGACTCCATCCCTTGCCCACGCGGTACCTCCGCAACTCAGACCCAAAATAGGAGAGGATGCTTTCCTCTGGATTGAGAGGTTTTGGGGCGGGCATCAGAGGTTCCTTCAGGTCGTCCTACAAGCACCTGGAACAGTCCTACAGGAACCGTAACCGCCACTGCGGGGCCATTGTCGTAACAAAACAATTACAAAGAGCAGCACAAGTCGGTCAGTCTGGCTCGTGAGATGCGGTGCGCCGAGATGACACCGCGCGAAGAATTGCGAATCACGAGAGGCAATGACCGATGCGCACCTTGACGCAATGGAAAACCGTACCTTATCGCCATAGAATCACCCCGCTTATTCTGATCACGACCGGATCGAGGCAGATCAGGCCAATAGCGATTTCACGTCCGCCACGGCCGGGAGCACTTCACCTCTTGGTGGTGATTCGGTGATCGTTCCCGGTTTGATCGCCCAGGCGGAGTTTCCGGGCGTCCCGAAGTCGGCGGCCAAGGCCCGTGCGTTCGTGAGGCGCGCGTTCATCTCGCGTTACGGAACGTCCGTGGAAGACGCCGTACTGCTGGTGAGCGAGTTGGTCGGCAACGCGGTCAGGCACTCGGACTCGGGCCGACTCCCCGACGGCACCGTAAGGGTGACCCTGTCCGCACCCAGGGCCGACCTGGTACGCGTCGAAGTGTGCGATGACGGGTCGGCAGCGGACGACCTGCGACCGCGCCTGAATGCGGACCAAGACAGCGAGGGCGGGCGCGGGCTCCGCCTGGTAGATCTTCTCGCCGACAAATGGGGCTCACACGTACAAGACCATGGTCGTGTGGTCTGGTTCGAGATGAGCGTTTCGGCCACAGGGTGAGAATTCCCCCTGCTCGGCCAGGACCCCGGCCGGGATGCTCCTGCAGACTGGGTCACGCTGGGCGCGATGATGGCGAAGGCCGGCCTGGTCATGAAGGAGCCGACGTACGAGCCCGTCCACCGCACCGAGGCCGGCACCGGGGCCGGCCTCGCTTCGCCCGCTGGAGCAGGTCGGGGTGAGCGGCCGGGGCCGATGACGGCGATCACCTCGCCCTCGCGGACGGGGTCTCCTCCGGCACCGCGATCCGCGGAAACCCGGCCGCCGCCCGGCGAGGCGCGTTCGCGTCGCCCGCCCACGGCCGATTCGGCCTGGTTTGTCGTCGGGCGGCGTGCGGACGGGCGTGAACGCTACCCTCTCACGGTGATCGATTTCCGGCTGCTCTCGGATGTGTGGTGGCGGTCTCCGGTCACGGTCCGCGATCTTCCTTTCGGGCTGGCGCTGGCCGTCGTGTCCCTCATGCCGACGCTGCAGGGCGACGGGACGCAGTTCGGCGGACTGCCGACCCGTCCCTATGACGCGCCGGCCGTCCTGGCGGTCGCCCTCCAGTGTCTTCCGCTCGCCGTACGGCGGAGATGGCCGGCCGTCTGCCTCGCCCTGGTGTCGATCGGCTTCGCCCTCGACCAGCTCCGCGGCTACCACACGCTGGGCGGCACCGGCCTGCTCGTCGCGCTGATGAGCGCGGGCGCCCATCTGGAGCGGCACCGGCGCGTCACGGCGGCCCTCGCGTCCGTGGCGTTCGCGGCGCTGGTGGTCACCTTCAGCCTGATCGGCCCCGGGGAGACCCCGACAGAGGTCGTGGTGTTCTACCTGGTGCTGGCGCTGGCGTGGCGCGTCGGCCACTGGCTGCGTACCGCCCGCGCCGCCGAGGCCGAGCGCCGCCGCCACGTCGCCGAGGCCACCCGCGCCGCCGAGCGCACCCGCATCGCCCGCGAACTCCACGACGTGGTGACCCACCACGTGACCGCGATGGTCGTGCAGGCCGAGGCGGCACGCTACCTGACCGCCGACCCCGACCGCCTCGATGAGGCCCTGGCCTCCGTCGGCGAGGCCGGGCGGCGGGCCATCACCGACCTGCGGCACCTGCTCGACCTGCTCAACCCCGACCACGAAGCCGACGTCAGGTCACCCGCCATCGGCGACCTGCGCACGCTCGTGGAGCACACCCGCCAGGCCGGGCAGCCGGTGGAGTTCACCGAGGAGGGCACACCGCCCGACTCGGCCGGCGGCGCCGAATCCGTGGCCTACCGGGTCGTACAAGAATCTCTGACGAACGCCCTGAAATACGCCTATGGCAGCCGTACGGTGGTCCACGTGCGGTACGACGAGGGAGAGATCACGGTGGAGGTCGGCACCGACGCCCCCAGCACCCGCACCCGCTCCCCCGGCGGCAGCGGACGCGGCCTGACCGGGCTCGGCGAGCGGGTCGCCGCCCTGGGCGGCGAGTTCAGTGCCGACCGGCGGGATGACGGCGGCTTCGCGGTGACCGCGCGCATCCCGGCGGGCGGCGCGTCGTGACCGCGCCGATCCGGGTCCTGGTCTGCGATGATCAGCCGCTGATCCGCACGGGATTCTCGACGATCATCGACGCGCAGCCCGACATGGAGGTGGTGGGCGAGTGCGGCGACGGCCGCGCCGCGGTCGATCTCGCCCGCCGGTTGCGGCCGGACATCGTGGTGATGGACGTCCGGATGCCGCTGCTCGACGGCATCGAGGCGACCCGCCTGCTCGCCGGCGCCGGGGTGAAGCATCCCGTCAAGGTGCTCGTGGTGACCACGTTCAACCTGGACGAGTACGTCTACAAGGCGCTGCGCGCGGGCGCGAGCGGGTTCCTGCTCAAGGACGCGCCGCCGCCGCAACTGCTGCACGGCATCCGCACCGTCGCCTCGGGCTGCGCCCTGCTGGCGCCCGAGGTGACCCGGCAGCTCGTCGGCCGGTACGCGGCGCGGATCCGTCCCACCGAGGACGCGCCCGACGACCCCGCGCTGACCCCGCGCGAACTGGAGGTGCTGCGCCTCATCGCCGACGGGCAATCCAACAGCGAGATCGCCGCGACGCTGGTGATCAGCCACGAGACCGTCAAGACGTACGTGTCGCGCATCCTCACCAAGCTCGACCTGCGTGACCGCGTGCAGGCGGTGGTCTACGCCTACCGCAGGGGCCTGGTGGCCTGAGACCGTCAGGCTTCCCGATCTCAGCTCTCCCGCGTCAGGCGTCGCCGAGCAGCAGCCGGGCCGGGCTGCCGACGACTGCCGCGGCGAGGTCGTCGGCGGGCCGACCGAGGTCGAGCAGGCCGCGCAGCACCCGGCGTCCCGAGGAGGCCCGGGGCCGCTCGCGCACCGCGCGCACGGCTCCGGGCCGCCGTACGCCCGGATCAGGCGAAGCCGAACTTCTCGGCGTGGATCTGGCCGCGCGGCACGTTCAGCGCGCGCAGGCTCTCCTCGACGGCCTCGGTCATCGCCGGCGGGCCGCAGACGTACACGTCGCGCTCGGCGATGTCGGGAACGAGGCTGTAGAGGTTCTGCGGCGCGAACGGCGTGTTCGGCGGCGAGCCCTCGCCGGTGCGGCCGGTGAGCAGGTGCAGCTGCGCGCCGCGGCCCCGCGCCAGCGACTGCAGCTCGTTGAGCAGGACGGCGTCGTTCACCGTGGGAACGCGGTACAGGACGACGATCGAGCCGTCGAGCTCTTCGAGCAGGGCGCGGATCGGGGTGATCCCGACGCCGCCCGCGATGAGCAGGGTGCCCGGCCTGCTGCGATGCAGGGTGGTGAAGGCCCCGTACGGGCCCTCGACGAAGACGCGGGTGCCGACCGGCAGCTCGCGCAGCCCGGCGCTGGTCGTGCCGACGGCCTTCGCGGTCAGGCGCAGGGAGCGCCCGTCGGGCGCGGCCGACAGGGAGAACGGGTTCGCCTGCCACCAGTGGTTGTGGCCGGGGAAGCGCCAGATGCAGAACTGGCCCGCCCGCGCCGGCAGCCGGTCGAGGTTCCGGCCGGTGACGTAGACCGAGGTCACCTTCGGCGACTCCGGCACGACGGCGGCGACGCGGAACCGATGGTAGGCGTTGCGACGCAGCGGCACGACGATCCGGCCCACCACCAGCGCGCCGATGACCAGGGCCCACAGGGTCCACCAGTACGCGGTCGACAGCGGGGTGACGGTGAACGTGGTGCCCTCAAGGAACTGGTGCGTGAGGGCGAGCATGAGGGCCACGTACAGCAGGATGTGCAGCGCGTGCCACACCTCGTACGACAGCCTGCGGCGGATGGCCCGGATCGACACGGTCGCCATCGCGATGATGACGGCGGCGGCGCACATCCCGAGCAGCGACGCGGGCACGCCCGCCAGCGCCAGGAACGTCCGCACCATCGACGTCCGGTCCAGGGTGGCGTACCCGAACACGATCTGGACGGCGTGCAGCACGATCGTCCACAGCAGCGCGAAGCCGACCCACCGGTGCCAGGAGGTGAGCCGGTCCATGCCGAGCCGCCGATCCAGCCACGGCAGGCGGGCCACCAGCAGCAGCTGCAGCATCATGAGCAGCGCGGCGTGCAGGCCGAAGAACTTGGCGACGGTCAGCTCGGGGTTCTTGCCCGTGCCCGACGTGAGGAACAACGCCTCCACGATCAAGAGGTTCACCACGAGAAACGTCCCGAGCGCCCACAGCGCGAGCGTGCTTGGGGGCACCGCCGCGCGGGTCAGACGCTGCCCGGCAGCAGTCATGCGAACCTCCTGAGCCATAACCGCTTCGGCATCACGCCGCGGTGATCATCTTGGTCGCCGGGGCGGCTTCCCGGCGCTGTCAGTGTGCACCGGCAGGCGGCCTATGACTGTGCATCATTACGCACTACATGCCTCAATCGCAGCAGTATGCCGCGCTTCTTGTACGCCATCCGAGCGGGCCACGCCTTTGTGGGGGTCGTACGGGCGGCCTTGCGGTGCCGCCGACGTCCGGATCGACGGCGGTCAGCCGGTCTTCGTGAGCGGTTGGATCCTCGGCTCCACACTGCACGCGGTCGACATGGTGCCGGACGGATGGAACGCCACCGACCACACGCCGTCCCATAAGGGCCGATACGCCGACGGCCCGGCCATCGACGTCACGGACGATGACCGGGCCGACCGGACGGGCACGGGCCGGACGGGCACAGGGTGGACGGGCACAGGGTGGACGAGCACGGGGTGGACGAGCACGGGGTGGCGGACCCTGCGGGCGCCGACGGCGGCCCGGCCTCAGCCGACCGTGAGCGCGGCCCTGGCCAAACCCCCGTCGGCGCACCGCACGTACACGGCGTAGACCCCGGACCTGGCCCTGTTCGAGACGCTCACCGTCGGATACCAGGTGGCGGAACGGGCGGTGGCCGCGACGGTACGGCGCGCGAACGCGTTGGAGGCGACCGACACCACCCGGCTGCCGGCGCAGACCGCCGTGACCGTGACCGCCTGGCCGCGCGTCACCCGGGCGGGTTGCACACCCGCGCCGACCGCGATGCGGCTCAGCGGGTCGGCGGGCGCGGGCTTGCCGGACGTGGGCGTGGGGCTCGGCAGCGGGTGCTCGTGGTCGTGCGTCGGCGCGGTCGTCGGCGGCGGCGTCACCGGCTTGGCCGTCGTCGGCGCGCTGGTCGGGACGGCGGTGGGTGCCGAGGTGGGATTCGCCGTCGGGTTCCCCTGGCCGTTGCCCGGCGCGGACGACCCGCTCCCGCCGCCGAAGACCACGTCGGAGCAGGTGTAGAACGCCTCGGGGCTGTCGCTGCGCTGCCAGATCGAGTAGATCAGGTGGCGGCCCCGCTTGCCCGAGGGCAACGTGGCCTCGATCGTGTACGCGCCGTTGGCCAGCGGCGGGTCGGTGACGGTCGCGAACGGCCTGCTCTCCAGGTCCGACCAGCGCAGCGGCCGGGTCGGGTCGTACCCGTCCTTGGTGATGTACAGCTCGAAGGAGCCCCGGTGCGGCGCGGTCGCCCGGTAGGTGAAGGTGAACCGCCCGCCGTCCGGCATCGGCGTCGCCGGCCAGTCGGCGCGGGCCTGGTCCAGCCCCCGGTACTTGTCCCGCCCCGCGCTGCACAGCTTCCCGTCGGGGATGATCTGACGATGCCGCCCGGCGGCGTCGGCGATGTTGACCTCGTTCCAGTCGTAGAACGGCTGCGTGCCGCCCATGGCGATGGCCTGCTTGCAGGCGGCCGAGTCCGGGCTCTCCGGGTTCTCGTTGTAGCAGACCAGCGCCCGGCTCGGCGGGTTGTTCATCGTGCCGTGCGCGTACGCCGGCCCCGCGAAAGCCGGCGGCAGCAAGGTGGACGCCGCGACGAGAGCGGCGAGAGAGGCCGTACGACGGGCATTACCGGTGATCGTCATGCCCCACAGCCTGCTCCGCCACCGAGCCTGAAATTTCAGCCTTTAGGTGTATTTAAGGTTCGCTTATGCGCCCCTTCAGACCTTGATCAAAAGATGAGTGACGACGCTCACCGACACGGACGGTCTACTAGTATTTTGCTAGTCAACTACTAGGAACATAGTAAGGTTCGACACATGAAACTCGGTATCTCACTGCCCACCTCCGGGCCTCTGGCCAGCGCCGACAACATCGCCCGCGTCGCACGCGAGGCGGACCGGCTCGGGTACGACTCGGTGTGGACCTACGAACGAATCCTGCGGCCGACCGCCCCCGTGTCGATGGACGGAGGCGAGCCGCAGCCGGTGCCGGAGATCTACCGGCTCGCCTATGACCCGCTGGAGACGCTGAGCTACGTGGCCGCGATCACGGAGCGGGTGCAGCTCGGCACCAGCATCGTCCAGGCCCTGCTGCACCCGGCGGCCGTGCTGGCCAAGCGGTTCGCCACCCTTGACCAGCTCAGCGGCGGCCGGCTGGTGGTCGGGCTCGGCCAGGGCTGGATGCCGCAGGAGTTCGCCGCCGCCAACGTGCCGATGAGCCGGAGAGGGCGCGGCATGGACGAGGTCGTCGCCGCCCTGCGGGCGTGCTGGGGTCCGGACCCCGTTTCCTACGAGGGCGAGTTCACCCACATCGCCGAGTCGGAGATCAACCCCAAGCCGGTGCAGCCCCACGTGCCGATCGTGTTCGGCTCCGTGACGCCGGGCGGCATCCGGCGCGCCGCCCGCGTCGCCGACGGGATCAACCCGATGGCGTTCTCCCGCGAAGCGCTGCTCCAGTTGGTCGAGGCCTACCGGTCCGCCGTCAAGGAGGCCGGCCGCGACCCCGACTCGATGATCGTGGTGCCCCGGGCCAACGTGCCGCTCACCGCCGAGCCGATGGGCGAGGGCCGGCCGTTCCTCGGCGGCTCGCCGCGCCAGATCGCCGACGACCTGGCGGGGCTGGAGGGCACCGGAGTCGACCACGTCCTGTTGGGCGCCCAGCCGGAGGGCGATATCGACCAGGCGATCGCCCTCTACGCCGAGCTCATCGAACTGGCCCGCCGATAGCCGGCACGCCGCCCGAGCTCAGGGGCGGCAATTCTCGATCCCGTTGCGGGCGGCCCAGGCGCGCAGTTCCAGGAAGGCCGGGCGCAGATCCTCGCCCAAGGGGGTGAGCCGGTAGAGGACCGCCGTGCTCTCGCCTTCGGCGAGCCGCCGCTCCACGAGGTTGGCCGCCATCAGCTCACGCAACCGGCCGACCAGGATGCTGTCGGTGATCCCGGGAATCTTCTTCGCGAGCTCACTGAACCGCGCCGGCTGCTGCATCAGCGCGACGATGATCATGCCGTTCCAGCGTTTGCCGAGCACCTTGAACACATGCAGGAACTGCACGTCGCACGAGGCATCCAGCCCGCCCTCGTCCGCCGTGACACGCTGCAAGACCGGTTCGGCCATGCCGACAAGCCTACCTTCGGCACCGATTCGCGCCCGAACGGCAGAGCGCGCTTCGACAGTCAACGGCCGCCTGCAACGCCGCGCCGCCATCGCGGCCCTGGGCGTACAGGCGGTCCGGCCACGTGCGGACCCGCCTGCACGCCTGCGGCAGGCCGGTCACCAACGGGCCTCCGGCGGGCCCGGCTATGAGCGGACCCGTCGGCGGGCCCGGCGCGGGCCGGAGGCGTCGGGAGGCGCGGTGCGGAGCCACAGTTGTACGGTGGCGCCGCCCAGCACGGGGGAGCGATCGATCTTCACCGAGCCTCCCGTGGACTCGGCGAGGCGGCGGGCGATGTCGAGGCCGAGGCCGGTGGATCCGGCGCCGCTGGCCCCGCGTCGGAGGGCGGCATCGGGGTCGGGGATGCCCGGCCCGGCGTCGGCGACCAGGATGCCCACGGTGTCCGTGCCCTCGTGCAGCGTCACCGTGAACGCCGTGCCCTCCGACGTGTGTCGGAAGACGTTCCCGAGCAGCGCGTCCACCACGGCCGTGAGCTCGGTCGCGGGCACCGGCACGCGGACCGGCGAGCCCACGCCGACGAGATCCCAGGGCCGCCCCTGATCCTCGGCGAGAGCCGACCAGAACTCCAGCCGCTCCCGCAGCACCTCCGCCGCGTCACACGACCCGAGCGCGTTCCCCAGACCGTCACCAGCCCATCTCACCGCTCCCTCGGAGACGCCCATCCCGTCAACGAGCCCGCCCCCGGCCCCACCGGAGGAACCTCTCCCGCCCGAGGACCCGCTCCTCCCCCCATGACGCACGGCACCGCTCCCCGCCCCGTACGCACCACCGTCTCGGGCGTCGGCCCGGTCACCTCCTCCCAAGGTCCGCCCCGCCGCCCCCTCCGCTCCGGTGGCGTAGGCCCGTCGCGCCGACGCCCGGGTCGCGGCGATGATCGCGTCCACCTCGTGTTCGAGCCGGTCCAGCGCCTGCCGGCTCGGCTCGGCGTCCGGCCCGAGCCTGCCGAGGCTGAGGCGCAGCGCGGTGAGCGGCGTACGCAGCCGATGCGACAGGTCGGCGGCGAGTTCGCGTTCGGCCGCGAGCAGCGCCACCACCTGGTCGGCCATCGCGTTGAACGCCCGCCCGGCCGCCACCAGCTCGGGCGGCCCGGCCGGCTCCACCCGCACGCTGAGGTCCCCCGCGCCGAGCGAGGCCGCCGCGCTTCCGAGCCGCCGCGTCGCCCGGACCAGCCGCGTCCCCAGCCGGTCCGTGACCAGCACCGACCCGACCACGAGCACGACGGCGAGCACGGCGAGCACGGCCCACGACCGGCCCACCCCCCGGGTCAGCGCCTCCGGCGGCACGTACACCTCGATGACCGCGCCGCGGCCCCCGCCCAGGACGACGGGCCGCAGCAGCAGCCGTCCCCCGCCGAACTCGACGGTGACCGCCCGGTTCCGCCGCGTCGCCTCGGCCAGCCAGGACGCGGACGCGCGCGGGGTCCCGAGCGTGCCCCCGTCCGGCAGATGGACGGCGACCCGCCGGCCGTCCCCGAAGCTGGCCAGCGCATGGTCGAGCCGACCCGGATCGGTGGTGATCGCCAGCACGGGCACGAGCGCGGCGGCCTGCCGCTCCCCCTCGGCGATCGCCCGGGACCGCGCCGCCTCCCGCACCACCATCGCGAGCGGCACGAGGAACGCGAGCGTGACCATGGCGGTGCACGCGACCGCGAGCAGGACGAGCGAACGTCTCATCGGGCGGGACCGTCAGTCCCGAGGCGCGGACAACATCACGCCGACCCCGCGCACCGTGTGCAGGTAGCGCGGGCTGGCCGCGCTCTCCCCGAGCTTGCGCCGCAGCCACGACAGGTGCACGTCGATCGTCTGGTCCTCCCCGTACGCCTGCCGCCACACCTCGGTGCGCAACTCGCGCCGCGACACCACCCGATCCGCCCGCTCCGCGAGGTACGCGAGCAGGTCGAACTCCCGCCGCGTGAGCGACAAGGGCGTCCCGTCCAGCGTCGCCTCCCGCCGGTTCAGGTCCAGCGCGAGCCCGCCCACCCGCAGCGTCGCGGCGGGCGCGGCCGGGCCTCCCGCACGGCCGCCCGCGCGCGTACGGCGCAGCACCGCGTCCAGCCGCGCGTTGAGATGGTCGCCGGAGAACGGCTTGACCAGGTAGTCGTCGGCCCCCGCCCGCAGCAGCCGCACGATCTCGGCCTCGTCGTCCCGCGCCGTGGCCACGATCACCGGCACGTCGGAGATGCCGCGTACCATCTTCAGCGCCTCGGCCCCGTCCAGGTCCGGCAGCCCGAGGTCGAGCACGACCGCGTCCGGCGGATGCTGCGCGATGTCCCTGAGCGCGTCGAGCGCCCGCCCCGCGCTCCGCACCGCGTGCCGCTCGGCGAGCTCCTGAATGATCGCCGCGCGTACGAAGTCGTCGTCCTCGACCACGAGCACCGTCGCCATGCGACCCAACCGTAGGACACCGAGCCCCGCGATTCCCCATAATTCACCGCATGCGTCGAGCGCTGGGCTATGTGACCATCTGGTGCGGCGCGACCGTCCTGGCGATCTCCCTGGCCTGGTTCGGCGTGCGCGACGTCCTGCGCGCCGAGGTCACGGACGAGCCGTACCCGGGCGTCGCGATCGCCGTCGCCCGCACCGGCCGCCCCCCGGACCCCGCACCCGCCACCACCCCGGCCACGCCCACGCCCGGATCCACGCCGACGCCCACATCCGACTCGTCCGCCACCCCCGCCAGAAAGGCCACCGGACGGCCCGCCGGACCGTCCGCCGCGCCCGTCACCACCCGGCCCCCCGCCACGTCTGCCGCCCGGCCCTCGCCGACCCGCAAGCCCACCGCGTCACGCGTACCGAGAAAACCCACAACAAGCCCGAAACCGTCACACACCACCACGACGTCCGCCCCCGAACAGTCGGGCCAGGTCAAGGTCGTGACCGTCAAGGGCGGTCAGGTCTCCTTCGCCACCGACAACAACGAATGCCGCCTGCTCTCGGCCACCCCCGCCGCCGGCTACGAGGCCAAGGTCAGCGGCAACGTCGGCTGGATCCGCGTCGACCTCATCCAGGGCGAACACGGCTCGTCGGTCTTCTGCACCTGGCACAACCAGGTCCCCATGACGGACACCTGGGAATTCTGACCGTTCCTGATCGTCCGCGCGCCGCGACCGGTGCGTCACAAGACCGTCGGCGAGAGTAGCGTAGTTATGATAAGTACACTTCTCTTAGGGAGGCAGGGTGCGCAAGCCGTCGGACATGTTCGACCGGGATCGGGAGTGGGCGGCGTTGGTGCGGTTCGCCACCGATGAGCAGCCCGGGGCCACGCTGGGGGTTGTTTCCGGTCGTCGCCGGCAGGGGAAGAGCTTTCTGCTTGAGGCGTTGTGTCAGGAGACGGGGGGGTTTTACTTCTCCGCTCAGGAGGCGACCGATGCCGAGTCGCTGTCCGTCGCCGGGGAGGCGCTGACCCGGCACCTTGGGCCGGTTGTCCCCTTCACGCCGTCGAACTGGGCCGCCGTGGTTGATGTGATGCTCCGGATGGGGCAGGACCGGCCGGTTCCGGTGGTGATCGACGAGTTTCCCTATCTGGCCAGGGCGAATCCGGCGATTCCCTCGATCATTCAGGGCGCGTACGCCTCGCGGCGCACGGAACGCACCGCTTCGCGGACCCGGCTGCTGCTGTGCGGCTCGGCGATGTCGTTCATGGGGGGACTGCTTTCGGGCAACGCGCCGCTGCGTGGCCGGGCGTCGCTGGATCTGCAGGTCAACACCCTCGATTACCGACTCGCGGCGCGATTCTGGCAGCTAGAGGATCCCCGGCTCGCACTGCTCGTGCACTCGGTCGTGGGTGGCACGCCCGCCTACCGCACCGAGATGATCCGGTACGACGCGCCCCGGGACATGAACGACTTCGACGACTGGGTGGTGCGGGCCATCCTGTCTCCGGGCAGCCCGATGTTCCTGGAGGCGAGGTACCTGCTCGCCGAGGAACCGGATCTCCGGGACAGCGCTCTCTACCATTCGGTGCTCAGCGCCATCGCCGAAGGCAACAGCGGGCGGGGCGGGATCGCCGGATACGTCGGGCGCAAGAGCAACGAGCTCGCCCATCCGCTGACCGTGCTGGAGGACGCCGGGCTCATTGAGCGGGAACGCGACGCCTTTCGTGGCAACCGCACCGACTTCCGGATCAAGGAGCCGCTGCTCACCTTCTACCACGCGATCATGCGCCCCTACTGGCCCCAGCTCTTGCGCGGCACGGCCACCGACCGGATCTGGCAGCGCTCCAAGCGGAGATTCACCGACAACGTGCTGGGCCCGCACTTCGAGCGGGTGTGCAGGGAATGGACACTGCACTTCGCCGAGGACCGTTTTGGCGACTGGCCCGTCCAGGTGACGGCCGGGACCGTCAACGACCCCGCCGGCCGTACCACTCATGAAGTCGACGTCGCGGCCGTCGGTCACTCCGACGGAGGCAGAGCGCCGCTGCTCGCCATCGGGGAGGTCAAGTGGGGGGAGGTCATGGGGATCGGGCACCTGGAGCGGCTCCGGCGGATCCGCGAACTGATCAGCGGGAACGACAAGTACGACAGCTCGCGGACACGGCTGGTGTGCTACTCCGGCTCCGGCTTCACCGACGATCTGACGCGGGCGGCGGCGCGGGGCGAGGTCGAGTTGGTCGGGTTGGACGATCTGTACCGGTCCTGATCATGGTGTTGCCGATCAGCCAGGAGGGTGGGCCGGGCTTCGGACCCGTCTTCGAAGGTGCACGTGGAGACGTTGAGGGCGAGCAGCGTCATGGACCGCGGTCTGTCCAGCAACGGCGCGTCACAGGCGGGGCGTTGGCGGTGCCTGAGAGTGACCGGCGAGATGATCTCGGAACTCGGCGTTGCGGAACTGGTAGAACGGCCCTTCGGCGCGTAGCAGGCCGAGCTTGTGGGCGTCGTCGAGGAACTGCAGGGTTCGCAGCGGCAGCCGCCCGGCGGTGGCGAGTTCGGGGATCGTCAGGCGGTACGCCAGCCAGGCGTGGTGGTTGCCGAACATGAGCCCGAGCAGCACCCCCAGCAGTGCCCCGGCGATGAGCGTGGGCACGGGCTCCAGCCGGGCCCAATAACCCACCCAACCGGCTATGAGACCGACCATCAAGCCGCCGAACGCCCGGATGAGGGTGAGGTTCCGGTCGGCGTGCCAGCTTGAGCGCGGAGATCTCGGCGTCGTGGTGGCCGTGGGGTGTGCGGCCCACCTGATGAGGCCGACCCCGAAGACGAACCCCAGCGCGGCCGGAATCCCCACCCGGCATCCAGCCCCCAGCGCCCTGAGCAGGTCGGGCGGAATTCCTTTCTCGAAGGCCACGCAAACGGATGAGACCGTGCCCACGAGAGTCCCCAGGACCACGATCAGCAGCCCCTCTTTGAGGGAGCGCACAAGGACGAGACTCCGCCTTCCCCACCGGAAGTCGGCGTAGCCCGGCGATTCGGTGAACCACGATCTCATGGCGAGCTTGATGAGCAGTGCGCATCCCACGCCCGCCACCACCCCGGCCCAGGGCGTCTCCAGCGCCCCGCCGACCACGACGCCGACCGCGAGCCCGTACAGGACGGCGAGTCCCCACTGGACGCGGCGTGGCGGAGCATGACGCGTGATGTGCCACCAGCCGAGATCGTGGGTGCCGTCGCGGACGAGCAGCGTTGACAGGTAGGTGAGCCACCGGCGTACCTGGTCGGGCTTCCAGACGCGTTGCGGGTGGAACGGCTGATGCGCGTCGTCGGCGGGCGGGTGCGTGTCGATGAGCGCGGGGATGAGCACGTCGAACAGGTGGGCACGCAGGACGGCCGGATCCTGGAGCATGAGCAGGCGCTCCGGGGGGCATCCGGAGGCGATGTAGGTGGCGCGGACCAGCCACAGGCCCATCGGCGTCGAGGTGACCTCGGCCAGGGCGGGGGCCGATCCGCCGCGCAGGGCTTTGAGGAGGTCGGTCCAGCTGTACGGCGGTCGCTGGGGCAGGCACTGCTCCAGATAGTCGGCCGCCGCGTCGGCGGACAGGGGACGCGGTTCGATCACCGCGGCCGAGCTGAGCACGTGATGGGCGATCTCGACGGACTCCGCGAACTGCTGCGTCCGGGACGTGATGATCAACTGGTCGGACTCGCACATCGAGGTGTTGAGAGCGACGAGCGTCTTGCCGCGGGCGTCCTTGGGCAGTTCGTCGAGCCCGTCCAGGACGGGCAGGATGTGGCTGCGCGCGGCGAGCGCGCCGGGGGCGTCCGCCCCGTAGGCGTCGGCGCGCAACGCGGGATAGTCCGTGCGCAGGCAGTCCGCCACGAAATCCTGCAGCCGGGGGGTGACCTCGGTGTTCCACCGCGCCACCGACAGCAGCACCGGCACGGGATCCTCGGCGCCGCGCGTGCGGATCAGCTCCATCAGCAGTCGTACGGCCAGCGTCGTCTTGCCCGCCCCCGGGCCGCCGAGGATGACCAGCCGACGGCACCGCAGGGAACGGAACTTCTCCGCCAAGGCGGACACGTGGTCGGCGAAGCCCATGACCTCGGCGTCCCCGTCGGCGATGAGCCGGGGATGGTCCATCAGTTCCGCGTGCTCGGTCGAGCGCCACGGGACCGGGATGAGCTCGTCCCCGTGCGCCCACAGCACGGTCTCGTACTTCCACTGCTCCGTCACCAGGCCCGCGAGCGCCTCCTTGGCCTTCTCGATCTCATCGGTCGTGGGAGCCGGCGGGGCTTTGATGAACTTCCGCGACAGCGAGTCCGCCACCGACACCACGCCGGCCGCCGACGACACCAGGCTCAGGGCGCCGCCCAGTGTCTGGCTCAGAGGCAGCCTGCCCTGCAGCGCCACAATGCAGAACACGACGCCGAGCAGCAGGAGCAGGACGCCCAGCGTTATGGCCTTCCCGGGCGTCAAGCGGCTCAAGCGCGGGGCCACTCTTCTTCCTGCCATACAACCATTACTAGGTCGCTCTCCGCCGATACGTAAACTAACCGACCCAAAAGCGCAAGGTCGATAAAGAGAAAAATCAGCAAGTCAACCACGAATTATGAACAGGAGAATCCAGGAATAGGCAAAGGCGCCGTTCTCAGCGCACCCGCGCGGCCCGGCACCACCGCCGCCCACGGAGGCCGGGCAGGACGAGGTTGCCGTCGGTGACGAGCATGAAACGCTCCAGGCCGGGCACGACGGCGTGCACCGCGACGACCCTGCCGGGAAGCGCGGCCACGGTACGGCGGTACGGGGGATGTCCGCGTGCGGTCAACAGGGCGACCAGCCTGCGCACCTGGGCGCGGGGATGCTCCGGAGGCGGCCCGGCGCCCGCGGCGAAAGGCACCGTGACGGCTTCGCGCAGGTGCTCGGTGAGGTCGAACCGTCCGCAGGCGTGCAACTCCGGGTAGGCGGCGAGCCCGGTTAGGTCCGGCCCGCGTACGTGGGCCCCGGGCAGGGTCTCCCCCAGGGCGGCCTGCAGCAACTCGGTGAGGGCCCGCCAGGCGGCGTACCCGGGGCTCAGCGACGTGCCCGAGCCGCGCCGGGGCGGGCGGCTCCCGGTCGGCGGGGTGTAGGCGAGCATCGTGGGCACGCCGAGATCGCCGCTGATGTCCAGCAGGTGCACAGGCGTTCCCGTGGCCCGCTCGGCGGCCGAGAACGCGACCGCCGCCTCGGCGGGCAGCGTGGCGGGATCGATCAGGCGCAGGCGCGATTCGCCCGGACACAGGAAGGCCCGTACCAGGAGCAGCGAGAGGGCGTCGCGCTCGATGACCTCGTTGAGCGCGTGAAGCAGCGCCTCGGCGGCGGTGACGCCGATGGCCGAGCCGCTGTTGCAGCTATAGCGCATCAACGCGTCGTACTCACAGGTGTCCGCGGCCTGCTCGCGCAGTCGCCCGGCGTGGTGCTCCACGTACCAGGGGGCGAACAGGAACAGCGGCACGAGTATCCCCGGCCCCTGACCGAAGGGCCGGTAGCGGTGGCAGGCGAGCCTCCCCCGCAGCCCGGCCAGCAGCGGACTCCATGCCTCCTCGCCCAGCGGCCCGGCCGCGATGCGCGCGGGCTCGACCGTTTCGACCGTCTCGGGACGGTACCGGGCAGGACCCGTCAGGTAGTGCTCCAGCGCCTCGAACAGCGCACCCACCCGCGCCTCCTCGGGGTGCCCCTTCCCCATGCCTCGGGCCATCGGCGGCATGTCGCCGTCGGCTGCGAGGAGCCGGCACGAATACGCGGTCG
The DNA here is from genome assembly GCF_040678635.1 of Thermopolyspora sp. NPDC052614. Classification (NCBI taxonomy): domain Bacteria; kingdom Bacillati; phylum Actinomycetota; class Actinomycetes; order Streptosporangiales; family Streptosporangiaceae; genus Thermopolyspora; species Thermopolyspora sp. NPDC052614. Next base: position 518,906 of record NZ_JBFATZ010000003.1, read on the forward strand.
GGTCGCCGCCTCCGCCCAGTTCGGTCAGTTCCGGCTCCAGGCCGAGTCGCGCGAGCACCGCGCCGATACGCCCGCCCGCCTCGTGGATTGACACCACCCGCTCCGGAGGGTGAGCCGAAAGATGGTGAGCATGGCCATCGCCGTCCATGCTCACCATCCGATCATCGAAGGCCCTCTGCCGGCCGTTCCCGCTTGGTGCGCCTCGCGTCGCGCAGCAATTCGTCCAGTCGCCGCCGCTCGGCCTCGGTCAGTTGCTGTCGGCGTCTGTCCAACGACTCAGACTTCAGATAGTCGGGGAACTCACCCAAACGGATCGCCTCCTTCTCTATGGGGCTCTATGGGGCCTATCTCGTCGGGCCTGCCCGGAACGCCCCCATGAATGCGCAGGTGATGTCATAAAACAACTCACGTGGCCACAAAAAGAACGTCACCGATGGCAAGGCCCGGCCCCGGCCTTGCAGCGTCCCTCCTGGCACCGGCCACAAACCGGCAGAAGCGCCGCTGGGCGGCTCGCGAGGTACGCGAACCGCCCAGCGGGAAAGCGAGTGCGCCGCCAGGGACTCGAACCCCGGACCCGCTGATTAAGAGTCAGCTGCTCTGACCAACTGAGCTAGCGGCGCGAACAACAGAAAGCGTAGCGCACCGGGCAGAGTGCTTGAACCAGACTCGGGGAGGTTAGGCTAGAACATCATTCGGGTCGGGTGTGGCGGGAGTCGGGATGACGTCGTGGTTCGCTTCGCCGGGTGAGGTTCGTACGCGCCTGGGCGAGGTCGGGTATCTGACCGACGAGCGGGCGGCGACGTCGGTGTTCCTGGCGGGGGCGCTGGGGAAGCCGCTGCTGGCCGAGGGGCCGGCCGGGGTGGGCAAGACGCAGCTCGCCAAGTCGGTGGCCGAGGTGACGGGGGCCGGGCTGATCCGGCTGCAGTGCTACGAGGGGCTGGACGAGGCGCGGGCCCTGTACGAGTGGAACTACAAGAAGCAGTTGCTGCGGATCCAGGCGTCCGGGGAGCAGGACTGGGCGCGGACGCACGAGGACATCTTCAGCGAGGAGTTCCTGCTGGAGCGGCCGTTGCTGGCGGCGTTGCGGCGGCGGGAGCCGACGGTGCTGCTCATCGACGAGACGGACAAGGCGGATGTCGAGGTCGAAGGGCTGCTGCTGGAGATTCTGTCCGACTATCAGGTGACGATTCCGGAGCTGGGGACGATGCGGGCGGTGCGCAAGCCGTACGTGGTGCTCACCTCCAACGCGACGCGGGAGCTGTCGGAGGCGCTGAAGCGGCGGTGCCTGTACCTGCATCTGGACTATCCGACGCCGGAGCGGGAGCGGGACATCGTGCTGGCGCGAGTGCCCGGGATCGAGGAGGGGCTGGCCGAGCAGCTCGCGCGGACGGTGGCCACGCTGCGCGGGCTGGAGCTGAAGAAGTCGCCGTCGATCGCCGAGACGGTGGACTGGGCGCACACGCTGATCGCGCTCGGGCGGGACACGCTGGACGAGGCGACGGTGGCGGCGACGCTCGGGGTGGTGCTCAAGCACGTGTCCGACCAGGAGCGGGCGGCCAAGGAACTGGGCCTGCCGGCGGTCACGGGCTGAGCCGGGGCCGGCGCGCGGCGAGGGAGCTTCGATGTCTCTTCTCGACAGGCATATCGGGTTTGTGGCGGCGCTGCGGCGCGCGGGGGTGCCGGTGTCGCTGGCCGAGGGGCTGGACGCGGCGCAGGCACTGCGGGTGATCGACCTGACCGATCGGGAGTCGCTCCGGGAGGCGTACGCGGCGACGCTGATCAAGCGGCCGGTGCACCGGGCGGGCTTCGACACGCTGTTCGACCTGTGGTTCCCGCCCGTGGTGTCGGGGCTCGCCGCCGGGCCGCAGGCGGGCGATCAGGACGATCAGGACGGTCGGGACGGTCGGGAAGCGTCCGAGGATCTGGAGCTCCGGGAGCCGGACTTCGCCACCGCCGAGGTGTCCGAGCTGCGCGACCACCTGGCCCGGCTGCTCGCGGGCGATCCGGACAGCCCGGAGCTGCGGCGGTTCGCCCGCGCGATGGTGGAGCGGTTCGGCGGGCAGCAGGCGTTGCCGGGGCGGCAGGCGTGGTTCTCCTTCCCGGTGCTGCGGGCGCTGTCGCCGGACACGCTCGTCGCGCGACTGCTGCAGGCGCTGGTCGGCGCGGATCGCGGCGGCATGGCCGAGCAGGTCGCGCGGCGGCGGATCGCCACCGGCATCCGGCGCTTCGAGGAGGCCGTCGCGGCGGACGTGCGGCGGCGCATCGCCGAGGACACCGGCGTGGAGCGGATCGCCCGCTCGGCCGTACGGCCGCCGATCGACCGGGTCGACTTCCTGCGGGCGACCAAGGACGAGCTGGCCAGGCTGCGGCGCGAGGTCCACCCGCTGGCCCGCCGCCTCGCCGCCCGGCTGGCGATCAAGCACCGGCTCGGCCACCGGGGCAGGCTCGACTTCCGCCGTACGGTTCGCACCTCGCTGTCCACCGGCGGCGTCCCCGTCGTCACGCACCTGCGCCCGCGCCGCCCGCATCGGCCCGAGCTGGTGGTGCTGTGCGACGCCAGCGACTCGGTGGCCGCGTTCTCGCACTTCACGCTGCTGCTGACGTACGCGCTTCGGGAGCAGTTCACCAAGGTGCGGGCGTTCGCGTTCGTGGACGCCGTGGACGAGATCACCCGGCTCTTCGCGCCGGGGACGGACGTGCTGGACGCGATCGGCCGCCTGGCGTCCGAGGCCGACATCAGCCGCTTCGGCCGCAGCGACTACGGCACGGTGTTCCGGCGCTTCGCCGAACGGTACGGCGAGGCCGTCGGGCCGAAGACGTCCCTGCTGATCCTCGGCGACGCCCGCTCCAACTACCAGTCGCCGGCCCTGCCGGTCCTGAAGGAGCTGGCCGAGCGCGCCCGGCACGCCTACTGGCTCAACCCCGAGCCCCGCTCCCAGTGGGACACCGGAGACTCCTCCGCGACCGCCTACGGCAGCGTCGTCCCGATGTACGAATGCCGGAACGTCGTCCAGCTCTCGGCGTTCATCGAGGACCTCGCCTAGCCCCCCAGACGACCCCGGCCGCCCCTAGGCGTGGCGCAGGACCCGGGCCGCCGTGCGGGCCAGCAGCTCCACCTGCTCGTCGCTGAGCTCGTCGTTCGGGTGGCTCATGATCCACCGGGCGATCCGGCGGGGATACAGCACCGTGATGCCCTCGGCGACCACGACGCCCCGCGCCTCCTCGCCGTCGGTGATCCTGCCCCCGTGCACGGCGAGCAGCGCGTCGGCCCGCACCGGCACCCCGGTCTCCTGTTCGAGCAGGTCGGACAGCTCGTCGGCGACCTTGATGAGCTCCTCGGCGACCTTCCCGCCGGTCCGCTCGCCAAGGAACAGCTTCGAGCCGTACCGGGCGATCTCGGTGTCGGGCGCCCACGCCTCGTTGTCGATCACCCACATCCCGCCGGGCCCGATGACCAGGTGGTCGATGGACGCCTTGCCGGGGATGGACCGCCCGGCGAGCACCCGGTAGCCGCGCCGGGCCAGGGTGCGGCGCAGCAGCCGCCCGGTGAGCACCTCGCCGCGGCGCTTGCCCCGCCACACGGCGGTCGATTCGTGGGCGCGCCAGGCGAGGTAGAAGTCGGCCCCCGCCGCGGCGAGCCCGCCGAGCAGCGCCATCCAGAAGGGGTTCAGGGAGAAGCGGATCGCGAGCAGGATGCCGCAGACGAACCCGACGCCGGCGATCACACCGCGTCGCTTCAGCCGCGCCTCGCGTGCCTCGGCCCACAGCTTCTCGTAGTTCCACTGCTCCGTGCCGTCGAGTTTGTCATCGCGCGACACATAGATCGATCCACCGGGCACGGCGGGCCCTCCTCGCCTAGGGCTCATTCGCGTGATGGGGCAGAAATACCCCGTACAACAAAGTGGGACAGCCAAGGTGATAAAACACAGCCTACAAGGCTAGGGTCCGATGTCAGAAGAAGCCCCTCGGCGCCACATCGCATATCACCCTCTTGTTAACCGACCAGTCGGTATGCTTAGGGGACGGGGCACGAGGAGGTCATTATGGCGCGCAGCACGGCACGGGTTTCCCGGCGGGACCCGGGCACGGACGAGCCGGTACGGCAGCGCCTGCTCGGCGAGGCCACGCGGCTGTTCGCCGAGCGCGGCTTCGAGCGCACGTCCGTCCAGGAGATCGTGGCCGCGGTCGGCGTCACCAAAGGCGCGATGTACCACTATTTCGATTCAAAAGACGATCTACTGAAGGAGATCTACGGCCGGGTGCTGCGCCTCCAGATGGAGCGGCTGACCATGTTCGCCGACGCCGAGGGGCCGGTCGCCGAGCGCCTGCACGCCGCCGCCATGGACGTCGTGATCACCAGCGTGGAGAACCTCGACGACACCAAGATCTTCTTCCTCTCCATGCACCAGCTCGCCCCCGAGGTGCAAAAGACCGTCCGCGCCGAACGCCGCCGCTACCACGAGCGCTTCCGCGACCTGGTGATCGAGGGCCAGCGCACCGGGGTCTTCAGCGACGCCGTACCGGCCGAGATGGTGGTCGACTTCTTCTTCGGGTCGGTCCACCACCTCGGCACCTGGTACAACCCCGACGGCCCGCTCTCCGGAGCCGAGGTGGGCCGCCACTTCGCCGACCTCCTGCTCGCCTCCCTGCGCCCCTGACCGAACCGATCAGGCCGGGGCGGGCAGGTCGGCCAGCGTGGCGAGGGCCGCGCGGTGGTCGCCCGGCGTACCCAGGGCGATCTGATCGGCCTTGGCGCGCTTGAGGTAGAGATGGGCGGGGTGCTCCCACGTCATCCCGATGCCGCCGTGCAACTGGATGCACTCCTCGGCCGCCTGCACGGCCACGTCGCCGCACCAGGCGGCGGCGACCGCGATCGTCGTCTCGACCTCGACACGGGACTCCTCCGACGCGCCATCCGACCACAGCACGCCGCCGGCGAGGGCGTCGGCGGCGGCCCGCGCCGCGGCGCGGGCCTGGACGACCGCGAGCCACAGGTCGGCGAGCCGGTGCTTGATCGCCTGGAAGGAGCCGATCGGCCGGGCGAACTGGTGGCGCTCCTTGACGTAGGACAGCGTCGTGGTCAGGCACCATTCGGCCACGCCGAGCTGCTCGGAGGCGAGCAGCCCCGCCCCCGCCAGCAGGGCCCGCCGTACGGCCTGCGCGTCGGCGACCACCCGGGCGGGCGCCGACGACAGCGCCACCGTGGCCACGCGCCGCGTGAGGTCGAGCGAGGTGACGGGCTCGACGGCGACGGCGGCGCGGTCCACCGCGTGCACGGCCCCGGCGGCGGGCACGAGCAGCACGTCGGCCGCGTCCGCCCCGGCCACGCCGGTCACCCGCCCGGTCAGCGCCCCGCCGGGCCCGGCCTCCACGCTCTCCGGCACCCCCCGGTACGGCGAGGCCGCCAGCGGCACCGCCACCGCCGCCGTGACCTCCCCGGACGCCACCGCGCCCAGCAGCTCCCCGGCCTCGGCCGCGTCCGAGCCGAGCAGCGCGACCGTGGCGAGCACCGAGCTGGTCAGGAACGGCACCGGCGCGACGGCCCGCCCCAGCTCCTCCAGTACCACCGCGGCCTCACGCGACGACGCCCCAGCGCCGCCCGCCTCCTCCGGCACCAGCAGCCCGGCCACGCCGATGTCGCGGGCGAGCGTCTTCCACAGGCCCGTGTCGACGGACGGGCCGTCCTCCACCCGGGCGAGCACGTCGGCGGGGGCGCAGGCGTCGGCGAGCAGGTCGCGCACGGCGGCCCGCAGCTCCTCCTCGATCTCGCCGTACAGCAGGGAGGCCGAGCGCTCCGGGCTCGCCCCCTCGGTCGGTGCGTTCATCGCGGAAGGTCCTTCCAGGGCACGTCCTTGTCGACGCGGGGTTCGGCGGGCAGGCCGAGCACGCGCTCGGCGATGATGTTGCGGAGGATCTCGGAGGTGCCGCCCTCGATCGAGTTGCCCTTCGCCCGCAGGTAGCGGTAGCCGGACCCGCGGCCGAGGAAGTCGACGCTCTCGGAGCGGCGGAAGGTCCAGTCGTCGTACTCCAGCCCCTCCTCGCGCAGCAGCTCGACCTCAAGTCCGGTCAGCGCCTGGTTGATCCGCGCGAAGGCGAGCTTCACCCCCGACCCCTCGGGGCCGGGCTGCCCGGCGGCGAGCTGCTGGCTGAGCCGTACCCCGGCCAGGCGGGTGACCTCGGCCTCGACCCACAGCCGCAGCAGCCGCTGGTGGAGGTCGTGGGTGCGCAGCTCGGGCCGGGCGCGCCAGGCGTCGGCGACGATGCCGATCGCCCCGCTGCCGCGCCGGGGCGCGCTCCCGCCGCCGATGGCGACGCGCTCGTTCATCAGCGTGGTCGTCGCGACCCGCCAGCCCTCGCCGACCGCGCCGAGGCGCAGCGTGTCGGGAAGCCGCACGCCGGTGAGGAACACCTCGTTGAACTCGGCCTCGCCGGTGATCTGCCGCAGCGGGCGCACGTCCACGCCGGGCGCGGTCATGTCGCACACGAAGTACGTCAGGCCGCGGTGCTTGGGCACGTCCGGGTCGGTGCGGGCGACGAGGATGGCCCAGCGCGCGTGGTGCGCCGACGACGTCCACACCTTTTGGCCGTCAACGACCCATTCGTCCCCGTCGCGTACGGCGCGCGTGGCGAGCGTGGCGAGGTCGGAGCCGGCGCCGGGCTCGCTGAAGAGCTGGCACCAGATCTCCTCGCCCGTCCACAGCGGGCGCAGGAAGCGCCGCTTCTGCTCCTCGGTGCCGAAGGCGAGGATCGTCGGGGCGGCCATGCCCAGGCCGATCAACTGCCGCCCGACGTCGAGCTGCGGGGTGCCCGACAGCTCGCGTTCGACGACGCCTTGCAGCTCACGGGGTGCGCCGAGGCCGCCGAGGCCTTCGGGGAAGTGCACCCAGGCCAGCCCGGCGTCGAAGCGGGCGCGCAGGAACTCCAGCCGTTCCATGCGCTCGGGATCGTGCCCGTCCAGGAACGCCCGGACCCGATCCTTGATCGCCGTCTCATCCCATGTCACGACATATCCGCCTTTTCTCGCGAGAAGGTGCGTCTCCCCAGCTCACGCCCCAGATCACGACGCCATGTGCTTCTTGAGCTCCCGCCACGCCAGCGAGCGCTTGTGCACCTCGTCCGGCCCGTCGGCCAGGCGCAGCGTACGGGCCGCGGCCCACAGCCCGGCCAGCGGGAAGTCCTGGCTGACCCCGCCCCCGCCGTGCACCTGGATCGCCCGGTCCAGGATCTCCTGAACCGCCTTCGGAGTGGCGATCTTAATGGCCTGGATCTCGGTGTGCGCCCCCCGGTTGCCCACGGTGTCCATCAGCCAGGCGGTCTTGAGCACCAGCAGCCGCAACTGCTCGATCGTGACCCGGGACTCGGCGATCCAGTCCTGCACCACCCCCTGCCGGGCGAGCTGCTTGCCGAACGCCGTACGCGCCAGGGCCCGCTCGCACATCAGGTCCACCGCGCGCTCGGCCATGCCGATCAGCCGCATGCAGTGGTGGATGCGCCCGGGACCCAGCCGGGCCTGCGCGATGGCGAACCCGCCGCCCTCCTCGCCGATGAGGTTCGCGACGGGCACCCGTACGTCCTCGAACAGCACCTCGGCGTGCCCGCCGTGATCGGCGTCGGAGTAGCCGAACACGTGCATGCCGCGCTTCACCGTCACCCCGGGGGTGTCGCGCGGCACCAGCACCATGCTCTGCTGCCGGTGCGAGGCGGCCTCGGGGTCGGTCTTCCCCATCACGATCATGATCGCGCAGTTGGGGTTCATCGCGCCGGAGATGAACCACTTGCGGCCGTTGATGACGTACTCGTCGCCGTCGCGCTCGATGCGGGTGGCGATGTTGGTCGCGTCGGAGGAGGCCACGTCGGGCTCGGTCATCGCGAACGCCGAGCGGATCTCGCCGCGCAGCAGCGGCTCCAGCCAGGTACGGCGCTGCTCCTCGTTGCCGAACATCGCCAGCACCTCCATGTTGCCGGTGTCCGGCGCGGCGCAGTTGGTGGCCGGCGGGGCGATGCGCGGGCTGCGGCCCGTGATCTCGGCGAGCGGCGCGTACTGGAGGTTGGTGAGCCCCGCGCCGTGCTCGCCCGGCAGGAACAGGTTCCACAGGCCGCGCCTGCGGGCCTCGGCCTTGAGGTCCTCCAGCAGCGGCGGCGTGCTCCAGCCCGACTCGGCGGCCTGGGCGTCGAACTCCGCCTCCGCCGGGTAGACGCACTCGTCCATGAACTCCAGGAGGCGTTTGCGCAGCTCCTCGGTGGTGGCGTCGTAGCCGAAGTCCATTGTCAGTCCTCCTTCAGGGCGTCCAGGCCCCGATCGACAAGTGGGACGGTCTGGTCGCCGACCGTGTCGAATCCATCGCCGACCGTCAGACCCTGGGTGAAACGGAAGTAAATGCCCTCGGAGATGACCGCGAGCTTGAAGCACGCCATGCCGACATACCAGCCGAGCCTGGACAGATCCCTGCCCGACGAGGTCGCGTAGCGGTCGGCCAGTCCCTCGCCGAGGCCCGCCATCTCGCTGTAGAGCAGGAACAGCGCCAGGTCGGTCAGGGGATCGCCGAGGGTGGACATCTCCCAGTCGAGGACGGCGTTGATCCGGCCGCCGTCCCCGATGAGGGTGTTGCCGAGTTTGAAGTCGCCGTGGACGATCGAGGCATGGCCCGCGTCCTGCGCCGGAATCGTCGCCGCGAGGCGCTCGTGCAGGTGGTCGATGCCGGGCACCTCACGGCTGCGGGACGCGTCCAGCTGCCGCTTCCACCGGCGTACCTGGCGCTCCAGGTAGCCCTCCGGGCGGCCGAAGTCGGCGAGGCCGAGGGCCGCGTAGTCCAGCGAGTGCAGCAGGGCCAGCACGTCCGCCAGGTCGAGCACGATCTTCCTGACGTCCTCGTCGCCGGTGGCTTCGGGGTCCGGCTCGGCCCGCCCGGACATGTCGGGGGCGCCCGCGTACAGGATCCGGCCGGGCACGTACTCCATGACGTAGAAGGGGGCGCCCACCACCTCCTCGTCCCGGCACAACGCGTACGTGCGGGGCACGGGCACCCCCGAGCCGGCCAGGGCGGTCATGACCCGGTACTCGCGGCCCATGTCGTGGGCGGTCGCGAGCACGTGGCCGAGCGGCGGGCGGCGCACCACGAGCACGGTTCCGGCGGCGTCGCGCACCAGGTAGGTCAGGTTCGACATGCCGCCCTGGATCACCTGCGCGGCGATCGGCGGGGTGGCGATGCCCTCCCGCTCCAGGTACGCCCCCAAACGGGCCAAATCGAGTCCCGGCGGATCCGCCGGCAGATTGTGCGACATGCCGCTCCCTGCTTCCCGACGCTCCCTGTGAGCGTACCGACCGGACGGTATGCTGTCGATACGGGGGTACCCGATACGGGCCGGGGGAACGGTCAGCGGCCCAGCATCCCGGCGAGCACCTCGCGAATGCCCCGGCGCAGGTCGTCACGGCCGAACGTCTCGCCCGCGCCCGCGATGGCGTCGAAGAGCAGGCCGTCCAGGAAGGCGACGAGCTGGTGGCCGTGCCGTACGGGGTCGGCGGATCCGGCGGCGGCCAGCAGATCGGCGGCCATCCGGCGGTAGGAGCGGCCGGCCTCGTCGTAGACCTTCCGCAGCTCGGGACGCCGGGTCGCCTCCAGGGCCAGCTCGTAGCGCGCCACGGTGGCGACCCGGCCCGCGGTGAGCTGCAGGTGCGTGAACTCGGCCATCATCGCGGCCAGCGCGTCGAGGTCGGGCGCCGTCTCCGGGGCGCCGATCGCGGCGATGCGGGCGAACTCCAGCTCGGTCATCCGGGTGAGGGTGAGCTCCAGCAGGGCGGCCCGCGTCCGGGCGAGGTTGGAGGTCGAGCCCGGCGGCAGCCCGGCCGCCTCGTCGACGGCGCGGTGGGTGAGGCCGCGCATGCCCCGCTCGGCCAGGAGCGCGATGGCCGTGTCGGCGATGAGTTCCGCCCGAGGGGTCATCACGGCCTCAGACTACACCTGTAGTAGACTACAGGTGTAGTAATAGGAGGGATCATGAAACACGCGGTGGTGATCGGCGCCGGGATCGGCGGGCTCACGGCGGCGGTCGCGCTCGAACGGCGCGGCTGGAAGGTGACGGTCTGCGAGCGGGCCTCCACGCTCGAACCGGTGGGGGCGGCGCTCGCCGTCGCGCCGAACGCGCTCACCGCGCTGGACGCGCTCGACGTGGGCGAGGGGGTGCGCAAGCTGTCGGCGCTGCAGGGCGACACCGGGTTCCGCCGCGCCGACGGCCGGTGGATCTACCGGACCAGCGCCGAGGCCATGCTCGAACGCTTCGGGCAGCCGACCGTGCTGCTCATGCGGTCCGAGCTCGTCGGGCTCCTGCTGGACCGCCTCACCCCCGGCGCGCTCCGCCTGGGCACGACCGTACGGCACGCCGACCCGGACACCGGCCGGGTGCGGACCGACCACGGCGACCTCGACGCCGACCTGGTCGTCGCGGCCGACGGCATCCACTCGCCGACCCGCGCGGCCCTGTTCCCCGATCACCCCGGGCCCGTCTACTCGGGCCAGACGAGCTGGCGCATCGTGGTGCCGCGGCCGGACGTCGCCCCCTTCGCGCTGGGCGAGCTGTGGGGCCGCGGCCTGGTCTTCGGCATGGCCTCGCTGGCCCGGGGCATGATGTACTGCTACGCCACCGCCCCGGCCCCCGCCGGTGCCACCGCCCCCGACGAGCAGGCCGAGCTGGCCCGCCTCTTCGCCCGCTGGCCCGACCCGGTCCCCCGGCTGATCGCGTCGGCGACGCCGGACACGGTGATCCGCACCGACCTGTTCTGCGTCGACACGCCGCTGCCCGCCTTCCACCAGGGCCGGATCGCGCTGCTCGGCGACGCCGCCCACGCGATGACCCCGCACCTGGGCCAGGGCGCCTGCCAGGCGATCGAGGACGCCATGGTGCTCGCCCACGCCGCCTCCGGCGGCGACGGCCTGCCCGGCTACACGGCCGCCCGGCTCCCCCGCGTCACCAGGATCGCCCGCCGCTCCCGGAGCATCGGCCGGCTGGCCTGCTGGTCCAACCCGATCGCCGTCGCGGCCCGCGACCTGGCCCTGTCCACCGCCGCCCGGCTCGCCGCGAACGCGGCCGTACGGCAACTCGACGAGGCCTTCACCTGGCGTCCGCCCGCCTGAGCGCGGCGCCGCGGAAAGCGCGAGGCCCCCGTCCTCCCGGCGCGGGAGCGGGGGCCCGGTGCGGGATCGACGCCGCTTACGGCACCGTGACGGGAACGGGGGTCGCGGTGGTCTTCTGGGCGTGGAGGTGGTCGGGGGCCATGCGGCCGAGCATGACCGTGCCGACGATCAGGACGCCCGAGGCGAGGATCGCCGGGATGACGTTGCCGACGCCGGTCGGCACCGGCTCGCCGAGGAGCAGGACGCCGGCGAGGATCGAGGTGACCGGGTCCACGACCTGGACCACGGCGTACGCGACGCCGAAGTAGCCGACCGCGTACGACTTCTGCAGCAGCACCACCGCCCAGACGAGCAGCACCGGCACGGCGAGGGTGAACCAGTGCAGCAGGCGGCTGAAGTCGCCCTCCAGGCCGCCGCCCACGACCCGGACGAACGTGGACACCGACGCGGTGACCGCCCCGGCGGGCACGGCCAGGGCGAGGGCCTTGGCCGCGCCGGTCAACCGGCGGGCGAACAGGTAGCAGACCACGACCACCAGACCCACGACCGCGATGAACCCCACGGCCTCCCGGTTGGTCAGCACCGGCGTGACGTTGTGCGTGGGCACCAGCATCATCAGGCCGAGCAGCCCGGCGGTGACCGCGATCGATCCGATGATCTCCAGGCGGTGAGGGCGTCTGCCGTACAGCATGGCGGCGAGCGGGACCGCGAACACCAGCGTGGTCACGCTGACCGGCTGGATCACGATGAGGGGCGCGAAACTGAGCGCCACCGCGTGCAACGTGGCCCCCGCGAACCCGATGGCACCGCCGATCCACCAGCGCGGTCGTTTCACCAACTGGAGCGTCGCGCCGTCGGCCACCGCGACGTGCTGCTGGAGGGCGGCGCCGAGGGCGTACCCCAAGGCGCCGACCAGAGCGATCGTTATCCCCAGCAGCATCATCGGCATCCCTCATCGAGGAATGCGGGCACGAAGGCACAAAGGGACTTCGATCGGGTCATGGGGAAAGCTTACGGGCTCGATCCCGCTCTTCAGGGTGGAACGGCTGACTCCCTACCCCATTCGTGACCTGGTGACATTGCTCCTTTCCCGCCAGGCACGGGGTTTCCGCCCGTCCGCTCGATGTCAGGATTTTTCGGGGCAGACGCAGAAGAGGTGGCCCTCGGGATCGGCGAGGACGGTCCACCGGTCCCCGCCCGGCTGGAAATCGGGCTTGGTCGCGCCCAGGTCCAGGTACTCCTGGACCGCCTTGTCCACGTCCGGGACGCGGAAGTCGAGGTGGAACTGCTTGCCGGGACCGGGCCACTCGGCGGGCCTGCGGTCGGGGACGCGGCCGAAGTAGATGTTCATCGCGCCGTCGGTGATGCCGGCGTACTCGTCCTCGGCGTACTGGATCTCGAAACCGGTGACCTTCGAGTAGAACTCGGCCAGCCGCCTGGGCTCGGCGCAGTCGATCGTCACCGCGAGGAGCTTCGCTTTCGTCGTCATGCGGGCCATGCTGCCGGTCATACCTGCCAAGGAGTGTCAGGTAAGCCGCCTGAAATTTCAGCGCCGGACCCAGAGCCGGTACGTCCCTGACGGCGTTAACCGGTGGTTCCGGGAAACGGTGGTCGGCTAGCCTGACCGCATGCGCTCGATCATGTCCCCGCCGATCTCTCCGCCGCCCGCCCGCTAGCGGGCGGAATCTCTCGATGAAGCCGGGCCGGTCGTCGGTCCGGTGAGTGGTTGCTGCCCGCGCACAGCGTTCGCCGGCCGACCACTCTCCCGGAGAGAGATCCATGACTCGTGTGCAGTCACCCCTATCCGTCCGGCGGGGGTTTGTCTATGTATGTATCGCCGCGGCCGCCTGGGGAACGGGCGGCCCCGCGGCGTCGATGGTCTACCAGACCAGCGGGCTCGGCCCCGTGACCGTCTCGTTCTGGCGCTTCGTCTGCGGCGCGCTGCTGCTCGCCACGGCCCTGCCCTTCACCGCGCGTGCCGCCCAACCAGGCGCCGCCTCCCCCGTCGGGCCCGCCCCCAGGCGGCGGGGCATGCTGCTGCTGATCGGGCTGGGCATGGCCGTGTCCCAGGCGGCGTACCTCGCCGCGATCGCGGAGATCGGCGTGGCGGTCGCCACCGTGATCACGCTGGGCGCGAGCCCGCTGGTCGTCGCCGCGGGGGCGCGCGTCCTGCTCGGAGAGCGGCTGGGCCGTACGGGGGCGGTGAGCATGACCGTCGCCATCGGCGGCCTGCTCCTGCTGATCACCCCCGGCGTGCCCGCCGCCCCCGCGCCCGGCGCGTCGCCGACCCTCGGGGTCGGCCTCGCGCTGCTGTCCGCCGTCACCTACGGCGGGGTGACGCTGCTGAGCCGCGCCTTCCCCGCCGACCCGTACGGCACGGCCCTGTGGAGCTTCGTCGTCGGCGCGGTCGTCCTGCTCCCGGTCGCCGCCGTCCAGGGGCTCCTGCCGGGCCGCGCCGCCGCCGAGACCGCGGCCCTCATCGCCTACCTGGGCGCGGTCCCGACGGCGCTGGCCTACGGGCTGTTCTTCGGCGGCCTTTCCGCGATCCGGGCCACCACCGCCTCGGTGCTGTCCCTGATCGAGCCGCTCGCCGCCACCGCGCTCGGGGTGCTGATGTTCGGCGAGCGGCTGACCCCGGCGGGCGCGGCGGGCGCGACCGCCCTGCTCGTCGCGGTCACCTGCCTCGCGCCGCGGAGGCCGGAGAACCCGGCGCGAGCGGCGGGCGAGCCTCACACGAGGATCGATGACTCCACGTGATCGGTAAGTCACCTATGGCTCCGGTGGCCCTGGGGTTCCCCTCGACCCTGGTGGTAGGAACGGGTGGGGCGGCCGCGGCTGGGGGGGTGGGCGATGGGGCCCGGGGCGGAAGATGTCGTCGGCCTGAACGGCGGGAGTGGCCATAAGGGTGCGGCCGAGCGTGGGGGCGAGCGTGGGGCCTGCGTCGGCCGGGGGGTGCTGCACGGGGCCTTCGCGGTGCTGGAGGAGCTGGCTCGGCTGGAGGAGGCGGGTCTGACGCAGCTCGCCATGGCCACCGGCCTGCCCAAGACGACCACCCACCGGCTGCTGGGCCGGCTCGCCGACCTGGGCGTGGTGCACCGCGAGGACGGCGGGCGCTACCGGATCGGAGCGCGGACGTTCCGTTGGGGCCAACGCTGGGCACCCGGCCAGGTGTTGGGCGCGGCCGCCGTGCGCCCCCTGCGGCGGCTCGCCGCCGCCGGAGGCAGCGCGGTGGTCGTGGTCAGGGACGGCGACGATGTCATCGTCGTGGCGGGGATCGCGGACCCGGCCGTGGACCAGGTTTTGCGGTTGCGTCCGGGGGTGGCCCTGCCGGCGACCGGCACCGCCGAGGTCATGCTGGCGGCGTGGGATCCCGCGTCGGCCGTACCCCCGCCCGGCCGGAGCGGGCCGCAGTGGCGTCCCGGGGCCGCGCGGTCGCGCCGGGTCGACGACGCGACCGCCCGGAGAATCGCCGTCGGCTTCGAGGCGACCCCGCCGCCCCTCGGATGCGTGGCCGCACCGGTACGCGCGCCGACCGGAGCCCTGGTGGCCGCGGCGGCCCTCGTGGTGCTCGGTACGGGCCGCCTGCCCTCGCTGGCGGACGCCGTGCGGGACGCCGCGGCGCGCATCAGCGCCAACCTGACCGGCGTACCGGGAGCGGGCCGGGCGCTGAGCCCGCTGACCGGGCGTTGAGCCCGCTGACCGGGCGTTGATCCCGTCGGCCGCGCACGAACACGCGGCCCGGCGGGAGTGCCCGCCGGGCGCGGCGTGCCGCCCGGCTACGCGTCGAAGTCGATGACCAGCCTGCCCAGACGGGCACGGAGCGGGACGCCGTCCGCGTAGGCGAGCCGCTCGGCCACCGGAATCGTGCGCGGACGGCCGCCCGGCGTCGGCGTGGACTCCTCGACGACCATGGTCTCCTCGGCCGTCCCCGGGTCGGTGCGGTAGCGCTCCCGCTCCTCCACCAGGAGCCGGTAGCGCAGGCCGATGTCCACCTCGGCCGGTGGGATGGTCGCGGACCACTGGAAACCGGCCCCGGCCGCGCCGCAGGTCAGCTCGGCCTTGATCTCGGTGTCCGCCCAGTCGAGATCTTCGTCGCTGATGAAGGGGCGCCGCTGGACGGTCGCGGTGACGCGGTGGCTCGCCGCGACGGCGGGAAGGCCGGAACCGGCCTGTGCGCCTGACTCGGTGGCGGCGGCGGGCCCGAGGAGCGTGACGCCGAGCCCTCCGTCCGGGGTCTGTTCCACCGTCAGCGTACGGCGCGGCACCGGTTGGGCGAACTCGGCCTGCACGACGGCCGACAGCTCCAGGCCGGTCAGGGCGTGCGGCTGGTAACGGGCCAGGGCCGGCCGCAGATACGGGTAGCAGGCCGACTCCCGCCCGGCCGGGCCGAGGTCGATGTCGACATCGACGAACCACAGCCCCTTCTCCGGATCGAACGACGGGTCGTACGCCACGACCGCCGCGATCAGCTCACGGCCCGCCCCGGACTCCGCCAGCCGGAGCCCGGCGGGGGCGGCGACGGGGCCGGGGAAGTTCACCGGGGCCGGTGGGGGCAGCACGGTGGCGTCGGACCAGATGGGATCGGTGCCCCAGCGAGTCGTCAGATGACCGGGCAGCGGGTCTCCTTCGGGCGGGTCGAGGACGATCGCCAGCAGTTCGTCGTCGCCGGAGGAGAACCACGGCCGATCCAGGTAGATCCGTACCCCGGCCCCGTCGCGCACCGTCACGAGCCGCCCGTTCTCGCGGTCCTCCTGCCGGCTCCACCGGAAGGTGGGCACCAGGTACGACGGCGTCGGCGGCTCCGGCCGCCTGCTGGCGGGCACCGGCCAGCCCCGGCCGGACGGTCCCGTGCTCGGCTCGCCGACGCTGGTGACGAGCTCGGGCCTGCCGGTGATCGACGGGTGGAAGTACTCGCGGAACCGGGTGGTGGCGGTCGGCCGGTAGGCGACATTGCGATGCAGCGTGTCGCCGAAGTCGTGCCGGACCCGGCCCCCGGAGCGCGGCAGCCGTACCTCGTCTTCATCGAAGTACGACAGCTCCACCCTGCCGACGTGGGCGTGCTCCTCGATCCGACGGGGGGCCGGCTCGGCGGGATCGTCGATCCAGCGCGTCCAGGTGGCATCGATGTCGACGTGCCCGGTGCTGCGGGCATGCGCCCGCAGCGTGCCGCCCAGATCGGCGAAGGTCTGTTCCGGCTCCCGCGCGAAGCGCAGCGCGTCGAGCGCGGGCGGCCGCAGCGGACGTTCCACGGCGTGCACCAGGCGGATCTCCGTGTACGGGCTGAGCAGCCAGTTCAACCCGGCGGCGGTCTCCTCGGCGATCAGCGCCCGCTGGGCGTCGGTCAGGTCCCGCCAGAAATCCGAGGCGAGCAACCGCCGCCAGACGGGGAAGAGGCCGAGGTCGCCCGCCTCAAGCCGGCAACTGAGCCGTACGGTGACCATCTCGGCCTTGGGCAGGAACACGGTGAGCCGCCGGGGAATGCCTCGCCACCGCGGCTCCCCGTCCCCCTCTTCGATCCGCAGCGTGAACGGCGCGGCGTCCGGCCAGGTCTCGTGAAAGTCGTCGTAGAACGGGATCGGATAGATCGGCGGCGCGCCCGGCAGGCCGTACAGCGTCACGCCCCGGGCGAGGACGTCGGGCAGGTACGGCAGGATGAGCTCCGCGCCGGTGTGCACGACGAACTCGCCGGACTTCAGCCCGGCGCCGCGCGTCACCGGCAGCGGGGTGACCGGCTCCGGGTCGGAGGCGTCGTGCTTGGCGACGGCGATCTCCTTGAAGAACAGCAGGTCGCGGGTCCGGCGCGGATCGTCGGCGTGGCTGACCACGGTGTCGAGGAACGTGCCGGCCTCGCGCGAGGCCGCCGCGAAGTACCTCTCGCGCACCTCCTGCGGCCGCTCGCCGCCGATGGCGTCGTCGAACCGGCCGTGCCGCTCGGCCATCTGCAGCGACGTCTTGGGCGGGGCGACGAACCGCTCGTCGAAGTCCGCGTACCGGCGGCTCAGCCCGTCGGTGGCGGGCGGGCGGTCCGTGTGGCCGGGGACGTCCCGGCGTTCCAGCGCCCACTGCCAGGCGGGCACGTCCCGGCCGTCGGCGGTGACGGTGCTGCGGATGACGAGGCATTGGCTGGATTCGCCCTCGTTGAACGCCTTGCTCTCGACGATGACCGGCTGCGGGACCGGCTCCCACCGCGAGTAGGTGATCGGCGGCGACAGCGCGGACTCGGGCGCCGTCGCGGTGGGCCCAAGGGCATTGCCCGCCAGATCCACCACGCGGGCCCGCAGCCGGTAGGTGTGCCCGTACCGCAGCGCCGGCAGCGAGCCCGGCACCGGCGTGAACTTGGTGTCGAGCGGGAAGTCCGCGTCAACCTCCGGGTCGGCGACGACCGGCCTGCCGAACCGGTCGAGCGTCCGGCCGGGCGGCGGGGCGGCCAGGCTCCAGCCGTCCCAGCCGAACAGCGCCTGGTGCACGTACAGCTCGTCGGCCCTCATCGCGTCCCGGCTGACGGCGCTCGCGCGGACCGCGCCCTCGTCGTCGGCGATCCCCTCGATGCGGTACGGCGGCTGCCCACCCCGGCGGATGAGGTAGGAGCCCCGGCGGCGGCACAGGGACAGCCAGCCGGTGACCGTGCCCGCCGGGCCGACGGTCCCGACATCGACGCGAAACCCGCGGACCAGGTGCCCGGCGTGCAGTTCGGGAACCGCCCCGCCCGCTCCCGCCCGGTGCGCGGCGTCGTCGCCGATCCGCGCGGCCAGCCACGCGTCCCGCCCCTTGTGGAAGACGGTGAGCCCGGCGCCCTGCAGCGCCGTCGTGCCGGTGCCCAGGTGCTGCGCGCTCGGTTGGCCGCTCGGCCCCGACAGCCCGTGCATGCGCTCGATCAGCGCGGTGAAGTCGGCCGCCTTGATGGCCGCGCCGTCGATGTCGAGGTCGGTGACCATCCAGTCCTGGCCGCCGAGACCGAGCCAGCCGTGCTGGACGGGGTGCCCCGGCGGTGACGCGGCGGTGAAGCGCAGGCCGGCGGCGTAGTCGAACAGCGTCCACGGCCGCAGCCGATCGGTGTCGAACGGCGCGGCGATGTCCTTGAACGCCACCCGGAGCCTGCCGGTCGCGGCGAGCCCGGCGGGGACGGGGACCACGAGATCGAGTACGAGCCCGAGCCGGCGGCACAGCTCCGGATAGTCGGCCAGGAAGCCGCAGACGCCGTGGAACTCCACGTCGGGAGGGTCCGGCCGGGGCGGGGCGACGGCCTCCGGGCCGCCGTCGCCGCCCGTGGGCTTCGGCCGGTCGTAGAACCGGACGGCCTCCGCCAGCGCGAACCTCGTCTCGTCGCCCTGGTAGGCGTCGCTCGCCCGATCGACGGTGCCCGGGCGCAGTTGCGCGGCGAGGGGGCCGGAGGTGCGGGCGTACGGCGCCACGGCGTCCCCGCCGCCGGACCGGCCGATCAGGCCGTCGATGGCCTGGTAGGCGGCCTGGGGGTCGCCGGTGAACCTGCGCATGTCCGCGACCACCGGGATGCCGCGGACGAGACCGGTGTACGGGTGATACCAGGGCCGGGGCGGAGGGTCGGCGAGGCCGCCATTCCCGGCGCCGTACTCGCCATCGCCGTTTCCGGGAGGCGTGAGGCGCTCGGCGACCACGGCCTTGCCGATCTCGTCGTACAGCGTGGCGACCCGCTCATGGACCAGCGCCGCGGGGAACGAGCGCAGCAGCCGCACGGGCGGCGGCCCGGAGGCGGCGGCCGCCAGGGAACGCGATCGTACCGGCGAGGCGGGCGGGAACATCGTCCCCCACAGGTCCGAGTCGGGGGCCGGCGACCGGGGGTCGAGGTGCGGGACCACCGGCTCGGCGTGCCCGTCCCACACGACGCGCAGCGCCGGCAGCACCGTCTCGCGCAGCGTCTTGGGCCAGTCGACGAACTCTGCGACGTCGTCGAGCCGCCCGCGCGGGGCCTCCAGCCGGGGGCCGACCGCGACGGACAGCCGTACCTCGGCCGGCCCGGCCACACCGGCGGGCAACGCCGTCCACAGAACCTTGAACGCGCTCATGTCCGTACGCTCCGCTCACTCGGCTCACTCGGCTCATGCGACTCGCTCGGCTCGATCCGCTCGGTCCGCTCGCTCACGGTCGGCCCACCTCCGCGAAGGCGGCGCAGTATTCGGCGATCGGGTCTCGCCGCACGCCGGTCACCGGGTCCTGGTACGGCGCCATCATCTGGGCGAAGGTCGGGGCCGAACCGGTCGCCGCGGCCCCGAGCACCCCCGCGACATCCATCCCCGCGACATCCATCCCCGCGCCATCCGGCCCACCCGCTCCCCCGGCGGCGGACCGCAGGGACCTGGCGCCGCCGAACCGCTTCTCGCAACTGATCTCGACGGACTCCTCGAAGAAGCCGATCTCGATGGTGATCGTGATCTTCGCTCGTCCGACCGCGTCGCCGCCCTCGTACCCCAGCTCCAGGTAGAGCTCGATCGACGCGGAGACCAGGCCGAGCACGTCCACCTCGCCGCGGGCGCGGAAGTAGCCGAACAGGACGGCCTCTCCGGTGGCGTCCAGATGGAAATAGATCCCGGCCATCACCGACAGGCTGCCGCTCGCCACGCCGAAGTCGATGGACGCGGCGGCGCCGAACTCCAGGCCCGCGTCAAGCGCACGGACCCCGTCGGGCGACACCACGATCCCGAACCAGCCGCCACCGCCGAACAGCGAGACGGTGAGCCGGAACGGCGCGTCGCGACGGCAGAACGCGAATCCGATCTCCAGCGGCCGGGTGCCGGCGAACGGCAGGTCCAGATAGGCGCTCAGGGAGATGTTCTCCAGGCTGAACACGCCGATCGCGAGGTTCGGCAGCGGTATGCCGTACCTCGCGAGCACCCCCTGCGGGGACACGTCGAGCATCGGCGGATCGCTGAACCCGTTAAGCGGAATGATCTTACGCAGGGTCTCGACGAACGACAGCGCCCCGATGAACTCGACGTCCCGGAACGCCACCTCGACGTCGGGCTTCTCGCCGGCCCGTACGGTGAACCTGACCCGCTGGAAGTCGAGCCGCATCGCCTCCAGCACGCCCGGCAGCAGCACCAGGTCGAACTCCTCCAGCGTGCAGGTCACGTCGGCGGCCGGGCGGACGTCCGGCCGCAGCGCGCCGCGCAAATCGACGGTCACGGAGAAGCGGCCGGCCCGCGCCGGATCACCGTCGCCGTCGTGCGGCACGAAGACCGGCGGGTCGCCCTCCCGCAGGGACCAGGGCTGAATGTCGGGCACCCACTCCAGCCGGGCCGCGATGGACTCCGGCAGCCGGATGCCCGCCTTCGCCGCCTCGATCGCCTGCCGCAGCGGCAGCACCCCGGCGGGGGCGCTGTCCCAGATGGCGCTCGCCTGCCTCACATGATCGATCAGTGCGACGACCGCGTGATCGACCTCGGCGGGGAGCCCGGCGCCGAGCGCGTCCAGGGCGGCGCTGAAGTCCCTGAACGCCGTTTCCACCTGGTCGAGGGTGCCGGATCCCGCGATGAACGCCTCGATGGTCGTGACGAGCGTGAGGGCGGTGGCGCGCACCCGCTCGACCGCAGCGGCGACGGCCGGGAAACGGGCGGCGACGCCGATCAGCTGACGTTCGATCCGGCGCAGGTCGGCCAGGAAGCCGGTGGCGGCGTTGACGGTCTGCGTGACGAACCGCGGAGCCTTGAGCTCCTTGTCCAAACCGGCCGCCTTGACCAGGGCGGACAGCGGAATGACGCCGAACAGCTTCGCGCCGACCGCGTCGAAGAAGTCCGAGGGCCGGAAGACGCCGTCGGCCACCGTCCCCAGCGGATCGGCGTCCGCCGCCGCGGCCCCATCGGCGGCCCCACCGGCGGCTCCATCGACGGCCCCATTGGCTCCGGCCGGGGGCGGCTTGGCAGCGCTGACCGCTCCGGTCAGCCGGGACACGCCCGCCACCGTGAGCGTGGGCGCGGCGAGTCCGCCGGACCGGTCCCGCTGGTCGTCGAAGTCCATCACCAGCGGGGATGCCCCGGCGTCCGGGATCAGCTCCAGGAAGACCTCGCCGGGGTTGATCGGATCGCCCGGCCTGGCCGGCGTCTTGTCGAAGCCGGCCAATCGGTAACGCCGGGCGTACCGGACCGGGCGGGGCCCGAGCGCCCCGGTGAGCCGGCTCACCGCGGGCACCTGTGCCGACGCCCACCGCACCACCGGGAGGAAGCCGGGGATCCGCTGGTAGAACTGATCGTCGCGGTCCTCCGGCAGGGCGGTCCCCCAGACCAGGTGGGCGGCCTCCACCGTGGTGTCGTCGGGCGCGGAGGACGCCGCGACCGCGACCCGGGCGCCGCGCAGAGCGGCGCTCAGCTTCGCCGGGGGCGCCTCGGGGTTCACCGGCTCGGGGTCGAGGGCGTTGTACGCCCCGGCCACCGCCACCAGCTCGGCGCCCTTGTTGAAGTTCTCGGTGAGGAACAGCAGCGGGGTGCGGAATTCGGTCTCCCGCCCGGCCAGGTCGGTCGCACGTACCCTGAACAGGAACGGATCCTCGTCGCGGACGGCGGGAAAGAACGCGTACTGCCCTTCCCGCACCGGCAGGATGTGCTCGGGCGGCGAAAGCTCGGGGGTAAGGAGGGTCAGCAGTTCGATCCGGCGGAAGGGGAACAGCGCGTCGAGCCGTTCACCGGCCGCGTCGCGCCGCACGGTGCCGGGCCGGAACTCCCTGACCGGTTCGCGGCAGACGATGAAGATCCGCTGGGCGAGGTAGGCGGGATGTTCCGGCCGCTCCGGATCGAACTTCCGCTCCGTCACCTTCACCAGGTCGGCGCGCTGCCCGAAGGGGCAGAGAAAGCCCGAGTAGAGCACCCGCACGTAATGGTCGCGGCCCATGGCCGCCCGGTGCCGCCACTCGCTGATGTTCGTGATCGTCGGTCGCGGATCCCAGCGGCCGAGGGCGTCGAGCCAGCCGCCCAGGGCGGAGAGGATCAGGTGTCCGACATCGACGGGCACCGGCACGTACGGCCGATGACCCGGCTCGGTGAACAGCCCGCGATTGCTGGTCAGATGGACGAGCGCGGCCCGGTCGGCGGGCGTCAGCGACGTGGTCAGGGGGTCGGGCGGCGGGTCGATCGGTGTGTCGCCCGGGAAGTCCCGGGTCCACACGGCCCTGGCCCGGGTGCCGCGCGCCCGCGTGTGCCACAGCTCCACGCGCCCCGCGTCGCCCGCCGGATCCGCCGGTGGCGTGCGGTGCGTCCAGCGTACGTCCGGGGGCGGCGACAGCAGCAGCCGGTACGGCAGCTCGATCGCGGTCCGGGGATCGCCGGCGGGGTCGCGCAGCGGGTTCGCCGGGCCTTCGTCGCCCACCGTCCGCAGCGGCAGCCGGCCCATGGCCTCCAGCAGGCCCTCGGCGGTGTACGGGACCTCGTCGTCCGGTCCCACGACGAAGACCAGCATGCTGCGCCCGCCGATCCGGGAGACGACGGGCGGCGGCGGGTGGGGCTGCACCGGGACGGGGTCGGGCAGCCCGGTCCCCGCCGATTCGAAGAACGTCTGCTCCACCACGTGCTGCGCGGGGAACGTGACGACGATCAGCCCGTCGCGTTCCGGCGCGGTCCGGACCAGGATCCGGCCCGCCGCCGGGCGCTTGAACGACAGGCCGAGGAAGCCGAAGCGCAGGTCCGCCAGGTCCACGGTGCGAATCAGGCGGACCCCTGCCGGCTCATCCGCGGGGCCGGTCACGTCTGCACCACCCATTCCCGGTCAGCCCACCCTGGGGGAGGAGAAGGCGAACTGTTCTCGCCTGGCCAGGTCGGTGACCTGGACGGTGCCTGTAGCGCGATCGAATTGGAAGGGGTTGTTGTCCGGCACGGCGCGGGTGCCGCAGAACGCCGTCTGCCCGCTCTGTAGCCGGATGTTCGTGCACCGGGCGCTCGCCGGGAGGGGATCAAGGCCGGCGGTCAGGGTTTCGACGTCCAGCGTGAAGCCCGTACCGTTGAAGACCTCCGTCTGGGCCTGCTTCCAAGTGGCGCCGACCCCCCAGATGCAGGCCCGGGCCGACAATCCGGGGAAGACGAGGCTGGAGACCCAGCTACCACAGGTCGGGTCGGCCGCGGCCGCGGCGCTCGCACCGGCCAGGCCCGGCGCCATCGTCGCCGCGCCGGCCGCCACCACCGCGATCAGCGTCCGGCACAGAGCCCTCGCGACGCTGACACGTCGCCCTTCGCTTCGTCGCTCTAAGCGACCATTCGTTGACATCACGGATTCATGCTGTGCGGGTGGGAGGGGGTCGGGCAATGTTCGGTCCGCTCAGCGGACCGCTCGACGGTGATACGTCACCACGTAATCCCCCCGCGGCACGCCTGAGCTCGTCGAGACCGTCGAGATCGGCGAGGAGTCCTGCGGGCGTGTCGTTCCGGGCTGCCGGCGGACTCTCCACAGGCGCGGGGGTTTCGCTCGCCCGGCCCGCGTATGGGAACGTGGACCCCATATCGGGCGTTGAAGTGTCGAGCCGACGCGGCCGGGACGGGCGGCCGATCGTGAGTGCGGAGGATTCGTGGCCATCAAGCAAGTGTTCAGACGGTTGCTGGAGCGACCCGGCAGCGTGGACATCCGCCCGTTCACCAAGATCGTGGCCGAGGCGGGGCGGCGCGAGGAGCGGGTCAAGGCGCTGGAGGAGCTGCCGACGCCGCCGGTGAACGACCTGGCGGAGTTCTGCGCCGTGGTACGCGAGGCGGCCCGCCGTACCCTCGACCTGCGGCCGTACGACGTGCAGCTCGCCGGCACGCTCGCGCTGCTCAACGGGCACGTCGCCGAGATGGCCACCGGCGAGGGCAAGACCCTGGCGGGCGCGCTCGCCGCCGCGGGCTACGCGCTGCAGGGCCACCGGGTGCACGTCATCTCCGTCAACGACTACCTGGCCCGCCGCGACGCCGAGTGGATGGGCCCGTTCTACGAGGCCGTCGGCGTCTCGGTGGGCTGGATCGGCCAGACCTCCACCCGCGAGGAGCGCAAGGCCGCCTACCGGGCCGACGTCGCCTACGGCTCGGTCAGCGAGATCGGCTTCGACGTGCTGCGCGACCGGCTGGTCACCGAGCCGGGCGACCTGGTCGTGCCCGAGCCCGGCGTCGCGCTGATCGACGAGGCGGACTCGGTGCTGGTGGACGAGGCGCGCGTGCCGCTGGTGCTGGCGGGCGCGGCCGAGCCGGGCGCGAGCGTGCCGGAGGTCGCGGCCCTGGTGCGCCGGCTCGTCAAGGGCTACCACTACGAGATCGACGACGAGCACCGCAACGTCTACCTCACGCCGAAGGGCATCGACGCGGTCGAGAAGATGCTCGACGGCATCGACCTGTACGCCGAGGAGAACGCCGACAAACTCACCGAGATCAACCTGGCGCTGCACGCGCACGCCCTGCTCGTCCGCGACGTCGACTACATCGTCCGCGACGGCAAGGTGCAGCTCATCAACACCTCCCGCGGCCGGGTGGCGCTGCTGCAGCGCTGGCCGGACGGCCTGCAGGCGGCGGTCGAGGCCAAGGAGGCGCTGCCGCCGAGCGAGACCGGCCGCATCCTCGACTCGATCACCGTCCAAGGGCTGATCAACCGCTACCCGAAGGTGTGCGGCATGACCGGCACGGCCGTCGCCGTCGGCGAGCAGCTGCGCGAGTTCTACGACCTGAAGGTGGCGGTGATCCCGCCGAACGAGCCGTGCGTACGCGTCGACGAGCCCGACCGCATCTACGCCACGGTGACCGACAAGGAGCGCGCCCTCGCCGAGGAGGTCGCCGCCGTGCACGCCACCGGCCGCCCGATCCTCATCGGCACCCTGGACGTGGCCGAGTCCGAGCGCCTCGCCGAGGTGCTCGCCGCCGACGGCGTCGACTGCGTGGTGCTCAACGCCAAGAACGACGCCGCCGAGGCCTCGATCATCGCCCGGGCCGGCCAGAAGGGCGCCGTCACCGTCTCCACCCAGATGGCGGGCCGCGGCACCGACATCCGCCTCGGCGAGGGCGTCGCCGAGCTCGGCGGCCTGTACGTCATCGGCTCCGGCCGCCACACCAGCAGCCGCCTGGACGACCAGCTCCGCGGCCGGGCCGGACGGCAGGGCGACCCGGGCGGCTCGGTGTTCTACGTCAGCACCGAGGACGACCTGAGCACCAAGTTCGCCCCCGAGGAGACCCCGCCCCCGCCCGACGAGGACGGCGTCGTCCGGCACAAGCACGCCCAGTACGTCGTCGGCCACGCCCAGCGCGTCGCCGAGGGCGCCAACCTGGAGATCCACCGCAACACCTGGCGCTACACCCGCCTCCTCGAACTCCAACGCGCCCAGGTCCTGGAAAACCGCGAAAAGGTCCTGAACGGCGACGCGGGCGCCGAGGCCCTCGCCGGCGCCGCCCCCGAGCGCTACGCGGAGCTACGCGAGTCGGTGGGCGAACAGATCCTGTCGGACGTCTGCCGCCAGATCGTCCTGTACCACCTGGACGAGTGCTGGGCCGACCACCTGGCACTCCTCGCCGACCTGCGCGAGGGCATCCACCTGCGCGTACTCGGCAGGCAGAACCCGCTCGACGAGTTCCACAAGGAGGCGGTACGCGCCTACGCCAACCTGATGGACGAGGTAGCCCGCCGCTCGGTCGCCACCTTCGAAGAGGCGACGATCACCGAGAACGGCGTCGACCTGGCCGCCAACGGCCTCAAGCGCCCCACGGCCACCTGGACCTACCTCGTCCAGGAAAACCCGTTCGGCAGCGAGTGGGACCGCGTCACCAAACGCCTGGCGGGCAAACTGCGCGGCTGACCGCAAACCGACGCGGCGACCCTACGCATCCCGCGCGCCCGCCGCACTGCCGTCCTCCTGCAACGACCGCGACTCCACCATGTTGGCTCCCGCGCGCCGCTGATCGACATTCGTCATCTCGTTTTCCCGTGTCATTGCCCTGGCGTGGTGCCATAGTTGGATCAGCTCTGTGTGATGAGCAGGACACACTACGTTGCGATTGTCGTGGACGCGACGTGCTGCAACGGATCGCGAGGGGACATGGGCGGACAATCGGTGACGAGCGGTCAAACCCCTTGGGCCGCGTTCGGGGCGGTTCTGCGGATCTGGCGGGATCGCCGGGGGATCAGCCTGCGGCGGCTCGCCGAGCAGATCAGGTGGGATCACTCGGTGATCGCCAGGTGGGAGCAGGGCAGGAATCCGCCGTCGGCCGACGCGATCAAGGCGCTTGAGGGCGCCTTGGACACGGGCGGGGAGCTGACGGAGGTGGCCTTGCGCGCGCAGGCCATGGAAGTCGAACGGCTACGGGGAGAGATCCGGCGGTTGCAGGGACGTACGCTGCCCGCGACGCCCCAGAACGCAAAGGACGACGAGATGGAACGCCGCGCGGCCATGCAGGTCCTCGCCGCGCTCGGGACCACGGCGGTGGTCCCGCCGAGCGCGATTCAGACGATTCTCTCCGGCGTGAACCGCGCCATCGGCGACCGGGACGACTTCGGCCTCGACGAGTGGGAACGGACCGTCTGGGAGTACGGCTTCCGCACCAATTCCGGCCCTCTCGGCGCGCTGATCGGTGAGGTGACGGCCGACATCGTCGAGGTCAAACGCCTGCTCGACGGCAACCCGACATCATCGCTGCGCACCGGGCTGCTCCGGACCATCGCCGGGCTCAACCAGGTCCTGGCGGGAGAACTCACCCACATGCAGGCGCCGAGCGAGGCCCGCCAGGCACACGCGACGGCACGCCGCGCCGCCGACGCGTCCGGCGATCGCGACCTGCGTGTCGCGGTACGCGCAGGGCAGGCGTGGAACGCCTTCGCGTCGGGCGAGCATCCGCGGATCGTTCTCCGGCGGCTCGACGACGCCCTACGGATCGCCGGTGGCGCACCAAGCGCCGGCCTCGCCAACGCCCACGCGGGGCGCGCGTTCGTGCTCGCCTCACAGGCCGCCGCGGGGAGGAGCGACGAGGACGCCGCCGTCGCCGCGCTGCACGACCTCCGCGACGTATTCGAGCGACTGCCCGGCAGCGCGACAGAGGACGAGCTTTCCATCTGGGGCTTCGCCGAGCGCGCCCTGCGCTTCAGCGAGGCGCACACGTTCGCGCTCACCGGTCACAAGCGAGAGGCGGAGCAGGCGATAGCGCAAGCGTTCGTCCTGTACCCGCCAGAACTGGTGCACGGCCTCGCCAACCTCCGGCTCATCCAGGCGTACACCCTCATCCGCGACCACGACGTCCCGCAAGGACTCGACCACGCGATGACCAGCCTGCAAGGCCCGCCGATCACCCCCGCACGCCGCCAAATGACCGGGCAGGTCATCAACGGCCTACCCGAGAAGGCCCGTACCCTGCCCGCCGCCCAAGAGCTGCGCGCCACCCTCGCCGCCTCAAGCGCATCGCTCCGAGCCGTGTGAGAGGGCGATCCATGAGCCGATGTCCTTTTGATCGCTTGCGCTGCGCGAGGAGGGCCGGTCACAGGCTCGGATCTCGTCATTGTTCGTAGGGATTGCTCAGGGACTGAGGTGTGCGGGCTATCTCCAGTACGGCTGCCGGGAAGTTGGGGCCGGCCGTGTAGAACCGGGCACGGGTACGGCCGACCGGGGTGAGGAACTGTGCGGTGACCAGGTCGCGTAGGTCCCGCTGGGCTTGTTGCAGGCTCAATCCCTCGGCTCGTTCGTAGCGGCTGCGGCGGACGCGGCCCGAGATGGCCACATCGTGCAGGGCGGTGATGACCCGCTCGTCCATGCCCCGCCGTTTCGCGATCTCACCGAGCAGCGTCCAGACGCGGGTGGAGCGGTCGAGACGTTGCTTCACGGTCTGGGCCTGCTGGTGGTAGGCGGTCAGGTTGAAACGAATCCAGTCGGAGACGTCCTGATCGGGCCGGTAGGTGGAGCCGCGCCTGGCGAGGGCGGCGTAGTACTCCCAGGTGTTGCCCGGACGCCCGAGCCAGGCCTCGATCGAGGAGAATTCGGGAGCGAGCACTCCGTCCCTGGCGATCACCAAGGTTTGCAGGGAACGCGACATGCGGCCGTTGCCGTCCGCCCATGGGTGAATGGAGACCAGATGGAGGTGGGCCATCGCCGCCCTGACCAGCGGGTGTGAGCCGTCGTCGGCGTTGAGCCAGTCGGCCAGTTCGCGCATCAGCCCGGGAACGGCCTCCGCGTCCGGAGCCGTATAGGCCGCAATGGTGGGGTCGCGGGCGTCGGTGACGTAGACCGGCCCACGGCGCCACTGCCCCGCAGGCCTGCGCGGTGTGTGCCGGTGCCCTTGGAGCATCCAATGCAAGGCGTTCAGGAAGCCCGGCGTATAGCAGAAGTCCTCCACATCGTGGAGGGTCTGGATGTAGGTCATCATCCGCTGGCAGGCAAGGGTCTCCTCGCGGTTCTCGTCGGAGACGTCCACGTCGCGCTCACCTTCGATGAGATCTTCCACATCGATCGTGGACACCTTGAATCCTTCGATCGAGTTGGACGCGGCGACGGCATCCGCAGTGAGGAACTTGCGCAATCCGTCGGTCCACTTGGCGGGTGTGGACCTCACCTGGTGACGCAGATCCCGGCGCGCCACCTCGATCTCGTCGAGGACTCTCCGGTCCGCATCGTCAAGCGCAGGAGTTGGGAACAGCATGACGCAATCATATAGTGGTGCAATCATCCTGTCATGACGTCGGCGGCTCCGCCGGGAGTGATCTCACCTTCGCGGAGATGTCCAGCGAGCAGAAGAACGCGATCTCCCACCGTCGGATGGCTGTCGATGCACTTCGAATGGAGTTCGGGCTTGCGGGCGTCTGACCTCGCGGCCGCATGGGCGGGTCTCGCCCCGCCAAGGGGCGCCTTAATCTCTGTCGGGGTCAGCATATGGCCGCTCGTTGTTATCGGGGATTTCCGGAAATATCCCGTTATCGCAGAATTCGGCCATTATTTTGAGTGTCGGTGTGCTCGTCGAGGGGTGCCGTTGTGCCGATTCGGCTGTCTCGGTTATCGCGGTTCAGGAGGTGATTAGGGCCATTATTCACTTGACAGGGCTGTGACGTCGCAGCTAGAAGGATCTTGACGCGAAGATTTCTTGTTGTGCCGTTGTCGCTGACCTGCTGACCGGATTCGTCGGCGTTCAAGGAGGATTGATGGCCCTGTCTCCGTCGGGAGCTCTGGTGGTGATCCACCAAGTCGGCGAGCGCGTTCGCCGTGGGGGAACGGTACGTCGGCGGGCGAGGAGGGTCGCGGCGCTGGGCCTTGGGACGCTGCTGGTCATGACGAGTCTTGCGCCGGACGCGCAGGCGCAGGGGCCGCGTCTCGATCGGCGGGAGCTGCAGCGTAGCCTTGACGAGATCCCCAAGGGGGGCATCGTGGGGGCGTATTCCGCCGTCCGGGACGGATGGCAGCGTTGGCGCGGGGCTGCGGGACTGGCCGATTTGGACACGAAGCGGCCCACGCGCCCGGACATGTACCACCGGATTGGCAGCATCACCAAGACCTTCGTCGCCACCGCCGTTCTGCAGCAGGTCGAGCGGGGCAGGATTCAGTTGGACGCCCCGGTCGAGACGTACCAGCCGGGCCTTCTGCCCGACCGGCGCATCACTGTGCGGATGCTGCTCAACCACACCAGCCACCTGGGCGACTATGACGGCGTTCTCCTCACCAGCCCGGACAGCCTCGAAGAGCTGCGCGTTCGCCAGTTCACCGATGAGGAACTCGTCCGTCTCGGGCTTGAGGCCGGTCCGACCGGCGAGCCGGGACAGCTGCCGGGCAGCTACTCCAACACCAACTACATCGTGCTTGGGCTCCTGCTCGACAAGGTCACCGGAATGTCCGCCGAGCGTTACATCACCCGCCATGTGATTGAGCGGGCGGGCCTGCGTCACACGTTTTTCCCTCGGACCTCCCATCTGCCGCAGCCGCACTCGAAGGCGTACACGTCCGCCTTCGGCTCCTTCCCGCTGCGCGACTTCAGCGTGTTCAACATGTCCTGGGCGGGGACGGCGGGCGCGATGGTCTCCACGATGGAGGACCTCAACCGCTTCTTCGAGGCGCTGTTCGCAGGTCGGCTGATCAGCCAGGCCCGGCTCGCCGAGATGCGTACGACCGTGCCCATCACCCCGGGGGCCGGAGTCACCGACACGTTCGAGTACGGGCTCGGGCTCGTCGCCTACGACGTGCCGTGCGGGAGGCTGTGGGGCCACGACGGCGGGGTCATCGGGATGGTCACGCTCTCCGTCGCCACGCTGGACGGCGGCAGGCAGGCGTCCTCCGGGCTGAACACGACGTGGCATCCCGGCAGCGAGCCGGGACAGAACGCCTGGATTATTCACACCTTCGGCGCGGTCTGTGGAACCGGCGACGCGGCCGAGGCCGCCAGGTCCGGGCAGCCGTCGGCCGAGATCCCGCTGATCGACGCTTACGCCCCCTGGAGGCGCTGACCGTCGCCGGCCTCATCGCGCGTGGGAGAGGCGGCGGCGCAGGATCAGCCACGCGGCGATCGTGAAGACGACGGTGAGTACGCCGAGCACGGCCAGGTCGACGGCGAACTGTTCGGTCGTGTGCGTCCATAGAGGGTCGTCGCGAACGCCCGAGCGCAGGTTTTGCGACGCTGCGCCCGCCGCCACGCCCCAGCGGCTCGGGACGATCGCGCCGATGATGGCGAGGGGGCCGGTGAGGGTGAACGCGAAGCCGTTCAGTGCGACCTGGACGATCGCGGCGGCGGTGACCAGGCCGACCGCCTTCTCGGTCGTCGGGGCGAGGGCGGACAGCGCCAGGCCGAGCGCCATCGAGCATAGGGCGACCGCGCTGAGCGGCATCGCCAGTTCGGCGAGCGGTTCGATGGGGAGCAGGCCCGCGGGCGGGCTCCCCCGTGCCGCGCTGTACACGACGGCGGCCAGCGCTCCCTGGATGATCGCCACCACGGCGAAGACGGCGAACTTGCCGAGCACCAGCGCCCCGGGCGACAGGCCGGTGCGGTACTCCCGGGCCGTGATTTCGTACTCCGACACCAGGTTGTTGTAGGTGAGGGCCTGCCCGACGAGCGCGCTCACGATCACCAGCGTGGTGAGCACCTGTCCCCGGTTCAGCCCGGCGGGTTCGGTGTTTCCGCCCGCCAGCGCCGCGATGATCAACGCGCCGATCACGGCGAGGGCGAACGGCATCAGCAGGCCCACCGCTCCGCGCGCCCGCAGCAGCGCCGCCTCGCGGCCCGCGAACACCCGGAACTGGCGCGGCGCGGGCGCTCCCGGGCGGCGGGGCCGTACCGTGTCGCCGGTGGGCAGAGCGGGCATCGGCGGGGTGGTCGGGGCGGTGGCGGCGGAGCGCGCCCCCGTATCCTCCGTGTCCCCCGTGTCTCCCGGATCCCCCGGTACGGCGGGCCGGGCGGCCAG
The DNA here is from genome assembly GCF_040678635.1 of Thermopolyspora sp. NPDC052614. NCBI lineage: Bacteria > Bacillati > Actinomycetota > Actinomycetes > Streptosporangiales > Streptosporangiaceae > Thermopolyspora > Thermopolyspora sp. NPDC052614. The sequence continues at coordinate 550,360 of NZ_JBFATZ010000003.1, forward strand.
CTCGCGCATCAGCTCGGGGAAGTCCCGCGCCGACAGCGCGGCGAGGACGCCGTCCGGAGGGCCGACGTAGGCGGCCCGGCCGCCGTTGCCCATGACGAGCACCTGGTCGGCGAGCGCGAGGTTGTCCGGGGTGTGCGTGACGACGATGACCGAGCAGCCCCGGTCGGCGATCTCCCGCAGCAGGCGCATGACCTCCTGGTCCAGGCCCGGGTCGAGGCCCGACGTGGGCTCGTCGAGCAGCAGGAGCAGCGGCTCGGAGAGGATCTCCAGGGCGATGGACAGGCGCTTGCGCTGGCCGCCGGAGAGGGTGTCGGCCCGCGCGTCCAGGTGGTCGCCGAGGCCGAGCCGCTCGCAGACCTCGGCGATGCGCTCCTCCCGGGCCCGGCGGGTCAGGTCGGCGGGGAGACGCAGCCGGGCCGCGTACCGCAGGTTCTGCCGGACCGTCAGCGAACGGTGCAGATGATCCTGCTGCGGCACGTAGCCCAGCAGGTGCCGGATGCGCTCGGCGTCGGTCACCAGGTTGAGTCCCCGGAACACCAGCGTGCCGCCGGTGATCGGCAGTTGTCCGAGCAGCGCGCGGAACAGCGACGACTTGCCCGACCCCGACGGGCCCACGATCGCCATGAACTGGCCGTCGCCGAGCGCGAACGACAGCCCCGACAGCGCGGGCAGTTTCCCGTACCGGGCGCTCAGCTCGTGCACGAGCAGGTCGGCCCGCGGCTCCGGACGCGTCTCCAGCGTGTCCTGCGACACCAGCCGGAACATGGTCCCGCCGATGGCGAAGTCGTCCCCGACGGCCAGCGACGCCCACAGCACCGAGCGTCCCCGCACGTACGTGCCGCCGCCCCTGCCGTGGTCCCGCAGCCGGAATCCGCTCGCCGTGCGCAGCAGCGTCGCGTGCTCGGCCGCCACGTCGACGCCCGTCACGAGGATGTCCGCGCCCGCGCCGCTGCCGAGGACCGTCACCGCGCCGATGGAGTGGCGGGCGACCGCTCCGGACGGTGACGCAGGGGCGGCGCGGGCGGGTCGGGCGAGGCCACCCCCGACGTGAGCGGGCCCGGCCGGTGAGCCGGGTCCCGTGTCGGATGAGGTCGGATGGTGGGAAAAGCGAGGGCCGGTGCGGGCTGGAGGCGGGGTGGGGGAGATCCGCACCTCGATTGGGACCCCGCCGACCTCGCCGCGCACGACGCAGAGGCCGGACGGCTCGGGGAACGCGACCGTGCGGTCGTCGCGCCTGGCGTCGGTCACGCTGATCTCCGCGCCGGGCAGGCGGACGTTGAGCCGCCAGACGCCGCGGTGGCGGATGTAGATCAGGTCGTCGGGGGCCGCGAGGCCGGGCACCGGGATCGTGCTGCCGGGTCCCCCGATCGTGTACGCCTGGTCGCCGTCGAGCGTGTGGACGACGTCGCCCACGGTGACGTAGAGAGGATGGGCGAGCGGCGCGCCGGGCCGCAGCGAGGGCGGACGATCGGCCGTCGCGGGCTGGTCCGGGGACGACGCGGGCGGCTGGAGCTGGTCCCCGGGCAGGCGGACGTGATCCGCGGCAGCCTGAGCGATCCCGGCCGTCGGATGCGGGTGAGGCGGAGGCGAGGCCGAATCCGCGTCCGGCGGGCGTATCGCCGGGTCCGCGTCGGGAGGGCGTCCCGCCGACGGCACCGGTGGGGCGGGGACCCGTTCGGTCACCTCCGGCGGCGTGTCCGGCAACCGGCTCGTGGACCCCGGCAACGGGTCCGGAGGTCGCTTCGTCGATCCTGGGGCGTCCGGAAACCGTTTCGTAGAGCCCGGCGACGCATCCGGAGGTCGCTTCGTCGATCCTGGGGCGTCCGGAAACCGCTTCGTCGAGCCCGGCGACGCATCCGGAAGTCGTTTTGTGGGCGAGGGGCCGGCCGAGGCCGAGTGTTCGACCGGGCTCTGGCCGTATCCACCGGACGATCCGCCAAACGAGCCACCGGACGAGCCACCGGACGAGCCACCGGACAAGTCACCGGATGACGAGCCGGAATCGCCGGACGGGGCGGGCGGGAGCCACAGCTGGGCCGGGGCCGGGTCGGCGGTGGTGTCGTGGCCGATGAGGAACTGCAGGGCCTGCAGGGCGGTGGGACGGTCGTCGGGGTTCTTGGCGAGGCAGCGCGCGACCAGCGTGCGCAGCGGCTCGGGGACGCCGTCCAGCCGGGGCGGCTGGTGCAGGATGCGGAACATCAGGGCGGCGACCTCGCCCTCGCCGAAGGGCGGGCGGCCGGTGGCGGCGAAGACCATGGTGGCCGCCCAGGCGTGGACGTCGGCGGCGGGCCCGAGCAGCTCCTTGTGGATCTGCTCGGGGGCCATGTACTGGATGGTCCCGATGATGCCGGTGGTGTGCACCGAGGTGCTCTCCAGCGCCTGCGCGATGCCGAAGTCCACGACCCGCGGCCCGTCGGGGCCGAGCAGCACGTTCGCCGGCTTGAAGTCCCGGTGGATCACCCGCGCCCCGTGGATCGCGGCGAGCGCCGTCGCCGTGTAGGTGGCCAGGCGTTCCAGCGCGGCCCCCGCCAGCACTCCCCCGTCGTCCACGGTCTGCTGCAGCGACGGCCCCGGCACGTACTCGCTGACGATGTACGGCAACCGCCCCGCGAGGTCGGCGTCGAGGACCACGGCCGTGCACGCCTGCGGCACCCGCCGCGCCGCCATCAGCTCCTGGGCGAACCGCTGCCGCGCCTTGGTGTCGTGCGTGCTGTGCGTCACGCCGAGCACCTTGACCGCGACCTCGGGCCCGCCTGGACGCCGCCCCAGGTAGACCCGGCCCTGACCGCCGCGCCCGATCCGCCCGAGGAGCTCGTACGGGCCGACGCGGCCGGGGTCCTCGGGCCCCAGCGGTTCGATCACGGGGCGGCTCACCCTCCGCCTCCGACGGCGCGCAGGAGGAGCAGGACGAGCACGCAGGCCAGGACGATGGCCGCCACCAGCCACTTGTTGTTCCCGGACGGCCGGGCCGCGACCTCGGCCGGTCGCGTCGGGGCGGGCGGCGACGGCTCCGACGCCGCGGCGACGGCGGGCTCGCCCGACGCTGCGGCGACGGCGGACTCGCCCGCCGGCCAGGGCTTTTTGAGGTAGTCGTCCACGCTGACGTACATGCGGTCGCCGATGACCATGCGCGGCCACAGCGCCGCGGCCTCGCGCAGGCGCTCGCCGACGCCCGGCGGGGGGAGGGTGCGAGCGCATTCGATGAGCATGTCGACGGTGTCGGAGCGCATGACGCGGCACAGCACCTCGCGGTCGGGATGCCAGGTCTCGATCGTCTCCTGCACGCACCGCACCACCGCCCAGGCGAACTTGTAGTGGTCGGAGGTGGCGTCGAACGGCCGTCCCTGCTGCTCGGCGGGCAGCTTCCACTGCTCGGGGTCGACGGGCGGCATGGCCCCCTCGCCCTCCAGCGGCACGCACGAGTCGCAGTCGAGCAGGAAGACGCGGGGGCGCGGCTCGATGGTGAAGACCGCGTTGCGCAACTGCAGGTCGCCGACCGCGTACCCGTGCCGGTGCAGCCAGGTGACGATGTCCAGCAGCTCACCGAGCACGGCGAGCTTGTACGGCGGCTCGTAGTAGGCCTTCTTGATCCCGTAGCGTTCGGCGATGCGGCGGGCGCGTTCCGGGCCGCGGGCCAGCTCGTCGAGGTGGCGCGGGGTATCGGTGACCGTCCCGGTGGGGGCGACGCGGCGTTCGAACATGGCGGGGTCGGCGAGCCGTATCAGGATGCCCTCGACCCGGTCGGGCGTGCCGACGGCGGCGATCGGCCAGGCGCACCTGGCGTCGAGCTCCGCGCGCTCGTGGTCCGGCAGCTCCCGCCGCCAGCGGATCATGTCGAGGAGCGGTGGGACGCGGACGTGCTCGGCGGTGGCGGAGTTGTACCGTTTGAATAGGTACGTCTCCAGGTCGGGGGCCACGCACAGGCGCAGGCCGTCCGTCTGGCCGCCGTCGCGCAGGGCCGGCCCGCTATCGACGATGTTCAGTTCCGCCGTGGGCACGATCAGCGGGAGTTCCCGCCGTCCCGCGCCGGGCGCGGTCGCGTCGCGGCTCGCCTTCTCCCGCTCCGCGATCCCCTCGTCATGGCCCGTCATCTCACCGCCGTATCGTGCCGTCCGGCCCACAGGGCCACCACCGTGCGGTCGTCGTCGAAGGTGGACAGGCGGAAGTCGACCTCGCGGACGAAGTCGGTGAGGCTCGGCGGGGTGCGCCAGGTCTCGGCGAGCCGCTGGGCGAGCGGCGTGTGCCCGCCGGCGATCCCGGCGGCGAAGCCGTCGCTGGTGAGGATCAGCAGGTCGGAGTGGCCCCACTCGAACGTCTGGACCTCCACGTTGCCGGGGTCGCCCGGCAGCGCGGTGGTGATGTTGTCGCTGAGGCCGCCGCGGTGCACCGCCCCGACGAGCGCCTGCCACCGGCCGCCGTCGACCCGGATGGCGGGCGAGTCGCCGACCGCCGCGCAGACGCCGGTGCCGGCGCCGTCGGCGGGCAGGACCGCGACCGTGAGGGTGGTGGCGGGCCGGGCGATCGGCGTGCGGTTGGTGTTGGTGCCCTGGCGGGCCGGGCCGAGCGCTTCGGTCGCCTGCCTGATCTCGTCGGAGACGTAGGTGATCAGCGGCCGCCAGCCCCACGTGTGCGGCGACCCGCCGGACCGGAGCGCGCCGTCGACGCCGTCGAGCGCGGCCCGGATCGCCGTGGCGGCGGCGACGTCGGCGTGCCGGGCGCTGCCGAGGCCGTCGGCGACCGCCGCGATCACCCACTGCTCGTCGCCGCTGAGGCGCACGCCGTACGCGTCCTGCCGGGTCTCCCCCCGGTAGCTGTGGGTACGGCCGCGCACGCTGGCGGCCCGCACGGTGAGGCCGCCGAGCAGGCCGCCGTCGAGGGCGAGGCCGCAGGCGGTCGAGGTGGCCTGGCGCGGCAGGTGGACGGCGATGGGCCGGGGCTCCGGGCCGACCACCAGCGGTCCTTCCGCGCCGGACGGCGCCGCCGCCCCCGCCGGTGGCGGCGACACGGTCCGGTAACGGCGGGTCGGCCCGGCCTCGCCCGGTGCGCCGGCGTCCGCCCAGGTGCCCGGGGCGGGGGCTTCGCCGCGCGGTCCCCGGCCGCCGGGCATCCGGCCGCGCCCGGCCGCGCCCACCGGCGCGGGCCGCCAGCCGAACGTCCACAGCAGCCCGCCCGCGAGCGTGCCGCCGACCGCGAGCGCCAGCAGCAGGGACGGCAGGGAGAGGCCCGAGTCCACCTGGTCCCCCCCGCCCGTCTCGGTTTCGGTCGGCGTGGGGTTCGGCCGCGTGGGCGAGGACGAGGCCGAGCGCCGCAGGCCGGCGCGCTGCACCCAGTCCCGCGCCGCCTTGGCCGGGTCGCCGGATCCGGCTCGCTGCCGCACCTTGCGCACCTCCTCGGGGGTGAGTTTGCCGGTCACCTCCTCCAGCAGTCGCCTGCCCTCCGGGTCGCGCTGCGCCATCTGGTCGGAGGCGAGGACGATCAGCGTACGCGACGGCAGCGCGTTCTCGGTGTCGGCGAGGGGCTGCAGTGTGCCGACGGCCGGGGTGGCGCCGGCGGCGACCAGACGCGGGTCGCCGGCCGGCACGAGCACCGCCCGGTCGAACGCGGGGTCCTTCACCAGCTTGTCGAGGTCGCCGCTCGAGTTGGAGACGGTCGCGCTGAGGCCCATGCCGATCAGGGCGCCGTCGAAGATCCGCCCGTACTCGGGGGAGACCAGGATCGTCGGCTCGGCCCGGCTCTCACGCACGGCCCGGCCGAAGTCGGCGATCGTCGTGACCGGTTTGCCCGCGCCCCTCAGCCGGTTCGCGAGCGCGGCGCCCAAGGCCATCACGGGCCGGTCCTGAATTCGGGTCCGGCCGACGAGCCGGTGCCCGGCGACGGCTTTGGCCGCCTTCTCCGCGATCGTGCCGGGTTGCCCCTGCAGGGCGGGGTTGGCCGCGACCAGGTTGGCGTCGTAGGCGACGACGACGGACGCGCTGTCGCCCTGGACGGAGAACTCCTGGTCGTTCGCGACCTTCTGCACGATGCCGTCGGTCGCGGGCCCGTCGAGCGCGGCGGCGTAGATCTCGGCGACGAGCCGCTCGGTCTCACCGCCGCCCGACTTGACGTAGATCTTCTCCTTGGCGGGGTTCGCCGCGACGGCGGTCGCCGTACCCAGGAGAAGGATCCCGCAGATCAGGCCGCAGAGCCCCGCGGCGCGGGCGAGGCGTCGCGTGCCGTGGCGTGCCCGCATCAGACGGCCCTGGGCCGCAGGCGGCGCATGCCGGAGGGGATGGGCAGCACGAAGTCGGAGCTGCGGACCGAGCTGCCGATGCTGTCCTGCACCGCCTGCGCGATCGCCTCGACGACCTTCACCGCCTGGATCGACTCGTCGGCGACGAACGCCAGCGGCTCGCCGTTGAACTCGGTCGCCACCTGGCAGAGCGTCTGCTGGGTGACCCGCCCGAACCCCATCGCGGTGATGTGCGGCCGGTACGCGAAGGCGGGGTCGGTGAGCAGGCCGCGGGCCCGCATCCACACCTCGGCGGGCTGGCGGCTCTTGCCCACGTAGGCGTCGCCGTCGGTGATGAAGAACACGACGGGGGTCTTGAGTTGGTACTGCCCGGACAGGCGCGCGCAGTCGGCCTCGATGAGCCGCCGCAGCGTGATGAACACCTGCTCGTAGTTGGTCTGCCCGCCCTTGGGGAGGGCGGGGATCGCTCCGGCGTCGCACGGCCGGGTGAGCGGCAGCACCAGCTCGGCGCGGTCGTGGAAGGCGAGGATGGCCACGTGCGCGGCCTCGCTCACGCCGGGGTCGCCCACCTCCAGTTGGAACAGCAGCTCGCCGACGCAGTTGGACAGGATGTCGAAGGGGGTCTGGCGGCCGTCCGGGCGGGGCGCGTGCATGCTGTGGCTGACGTCGCACACGATATAGAAGGGAAAAGCCCTCGGTAGGCCATAGCCGAAGGAGGGCTCGGGGAGTTGGGGCATCGTGGTCGGCCTTCCTCGCATCCGCCGCTGAGCATACGGATCGGAGGCCCGCCCGACACCCCCCGATTACGCCGAGGCGAACCTCCGTCACATCAGTAGATGCACAAAAGGCGGCCGAAGTTGCGGGTGCAGTGGAAAAAATTGCCGCGCGGCCGGCGCGCGGGCGAGGAAGCCGATCGGGCGGCGCGGCTACAGGACGCTACAGGAGGCCGCAGGAGGGCTACTAGGGGCTAGGGGAGGGCTACAGGAGGCGGAGGCCCGCGCGCGTGCCGAGGAGGAACCAGACGATCTTTCCGCCGCCGAGCAGCTCGGCCACGCCCCACTCGTCGGCGAGCTTGTCGACGATGACGAGCCCGCGTCCCCCGGGCGAGTCGGAGTCGGCCTGGCACACCCGCGGCAGGGCGGTCCCCTCGTCGAACACCTCGCCGTACACCCAGGAGCCGTTGGTGCCGAGCCGGAAGTGGATGACGCCGTCGCCGTGCCGTACGGCGTTGGTGACCAGCTCGGTGACGATCAGCGAGCAGTCGTCCACCAGGTCCGCGGCGCCCCAGTCGCGCAGCTCCCGGCGGACGGCGCGACGCGCCTCGCCGGCGCTCGCGGCGTCGCATGCCAGCGGGCGATCGTACGTGCGCAGCGGAACCGCGGTCCGGGACGAGACCGAGACGCCGGCCTCACGCGGCTGATCCGCTGCCAGGAAGCAGGTCACAGCTCCTCCTCAGGGGAATGGGAGCGCTCCCACAATGTTACCGGTCCAAGTCCTGCCTGTGAATGTTCTGTCACAGAATCGCCATCAAATACCGCGGCACCGAAAATCTGCGCGTTCTTCTCGGCGGCTTCCGCCGGACCACATCGCGGCCCGGTCGCTTCAGGGCCACTCCGCCGTGTACGGCGGCGGCAGCTTGGGGTTGGCGATCCCGAGCCGATCCAGCAGCGTGAGGAACGCATAGGAGTACGGCGACTCCGCGGTGACCGCCGCCACCCGGTCCCAGTCCACCTGCTCGCGCATGGCGCGGACCATCGGCAGCAGCGCGCCGAAATCGCAGCCGTGCTCCGACAGCGGCAGCAGCCAGCTCACCACCAGGTCGGTGGCCTCGAGCACCGGCAGGTTCACCGCCGCCGCGGCCCGCAGCTCGGCCCGCTCGACGATGAGCGAGGTGATCGGCCGCTCGGCGATCCGGAAGATCAGATCGACCAGCCTGTCCCCCTCGTCGTACGCCTTGACCAGCCAGTCCTCCGGCGGCTTGACCGTACGGAAGCCGAGCTCGCGCAGCCGCCCCAGGGCGGTGGGAACGTCCTCCTCGGGCAGCACGAAATCGACGTCATGCAGCGAGGGGGCCGCCCCGCGCGCGTAGGCGGCGCAGCCACCGGCGAGGGCGAAGCGCACGCCGACGTCCTTGAGCCCGGTACCGGCGCGCTTGAGCGTCTCAAGGATCGCGTCGGTCACCTCGTGGCTGTGACTGCCCATGTATCCGGCCTCCTGACATCGGCGGACGCCTGTCTACCCGCACGAATCAAGGTCAAACTCCACGTCGTCCCAGCATTCGCCCTGGTGGCGCCCCTCTCCGACGGGACGGGCCGTCGTGTCACCCCACTATCCGGAGGGGAAACCGGCAAACGTCCGCCGCGTTGCCCGACCCGCTCATCGGGCCCGCTGACCAGGCAGGACATCCCGCCTCGATGGTCAAGCGACGGCACAGGAAGGGTTGCCCGCGTTAGATCGCGATTCGCCAGGGCAGTGGCGGGGCCATGGCCACTTTGCTTTGGATCATCGCAGTCGTACTCGTCATCGCCGGGATCTACGTGATCCTGGCCCGCAGGGACATCCTCTGGGGGATCGTCCTCATCGTCGTGGGCTTCCTCGTCGGCCCCGGCGGCGTCAGCATCTTCAACCCCTAACCCGTGCGGGTGACCCGCCCCGCGGCCGTCCTGTTCGACCGCGACGGCACCCTGATCCTGGACGTGCCGTACAACCGGGATCCGGATGAGGTACGGCCGATGCCCGGCGCGGCGGCCGCTCTCGACCGGGTACGGCGAGCCGGGGTGCCGATCGCGGTCGTCACCAACCAGTCGGGGATCGCCCGGGGCGTCATCTCCCCCGCGCGGCTCGCCGCGGTGAACCGGCGGGTGGAGGAGCTGCTCGGCCCCTTCGACGTGTGGGAGATCTGCCCGCACGGCGAGGCCGACGGCTGCCCCTGCCGCAAGCCGCGTCCGGGCATGATCCTGCGGGCCGCGCGCCGCCTCGGCGTCGCGCCGTCCGGCTGCGTCGTCATCGGCGACATCGGCCGCGACGTGGAGGCGGCGGCCCGCGCGGGGGCGCGCGGCATCCTGGTCCCGACCCCGGTCACCCTGCCCGCCGAGGTCGAGGCCGCCGCCGAGACGGCTCCCGACCTGCGCGCCGCCGTCGAGCTGGCCCTCTCAGCAACCGCCCGCACGCTCCGGGCTCACGGTTCGATCCAGCTCTCCTCGGACTCGTCCTCCGGCAGCCGATAGACCGTGTACGCCCGCTGGATCACCGGCAACGCGACGTTCCGCACCCGTACGCCGCCGGGGGTCATGCCCTTCTCGACGCCCGCGTGCGCGTGCCCGTGGACGATCAGATCGGCCCCCACCGCGTCCACCGCCTCGGAGAGCAGGTAGCTGCCGAGAAACGGGTAGATCTCCGGCGGCTCGCCGAGCAGGGTGTCCTTGACCGGGGAGTAGTGGCTGAGCACCACCCTGCGGTCGGCGACGACGTTCTTGAGCGCCTCGCGCCACTCCCCGGCGATGCGTCTGGTGTGCCCGACGAAGTCCTTGATCTCCCGCTCGCCGAACTCGCTGGCGCACTTGCCCGCGAAGCCGCCGCCGAAGCCCTTGCCGCCGACGATGCCCAGCCTCGTACCGTCGCACTTGATCACGACCGAGTCGTTCATCAGCACCGAGATCCCGGCCTCACGCAGCATCGAGGCGATCTCGCCCTGGACGTCGGAGTGGTAGTCGTGGTTGCCCAGCACGGCGACGACGGGGATCGGCAGGTCGCGGAACTCGCCGACCACGACCTTGCCCTCCTCGACGGTGCCGTGCCGGGTCAGGTCGCCGGCGAGCAGCAGCACGTCCGCGCGTTCCTCGATGCCGTCGAGCCGGGGCCGGTACCACCCCTTGGTGTCCTTGCCGAGATGCACGTCACCTACCGCGGCGACCCTCACCGGGCTCACAGTCGCTCGTCCTCCTCCGCCGCACGAATGTTGACCACATCGACCTCGTTGTGCACGTGCGCGCCCGGGGCCGCCTCCTTCGCCACCTCGGTGAGGTGACGCCGCCGCTCCACCGATCCCACCCTGCCGCGCAGGAAGACCTGGTCGCCGTGCACGTCCACCTTGATGCCGAGCTCGTTGGTGCGCTCGTCCTCGGCGAGCGCCTGCTGCACGCGTGCCGCGACGTAGTGCGGCGCGTCCTGCGTCCTCTCCTGGTGCGCCTGCTTGGGCATGGCGCTCCCCCCTTTCGAGATCCCGTCCGCAACCCGTCCGCAACCCGCGTTCGGAACCCCGTCCGGAACCCGCGTTCGGGACCCCGTGTTCCGGGCCCTGGTACGGCCTGCGCCTGCCCGTTGACCGCCCGGTGAAACCGCGCCGTACATCCGGGTCGCGCAAAGCGCCCAGGTTTGAGGCGCATAAACGGCGGAAAAACGGACAGCAGAGAGCCGGTGCCTAAGACGCAGGCACCTCCCTCGGCTTTGAGCTGCCTGAGTGAGGTGTCGCGTTGCCCGTTCTCGATCCCGTGGCCGGAGTCGGACCGCCCGTTCTCGTCGCCCGCCTGGACAACGTCGGCGACGTCCTCATCACCGGCCCCGCGATCCGCGCGGTCGCCGCGCGCTCGTCCCGGGTCGTGATGCTCGCCGGCCCCCGGGGACGGGACGCGGCCGAGCTGCTCCCCGGCGTGAACCGGGTCATCACCTGGCACGCCCCCTGGATCGACCAGGAGCCCGAGCCCGTCGAGCGCCCGAAGGTCCGCGCCCTGATCGAGGAGATCGAGGCGGAGGGCGTACGCACGGCGCTCATCTTCACCTCCTTCCACCAGTCCCCGCTGCCGCTGGCGCTGCTGCTGCGGCTGGCCGGGGTGGAGTGGATCGGGGCGATCTGCGAGGACTACCCCGGTTCCCTGCTCGACCTGCGCCATCACGTGGACGGCGACCCGCCGGAGGTGGAGCGCGCCCTGTCGCTCGCCGCCGCGGCCGGCTTCCCCCGCTGTGACGATGGTCTACCCGCCGTGAGGAAACCCCTACCCGACGTCCGGCATCTTGTCGGAGATGACGGGTATGTCGTGCTTCACCCGGGTACCTCGGTGCCGGCCCGGGCCTGGCCGCCCGGCCACTGCGCGCAGGCCGTACGCCTGCTCGCCCGGACGGGTTTCCGGGTCGTCGTCACCGGCGCGCCGGCCGACCGCGACCTGACCGCCTTCGTCGCGGGGGACGACGGGCTGGACCTGGGCGGCGGGACGACGCTCGCCGAGCTGGCCGCCGTGCTCGACGGGGCGTCGGCCCTCATCGCCGGCAACACCGGCCCGGCCCACCTGGCCGCGGCGGTGGGCACCCCGGTGGTGTCGCTGTTCGCGCCGACGGTTCCCGCCGCCCGGTGGGCGCCGTACGGGGTGCCGTGCGTGCTCCTGGGCGACCCGGACGCGCCGTGCGCCGGGTCAAGGGCCCGCACCTGCCCGGTTCCCGGGCATCCCTGCCTGAGCTCCGTGACCCCGAGCCAGGTACTCGCCGCTGTGGTCCGACTAGTCAAGGAGGCCGCGTGAGAATCCTGGTCTGGCACGTGCACGGCTCCTGGATGACCGCGTTCGTGCATGGCCGGCACGAGTACCTCGTTCCCGTCACACCCAACCGCGGCCCGAACGGGCTCGGCCGCGCCACCACCTACGAGTGGCCGGACAACGCCCTGGAGGTCCCCCCCGAACGGCTCCGCGACGAGCACGTCGACGTCGTCGTGCTGCAGCGGCCGCACGAGATCGACCTGGCCCGGCAGTGGCTCGGGCGCGACGTCCCCATGATCTACGTGGAGCACAACACCCCCAAGGGCGACGTGCCGGAGAGCCGCCACCCCATGGCCGACCGGGACGATGTGGTCCTGGTGCACGTCACCCACTTCAACGCCCTGTTCTGGGACTCCGGCCGTACGCCGGCGACGGTGATCGAGCACGGCGTCCCCGACCCCGGCCACCTCTACACCGGCGAGCTGCCCCGCGCCGCCGCCGTGATCAACGAGCCGATCCGCCGCTTCCGGGTGGCGGGCACGGACCTGCTTTCCCGCTTCGCCCCCGTGGACGTGTTCGGCATGCGGACCGCGCCCCTCGCCGAGTACGGCCTGACCCCGCAGGACGACCTGCCGCAGCGGCGCATGCACCGCGAGCTGGCCCGCCGTCGCGTGTACGTGCACCCCAACCGGTGGACCTCGCTCGGCCTGTCGCTGCTGGAGGCGATGACGATGGGCATGCCGGTCGTCGTGCTCGCCGCCACCGAGGCCGTCGAGGCCGTCCCGCCCGAGGCCGGGGTGCTGTCCACCCGGCCCGACGTGCTGGCGGAGGCGGTGCGGGCCTACATCGCCGACCCGGCCCTGGCCCGGCAGGCGGGCAAGGCCGCCCGGGCGGCGGCCCTGGAACGCTACTCGCTCCACCGCTTCCTGGGCGACTGGGATCGGCTGCTCCTGGAGGTGACCCGGTGAAGATCGCGATGATCTCGGAACACGCCAGTCCGCTCGCCGCGCTCGGCGGCGTCGACTCGGGCGGTCAGAACGTGCACGTGGCCTCGCTCGCGGCGGCGATCGCCGCCAAGGGCCACGAGGTGCGCGTCTACACCCGCCGCGACGATCCCGGCCTGGCCGAGCGGGTGCCGCTCGGCGACGGGGTGACGGTCGTGCACGTGCCCGCCGGGCCCGCCGAGCCGGTCGGCAAGGACGGCATGCTGCCGTACGTGCCGGAGTTCGGCCGGTGGCTCGCCGCCGACCTCGCCGCCGACCCGCCGGACATCCTGCACAGCCACTTCTGGATGAGCGGGCTCGCCGCGCTCGCCGCCGCCCGCGAGCTCGATCTGCCGGTGGCGCACACCTACCACGCCCTCGGCGCGGTCAAGCGCCGCCACCAGGGCGCGGACGACACCAGCCCGCCCGAGCGGATCAACGCCGAGACCATGATCGGCCGCAACGTGGACACGGTGATCGCCACCTGCGGCGACGAGGTCACCGAGCTGCTGCGCATGCGGGTGCCGCGGCGGCGGGCGTGCGTGGTGCCGTGCGGCGTGGACACCGACCTGTTCGTGCCCGAGCCGGTGGCGAAGAGCACGCCCAAGCCCCGCCGCCTGGTGAGCGTGGGCCGGCTGGTGCCGCGCAAGGGCCTCGACACCGTCATCGAGGCGCTGTGCGGGATCAAGGACGCCGAGCTCGTCGTCGCCGGCGGTCCCGAGCCGGGCGAGCTCGACCGCGACCCGGAGGTGGCCCGGCTGCGCGCCGTCGCCGAGGCGGCGGGCGTCGCCTCGCGGGTGCGCTTCCTCGGCCGGGTGCCCCGGGAACGGGTGCCCGAGCTGCTGCGCTCGGCCGCGCTGACCGTCTGCGTGCCCTGGTACGAACCGTTCGGCATGGTCGCCCTGGAGTCGATGGCGTGCGGCGTGCCCGTCGTGGCCTCCGCCGTGGGCGGGCACAAGGAGACCGTCGTCAACGGCGTCACCGGCATCCTGGTGCCGCCCCGGCATCCGGCCGCGGTCGCCCGCGCGGCCAAGCGGCTCCTCGACGAGCCGCTGCAGCGCACCGCGTACGGCATCGCCGCCGCCGACCGGGCCCGCTCCCGGTACGGCTGGCCGCGCATCGCCGCCGAGACCCTGGCCGCGTACGGCAGAGTGCTGGCCGCGCGAGGCCGCCGACCGGAACGGAGGGCATCATGAGAGTGCTGATCACCGGCGGCGCGTCCGGCCTGGGCGCCGCCGTCGCCGAGGCCGTCGCCAAGGACGGCGGCCGTCCCCTCGTCATCGACCGCTCGCCCGTCGGGCAGGTGGCCGACCAGATGGCCGGGCAGGTGGTTGGGCAGGTGATGGTCGAACAGGTGCAGGCCGACCTCGCCGACCGGCTCGCCGCCGAGCGGGCCGTGGACGACCTGGCCCGCGCCGCCGGAGGGCTGGACGCGGTGGTCACCGCCGCGGGCATCGACGCCTGCGGGCGGCTGGAGGACGTCCCGGCCGCCGAGTGGGAGCGGGTGATCCGGGTCAACCTGTTCGGCACCGCGTCGGTGGTGCGGGCGGCGCTGCCGTACCTGCGCGAGAGCAGGGGCCGGGTGGTGACGGTCGCCTCCACGCTGGGCCTGCGGGCGGTGAGCGACGCCACCGCGTACTGCGCGTCCAAGTTCGGCGTGGTCGGCTTCACCCGGGCCCTCGCCGCCGAGACCGCCGGAAGCGTCGGGGTCACGCTGGTGGTGCCGGGCGGCATGGACACGCCCTTCTTCGACAACCGCGAGGAGAGGTACAAGCCGCCGCCGGACCTGCGGCTCAACGATCCCCGCGAGGTCGCCGAGGCCGTCATGTTCGCGCTGAGCCGTCCCGCCGGGTGCGAGCTGCGCGAGCTGGTGATCTGCTCGGACCAGGAGACCTCGTGGCCGTGACGGCCCTGGCGCTGCGCGCGCTCGGCCTCGGCGACCTGCTGACCACCGTCCCGGCCCTGCGCGCGCTGCGGCGGAGCGGCATGCGCGTGGTGCTCGCCGCGCCGACATGGCTGCGCGAGATCGCCGACCTCACCGACGCGGTCAGCGTGCTGCTCCCCACCGCCGACATGACGGATTTATCGTGGCATGGACCCGTCGATCTCGCCGTCAACCTGCACGGTAAGGGCCCGCGCAGCCACGAGCGCCTGCTCGCCCTCGCCCCCGACCGCCTCTGGGCCTACGCCCACCCCGACGTACCGGAGGTCAAGGGCCCCGAATGGGACGAGGAAGAACACGAGGTCGCCCGCTGGTGCCGCCTGCTCACCTGGTACGGCCTCGCCGCCGACCCCGGCGACCTCACCCTGCGCCGCCCCCGCCTGCGCCGCCCCGAACCGGGCACCGTCGTCGTCCACCCCGGCGGCAAGGGCACCGCCCGCCGCTGGCCGCCGGAGCGCTTCGCCGAGGTCGCCCGCGAGCTGAGCCGCCGCGGCCATCCCGTCGTCCTCACCGGCAACGCCCGGGAACGCCCCCTCGCCCTCCAGGTCGCCACCGCCGCCCGTCTCCCCCTGAGCACGGCCCTGGCGGGCCGCACCTCGATGCGCGAGCTGTGCGCCCTGGTCGCCGACGCCCACCTGCTGGTCAGCACCGACACCGGCATCGCCCACCTGGCCACGGCGTACGGCACCCCCTCGGTGGTCGTCTTCGGCCCGGAGTCCCCGTCCCGCTGGGGCCCGCCCCCGGACCGGCCGCAGCACCGCGTCCTGCACAGGGGCCCGGACCCGCGCGCCGTCACCGTCGCCGAGGTGCTCGCCGCGGCGACGGATCGGGGCGGAAACCTTCAAGAACTCTCCGGCCACCATTTCAAGCGCCGGAAGTGATTAAAAACGACAAAACTGAGGACACGCGCCCGCTCCACTCCCAGAAGACATCGAAATTGCGGTCCTGCCATTACCGAACATTCGGCCATATAACGCATGGTGCCGGCGAACGTGCATAGTAGGCGAACGTGCATAGTAATTGTTCGGGTGCATAGATCATGTGATGACCGGCGCGCGAGGAGCCGATGCGCGAGGAGCCGGCGCGTCGTGCACGGCGCATGATTCGGACGACGCGATCGCCCATGCTGGAGCGGCTTATCGGCCCCGACCGGACGCGCCGGGAGCCGGCGGCCGTCCGCGAGCTGATCCGGCGGACCGGCGGCCACCCCCACATCATCCAGGCGGTCGGCACGCGCATCGCGTCCCGCCCCGGCTGGGGCATCGCGGAGGCGGTCGGCCGTCTCGGTCCGTCCGGCCCGGATCTGCCGGTCCCGCCGGAGTGCGAGGCCATCGTGGGCCCGTACGAGTCGGCGGTGGAGCGGCTCTCCCTCGCCGAGGTCGAGGCCTTCTACTTCCTCTCCCTGCTGGATGAGCCGGACTTCTCCCTCGCCACCGCGTCGGCCGTGCTGAACCTGCCCCACGCCGCCGCCGCGGTCCTGCTGGAGTCCCTGGTCGACGTGCACCTGCTCGAATCCGCGGGTCCGGACCGCTACCGCTACCAGGAGCCCCTGCGCAACTACGCCCGCGATCACGTGGGCGACCGCCTCGCGGCACGCCGCGCGGCGGCGGCGAGGTTCCGGCGTCTCGACGACGCCAGGACCGGCCGCCTCTACGTCGGCGCGGGCTGACCGGCCGTCAGGTCCGCCGCCGCGTACGGCGCAGCAGCTCGATGACCGCCTTCTCCGCCTCGCCGTGGGTGGCGAGCGTCGCGGTGTCGTCGCCGATGTGCCCCAGCGCCGGGGCGATCGTGTGCCCGTGCTCGTACAGCTCGATGACCCGCGGATCCACGTACGACGCGCGGGCCACGGCGGGGGTGTTGCCGAGGTACTCGGCCACCTCCGTCATCACCCGCGACACCGCCCGTTTCTGCCCCCGGCTCCCCCGCGCGGGCGAGGAGACCGCGAGCCCGACGGCGGCGAGGACGGTGGCGTGCCAGGTGCGGAAGTCCTTGGCGGTGACCTCCTCGCCGAAGGTCTCCTTGAGGTAGGCGTTGATGTCGGCGCTGCGCACGTCCCGCCACCGGCCGTCCTCCTTGAAGCGCAGCAGCTCGCCCTCGCCGCGCGAGCACAGCGCGCGGACGACCGCGCAGACCCCCTCGTCGGCGAGCACCTGCTCGCGCTGCTTGCCGCCCTTGGCCGGGTAGGAGCAGGTGACCGTGCCGTTGGCGCAGGTGATGTGCTCCACGCGCAGGGTGGCCAGGCCGAAGGAGTCGGTGTACTCCTCGCCGCCGACGCGGAAGAAGCCGACGTCGAGCATGCGGGCGGCGGTCGCCATGACGCGCCGCTTGGTCAGGCCGCGGCCATCAAGGTGCTCGGCGACGCGGGCGCGGAAGTCCGGCAGGTGCTCGGCGATCTCCAGGACGCGGTCGAACTTGGCCCGGTCCTGCTGCCGGCGCCACTCGTCGTGGTACCGGTACTGGCGGCGGCCCGCCGCGTCCGTGCCGACGGCCTGGATGTGCCCGGTGGGGTCGGCGCAGATCCACACGTCGGTCCACGCGGGCGGGATCGCCAGGGATTTGATCCGCCTGATGGTCCGGTGGTCGTGGATCCGGCGGCCCCGGGCGTCGTAATAGCTGAACCCGCTGCCCCGGCGGCGGCGTACGATGCCCGGCTCGGCCGGGTTGCTCGGACGCAGGTCGATCGGGGCCGGTTCGAAGATCTCTATAAGGTGTGAGGTGTTCATGGCTGGCTCATGTCAGTAGGTCGGCCGCTTCCCGGGCCACCGCGTCCACCGGGATGTCCGCCACCCACGAGACCCGGTGCCCGCAGTCCTTCATGCCGATGTCGACGCGGTTTCCGCCGCACGCCGGGCAGGCGAGCGTCCAGGAGAGCAGCGGGCGGTGCTGTGCCCTGGTCAGCGGTCCCGCGTTGATGAGGTTTCCACACCAGTAAATGCCAACCGTGGGGGTGCCCACGGCGGCGGCCAGGTGCCGGGGCCCGGTGTCGTTGCTGATCAGCAGGTCGCAGGCGGCGTACAGGGCGGCGAGGCCGCCGATGCCGAGCTCGTCCACGACGGCCCGGGCGGGGGTGCGCATCGCGGCGACGACGCGGGCGACGACGTCCCGCTCGGACCCGGTGCCGGTGACGACGACGGGCCGGTTGAGCCGGTCGGCGACGCGGGCGAAGCGTTCGGCGGGCCAGCGGCGGCGCGGGTCGCTCGCGCCCGGGTGCACCGCCACCAGGCCGCGCGGCAGCGGGCCGAGCACCCGGGCGAGCTGGGCCCAGTCGTCGCGGGTGACGGCGAGGCGGGGCTCGGGCGGGCCGTCGAGCCGGGCGCCGACCAGGCCGGCGACCTCCAGGTAGCGCATCGTCTCGTGCTGGTAGTAGACGTACGGCACCCAGCGGTCCAGCGGCTCGGCGTCGGCGGCGCGCAGCCCGGCCGTGACGCGGGCCCCCAGCCTGCGTACGCACGGGTTGGAGTACCGGCCGCCGCCGTGCATCTGCAGCGCCAGGTCGAAGCGGCGGCGGCGCAGGCCCGCGTAGAACTCCTCGGGCGCCTCGCCCTCCTCGGTGTCGGGCAGCGAGACCCCCTTGATCGGCGGCAGGGCGACCACCTCGTCCACCGGTCCCGGGCGGCCGCGCAGGAAGCGGGCGTGCCACTCGCGGGCGAGCAGCGTCAGCCGGGCCTGCGGATAGGCGGCCTTGAGCGCCTCCAACGCCGGGTAGGCGAGCAGCAGGTCGCCGATCGCGTTCGCCCGCAGCACCGCGATGCTGCGCACCTCCGGTACCCAGTGGCGTGTCCTCACGGCCCCTCGTCCGCGATCACGTAGTCGTAGCATTCGGCGTCCCGGTCGCGGATCGTGGTGGGCAGCTCCAGGTGGTAGGCGCGGCTGGGCAGCAGGCCCGCCCCGCCGTACCGCTCCATGACCCTGAGCTGGGCGACCACGTCCTCGCCCGCGTGCCGGGGCGGCACCCTCGGCCAGAAGCCGAAGCCGCCGCACTCGACGAGCCGGCGCCGGTCGTAGAGCACGCAGGCGCCGATCCAGGCCACCTTGTACGCCCACCACGACCGCTCGTCGCGGCGGTGCTTGCGGGCCAGGTGCAGCGGGTTGGCCGCGTTGTGCAGGCGGTGCCGCGCCCAGGCCGGGCTCCCCCGGCGTACTCGTTCCGGGCGCACCCCGTGCCGCCACTCCTCGTACGGCACCAGCTCGTCCGGCCGCAGATCGTCCCGATACGACAGCCCCTGCACGGCGAAGCCCACGAACCCGCATTCGAGCGCCCCGAGCGCGTGCGCGAGCACGGCGACGCCGTGCGGGTCGAGCCAGACGTCGTCGTCGAGGAAGAGCACGGCGGGCCGGTCCGCGCGGGCGAGCAGGAAGGCGCGCTGCTCGGCCATGCCCCGAGGCGGCACGTGCCGGTGCACCTCCACGGGATGCCCGTGGTGTTCGAGGATGCGGATGGCCGCGGCCACGACGGGCTCCTCGCGCACCGGGGCCGTGGACTGGTCCGACACGATCACCCGGAACCCGGGCGCGCTCTGCGCCGCCAGCCCGGTCAGCGTGACGGCCAGCGCGTCGGGCCGGTCCCGGGTGGGCACGAGCACATCGACGCAGGTGGCCTGGGCGATATCGCCGCCCGGGCCGTCGGGGCGGCGCCCGTCGGTCTGCCCGTCGGTCTGCCCGTCGGTCTGCCCGTCGGTCTGCCCGTCGGTCTGCCCGTCGGTCTGGAGGCGGGGCATCGCGAACACGGCTCTCGGCTACCCCTGGGGCACCTGGATAAACCAGGCAACACGGTCATTACCCTGCGGCCCGGCCATGGTCCGCGTGGTTTTTCCAGGCGTTTACTTCGTAATACGCCGGATCCTGGTGATTATCGCGTGCGTCGCGTCGGTCGCCTGCGCGCCGGGCGGAATTTCCCTGTGGGGAGAAAACCACGTCCGATGGTGGTGACGAGCAAACTCCCCTGGCGCAGTTTGTTGTACAAATTGAGCGGTACTAGTCCGTCATGGAAGAGTGCATCGATCGACTGCAGACGGCGCTTGAGCACATCCGCCCCGCGCTCGCCACGATCGGCGCGTGGGGCGAGCGCCTGGCGTCGGTCCTGTACGCCGACGGCCGGCTGCTGGCGTGCGGCAACGGGGGCAGCGCCGCGCAGGCGCAGCACCTGACGGCGGAGCTGGTGGGCCGCTTCGAGAAGGAGCGGCGGCCGTTCTCGGCGATCCCGCTGCACGTGGACACCTCCTCGCTCACCGCGATCGTGAACGACTACCGGCCGGACGAGGTGTTCGCCCGGCAGGTGCGGGCGCACGGACGGCGCGGCGACGTGCTGGTCTGCCTGTCCACCAGCGGTGCGAGCCCGAACGTGGTCGCCGCCGCCGCGATGGCGCGCGAGGTGGGCATGACCACGTGGGCGATGACCGGCCCGGCCCCGAACGCGCTGGGCGCGGCCTGTGACGACGCGATCGCGGTCGAGGCGGCGGGCACGGCCACCGTGCAGGAGGTGCACCTTGTCCTAGTCCATGCACTTTGTTCCGTTTTGGACCAAGCCTCGGGGAGAAGCGGCTCCGATCCGTTTTCCTGCTACTTCTCCGGGTAGCCGCTTCTCATGATCGAGCGCTTCACGAAGCTGAAGGTCGTCGTCGTCGGGGACGTGATGCTCGACTCCTGGCTCCAGGGTCCGGCCACCCGCATGGCGCAGGAGGCCCCCGTACCGGTGGTCAGCGTCGAGCGAAGCGAGGACGCCCCCGGCGGCGCGGCGAACACGGCGGTGAACCTCGCCGCGCTCGGAGCGAACGTGCACATGCTGGGCGTCGTCGGCGACGACCCGCCGGGCGCGCTGCTCACCCGCGTCCTGCGCCGTCACGGCGTCACCGGGCTGCTCAAAGGCGACCGCCGCACCGCCGTCAAGCGCCGCATCATGGCCGGGCACCAGCTCGTCGCCCGGTACGACGAGGAGGACCGAAGCCCGATCCCCGACGACCTCGCCCGCCGGCTGATCGACCGGCTCCGCCGTCTCGCGCCCCGCGCCGACGTGGTCGTGGCCTGCGACTACGGCGCGGGCGTGTGCACCGAGGCGGTGCGCGCGGCCCTGTGCGGACTGCCGCTGCTGGTCGTGGACGCGCACGACGTGCGGCCCTGGGCGGACTGCCGCCCCACCGCCATCCTGCCGAACTTCGCCGAGGTGTCGCGGCTGCTCGGCGACGGCGCCCCCGCCGGGAACGGCGCCGCAGGCCACGCCGACCGGATCGGGTTCCTCACCCGCAGCTCCCAGCGGATCCTCGACTCGGCCCGCGCCGACATCGTCGTCACCACCCTCGACGGCGAGGGCACGCTGCTGCACCGGCGGGGGCGGCAGCCGTACCGGACCTATGCGGTGCCCGCCCCCGACCACATGAGCACCGGCGCGGGCGACACCTTCACCGCGGCGTTCGCGCTCGGCCTCGCCGCCGGCGGCACCCCGGAGGAGTCCGCCGACCTCGGGCAGGCCGCCGCCCGCGTCGTGGTGCGCAGGCCCGGCACGGCCGCCTGCACCCGGCACGAGCTCATCCAGGAGCTCGGCTCCGGCGGGCTCGCCGTACCGCCCGACATCCTGGTCAAGAAGGTGGCCGAGCACCGCGAGCAGGGCGATCGCGTGGTGTTCACCAACGGCTGCTTCGACGTGCTGCACCGCGGGCACGTGGCGTGCCTGGAGGAGGCGCGGTCGCTCGGCGACGTGCTGATCGTCGCGGTGAACGCCGACGCGAGCGTGGCCCGGCTCAAGGGGCCCGACCGTCCGATCAACGCCTGCGAGGATCGCGTGGCGGTGCTCGCGGCGCTCGACTGCGTGGACTACGTCGTCGTGTTCGACGAGGACGATCCGGGCGAGCTGATCCGGCTGGTGCGGCCGGACGTGTACGTCAAGGGCGGCGACTACCACCCCGACCTGCTCCCCGAGGCGGAGCTGGTGCGCGCGCTCGGCGGCACGGTGCGGGTGCTGGAGTACGTGCCGGACCGCTCCACCACCGCCATCGTCAATCGCATCCGGGAACGCACATAGGGGCGGGCGGCGGGGGTAGTGGGAGGTCTCCTATCGCCTAGTGAACCGAGATGTCCGCTTCATATGTCCGCCAGCCCATTTTTGGAGGCGACCATGAGCCAGATTCCAGAGGAACGCTCCGAGACCGGCAAGCCGATGGTCCCCGCCACCCCGCGCGACGTCGTGCACATCCGGCTCGGGTCGTTCGTCCTCCTGTTCACCCTCGCGTTCGGAGCGTTGGCGTTCGTCATCGGCGCACCGGTGCTCAGCATCGTCCTGTGGGCGATCGCCCTGTTCGTGATCATCGACATCGTCCTCGCCGTACGGCGGCAGCGCCGCATGGGCGGCAGCGCGGACGGGCTCGAATAGCCGACGACGATCCCGACGAAAGGGATTTCTCAGCCTGCGGAGCCGGTCTCCTGGCACCGCCGTGCCCCTGGCCCGCCGCTGAACCGAACGAAGACCCGAAGGAGTGAGGACCCGATGGTCGTCGAGGATCTGGAATTCCTGTGCGAGCTGGCCGCGCAGTTGCGCGTGGACTCCGTCCGCGCCTCCGCCGCGGCCGGGTCGGGGCACCCGACCTCCTCGCTGTCCGCGGCCGAGCTGATGGCGGTGCTGCTCGCCCGCCACCTGCGCTACGACGTCGACGACCCCGGCAATCCGGCCAACGACCATCTGATCTTCTCCAAGGGCCACGCCTCGCCGCTGTACTACGCGATGCTCAAGGCGGCCGGGGCGATCACCGACGAGGAGCTGCTGACCTTCCGGCGGCACGGCAGCCGGCTGGAGGGGCATCCTACGCCGCGGCTGCCGTGGGTGGACGTGGCGACCGGGTCGCTCGGGTTCGGGCTGCCGGTCGGGGTGGGTCTCGCGCTGACCGGGCGGCGGCTGGACCGCCTGCCGTACCGGGTGTGGGTGCTGTGCGGGGACAGCGAGCTCGCCGAGGGGTCGATGTGGGAGGCGTTCGAGCACGCCGGGCACGAGGGGCTGTCGAACCTGACGGCGATCGTGGACGTCAACCGGCTCGGGCAGCGCGGGCCGACGCGGCACGGCTGGGACCTCGCCGCGTACGCGGCCCGGATCAACGCCTTCGGGTGGCACACCATCGAGATCGACGGGCACGATCCCGGGCAGATCGACTTCGCGCTCGCCGACGCGGCGATGTCGCGGCGGCGGCCCACCGCGATCATCGCGCGTACGCGCAAGGGCATGGGGGTCTCGGCGGTCGAGGACCGCGAGGGGTTCCACGGCAAGCCGCTGAAGGACCCCGAGCAGGCGATCGAGGAACTGGGCGAGGTGCGCGAGATGGTCGTGCGGGTCGCGCCGCCGCCGGAGTCGTCGCGGGGGCCGCATCGGTTCGTCGGCGGGCCGTATCGGGGGCCGGCGTACGAGATCGGGGGCGTGGTCGCCACGCGGGACGCGTTCGGGGCGGCGCTTGAGGCGCTCGGGTCGGCGCGCGGGAACGTGGTGGCCCTCGACGGGGAGGTCGCGGACTCGACGCGGACCGAGGCGTTCGCCGGGGCGCATCCGGAGCGGTTCTTCGAGTTCTACATCGCCGAGCAGCAGATGGTGGCGGCGGCGATCGGCATGCAGCGCCGCGGCTGGGTCCCCTATGTGGCGACATTTGCCGCTTTCTTCACCCGCGCGTACGACTTCGTGCGCATGGCGGCGATCAGCCGGGCCGATGTGCGCCTGGTCGGATCCCATGCCGGGGTGTCCATCGGCGCCGACGGCCCCTCGCAGATGGGGCTGGAGGATCTGGCCGCGTTCCGCGCCGTGCACGGCAGCACGGTGCTCTACCCGTGCGACGCCAACCAGGCCGCCGCGCTCACCGCCGCGATGGCCGACATCACGGGCGTCTCGTACCTGCGCACCACCAGGAACGCCACCCCGGTCATCTACCGGCCGGGCGAGGAGTTCCCCGTCGGCGGCTCCCGGGTCCTGCGCGGCTCCGGGCGCGACGTCGTCACGATCGTCGCGGCGGGCATCACCGTGCACGAGGCGCTCGCCGCCGCCGACGCGCTGGCCGGGGACGGCGTGGCGGCGGGGGTGATCGACGCGTACTCCGTCAAGCCGCTCGACGCGGCGACGATCCGGGAGGCGGCGGACCGTACCCGGCTCGTCATCACGGTGGAGGACCACTGGCCCGAGGGCGGCCTCGGCGACGCCGTGCTCGACGCGCTCGCCGACATGGACGCCAAGGTCGTCAAGCTGGCCGTACGGGTCATGCCCGGCTCGGCGACCACCGAGGAGCAGCTCAGGGACGCGGGCATCGACCACGCCGCCATCCGCGAGGCCGTCCACGACCTGCTGGCCGTCGCCACGTCCTGACGCGCGGGTTTTCTCACAGGGCGAACACGCCGTCACGGTCGGTGGTCCGCCCGCGCCGTGCGAAGATTGTTTCCGCCACGCGACATCTCATTCTTGACTGATTCCAGAAAATGGGCCAGTCTGTGCGACGTGGCCACAAGCTCGGACTTCCAGCAGATGTTGCGCGGCGCGGCGATGCGCGTGACCCGGCCCCGGGTCGCGGTGCTTCGCGCGGTGTACGCGCATCCGCACGCCGAGACGGATGTGATCATCCGTGCCGTGCGTCAGGAACTTCCCGAGGTCTCCCACCAGACCGTCTACGACTCGCTGCACGCGCTGACGGCCGCGGGGCTGGTGCGCCGCATCCAGCCGTCCGGCTCGGTGGCGCGGTACGAGTCGCGCGTGGGCGACAACCACCATCACATCGTGTGCCGGTCGTGTGGTGTCGTCGCCGACGTGGACTGCGCGGTGGGCGAGGCGCCGTGCCTGGACGCGTCCGACGCCCAGGGTTTCACGATCGACGAGGCCGAGGTCATCTACTGGGGTCTGTGCCCTGACTGCTCGACGGCCACCGCGCAAGGCCGTACTTAAGCTTCTTTGCCCTATTTGCCGATAAAAATACCGCGATGCCCAGTCCGGAAGGATTCCCATGTCCGAGAACCATGACGCGATCGTCACAGACGCCAAGTCGGAAGGCGAAGGCGGCTGCCCGGTGGCACACCGCGCCCCGCACCCCACGCAGGGCGGCGGAAACCGGCAGTGGTGGCCGGATCGGCTCAACCTGAAGATCCTTGCCAAGAACCCGCCGGCGGCCAACCCGTACGGTGAGGACTTCAACTACGTCGAGGCGTTCAAGAGCCTCGACCTGGCGGCCGTGAAGCGGGACATCGCCGAGGTGCTGACCACCTCCCAGGACTGGTGGCCGGCCGACTTCGGGCACTACGGCCCCCTTATCATCCGCATGGCGTGGCACAGCGCGGGCACCTACCGCATCCACGACGGCCGCGGCGGCGCCGGCGCCGGTCAGCAGCGCTTCGCGCCCCTCAACAGCTGGCCGGACAACGCCAACCTGGACAAGGCCCGCCGCCTGCTGTGGCCGGTCAAGAAGAAGTACGGCAAGAACCTGTCGTGGGCCGACCTGATGATCCTCGCCGGCAACGTGGCCCTGGAGTCGATGGGCTTCAAGACCTTCGGCTTCAGCGGCGGCCGCGAGGACGTGTGGGAGCCCGACGAGGACGTGTACTG
The DNA here is from genome assembly GCF_040678635.1 of Thermopolyspora sp. NPDC052614. Lineage (NCBI taxonomy): Bacteria > Bacillati > Actinomycetota > Actinomycetes > Streptosporangiales > Streptosporangiaceae > Thermopolyspora > Thermopolyspora sp. NPDC052614. The sequence continues at coordinate 575,528 of NZ_JBFATZ010000003.1, forward strand.
GGGCCCGGAGACCACCTGGCTCGGCGACGAGCGCTACACCGGCGACCGGGAGCTGGAGAACCCCCTCGCCGCGGTGCAGATGGGCCTCATCTACGTCAACCCGGAGGGCCCGAACGGCAACCCCGACCCGCTCGCCGCGGCCCGGGACATCCGCGAGACGTTCCGCCGGATGGGCATGAACGACGAGGAGACGGTCGCCCTGATCGCGGGCGGCCACACCTTCGGCAAGACCCACGGCGCGGGCCCGGCCGAGAACGTCGGCCCCGACCCCGAGGCCGCCCCGCTCGAGCAGATGGGCCTGGGCTGGAAGAGCACCTACGGCACCGGCAAGGGCGGGGACACGATCACCAGCGGCCTGGAGGTCACCTGGACCACCACGCCGACCAAGTGGTCCAGCAACTTCTTCTGGAACCTGTTCGGCTACGAGTGGGAGCTGACCGAGAGCCCGGCGGGCGCCAAGCAGTGGCGGCCGAAGCACGGCGCGGGCGAGGGCACCGTCCCCGACGCCCACGACCCGTCGAAGCGGCACGCGCCGACGATGCTCACCACCGACCTCGCGCTCCGGTTCGACCCGATCTACGAGCCGATCTCCCGGCGGTTCTACGAGAACCCCGACCAGTTCGCCGACGCCTTCGCCCGCGCGTGGTACAAGCTCACCCACCGCGACATGGGCCCGATCTCCCGCTACATCGGCCCCGAGCTCCCGGACGAGGTGCTGATCTGGCAGGACCCGCTGCCCGAGGTCACCCACGAGCTCGTGGACGCCGACGACATCGCGGACATCAAGGCCCGGATCCTCGCCTCCGGCCTGTCGGTGTCCGACCTGGTGTACACCGCGTGGTCGTCGGCCGCGTCCTTCCGCGGCAGCGACAAGCGCGGCGGCGCCAACGGCGCCCGCATCCGCCTGGAGCCCCAGATCAACTGGGAGGTCAACGACCCCGACCGCCTGCGGAACGCGCTGCGCGTCCTTGAGGAGGTCCAGGAGGCGTTCAACGCCGCCCAGACCGGCGACAAGCGGGTGTCGATCGCCGACGTGATCGTGCTCGGCGGCTCCGCCGCGATCGAGAAGGCCGCCAAGGACGCGGGCTTCGATGTCGTCGTGCCGTTCACGCCGGGCCGCGCGGACGCGACCCTTGAGCACACCGACGTGGAGTCGTTCGTCGCCCTGGAGCCGACGTACGACGGCTTCCGCAACTACGTCGGCAAGGGCCACCGGCTCGGCGCCGAGTACCTGCTGCTCGACCGCGCCAACCTGCTCAACCTGTCCGCCCCCGAGATGACCGTGCTCGTCGGCGGCCTGCGCGTCCTCGGCGCCAACTACAAGAACACGCCGCACGGCGTCCTCACCGACACCCCCGGCGTCCTCACCAACGACTTCTTCGTCAACCTGCTCGACATGGGCACGACCTGGAAGGCGACGAGCGAGGACGCCAACCTCTTCGAGGGCCGCGACTACGCCACCGGCGAGGTCAAGTGGACGGGCACCCGCGCCGACCTCGTCTTCGGCTCGAACTCCGAGCTGCGCGCCCTCGCCGAGGTGTACGCGAGCGACGACGCGAAGGAGAAGTTCGTCAACGACTTCGTCGCCGCGTGGAACAAGGTCATGAACGCGGACCGGTTCGACCTGTCCTGATCACAACCTGTCCTGATCACAACCTGTCCTGATCACGACCTGTCCTGATCACAACCTGTCCTGATCACAACCTGTTTTGATCACGGCGTCCGGCCGACCGGCCTCTCCGGTCGGCCGGACCTCTTTTCTGACCCTCGGCTCTTCCATGAACCGCGCCGCACCGGTCGTATTTCCGCTGGACCGCGTAGCGGGCACGAGGATCAGCGGGCCTTGGCGGTGGCTTGGCGATTCGCCTTCTTGATGGCTTCGACGAGCTCGTCCTTGGTCATCTTGGAGCGGCCCTTGACCCCCAGCCGGGTGGCGGGGGCAGAAAGGATCAGGATGAAGCGGCTGCTGACGTACGTCCCAGGAGAGACCCCGATCGTGGTCGTCGGCCTGATGGGCGCCGGCAAGACCACGATCGCCAACCTGCTCGCCACGGCCCTCGACCGGCGCGTACGCGACAGCGACGAGGACCTGTCCGAACGCTACGGCATGACCGCCGCCGAGATCGCCGCCCGGCACGGCGCCGACATCCTTCACGACCGCGAGGCGGCCCTGCTCTGCTCCGCCCTGACCGAACGCCCCGCCCCCGTCATCGCCGCCGCCGCCAGCACCGTCGAGAACGCCAAGGCCCGCAAGGCCATGGAGTCGGCCGCCGTCGTCTTCCTCGACGGCCCACCCGAGGTCCTCGCCCAGCGCATGCTCTCCAGCGGCCACCGTCCCCACTACAAGGACGACCTCAAGCTCATGCTCATCGAACAGCGCGCCCGCCGCCTCCCCGCCTTCCAGGCCGTCGCCGACTTCGCCTTCGACGTCTCCGCCTCCCCGCCCGAACGCATCGCCGCCTCGATCCTCACCGCCCTCGAAGGCGACAGACCCTAGAGACCAAACCCCCTGAAGCACATGCCCTAGACCACATGCGCCCGAAAGCACGCCGAGGGCCCCACCGAGTCGGTGAGGCCCTCGTACGCTCGCGTACCGGTGTGCGTGTCGCCTCGCGGCGAAGGCTCAACGCGGCTCCAGCCGAACGGTAGTCCGCGAAGGCAAATTAGGTGAGGCCCGGGGACACTGAGCACACCGGCCACGTCTATCACAACCAACAACGGTCCCCACATGTTCCCGCCCCGCGCGACAAATTTTCGCGCCGTACCCCCAACGACTGCCGCGACGCCCGCATCCCCACCGGCACGGGGCGTGTCCAGCCAAGACCGTGCAATCCCGGCGAGCGGTCGACGAGTACGAAGTCGGCCGTCGTCGTGTCGGTGTCGTCGCGGCGATGAGTTTCGCTGTGCCCACGGGTCTACATTCCGACCGGGAGAACGTGCTCGGCGTCGGGAAGAAGGTGTTCGACGGTGGCGCGGTGCCCACGAACGTCACGCTCCTCGAACCGCCGGTGGCCAGCACGAAGGGCACCGTGTACCTGCGCTACGGGCTGGCCGATGGGACGCCTGGGACCGGGGACATGAGCGCACCCGACCGCGGTGTCGGTCGAGGCGACTGAAGCCGCCTCGCCAGGTGGGTCGGTGAGGAAGAGTTGTCAGAGTTGTGGATTGGTTTGCCCGCTTCTGACGCTCTGGAGGAAGCCCTTCCACTCCTCGAATGAGAACAACAGGGCAGGGCCGGCAGCATTCTTGCTGTCGCGGAGAGCCACAACCTTCGAGATCACGGCAACCTCTACGCAGTTCCCGCCGTTCTCCCCGCTTCGAGAACTCTTCCTCCACCTCACCGCGATCAAGTCCAAGTCGGCCAATGCATCACCTCCCTTGCCCAGGCAGGGTGGTCAGAGTTGTGAATCGGGCTATCCGCGCATCACGGTGTACAAGAAGTCCTTCCACTCATCCCGGGTAAACATCAGGACAGGACCGGACGGGTTCTTGCTGTCACGGACGGCGACCGCATTCGCAAGCGCGGCAGCTTCGACGCAGTTCCCGCCCTCCTCGCCGCTATGGCTGCTCTTTCTCCAGACCACTGCCGCCAGATCCACCTGAATCACATTTTTGCCTTCCACTGGTCTTGGGCCTCTCTGATTCGGTTGAGCGACTCCGGAGCACGGTGCGCCTCGGACCTCAGTTTGTCATACCTATCCCAGACGTGACAGACATGGTCATGTTCGCACGAAACCACTCCTCGTTCCAGCGACTCCACCGATACCACGGTTGGCGAGTCGGGCAGCTCGGCGAGGATGAAGCCCGACGAGTAGCCCACTGTGCATTGTGTGTCTGAAGGGACCAACTGAATCGTTATATTTGGCCGTTCAGCCATGGTCGCGAGATGAGTCATCTGTCCGAACATGACCTCTGGTCCGCCAATCCGGCGGTGCAATACGCCTTCTTCGATGAGCGCCCAGACTACGGGAGGGTTGTCACCTTCGAGGATCGACTGGCGTCGCATCCGCGCGGTCACCTTCGCCTCAATCTCATCCATGCTCTTGGCCAGTCCTCCGGCGAAGAGAGCTCGCGCGTAGTCCTCGGTCTGGAGCAGGCCGGGGATCAGTAGGGGATCCCAACTGCGGAGGGCCCTGGCACGAGGCTCGACTTCGGTTGACCAGCGGATGTACCAGCCTGGCGCTGCACCCGCTGAGGCGATGTGGCGCTGGAGGCGGGTGAAGTGGTCGTCGGTGCCGAAGTAGGCGTCGCAGCGTCTGGCGAAGTCGGCGCTGGGGTTGCGGGCGGCGAGTTCGACGTGGGCGACCAGGGAGGACGAGCACTCCAAGTGTTTGCTGAGTGCCACTTGGGACAAACCCGTATCTTTCCGGATTCGCGCTAGTTCGCGGCCGAAGCGTTGGGCCGGCGTCAGGCGTGGGTCGATGTCGTTTGCCATGATTTTCCCCGAAGCCTTCGGTACGGGGTGCACGCGTACTCGCGGGTTACTACGCATAGCCCCAGCACGTGAAAATCTTTGTGCGCCATCTTGCCGACTACTCTCGGGCTTGACAAGCGCTTTACCCGCAGGATTCGAAGTGTCGCGGGCATCCGACGGACAACTGTTGTGAAATTTGGGCAATGCGCCCGAATTTCATATGTCGAATACCGATCGGGAGGTTACCGGATGAGCGACACAGGTGATCATGCACATGGTGGTCGCAGTAGCGCGAGCGGTGGGTTGCCGGGAGCGCGGCGGCCCGGCGTACCAGGCGGGAGAACTCGTGAGCGGCTTCGGTGGGAGCGTCAACGGTCGGTTCGTGAGCTGCGTCGCCCTTCCGGCGATGGCGTCATCGGTCGCGACGGCGCGCGTGCACACGCGGGCGCTTATGGAGAAATGGGACCGGATGATCGTGGTGGACGATGCCGAGGTGGTCGTCAGCGAGATGGTGACGAACGCGATCAAGGCGATCAACATGATTACCGGGCCGGTCGGCTATCCGGAGCTGTACGACCGGCTTGAAGTGATTTGTCTGTGCCTTTTCCTCGACGGGGACGACCTGGTCGTCGAGGTGTGGGATCCGAAGCACGAGGCTCCGAAGCGGCGGGACGTCGATGTCTATGACGAGGGCGGGCGCGGCCTGTGGCTGATCGAGTCGTTGTGCGCGGGCTGGGGCGTGCGGTGGCCGCCGACCGGCGGAAAGACGGTCTGGGCGCGGCTCCCCTGCTCCGGCGGACGGCGGCTCGCGGATGGGCGGGCGAAGACACCGCCGGACCGGCGGAGCGAAGCGGTTTGATCGAGCGGATCGAGCTGCGGCGCAGCAGGTCGCGGGCGCGCGGGGGCGGGAGGCCAGAGGAGATCCGGCTTGGCTATGGCACCAGGCGGAGCGTGGGGCGGGGGTCGGGGAGGCCCAGGAGTTCGCGTACGCGGGCGGGAGGCCAGGCGAGTTCGGCGGCGAGGACGTGCTCGGTGAGCCCGGTCTCCCTGGCGGCCAGGTCGAAGGCCTGGCGCAGGAGGATGGGCTGCTCGCCCGGGTAGAGGCTGACGGGTTCGCCGGTGAAGCCGGGCTGGCCGCGCAGGGACTTCAGCCGCTGGTAGGCGCGCCCGGCCGAGGAGTCGGAGAGCAGGCCGAGTTCGCGGCAGCGGTAGAGCAGGGAGTCCACCGAGACGCCCCACACGTCGCGGAGCTCGGCGAGACGGCGCAGATCGGCGCGGCCGGGCAGGCGCGGCAGGATGCTGTCACGCGGCGTGAGGAACTCGGCGGCGAAGGCGTCGGCCTCGCGTTCCTGCTGGCTGTCGCCGGGCGCGACGTCGCCGTGCAGCACCAGGTGGCCGAGTTCGTGGGCGGCGGTGAAGCGGTGGCGGTGGATGTCGTCGAAGCGGTTGGCCGTGAGGACCACGACGGGCCTCGGCAGGTGCGAGGTGGAGAAGGCGTCCACGGTGTCGGCGTCCGGGTCGGGCGGCGGCACGACCACGACGATGCCGTGCGCCTCCATGTGCCGCACCAGGTGGTGAATCGGGCCGGTGCCGAGGTTCCAGCGGGCGCGCAGGGCGCGGGCGGCCTGCGCCGGGTGGCCGGGGGTCTCGACGTGGACCTCACCGCCGGAGAAACCGGGCAAATCCACGGCGGGCAGCCGTACCCGGCGCTCCAGGGCGTGGGTCAGCTCCCACACCTGCTCGACGAACGCGACCGCCTTGGCCCGCTGATGCGCCCGCGTGGAGCGCAGGCTGCGGAAGTGCGCCATCGACCCGTCGAGCTTGCCGTGCGGGCGCCCGGACAGGAAGAACGCCGCCGGTACGGCGAGCGCCTCGGCCAGCCGCGGGATCAGCTCGGGCCGGGGCCGGGTCATGCCCGTCTCGTACTGCCCGACCGCCGCCGCCGTCACCCCCACCCGCTCGGCCAGCTCCTTCTTGGTCAGCCCGGCGAGCAGCCGGGCCTGCGTCAGCCGCGCCTGGTCGAACGCGTCCGCGACGACCTGCGGGCTCGGCCCGCCCGTCGGCGTACGCCCGCCCGGGACGCCGAACAGCGGGAGCTGGTCATCGACGCTCATCGCCGCCGACAGCCGGAATCTCTCGTGCCTGACCGGCGTCCATCGAGGCGGGCTCCTCGCCCAGCGGGAACCCGCCCGGCGCGACCGCAGGGCGGGAGGTCATCGCAACGGTCGGCATGCGCCCGCCGTCGCCCGCCCCAGCAACACCGGCGGCGGCATCGGCGTCGACGACGGCGAGATGCCGTCCGCTGTGCGGCACGGGGATCAGCAGCGGTATGGGCTCATGGTGCGTCCACCGGATGCGGCCGAACTCGTCGATGAGCTCGGCCTCGCCCCAGTAGACGTTGAACAGCCCGGCCTGCGCGTTCCCCGCGTAAGCGATCAGCACCAGGTGAGTGCTGTCGGGAAGCTGTTCGAGCGCGGGCCGCAGCGGCGCCAAATCGGTCTCGTCCTCGGCGAACAGCGCCAGCGCCTCCTGCTCGTACGTCGGCTCCGGGCTGAAGCGGCGAAACAGCTCGCGGATGAGCCCGGACACCCGCCGGTCCCCGACGCGCGCCTCGGAGATGGGCGTCCGCCCGTCCTTGGAGTACCGAAACGGAAACAGCAGGTTGCCGTCGACGATGGTCAACTCGTGCGGCGATCCGTACGGGCGGACGAATTGCACGTCCGACCGGTTGCCGAGCCGGGCGGCGATCGTCTCGTACCGCCGGGCCATGAGCGTGGCGCCATAGGCGTACTGCTTGTCGCTACGAGAGGACCGCTGCGCGTCCTGCGCATCGTTCATCGCCTCGACGAGCGCCTCGGCGACCGCCTGCCGCACCTCGTCGACATGCTCGCCGAATCGCGCGTACGCCCAGTCGGAAAACGGCCGGTGCACGCCCATCTTCGCCTCCACCCCGCCACGGTCACTTTAGTTTCTGGCACTCTACTCCCACCAGCGCTCTAGTTGACCTCCCTCTCCCGCCCCGACTCGGTGACCGGCCCACGCGACGCGTCACTCCGATGAGCCCGCCAGCCTGTAGAGGGTCTGGCCGGTGTCGTCGGTGCCGCCGTAGTCGGCGGCGTCGACGCGGGTGCCGTTGGCCTCGATCCACTCGGTGACCTCGTCGCCGCCCCGGTCGGGACCGCCCCGCCCGCCGCCCACGAGCACGTATCGCAGTTCGCCGGAGGCCGCGTACCCCTTGAGCTTCTCGACGGTCATCGCGGGGTCGCCGCCGGTGAAACCGCCCATGGCGATGACCGGCTCGCCGCCCGTGGCCAGGATGATCGACGAGGCGCTCTGGGCGCTGCCGACGGCCACCAGCCACCTGGCGTCGCCCCGGTTGGCCCTGAGATAGGCGATCAACTCGTCGCTCACACCCCCATTGGGGCCGCCGCCGAAGCCGGATCCTCCCGGGCCGCCGGGAGTCCGCCCCACCGCGTCGCCCACGCCCTGCCCTGGCGCGGCGTCTCCGCCGCTCGGCAGGCGGCGAGGAGAACCACCCATCCGGTCACCGCCGGCAGCCGGGTCGCCGGGGAAGCCCATGCGGCCCAAACCGCCGCCGCCCGCCGGGCCTGCCGTCGGGTTGGTGCCGTTGACCCCGCCGGACAGCGGCGTCATGGCGTACGCGGCCGGGCCGGCGAGTCCCGCGAACACGACCGCGACCAATGTGACCGCCGTCAAGCCCGTCGCGAGCCGGTCGCGCGGCCGTACCAGGATCAGGCCGATCACCGCCACGACCGTGGCGCCCGCGACCGCCCAGGGCAGCCAGGGCACCCAGTCCGGAGTACGGCGAAGCACCGTGAACGCCCACGCCCCCGTGATCACGACGCCCGTCGCGAGGACCCACGTCCAGGCCCGCGACCGGCGGGAGGCCCGCCACGCCAGGAGCCCGCCGATGCCGGTCACCGCGCCGACCGCCGGCGCCATGGCCGTCGAGTAGTACGGATGGAAGGTACCGGAGGAGAAGCTGAAGATCGCGAAGTGGACTCCGAGCCACCCACCCCACAGCAGCAGCGCCGCCCGCGTCAGGTCGGTACGCGGCCGTCGCCCGATCAACACCGATCCGGCGACCAGGGCCACCGCGGCGAACGGAAGCAGCCAGGAGATCTGGCCCGCCATGATGTCGTTGAACAGCCGCCCCGCACCGGCCTCGCCCCCGAAGCCCGCCCCGCCGCCGCCCGGGCCGCCCTGGCCGAACACCCGGCCCAGCCCGTTGTAGCCGATCACGAGGTCCCATACCGTGTTGTCCTCGCTCCCGCCGACGTACGGCCTGCCGGACGCGGGCCACAGGTCGACCACGACCATCCACCACCCGCTCGACACCACGAGCGCGACCCCGGCCACCAGCAGCCGACCCAGCCGCCGCGCCACCCCGCCAGGCGCCGCGTACAGGTAGACGGAGGCCAGCGCGGGCACCACCAGGTACGCCTGCAGCATCTTGGTGTTGAACGCGAACCCCACGAGCACGGCGGACGCCACCAGCGTGCGCACCCGGCCGGTCCTGACCGCCTCCCCGCAGCACCACGCCGCCGCGACCAGCAGCAGCACCAGGACCGTGTCGGGGTTGTTGTCCCGGTTGATCGCCACGGTGATCGGCGTCAGGGTCATCACGACGGCCGCTACCAGCGCCGCCGCGCAGGCCCCGGCCCGATCCAGGACCGGCCCGCCGCGCCATGCGCCGGGCTCGGCCCCGGCGGGCCCCGCGACGCCGCCGGTGAGGGCACGCCGTACCGCCGAATAGACCAGACCGACCGCGGCCACCCCCGCGACCGCCTGCGGCAGCAGCATGCTCCACGCGCCGAACCCGAAGATCCGCGCGGACAGCCCCATCACCCACAGCGCGAACGGCGGCTTGTCCACCGTGATGAACGACCCCGAGTCGATGGCGCCGAAGAAGAACGCCTTCCAGCTCTCCGTGCCCGACAGGATCGCGGCGGCGTAGTACTGGTTGGCGTACCCGTTGCCGCCAAGCGCCCAGGTGTAAAGCACGGCCGCCACCGCGAGCACCGCCCACAGCGCCGGTCGAGCCCAGCGCGGATCCTCCGGCGGGCCGAACAGGAGCCGCCCCGGCCCTCGGCGGCGCGCGGCGTGACGGCCCGCCCTGGCTTCCACGGCCGCCGTCTCCGGCCCGGTGTCCCGGAACGGCGAGCGCCCGCCCCCGGCGGCCTCGTCCTGATCGCGGTGACCGCCGCGCCGATCGGAGCCACCGGCGCCGACCGGCGCGACGGCCACGACCGGGATCGGCCCGCAGCCCGCATACGAGTCGCGCGAGTTCATCGGATCGGCCCTCCAGAGCGGCGAGGGTGGAACACCCAAGCACGAAGCAGAATGAATCTGACCACGGTGGCCACGCCGTTGGCCGCCACGACCGCCACCAGCTCGGTGAGCCGGGAGGCGGTGCCGGGCAGCAGCGCGAGCATCCCGCTGGTCAGCGCCAACCCGGTGACGAACGCGACAAGCCCCTCGAACTGGTGCCGGACCGCGCCCGCCGCGCCCGTGACGCCGAAGGTGAACCTCCGGTTGGCGGCGGTGTTGGCGATCGCCGTCACCAGCAGCGCGACCGCGTTCGCGGCGAACGCGGGCAGCCCGCCGCGCAGCAGCCAGAACAGGACCACGTACGCCAGCGTGCTGATCACGCCGATCCCCGCGAAGCTGAGAAGCTGGCGCGCCAGCCCGCGCGGCTTGCCCTTCGCCCCGCGCGCGGGCACCGGAACGCGGGCCGCTCCCGACAGCGCGGCCCGAGCCACCCGCCACATCCCCTTGAGATCGTCCAGCGCGGTCCTGACGATGTCCACCCGGCTGTCGGGGTCGTCCACCCAGTCCACCGGCACCTCGTGAATGCGCAGGCCGTGACGCTCGGCGAGGAGCAGCAACTCGGTGTCGAAGAACCACTCCTCGTCCTCGACCGCCGGCAGCAACGCCTGCGCGACCTCGGCGCGTATCGCCTTGAACCCGCACTGGGCGTCGGAGAAACGGGCGCCCAGGGTGCCGCGCAGCAGCAGGTTGTAGACGCGCGAGATGAACTCCCGCTTCGGCCCGCGCACCACCGTCGAGCCCTTCGACAGCCGGGTGCCGATCGCCACGTCGCTGTGCCCGGACAGCAGCGGCGCCACCAGCGGCAGGAACGCCTCCAGGCCCGTGGACAGATCCACGTCCATATACGCCACCACGTCGGCGTCGCTCCGCGACCACACCGCCCGCAACGCCCGCCCCCGCCCCTTGCGGTCCAGGCGCACCGCGCGCACCTGGGGAAGCGCGCCGGCGAGCCGTCCGGCCACGGCCCAGGTGGCGTCGGTGCTGGCGTTGTCCGCGATGGTGATCCGGAAGGCGTACGGGAAGGTCGCGGCGAGATAGTCGTACAGCTTGCGCACGCTGTCCGCGAGCACGCGCTCCTCGTTGTGGACGGGCACCACGACCTCGACCAGCCGCGTACGCGGCGGCGCCTGCGCGAGCCGGGCCGATGACCGGCCGTCCCCTCCCGGGTGGACCCCGGTGAGTTGTTCATCCGCTTTCATGCCCGCCACGCTCCACGGCCACCGTTGAACGACTCTGAGGCGTTCATGAAGGCCGGATGAGAAAATGCGTCGGCAGGCCGCGTCGAAGCCGGGCTGGGCGCGCCCGTCGCCTCCGCCGCACAGACCGATCAGAGACGGCCGGGCGTCGCGGAACCGGGCAGACGCACCCGGGCCAGCGTCCCCCCGCCCGGCGCGCCGGCCAGCTCGACCGTGCCCCCTGCGTCCCGTACGGCCTGCGCCACGATGGCCAGGCCCAGCCCGGAGCCCGGCATGCCACGCGCCGCCGGGGACCGCCAGAAGCGCTCGAACACGTGCGGCAGGTCCTCCTCCGGTATGCCCGGCCCCTGGTCCCGCACGACGAGTTCGGCCGTGCCCGCGTCGGTGGGGGCGAGCCGTACCGTGATCGTGCCGCCCGGCGGGCCGAACTTGACCGCGTTGTCCAGCAGGTTGACGACCGCGCGTTCCAGCGACGCCTCGTCGGCGTGGACGTACCACTCCCGCAGGTCCGCCTCGAAGCGCGACCCGCCCCCGCGCAGCCGTACCCGCCCGAGCGCCGCCTCGACCACGTCGTGCAGCCCGACCACCTCCGCGGCGCCGGCCGCCCGCACCGGGCGGGACAGTTGCAGCAGGTCACCCACGAGGTCGGACAACTCGGCGAGCTGGGCCTTCACGTTGACCAGCAGCCGATGCCCCGCGCCGGGCGCCAGCTCCCTGCCGGTGGCCGCGCTGCGCAACAGCAGATCCACGTTGGTACGCATGCTGGTGAGCGGGGTGCGCAACTCGTGCCCGGCGTCGGCGATGAGCCGCTGCTGACGCTCCCGCGCGGCGGCCAGCGCGGCCGTCATCGCGTTGAACGAGCGGCTCAGCCGGGCGATCTCATCCTCGCCCTCGACCGGAATCCTGACCCGCAGGTCCTCGGTCTGCGCGATGTGCTCCGCGGCGGCGGTGAGGTTCTCGACCGGCCGGAGCGTGGTACGGGCGATCACCGTCCCCGCCGTCGCGGCCACGGCGACGCCGAGGGTGGCCACGCCCGCGAGCAGGATCGCGATGACCCGCAGCGTGTCGGTCACGTCGCCGTACCCGCGCCACTCGCTGACGGCCAGCCCGGCCCCCACATTCCGGGTCATCACCCGAACGGACTCCCCGTCCTCGGTCACCCCGTCCCGGATCACGAGCGACCCCGGCGTACGGGCGACCTCGGTGTCCACCTCGGTCACCCGCACCCCGGCCCGCCCGGCACGGCACGGCGTCCCGTCCGCCTTGACGAACTGGACGGGCCTGGCGAAGTCACGCGACCACTCGTCCGGCGGCGGCGGACGCCCGCAGGTCTCCACGATGGGGGCGGTGTCCAGGTCCTTCGGCGGCCCCGAGTGCCGCAGCGACGCGTCGACCTGCCGCATGAGCTGGCCCTGGACGATGAACCAGCACCCCAGGGCCGCCGCCGCGATCGCGACCGCTACGGTGACCGCGATCACCGCCGTGAGCCGCGGCCGCAGGGCCCGCCGCGCCCCGCTCATCGCGGCGCGTTCCGCAACACGTAGCCGACGCCGCGCACGGTGTGGATCAGCCGTGGCTCGCCGCCCGCCTCGGTCTTGCGCCGCAGGTACATCACGTACACGTCGAGCGAGTTCGACGACGGCTCGAAGTCGAACCCCCACACCTCGCCGAGGATCTGCTCGCGGGTCAGCACCTGGCGCGGATGCGCGAGCAGCAACTCCAGCAACAGGTACTCGGTGCGGGTCAGTTCCAGGACCCGATCGCCCCGGACGACCTCGCGGGTGGCGGTGTCCATGCGCAGATCGCCGTACGCCAGCACGCCGTCGTCGGCTGGGACGCTCAGCGCCCCCCTGCGCAGCAGCGCCCGCACCCGGGCCAGCAGTTCGTCCAGCTCGAACGGTTTGACCAGGTAGTCGTCCGCCCCCGCGTCGAGCCCCGACACCCGGTCGCCGACCGCGTCCCGGGCGGTCAGCATGAGCACCGGCACCTGATCACCCCCCGCCCGCAACCGGCGGCACGCGGTCAGCCCGTCCAGCCGCGGCATCATCACGTCGAGCAGCACCGCGCCGTACGTCCCCCGCGCGAGCAGTTCCAGCGCCTCCGCACCATCCCCGGCGAGATCCACCCGGTAGCCCTCGAACTCCAGACTGCTCCGCAACGCCTCACGCAACGCCGGCTCATCGTCCACCACCAGCAGCCTGGCCGCCGCACCGTCGCCCATTCCCCCAGGCTAGGGTCCGCACATGAGAACTCGATGAGAGCCCGCGGATGGCCACTCCCGCGTTCGGCGTCGCCCCGACGATACGGTGGCCGCTATTCGCCGGTACGGCGACGGCGGGCGCGGCGCGGGTATGCCTTGGCGGTCTCGGCGAGGCGTACCGCGTGGTCGGCCTGTTTGCGCCAGTGGCCGTAGGCGTCGCCGCGCTGGGCGAGGCGGTCGAGGTGGCGCATGGTGTCGAGGGGGATGAAGGCGGGGTCGGCGTCGCGCCATGGGGTGCCGGGGAGGGGCATGAAGGTGTGGGTGTGGATGCGGGCGCCGAGGTCGGTGAGGTCGGCGGCGAGGCGGAGGGAGGACTGGAGGTCCTCCTCGGTTTCGCCGGGCATGCCGAAGATGAAGTCGACGTTGGGGCGGAAGCCGTGTTCGACGGCGATGCGGACGGCGTCGCGTACGGGCTGGACGCCGTGGCCGCGGCCGGCGGCGGCGAGCACGCGGTCGGAGCCGGACTGGGCGCCGATGATCACGTTGTCGTTGGCGACGTAGCGTTTGAGCAGGCGCATCGCCTCGGGGGTGACGTGCTCGGGTCGGATCTCGGAGGGGAAGCTGCCGAAGAAGACGCGGCCGTTCGGGGGGAGTTCGGCGCGGACGGTGGCGAGGAGCTCCTCGACCGCGTCGAGGGACGGGTCGGGGCCGGGTGAGCCGTACGACAGGCAGGTGGGGGTGATGAAGCGGACGTCGCGCAGGCCGTGGTCGGCCATGAGGCGCACGTGCTCGCGGACGCTCGCCGGGGAGCGGTGGCGGAATCTGCCGCCGAACATGAAGGGGGTCTGGCAGAAGCGGCAGGTGTAGCGGCAGCCGCGGGTGATCTCGATGGGGCCGAAGTGGCGGCGGCGGCCGGGGAAGGACGGGAAGGCGTCCAGCGGGAGCTGCGGGGCCGGTGGGGTGCGCAGGGCGACGCCGTCGGCGTCGCGCAGGGCCAGGCCGGGGACCGAGGTGAGCGGGGTGTCGTCGCGGAGGGCGGTGACGAGGGAGACGATCGTGGACTCGCCCTCGCCGATCGCGGCCAGGTCCCAGCCGGAGTCGAGGATGTGCTGGGGTTCGGCGGTGGCGTGGACGCCGCCGGCGATGTGCAGGACGTGGTCGCCGTCGGCGATCCGGCGGACGGCGGCCAGTTCGGCGGCCATCGCGTCGGCGTCCGGGGAGTAGAACGACCACAGCACGAGCACGCGGTCGGCGTCGCTCGCGGCGATGTGGGCGGCGGTCTCCTCGGGGGTGCCGCCGAGGAGCGTCTCGCAGTCCACGGCGGCGGTGTCGAGGGCGGCGAGCAGCGCGTGTACGCCGTACGTCACGGCCTTGCGATAGCGGACCACCACGGTCACGTCCGATGCCACACACGGAAGGGTAGTGGGCGGGCGGGCATGCCATGATGCGGGTTATGGCGGTGGAATCGGGTGAAGTGGGCGGTTTGCCGGTTGAGGTGGCGATGGTCGGTACGGCTCCCGCCACCGCGGAGGAGCTGTTGCGGCCGGCGCTGGTCAACTACGGGCACTACACGACGATGCAGGCCAGGGGCGGGCGGGTGCGGGGGCTCGCGCATCATCTCGATCGGCTGGACGGGGCGAATCGGGAGCTGTTCGGCACGGGCATCGACCGGGAGCTGGTGTGCGACCGGCTGCGGTGGGCGTTGGATCGGGTCGCGCCCGAGGTGACGGTGCGGATCACGGTGTTCGATCGCGGCGGTTCGGCGACGGCGGGGGTGGGGGTCGCGCCGGAGGTGCTCGTGACGACATCCACACCGATATATCCGGATTTTTCGCCTATGCGGGTGCGCTCGGCCGTCCATCAGCGGGTGCTCCCCCACCTCAAGCACATGGGGACGCTCGGGCTCATGCACGAGCGGCGGATGGCCCGCCGCGACGGCTTCGACGACGTGCTCTTCACCGACGCGGGCGGACGGGTGTCGGAGGGCTCGATCTGGAACGTCGGCTTCTTCGACGGCGAGCGGATCATCTGGCCCGACGCGCCGATGCTCACCGGGATCACCATGCGCCTGCTCGGCGAGGCGCTCGACGGCCGCTGCGAGTTCCGGGAGATCCGGCTGGGGGATCTGCCGGAGTTGCGGTCGGCGTTCGCGGTCAACTCGATCACGCCGGGCCGTCCGATCGCCTCGATCGACGACGTGCGTTTCGCGGTGGATTCGGATCTGATTGCACTTTTATCCGAAACGTACGATTCGGTTCCCTGGGATCGTCCCTGACGTCTCCGGCGCACCGGTCGGCTCGTACCAGTCGGCTCGTAGCAGTCGGCGCGGTGCGGGCGCAACCCTCTTAAGCAATTGGTACTGATGGGGACAATTTCCACTCATGTGGTGAAACATGCGTGCTTTGACAATTGTCCCCGTCCCTCGGAGCTCGTTCGTGAACACCGACCCCGTCAGCATGCCCGCCGACCGCCGCGCGAGCCGATCGCCCCGTTCGCGCCGATCGCTGGGCAGGATGCTCGTGCCACTGCTGCCGCTTCTGCTGGCGCCGCTCGGGGTGGGGGCGTCGCCCGCCGCCGCGCAGGCGGAGCAGGTCTCAGTGAAGCAGGGTTCGGTGGTACGGCAGGGCGTGCCGTGCTCACCCGGGGAGTTCGTCGCGCTCGCGCCGACGCCCGGCGGCGCGGGGTACTGGGTGGCCGGAGCCGACGGCGAGGTCACGGCCTTCGGCGACGCCCCTCTGTACGGCACGGCGTCCACGACGGGCCCGAGCGCCCCGGTCGTCGCGCTCGTGCCCAGCGCCACGGGCAAGGGGTACTGGCTGGTCGGCCGCGACGGCCAGGTCGTGTCCTACGGGGACGCCGCCAAGGCGGCCGCCGGGCCGTCCGACGCCTCGTCGGCCGCGCCCGTCGTCGCCGCCGCGCGGGCCGGAACGTCCGGAGGTCTGTGGCTGGCCGCCGCCGACGGCACCGTACGGGCCAGGGGCGGCGCCGCCCTGTACGGCTCCGCCGCCGGAACCGGCCTCTCCCGGCCGATCAGCGCGATCGTCTCCAGTCCGAGCGGCAAGGGCTATTGGCTGGTGGCCCAGGACGGACGCGTCCTCGCCTTCGGCGACGCCCGCCCGATCACCGGCGACGCCGCCCTCCCGCCGTCCCAGCCGGTGGTGGCCGCCACGCGCGCCGGGAACACCCACGGCCTCTGGCTGACCACCGCCGACGGCGCCGTCCACGCGCGGGGCGACGCCCCGGCCCCCGGCGCCCCCGCCGGATCCGGCCAGGTGATCGGCATCACGAGCACGCCCACCGGCTCCGGCTACTGGCAGCTCACCCGCGACGGCGCGGTCCTGACGCACGACGCCCCGTTCTTCGGTACGGCCGAGCCCTCCTGCGAGGCCGACCTGCGGACGGCGGCGAACGCCAGGGCCAGGCTCGTGCCGCTCGCGCAGAGCATCATGAACGGCCAGGCGCAGCCGCCGTGGCCCGGTGGGGCCGTGCCGTACTCCTGGGGAGGCGGGCACGGGCGCGTCCCCGGCCCGTCCAAGGGCACCTGCACCGGGTACACCGGCTCGATCCGCCCCTGCCCGGCCGACAAGACCGTGGGCGTGGACTGCTCCGGCCTCAGCAGATGGGTCTACCGGCTCGCCTTCGGCTCCGACGTGCTCGGCGCGGGGAACACCAACAGCCAGGTCCGCAAGCTGACCCGCGTCACCGCGGCCAACGCGCTCCCCGGCGACCTGGTCTACTTCGGAACGATCAACTCGCGCACGATCAACACCCATCACGTCGGCGTCTACATCGGCAACGGCCAGATGATCAACGCGGCCCGCACCGGCACCTTCGTCCGCGTCGACAAGCTCGCCGGCCGTACCGTCGCCGGCTACTACCGCTACCAGCCGTCGGCGTCTTAACCGTTAACCGGGGCGTCCTGACCGCAGCGTCCTGACCGCGGCGTCCTCAGCGGGCCCGGCCGACCCCGCCGAGGACGCCGCCGGGCTTCAGACCGGGGTCGATGTACGGGTCGTCGTTGCGCCAGAACTGGACGGGGACGACGCCGGGTTCGATGAGCTCCATTTGGGAGAAGTACGATTCGACCTGCTTCGCGGTGCGGAGTCTCATGGAGCCGAGCCTGGTCCTGTTGTAGACCTTCGCGGCCTCCTCCTGCCTCTCCCCCGGGGCGGGCGGCGTCTCGGTGTAGGCGTGGGTGATCACCAGGTACCCGCCGGGCGGCAGTGCCTCGCGGAGGACGGCGACGATGCGCTCCACCTGCGCGTCGTCGGGGAGCAGGTGCAGGATGGCGGCGAGCAGGATGGCGAACGGCCGGTCGAGGTCGAGGTGGTTGCGCACCTCGGGGGCGTCCAGGATGCTCTGCGGGTCGGTCACGTCGCCGTGCACGGCGATGGTGCCGGAGTTGTCGGCGAGCAGGGCGCGCGCGTGGACGAGCACGACCGGATCATGGTCCACGTAGACGGTTTTGGCGTCCGGGGTGACCCGCCGGGCCACCTGGTGGACGTTCTCCTGGGTCGGCAGCCCCGCGCCGATGTCGAGGAACTGCGTGATCCCGGACTCGACCAGGTACCGCACGGCCCTGCCCAGGAAGGCGCGGTTGGCGCGGGCGATGTGCCGGACGTCGGCGCCGTGCCGCGCGGCGATCTTCATTACCTCCTCGGCCGCCTCGCGATCGGCCGCGAAGTTGTCCTTACCGCCGAGGTAGTAGTCGTACATCCGGGCCACGTTCGGGACGGTCGGATCGACACCTCGCGGTGCCGGCTCACGGTCCAACTCGGCCATCTCCATCCAGCAGTAAAGATCTTATTTCAGATGATAACCGAACTGACAGTGAAAGATCATGGAATAACCCCAGTGAGGGGTATTTGCCGGAAATAGTCGCGCCGTACGCCCGACGCACGCCGACATGCCTTTCGAACGCACGATCGATGTCCTATGGTGGCGTCGTGGACCCGCTCGAGACCCTTCGCCGCCTGTGCCGCGCGCTGCCGGAGACGACCGAACGGCTCAGCCACGGCGAACCCACCTGGTTCATCCGCGACAAGAAGACGTTCGTCACCTTCGCCGATCATCACCATGACGACCGTGTCGCCTTCTGGTGCGCCGCGCCGCCCGGGGCCCAGGAGGCGTTGGTCGCCTCGGCGCCCGACCGGTTCTTCCGCCCGCCGTACGTCGGCCATCGGGGCTGGCTCGGCGTCTACCTCGACGTCCCCGTGGACTGGGCGGAGATCGAGGAGATCGTCACCGACGCCTACCGGACGGTGGCCCCCAAGACCCTCGTCGCACGCCTCGACGCGCAGCCGCAGGCCGCGCCGGGTCCGGCCTGAACGGCTCAGCCCCCATCACCCAGGCCGCTACCCGGACCACCCGGGCTACCCGGTCCGCCCGGGCTACTCGGGCTCGATGCGCATCGCGGCCTCCTCGGCCGTGTAGCCGCCCGCGTCCGGGCCGACCTCCTCGGCGATCTCATCGGACTCGTCATCGCCACGCGCGCCCTCGTCGGGGGCGACGAGGCGGCCCGCGCGGCGAGGCTCGTCCCAGACGGCGCCCGACGGCTCCTCGGGCTGCGCCGCCCAGCCCTCCTCGGCGCCCGGGGCGGGCTCATACTCGACGTCCTCGGCCTCCTCGGGCACGCGGGTGCCACCGCCGAATCGCTCGTCCGGGCCGAACATGGCCTGCTCCTCCGGCATCTCGCGGGCCAGGCGTCCGCCGAGCGGCTCCCCTTCGAGCTGCTCCTCGATCGTGGTGCCGAAGTCGTCCACGGCCACCGGACGGTCGCCCGGCAGGGGCTCCTCCTCCGGATCGACCGCCCACTGCTGCCCGGGCGTCCCGCTCTGCAGATCCGGAATTCCCTCGTCCTCGAATCGCGAGTACGGGTCGTGCTCCGGCGTGTTCTTGCTCACGGCGTCCCTCCCCGATCTTCGGTCATCGACCCCCTGCCCAGGTGGGGAGGCTGTTAACGGGGGTTCCCCGGCTCGCGCCGGTCGTCGAAGTAGAGGGTGCGCCGGATGCCGATGCGGATCGTGCATCCCGGGCCGACGGGGACGCTCTCGTTCGGCGGGATCTCGTAGAAGTTCTCGTCGCCGGGCACCTGAACGTAGGTGCCGTTGACCGAGCCGAGGTCGGTGAGCAGCACGTCCCAGCCGTTCAGCGTGATCGTCGCGTGGCGGCGGGAGACCGACTGCCCCTCGTCGGCCAGCGCGAAGGGGGCGTACCCGCCGGTCGTCGCCTCCGGCGTCTCCTCCGGCCAGCGGCCGATCACGTAGTTCCGCGTCAGCGACAGCACCTGACCGTCGTCCAGCCACAGCAGGCCCAGCGGCGGCCTCGGCCCCTGCACGGGAAGGGACTGCGCGGGCATCGGCTTGCGGCAGACGGCACAGTACGACAGGCGCGGGTCGTTGAAGTGCCCCTCCTCGCACACCACGCCGGACACCGACGGGCCCGCGGCCTCGGGTTCGGGCTCAGGCTCGGGTTCGGGCTCGGGCTCGGGCTCGGGTTCGGGCTCGGGCTCGGGTTCGGGCTCGGGCTCGGGTTCGGGCTCGGGTTCGGCGGGCGCGTGGTCCCCGCTCGCCTCCGGTTCCTCCGCCTCGCCGTCGTCGGCCGACGGCACGCCGCCCATGACGCCGGAAGGCTCGTGGTCTTCCTGCGGCTCGTCGGTCATGACGTCTGTCGCCGGGTCCGGATCCGTGGACTCTTCCACAGGCGGTCCCGGCTCCTCGGCCGGTTCTCGCGTTTCCGCGAGGTCCCGGGCCTCCTCCGCGAGCGCCTCCGGCTCCGCCATCGCCAAGGGCAGGATGTTGCGGGGGACGCTGCGGGTCGGCATGTCGTCGGGGAACGGTTCGCCGAGTTCCTCCGGCCCCTCCGCCCCGGACGACACGGCGGGCACGACCGCGTCGATCATCGCGTCCTTGCGGTTCGGCATCTCCTGGGTCGGGGGCTCCTCGTCGGCCTCGGGGGTCGCGAGCAGGGCGGCGCGCAGGTCGGCGGGATGCTGGTAGCGGTCCTCGGGCAGGTTCGCGGTGGCGCGGCGGACGACATCCCGCAGTTCGGGAGTGACCGGAAGGCGCGTGTGGTCGAGATCGCCGTTGACGATCGCGTGGAGCACCGCGGCCACCGAGTCGGCCGGGTACGGCAGGCGTCCGGTGAGCGCATAGTGGGTGATAACGCCCAAGGCGTAGATGTCGGACCTGATGTCGACGCGATCGCCGCGTACGGCCTCCGGCGAGATGTACGAGGGCGTGCCGACGAGCTCCCCGGCGTCCGTGGCGACGGTCGCGTCCACCGCGCTCTTGGCGATCCCGAAATCAATGATCACCGGCCCGCGCGACGGGTGAATGATGATGTTGGACGGCTTGAGGTCGAGCCGGGTCAGGTTCTCGGCCTCCAGGTACTCCAGGGTCTCGGCGAGCGTGGCCACGAGCCGCACCGCCTGCGCCGGGGAGAGGGGGCCGTCGGCGCGCACCACCTCGCTGAGCGTACGGCCCTCGACGAACTCCATGATCAGCACGGGCCCGACCTCGGCGTCCTCGACGACCTCGTGGGTCCGCACGACGCCGGGATGGTCGAGCCGCTGCGCGATCTTCAGTTCCCGCCGGAACCGCCGCGCCATCCCCGCGTTGTCCTGCTGATCGGCCCGCAGCAGCTTGGCGGCGACGTCCCGGCCGAGATGCCGGTCGTACGCGCGGTAAACGGTGTTCATCCCGCCCTGCCCGATGACCTCCAGCAGGTCGTACCGGTCGGCGAGCGTACGGTGCGGGGCCCGGAGCTGCAGCCGGATGCCGGGGGACGGGGCGGCCTGCGCCCGCTGCGCCGCGAACCACCCCGTGGATCGCGGGTCCGGGGGGCCGCCACGCGACGGCGCGATCGCCGGGGCCGGAGCCGGGACCGGGGTCGGGACCGGGCCTGGGGGTACGGCAGGGGCGGGCGAGGCCCACGCGTGGTGGTAGGCCGCGTATCCCGGAGGCGTCGTCACCGGTTCGGCCTCCCCCGGCCGGACCACGATGGGGCCGGTCTGCGTGACGGCCACCGGCGGTGCGGACAGATCGAGCGCCGCGCGTTCGGTCTCGTTGCCGAAGGCGATGCCGAGCAGGGTCTCCTTGAGGTCGTCGGCCAGCTTGTAGGAGGCGAGGCGGGACACCTCCGCGTCGCCGTACAGCGTGGAGTCGATGCCCGGCTCGCGCAGCACGGTGAGCATGCCGTGCCGGGCCAGGTGACGCAGCAGCCGCTCGACGGCGGGCTGGGCGATCCGCGGCAGCGGGAAGGGTCCGCCGCGCTCGGGCGAGGCCGCGATGTCGCGGGCGGTGAACGGCTCACCCTCGCTGCGCAGAATCCAGTCCATGACCGCGTAGCCGCCGAGCCGCCAGCGATCCTCGTCGAGCGCCACGGGGAACAGCCGCTGCCGCCCGCCCTGGCGGAAGTATTCGTCGATCAGCTCCTCAAGCCTGGCGTAGAAGGTGATCCGGTCGTGGTCCGGCCCGGACGCCTCAAGCAGCGGCCGGCCGTCCCGCCACACCACCAGGTCGCCGAACTCCCGCAGCAGCCTCCGCGGCACCCCGCGCGCCTTGAACCGCAGATACCGTACGAGCCGCTCCACGTTCGGGTCCCCGCCGCCGTAGGGCGGCAGCCCGGTGACGGCGTGGACCAGCCGCTCGGGCGCGTCCCACGTGCACGGCACGTACATGCGCCAGGCGAAGACGCTCTCGAAGACGTCGTTGCCCCGGCCCGCCTCCCCGATCGCGTGATCGTGCAGGTCGGGCCCGCCGATGACGAGAAAGTGCGCGTCCCCCGCCGTCAGCGTGCTCTTCAGGCCCGACAACAGGCTCTGCACCTGGAGGAATCCGTCCGGGCCCGTGAGCCTGTCCAACTCGTCCAGCACGATGACCATATGGACGCGTTTGCGCTCCACGGCGCCGCGCCCGCGGAACACGCCGCGCGGCGGCTCCGGCGGCAGGACCCGCCCGTTCAGCAGCGCGAGAATCCTGGCCAGGTCGTGGGCGTCGCCCGTCCGCGCGGGCAGCAGCGCCTGCCGCGCGGCCGCACCGATCACCGGGAGCGCGCCCTGGTCCTGCAGCGCCTCCTGCACGCGCCGTACCAGCACCGACTGCAGTTCCTCCGGCGTGGACGGCCGGGACGCGTCGACCACGACCGGGACGATGATCTCGTCCCCGCCGCCCTCTCGCGCGATCTCCTCCAGCGCTCGCGTCACGACCGTGCTCCGGCCCACGCCCCGGAATCCGGTGATCAGAAAGGTGCCGCCCCGGGACCTGCGCAGCCGCTGTTTGAGCTGCTCGATCGAGGTCTCGTTGCCGAGCAGCGGCACGGCCGTCTCGTCCACATGCAGCGGCTCATGGACATACCGGAACGATTCTGCGAGCGGAATCTGGAGCACACCGTCCTGCCTTCAGCCAGTAGGAGCGCCTTGCACCCACAGTAAATCGTTCATGGCCTGCACCTCGGTGGCGTTTCACGTACGGGGGGCGTGTTTGGGCCAAGGCGATGAGGGCACGCGCTGAAGGAGAGATGAAGAAAAGGGGCGAACCGGCAGGGGACGATCAGCAGAATCGTGACACGGTCGCCCGAGCCGGGCAATTCGGACCGCCGATGTACGGCGGCCGGGCCCATTGCCAACCCACCATCAGCTCAAAGGAGCCGCTCGTGCTGACGTTGACCGATGACGCCGTCCAGGCAATCCGCGATCTCATGGTCGGCGAGGACCTGCCGCAGGACGCCGGAATGCGCATCGCCTCCGTGGAGAGCGACCCGGGCTCGCTGGAGCTGTCCTTGACCAGCGGCCCGCAGACCGGCGACGAGGTGATCTCACGCGAGGACGTCCGCGTCTTCCTGGCCCCGGACGCCGCCCGCATCGTCGAGGACAAGACCCTCGACGCCGAGGTCAGCACCCAGGGCAGACCGTCCTTCCGGCTGACCCGCCAGCGGGCCTGACCCGAAGGCGTGCAGCACCGGACCAAGCCGGTCGGGACGTTGGAGAACCGGCCTGGTCCGGCCCGAGGGGCGGGCGCAAGGCGTGATCACGCCGTTGCGGTCCCGCCCCTTTCTCGCTTTTTCACATCTAGCCGCCGATCAGCCGCCGATCAGCTCAGGTTCAGCGCGACGTACTTCGTCTCCAGGAACTCCTCGATGCCCACGCGTCCGCCCTCGCGCCCCAGCCCGGACTGCTTCACCCCGCCGAACGGCGCGGCCGGGTTCGACACCAGCCCCTGGTTGAGCCCGATCATCCCGGTCTCCAGCCGCTCGCAGACCCGCACGGCCCGGTTGAGGTCGCGGGTGTAGACGTAGGAGACCAGCCCGTACTCGGTGTCGTTGGCGTCGGCGACGGCCTGGTCTTCGTCCTCGAACGTCAGGACCGGCGCCACCGGCCCGAAGATCTCCTCGTGGACCAGGTACGCCTCGCGCGGCACCCCGGTGAGCACCGTCGGCCGGTAGAAGTGCCCGGGCCCGTCGATCTTCTCGCCGCCCGCCAGGACCTTGGCGCCCCGGCCGACCGCCTCGGCGACGAGCTCCCCGACCTTCTCCCGCGCGTCGGCGTTGATCAGCGGCCCGACCTGCACGCCCTCCTCGACGCCCCGCCCGATCCGCAGCGATCCCATGCGGTCGGCGAGCCGCCGCGCGAACTCCTCGGCCACCGCCGAGTGCACGTAGAACCGGTTCGCCGCCGTGCACGCCTCGCCGATGTTGCGCATCTTGGCGATCATCGCCCCCTCGATCGCCGCGTCGAGGTCGGCGTCGTCGAAGACGAGGAACGGCGCGTTGCCGCCGAGCTCCATCGAGGTGCGGAGGACCTGCCCGGCCGACTGCTCGATCAGCCTGCGGCCGACCTCGGTGGAGCCGGTGAACGACAGCTTGCGGGTACGGCCGTCGCGGATGAGCGGCTCCATCACCCGGCCCGTCGAGGTCGTGGTGATCACGTTGAGCACGCCGTCGGGCAGGCCGCACTCGCGCAGGATGTCAGCGAGCGCCAGCATCGACAGCGGCGTGTCCCGCGCCGGTTTGATCACCATGGTGCAGCCGGCCGCCACCGCCGGGCCGATCTTGCGGGTGCCCATCGCCATCGGGAAGTTCCACGGCGTGATCAGCAGGCTCGGCCCGACCGGCTGTTTCATCACCAGCAGCCGCCCCTGGCCGTTGGGCGCGACGGCGTAGCCCCCCTCGACGCGTACGGCCTCCTCGGCGAACCACCGGAAGAACTCGGCCGCGTACGCGACCTCGGCCCGCGACTCCGGCAGCGGCTTGCCCATCTCCAGAGTCATGAGCACGGCCAGGTCCTCCTGCCGCGCCATGATCATCTCAAAGGCGGCGCGGAGGATCTCGCCCCGCGCCCGGGGGGCGTGCCGCGCCCACGACTCCTGGGCCTTGGCGGCGGCGTCGAGCGCGGCGAGGCCGTCCTCGGGCGTCGCGTCCGCCACCGCGCACAGCACCTCGCCGGTGGACGGGTCCTCGACGTCGAACGTGCGGCCCCCGGTCGCGGGCCGCCACGTCCCGCCGACGAACAGTTCCTTGGGCACCCGGTCCACGATCTCCCGCTCACGGTCGGCGCCTTCGTGAACAGCGCGGTTCTCGCTCATACCGCTCTCCCTGGCTCTGAGATTCTGTAGCCGTCAAACCACCGTACGCCCGACCGTCCCCCTGCCCCCAGAGGGCGAGATCACGAGGGCGGACGTCCACGAGCAGGGCATTTCATCGACGGCCCGTCCGGACGGGCGGCGCGGGCGGGCGCGCCGGGGCGTGCGGGACGCCGAACGGGCGCCGAACGGGCAGGGTCTTCGGGGCTGCCCGGGTTTCGGTCAGCACTATCGGGCCATGATGCGGAACCGCATCCGCGCTGGGGTGATGCGATCGACCTTGACGTCTACCGACGTGCCGTTCTACCTTGTTGCCGCGATGCTGAAGTTTTCGTAAGTACGCCGAAAACTTTCGACCCGGTCCGTCGCATTTCCCGCCTCGGCGCCCGGGCATCGGGTCGAGACCCGCCGGAAGGAGCAACCGTTGCCGATGGCTCAGATCGAAGCCCGGTAGTGAAAGTCCTCTGCATCGGCGGCACCGGCGCGATCAGCTCGGCCTGTGTGGCCGGGTCGGTCGCCCGCGGCCACGACGTCCACGTGCTCACCCGCGGCCGGACCGTCCGCAGACGGCCGCCTCCGCCGGGCGTCCGGCCGATCGTCGCCGACGCGCGCGACCCCGAGGCGGTGCGCGCGGCCCACGGCGGGGCGGACTTCGACCGCGTGGTGGACTTCCTCGGCTGCACCGAGCGGGACGCGGCGGCGACCGTGGACCGGAACAAGATCGCGGCCGAGGACGCGTTGCGCCGCGCCTACGACGAGCGTGGCTTCCCGGTCAACCCGCAGGCCGTCGGAGCGGACCGGCCCCGGTCGGGCCTGATCCTCGGCGATCCGGCGCACAGCGCCGTTTTCGACAACAGCAAGGTAAAACGTTTTGTCCCGTCGTACCGGCCCGTGATCATTTGGTCGGACGGAGTCCGGCGGCCGCAGGCGTGGCGCACCGCCCACGCCGGGCACGCCCGCCCGGACCCCACCGCCGACGCGCTCCTGAACCGGCTGGTCGAAGCCCACCACCGCGCCCGCGAGGCGCTGACGCGATCCGGATCGGTGGCGCGATGAGGCGGCACCGGCCCGGACCCGGCGCGCCGCACGGCGGGCGGCTGGACCGACCGAACGGAGTTGACTGACCCATGGCTGAGAACAGCGGCACCTCCTCCGAGGTGTGGAAGGACGCGAGCCTGCCGGACGAGGTCCGCGTCGAGGCGCTGATGTCCCGGATGAGCGTGGCCGAGAAGATCGCCCAGCTTTACGGGGTGTGGGTGGGCATCGACAACGAAGACGGCGAGATGGCCCCGCACCAGCACGAGTTCGGCCTGCTCACGGTGAGCTGGGACGAGCTGGTGCGCGACGGCATCGGCCAGCTCACCCGGCCCTTCGGCACCACGCCCGTCGCCGTCGTCAAGGGCGCGACCACGCTCGCCGCCGCGCAGCGCTCCATCGTCGAGGCGGGCCGGTGGGGCATCCCCGCCCTGGTGCACGAGGAGATCCTCACCGGGCTCGCCGCCTGGAAGGCCCCCGTCTACCCGTCGCCGCTGTGCTGGGGCGCCACGTTCGACCCCGAGCTGATCGAGCGGATGGGCGCGCGGATCGGCGCCGCCATGCGCCGGCTCGGCGTCCACCAGGGCCTCGCCCCCGTCCTCGACGTCGCCCGCGACCTGCGCTGGGGCCGGGTCGAGGAGACCATCGGCGAGGACCCGCTGCTGGTGGGCACGATCGGCAGCGCCTACGTGCGCGGCGTGCAGTCGGCGGGGGTGATCGCCACGTTGAAGCACTTCGTGGGCTACTCCGCCTCCCGCGCCGGACGCAACCTCGCCCCCGTGTCGGCCGGGCCCCGGGAGATCGCCGACGTACTGCTGCCGCCGTTCGAGATGGCGCTGCGCGCCGGGGCCGACTCGGTGATGAACTCCTACGCCGACATCGACGGCATGCCGGTCGCCGCCGACCGGCGGCTCCTCACCGACCTGCTGCGCGACACCTACGGCTTCACCGGCACCGTCGTGGCCGACTACTTCTCGATCCCGTTCCTGCAGTCGCTGCACAACGTGGCCGGATCCCCCACCGAGGCGGCCAGGCTCGCGCTGCAGGCCGGCGTCGACGTCGAGCTGCCCACGGTGAACTGCTTCGGCAAGGACCTCGTGCAGGCCGTGCAGTCCGGGGAGGTGGACGAGGCGCTCGTCGACCGGGCGCTGCGCCGCGTGCTGCTGCAGAAGTGCCGGCTCGGCCTGCTCGACGAGGGCTGGACGCCCGAGCCCGAGGTGCTGGAGGAGGCCGCCCGCGCGGCGGCCGAGGACCCCGACTTCGAGGACGTCGTGCTCGACGACGCCGAGGCGCGGGCGATCGCCGCCGAGGTGGCGCGGCGCAGCGTCGTGCTGCTGTCGAACACCGGCGCGCTGCCGCTGCGGCCGGGGCTGCGGCTCGCCGTCGTCGGGCCGCGCGCCGACACGCCGAACGCCATGATGGGCTGCTACTCGTTCCCGCTGCACGTCGGCGTGCACCACCCCGAGGTCGGGGTCGGCATCGACGTGCCCACCGTCGTCGACGCGCTGCGGGGCGACCCGGCCGGGTACGACGTGCGGTACGCCCAGGGCTGCCCGGTGGTCGGAGGCGACGACGAGGGCATCGCCGAGGCGGCGCGGCTCGCGGCGGACGCCGACGTGTGCCTGGCCGTGCTCGGGGACGAGGCGGGGCTGTTCGGGCGCGGCACCTCCGGGGAGGGGTGTGACTCCGCCGACCTGCGGCTTCCCGGGCGGCAGGAGGAACTGCTCGAAGCGGTGCTCGCCACCGGCACGCCCGTCGTGCTCGTGCTGTTGGCGGGCCGGCCGTACGAGCTGGCCCGGCAGGCCGACCGGCTCGCGGCCGCCGTCTGCGCCTTCTTCCCCGGCGAGGAGGGCGCGCGGGCGCTCGCCGACGTGCTGTCCGGCCGCGTGGACCCGTCCGGCCGGCTCCCGGTCGGCTTCCCCGGCGACGGCTCGGTCCAGCCCTCCACCTACCTCGCCGCGCCGCTCGGGCAGCGCAGCCAGGTGAGCACCAGCGACCCCACCCAGTTGTTCCCCTTCGGCCACGGGCTCTCGTACGCCCCCGCCACCTGGGGCGACATCTCCGGCGAGGCCGGGGGCGCGTGGGCGACCGACGGCACCTTCGACGTGCGGGTCGTGCTGAGCAACGACGCCGCCACCCCCGTCTCCGAGGTCGTCCAGGTCTACCTGCACGACCCGGTCGCCGAGGTGGCCCGCCCGGTGCAGTCCCTGCTCGCCGCCCCCCGCGTGGACCTGGCCCCCGGCGAGACCCGCGAGGTCACCATCACCCTGCACGCCGACCAGACCTCCTACACGGGGGCGGCCGGACGCCGCCAGGTCGATCCGGGTGAGGTGGAGCTGCGCGTCGGCGCCTCCAGCGCCGACATCCGCAAGACCATCACCGTCCAGATGACCGGCCCTCGGCGGGAAGTCGGCTTCGACCGGGTGATGACCGCGGAGGTCACGGTGACGTCTCCGGCCCTGCCGGCCTGACGCCCCGCGATCGACGCCCCCACGATCGACGCCCTCGCGATCGACGGCCGCGCGGGACGGGATCCCAGGGGTCCCGCGCGGCCTGTGCGAGAAGGCGGTGGCTGTAGCGTGAACGGGGTGAGCAAGACGTTTTTAAAGCCCGCCGCCGAGTGGTTCGCGACCCTGCCCGACTTCTACGCCTCCGCCTGCATGCTGATCACCGACGAGGAGGATCGGGTCCTGCTCGTCAAGCCCAACTACCGCTCGTACTGGCTGATCCCCGGCGGCATCATGGAACCCGACGAGCTCCCGCACCGCAGCGCCGAGCGGGAGGTCGAGGAGGAGATCGGCCTCAGCGTCCAGGCCCGTCACCTGCTCGTCGTCCACTGGTCGCTGCCCGAGGGGGATCGGCCCAAGAGCATGGTGAACTTCCTCTTCGACGGCGGCGTCATCCCCGCCGACACGCCGATCACGCTGCAGGAGTCGGAGCTGGACGACTACGGCTTCTTCCCCTGGTCCGAGGCCGCCGGGATGCTCTCCGCCGCCACCTCGCCCCGTCTCCCGGCCGCTCGGCGCGCCCGCACGGAGTCACGCACCGTCTATCTGCCCTCCGGGTGACCGGTCGGCCCGCTGCCCGCGCTGCGTCGCCCTGACGGCGTACGGGTGGGGCACCGGTGGCGCACCGACGTCGCACCGATGTCGCGCTGATCAAGTGCGCCGATCAGTTCCGGTACCTGGCCCTCCATCCCCCGACCCCCGTGTGCGGATAGGTGAAGACGTCCGCCGTGCCGTTGTTGATCTGCGCTTCGGCCACTCCGCGGCCGGTGTGCGCCTTCGCCGACCGCCACGTGCCGCCGCTGCTCGGCCGGTACTGGATGTAGACCCGGCCCGACGGCACGAAGCCGTTCGTGTCCTGCCTTCTGACCTTCAGCGAGAAGCGATAACAGGACCTGCCGCCGTGGGTCGTTCGTACCGGGGAAGGACGCTCGGGGATGAAGCGCACGTTGTCTATCAGGCCCAGGACCTGGACCTCGACGGCCTCGCTGTCCACGTGCCCGTCGACGAAGCGCAGCTCCGCACGGATCTCCCCCGACGTGCCGAGGCCGATCTCGGCGGTGAACCGCCCGGTGTCGCGTTCCGTCCGCGCCTCGCCGACGTAGTCCCAGGTCTGGGTGCCGCGCTCGCGGAAGGCGAGCAGCACGAGCTGGTCGCCGAACGGCAGCGTCGTGTCCTCGTCCACCAGCTCAAGCCGCCCCGAGACGGCGACCGGCTCCCCCTCCAGGACGGTGGCGGGCTCGACGGTGAGATCGTCCGCGAACCAGACGGACGCGGCGGGCCGCCGGCCGATGACGTGAAGGAGCGCTTCGGCGACCTCCTCGCCGACCCTCGCCTCCAGGAGCCACGGCCCGGGCGGGTCGCCGGGCTGGAAGTCGTGCTCGGCCCGCCAGGTCCGGCCGCCCCGCCACCGCTTGAACCGAAGCGCCCGGGACGAGTCGTCCGGCGCCACCAGACGTCCCTCGGCGGGCCGGCCGTCGATCGTGACGACCTCGATGACGACATGCGCCTTCCGGCCGTCGAGCATGATCGGATTCGGCAGGATCCTGATGGTTTCGAGGAACGACTTTTCGGCAGTCGGCGTCGAGGGGGCCGGCGTTGGAGGGGTCGGCGTTTCGAGGGACGATTCGGTCTCGTCCGGCGCTTGCTGCGTCCGCGACATTGTTCTCCTTCGTTGGTGTCGGCTCAGCAGACCTTGATGTACGCGGCGTCACGGATGCGCTGCTCCCACTGCCGCTCGGTGAGCGTGGACGCGGCCCGCGCGCAGACGGCGGCGGCCACCCGCTCGGGATCGATGTCGTGCCGCTCAAGCACGCCGTCCACGCCCAGGCTGTAGAGGCTGCCCCCGTCGGGGGCGAAGGCCAGCGCCAGCAGGTCGCCGGCGTGCGCGGGCAGCGGGATGCCGACGGGCTCGTCCACGGCCGTGTCCCACAGCCACACCCGTCCGGTGGGTCCTCCCGCGGCCAGCAGCCGGTCGTCCGGGCCGAACGCGACGACGCCGAACTGGTCGGCGTCCCCCGGCGGCAGCCGCAGGCGCTTGCGCGGCCGCAGGGTCGCGGCGTCCCACAGATCCACGCCCGTGCCGGTCCAGCCGGTCGCCAGCACGCCGCCGGTCCTGCCGTACGCGAGCCCGAGCACCCCGTCCTCGCTGACGCCGAACGGCCGGGGTCGCGCCTTGCCGGTGGCCAGGTCGATGACCGCGCCGTTGTCGCCGCCGTTGACGGCGAGCGTCCGCCCGTCCGGGCTGAAGGCCATCCGGCCGCCGCCCGCGTACGGAAGCTCCCTGAGCATGCGGCCCCGCCTCGGATCCCAGATCTGCACCTTGTGCCAGTTCCGATCCAGGGGCGCGACGGCCAGCGTGCCGTCCACGGGGTTGAAGGCGAGGCCGCCGACCACCGCCGCGTCGATCTCGATCGACGTGCGCAGCGTGCCGGCGGGCACGTTCCAGACGGTCACCCGGGCCGGGTCCACGCCGCCGACCGCCAGCGACCGGCCGTCCGCGCTGAAGGCGAGCGCGCGGGTGGTCCCGGCCGCGTTCCGCAGGGTCCTGAGCCGCCGCCGGGGCGAGACGGCGAGCAGTTCGACGGTACGGCCGGCCGTGACCGCGTACCGCCCGTCCGGGCTGAGGGCGGCGATCTCCGCGCGCGGGGTGAGGACCCCGCGCCGGGTGAGATCGGCGATGTCCAGCCTGGTCACCGTGCCGTCGCCGGACAGGTAGTTCAGCGTGCGGTTGCGGGCGCCGAAGCGCACGTCGCTCTTGAGCACGGGCGCGGCGTGGCGCAGCAGGCGGATGCCGCCGGAGGTCCACAGGCTGATCTGCGCGCCGTCGTACGTGGCCAGGTAGTCGCCGTTCGCGCTGTAGCTGACGGCGATCGCGTTGGCGGCGACCAGGGTCACCTCGCTCCACTCGCCGGTCGGGATGTCCCAGAACCGCACGTCGGCGCCGTCGGCCAGCGCGAGGGTGCGGTTGTCGGGGCTGAGCGCGGCGATCCTTCCCTCGGCGGGGTCGGGAGCCCCCGGCACGACCAGCGGCGCACGCGCGAGCGGGGAGCTCAGGAGGTAACCGCCGTCGTAGCGGACGTCGACCGTGGTGAGCCCGTCGCCGGACACCTCCAGGCCCACCACGTCGGCGCTCGCCTCCCGGGCCGTGCGCAGCGCCGGAACGCCGGACACGTCCCACACCTGCCACGCGTCCGCCGGGGTCCGCGCGACCAGCGCGGATCCGGTCGCGTTGAACGACAGCCGCGTGGCGCCCACGCCGAACGGCGGGCCCACCGGCCGTCCCGTGCCGAGGTTCCACAGCCGGATGGAGCGCCGCGACCCGACCGCGAGCCTGCGGCCGTCCGGGCTCAGCGCGATCTCCACGTCCCCTCGCCCGATGCCCTCGGCGCCTCCGCTTCGCCGGCCCGACGCCACGTCCCACAGCGTCGCCGTCCCCACGTCGGCCACCGCGAGCCGGTCGCCGGGGCCGAGGGCGAAGGCGGCGCCGCTGCCCGACGGGCGGCTGAAGACGTCGAGCTCCCGCTGCGCGACCGAGCGGTAGAGCGCGGCGACGGCCTCCGGTTCCCGCGGGGCCAGCCGCCAGGCGGCGACGCTGAGCAGCATCGCCTCCCTGGGCGCGGTGGCCCGCAGGGTGTCGGCGAGTTTCGCGGCGCCCTGCGCCGCGATCACGTTGCGCTGGAGCTGGCCCCGCCGGATCAGGACGCCCGCGGCCACCAGCGTCAGCGCCACCAGCAGCGCGACGCCGGCCTTGATCTGGCGGCGACGGCGCTCCTGGCGGCGTTCGCGGGCGACGGAGGCGTCGAGGAAGGACCGTTCCAGGCGATTGAGCGTGAGCAGGTCGCCGGCGTGCCCGCCGTTCAGCTCCAGGGCCGCGCGCAACGCCGCGCCCCGGTAGAGGTCCTTGGGGTCGCGGCCGCCGGCCTGCCACGCCCGCGCCGCCCGGCCCAGCGGGCTGTGCACGCGCAGCAGGTCACGGGACGCCTCCCACCAGGCGCGCAGGCGGGGCCAGGCGGGGATCACCGCGATGCTGGCCAGGCGTACCTGGTCGCCGTCGCGTACCACGATTCCGGCGTCGGCGAAAGCGGCCAGCACCCGCGCCACGTCGGCCGGGCCCGTCCCGTCGGCGAGCAGGTCGTCGATGTGCACGCGGCGGAGGTCGACGTCCGCGCCGTCGCCCGGCGACACCAGGCGCAGCAGCAGCCCCGGCACGAGCGCCTGGTCGGCGGGGGCGAGGCGGGCGTAGACGGCCTCCGCCAGATCGCCAAGGGAGGGGTCGGCGCGGTTCACCGGCCCGCCCGTACGGTATATCGGCCCGTTCGCGCGGGTTCCCGGCTCGTTCGCGTGGATCTGCGGGAAGACGCGCACGCCGCGTGCCGTCGCGCTGCCCGCCTCCAGCAGCGGCGTGGCGGGGTCCCGGCCGCCGACCAGGCGCAGCAGCAGGGTCCTGGCGGTGGGCCGGTCGCGCGGGTCGTAGGCCATGGCGGCGCCGACCAGCTCGCGCAGCGGCCCGTCCAGCTTCGACAGGTCGGGCCGTTGCGTCAGGATGCGGTGGAGCAGGGCCGGGGTGTCGGTGCCGAACGGCGGCGTCCCCGTGGCGGCGAACACGACGACCGCGCCCCACGCCCACACGTCGGACGCCGGGCCGCCTTCGCCGTTCACCTGCTCGGGGGACATGTACGGCGGCGTGCCGATCAGTTGCCCGTCGTTGTCGGTGAGGGTGGTGCCCTCGACACGCGCGATGCCGAAGTCGATCACTCGCGGGCCGTCGGGGCCGAGGATGACGTTGCCCGGTTTGAGATCGCGGTGGATGACGCCCGCCTCGTGCACGGCGGCCAGCGCGGTCGCGATGCCGGTGGCCAGCCGGTACAGCTCGCCCCCACGGTAGACGCCGTGATCCCGCACCGCCTGCTGCAGCGTGGGGCCCTCGACGTACTCGCTGACCACGTACGGCTGGTCGCCGTCGAACTCGGCGGCGATCACGCGGGCGGTGCAGAACGGCGTGATCCGCTGGGCGGCGAGGACCTCCTTGACGAATCTGGCGCGCAGGTCCGGCCGGGTGAGCAGGTCGGCCCGCAGCATTTTGATCGCGACGCGGCGGCCATACGGGTCGTACGCCTCGTAAACCACCCCCTGACCGCCCGCGCCCAAGCGTCCGGCCAAGGCGTACTCCCCCAATCGCCAGGGGTCCCCCGGGACGAGCGGCGTCACCTCCATTCACCTCCATCACGCCTCTCCATAACGGCGACGGCCGCCCCCCGCGAAGATCCGGGCCGCCTGCACATGGAGAACAAATGCAGTATGACAGCTCCCCTGGAGTTCCGGCCGATATTTTTTCGCGGCCGGGAAAATCTTGAGCGGCGCCGCCCCGCCGTCCCGAAGACGACATCGAACCCCCATTTTGTCCGCCCGAAAACCGTTTTCTCCTCCCCCGAAACCGGGCGGTCACCCGTGTGGCCACATTCGGCCATGACGCGTCGTTGACGCCGCGTTCTCGCCGCAGGAGCATGCATGGGATCGACGAGGGGGGCCGGTGCGAAGAATCGATCTCAACATCATCCGCGTGGGCGTCGGCGATCCGGCCGATCCGATCATCCAGAGGGCGCTGGCCACCACCAACGACATCTTCGCGCAGGTGAACATATCGCTCGGACAGGTCAAGCGCTTCGATGTCCCTGCGCACCACATAGCCGGAATGAATGTCATAAGGGATAAGAACGAGGCGTTCGAACTGACCAAGAAGTGGACCGCCCCCGGCCGGGCCATCGACGTGTTCGTCGTGTCGGCGACCGCCGATTGGATGCTGGGCGCCTCGCCCATAGGAGGCACCTGCCAGAAGTACGGATGCGTGTTCGTCAGCGGCGTGGTCATGCAACTGTCGGAACCGTCGACCGGCAACGTTCTCGCGCACGAGATCGGCCACTACCTCGGGCTGGACGACGACGAATACGACAAAAGCAATCTGATGCACTACACGGTCCCCAACGGCAAGAAACTCACCCAATCACAGGGACGAAGGATGAATACCCATTGCTTCCTCCATTGACTTTTCCCGATTCGTCCCGCTGGTAGGTGTGTGATGGCGCAAATCGAGATACCGGAGCGGCTCAAGAGGGCGGAGCTCGTGCTCCCGGCCCTCGAAGGACGCGTCGAGGGCCTCCCGCCCTCCGCCGCGCTCGCCATGCTCCCGCACCTCGACATCACCCTGGAGCGCCACCACTCGATCCTCCGGGAGGCGCTGGGCAACGCCGGGCTCGCCCCGCCGGTCCGCGCGCTGTCCGTGCTCGCCCTGCGGCGGCTGCCGGGCGAGCTGGCCGTCGGGGAACTGGAGGACGTCCTGTCCCGCCAGGGCCTGGAGGAGACCGTGGCCATCCGGGCGGCCTCGCTGCTCGGCCTGCTCGGCGGCGACCGGCATCTGGATCTGCTGCTGAGCGTGCGGGCCGCGAGCGATTCTGAGCCGGTCATCGCCGCCGCGACGTTCGCCCGATCCCTGATCGTGCACCGCCTCCGGCTGTCCGGCGTACCGGCCGAGGACCCGGAGGTGAGGCTCCAGGACGTGCCCGACGACGCGGACGGAACGGCGTTCCACAGCCGGCGACTCGGGCTGCCGCGCCGGGACGACGTGATCGAGAGCGTCCGGCGCGATTTCCCGGACATCGGGCCGCATGATCACGAGGTGTACGAGCTGCCCTGCGCCGGCCAGATCATGTCCATCGTCGTTCACAAGGACGTGCTGGAACCGCGCAGGACGGGGTTACTCCGCGAGGTTCCCCTCCTCGCCGCCGTGGTGGCCGTCACCCTGCCGGGAAGAAGGGAGATCATCCCCAGCCACGCGGCCCTGACCCGCCCCGACGCGAGCGCGGGGATCTCGCTGCGGGTGACGCGCCTCACCGGCCTGCCCGCCTATGCCGGGCACGGCAGGCTCACCCCGGACGGCGTGGTGTTCGAGCTGCTTTCCGTGGCGGCGATCGGTGTCGCACCCGTCCGCGCCACGTGCACGATCTCCTCCTCCGGGGAGCTGCGCGTCTTCGGCGCCTCCTTCGCGAGCTGCCCGGCGAGCATGGAGCCGAGCGCATCGGGCGACTACCCGGTGCCCTGAGGCAGGGAGCTGCGCGCGGATGGCGAGGGCGGTCAGCGCAGCGAGGCGGCGAGGGCCGGGAGGAGCCGGGCCCCGATCGCGTGGGCGACCTCCGGGTGGGCCAGGTACTCCGCGATGTCGTGCGCTCCGTCCACGGGGTTGGTGACGGAGATCTCCGTGAGCTCGCCGCGCCAGTCGTCGGCGAGGGGGCAGCCGATGGTGACCGGGTCGGCGGGGCACCAGACGTTGAGCCAGTGGGCCACCCGGGCCGGGCGTTCGGGGCCGCCGATGAGGAGGCGGCGGTAGACGCCGTCCAGGCCGAGCGGGCTGCCGACGGTGGCGAGCATCTCGACGTCAAGGGCCGGGTTCAGGCGGGTGAGCAGGTCCATGGCGACGACCGTGCCGAGGCTGTGGGTGACCAGCAGCACCCGGCCGGAGGCGGGCAGCGTCTCCATGACGGCGGCGAGCACCGATTCGCGGACCTGCCGGTCGTCGAGGTAGGCGGCGACGTCCGCGAAGATCAGGGCGATGCTCAGGCCGTCCAGGGCGGTGGCGGCGGCCAGCCAGCTCAGCGCCCGGTGCAGGATGATGGGCGGCGCGCCCAGTGTCTCGGCGGGGGCGAGCCGTTCGGCGGGCATGCCGGCGCGGACGGCCGCCTGGGTGATCAGGTTCTCGTAGAGGTCGCGGGCGGACGGCGTGGGCGGCGCCGCCGCCGAGGCCGGATCGGCGGCGATCTCCTCCAGCGATCGTGCGGCGGCCTCACGCGGTCGCACGGCCTGGGTGAGGCGGTCGCCGTAGAAGGGGAACCAGACGTCGGCGGGTTCGATCGTGGCGAGGCCGGCGCGGGTGAGTCCGGTGTTCAGACCGGCGGTCCAGGCGCGGCGCAGTCGTTCGGGGTCGTGTCTTTCCTGGCCCCGGCCGTGCAGGAAGACCAGATGCCGCGTGCCGCCGAAGGCGCCGGGTCGCGCGGGCCGGCCGGACGGGCGCCTGACGGGGGCGGTGGCCGGGGAGAACTCGGGAGAGGTGGCGGTGGCCGGGTGAGGTGCGGCGCCGGTGCCCTGGGGTGCCCCGGCGGCCGGAGTTGCGGCCGCAGTGGTGGCCGCAGTGGTGGCCGGCATGGCCGCGCGGGGCGTCGCCGTCTGCCCGGCCGGTCCGCCGGACGGCGGGGATGGGTGGCCGTCGCAGATTCTCGTCTCGACGCCCATTTCGGCGAGCAGCGCGAGTCGCGCGTCGTCGAGACGCAGGGCGGCGAGGCGCCGGAGGATGCTGCTGATCCGCACGCCCTCGTTGGAGATCCAGTCGACGGCGTCGTCCCCGTCGCCCTCCCGCCAGACCTGGCCGTCGCGGCGCAGGATGCGGCCCTGCTCGTCGGTGCGCGGCACGCCGCTGTGGTGCAGCGCGGTGACCTCCCACTGGTCGTTGAAGACCGGGGAGCCGGAGCTGCCCGGCTCGGTGTCGGTCCGGTACTGGAGGAAGTCGTCCAGCCGGACCTCCAGCCGGTTGTCCCGGATGGCGATCTCCTTCAGCCGCCCGCTGGGGTGCCCGATGATGTTGACCGGCTCGCCGATGACCAGCTTGCCCCGGTCGGCGCTGAGCGCGTTCCAGCCGAACCGCTCCCCCGGCGGGCGGCCGTCGTCGCAGGGGCCGACCTGCACGAGGGCGAAGTCGAGCCCGGCGTCCGCGATGAAGAAGGTCTCCGGCTCCAGGTGGCACCGGGTGGCGGTGTCCGGGACGTTGTCCACGGTGACCTGCGCGTCGAACTCCGCCATCGCCTGCGCGGCGGCCCGCGCGTCGGGCAGCACGTGGTGGTTGGTCATCAGCAGGCGCGGCGAGACCAGGAACCCGGTGCCGATCGGCAGCAGGCGGCCGTTCTCGCACAGCAGGACGCGGGCGACGGTCCGCGCGGCGCGGGCGCCCCTCGGCAGGAAGCTGTACGCCTGCAGCTCCTTGGACACGCCGAGGACGCGTTCGTGGAAGGCGGGCCGGTCCAGGTGCTCGGTCCGGGTCGCCTCCATCACCGCCTCGACGGGCACGCCGCTGCGCTGGATGAGCCGGGCGGCCCGGGACGCGAGCTGCTCCGGCGCGTCGGGGAAGGCGTCCCCTTGGTCCTGCCGCCGCCGGACCTCCTCGCGTTCGGCGGTGCTGCGCCGGTAGCGCTCGGCGGCGGCCTCGGCGTGCCCCAATCCCAGATTCCGGACTTCTCGGGAAATGTCCATGTCGCCATGCCTCTCAGCCTCGCCTGGCGCCGTCGGGCAGGACCGGCCGCCACGGGACGAACGCGTTGGCCGTACGCGGCAGGACGTTCGCCAGCTCGGGGCAGTGCCGCAGGATGATGCTGGTCATGCCGTTGCGTTCGATCCAGTCCAGGCCCAGCGGCGTGTAGATCTCCGGCCGGTAGTCGACCGTGAGGAAGCGGTCGCACTGCAGGCGGCGGGTGGCCATGAGGATGAACACCCGGAACGCGGTGTCGCTGAACCCGAAGCCCTTGGGCGGGTTCTCGGCCAGCAGCCCGACCATGGTGTCGACCTCGTCGACCGAGCGGTAGACCTCCTTGAGCCGCTCCACGCTGCGCGGGTCGGTGGTGATCTCCTCAAAGCGCGTGACGCGCGGGCGGCGCAGCCCCGCCCGGAAGTCGTTGTAGCGCGGGACGCCGCGGCGCCGGTCGCGCACGAGATCGACGACGGCCAGGTCGATGATCTCGCCGTCGCGATCGAACGCCCGCAGCGCGCGCGGGTAGTTGTGCAGGGTGATCGCGCCCGGATGCGCGATGCCGAACGAGTAGAGCGAGTTGACCAGCCCGAACTCCCGGAACGCGGTCTCGGTGGCGGAGCCCCGGATCTCGGGCAGGGTCACGTTCCGCAGCCGCCGTCCGGTGGCGTGCTCGGCGATCACGTAGTCGTCCGGGATCAGCGGGTGCATGCGGTAGACGCTGACGAACTCCTCGGTGAGGGAGTACGGCGTGCCGTGGTCCTCGGGCAGGGACGCGCGGATGCCTCGGGTCGCGTTCTCCTCGACCAGCCACAGGCCCAGCCGGGTCAGCCAGTTCGCGGGCGGGCCGTACCAGTTGGCGTACAGGCCGGTCTTCAGCACCTCGGTGGCGAGGATCGCCGGCGTCCACTCCACCGTGTGGATCTTGGCGATGAGCGCCGAGACGATCAGCCGGGCGGTGTGGTAGACGGCGTCCTCGTCCATCGCGGGGTACTCGGCGCGCAGCGCGTCGCACAGCGTGTTGTGCTCGCGGGCGAACAGGGTGTGCATGGCGCTGAGGCCGAGCCACCAGTTCTCCCGGAAGCCGGTCAGCGGGACGCCGTCGGGGCCTATGGGCAGGTGGCCGTGCTCCAGGCGCAGCCGCGCGCCGCCGTCGGGCTCGCGCAGGGACTTGGCGACGGTCTCGTCCGGGCCGTACACCTCGGAGCCGTCCCACCAGTGGGAGGCGGTGTTGCCGAACAGGATCGGCGGCTCGTCGCCCGCGACGAAGTGGATGCCCTCGTTGTCGGCGAACCGCATGACCCGCTCGGGCTTGCCGCCGGGCGTGTTGCGCCAGGTCATCCCCGGTGGGAGCGGGACCTCGACGGTCTTGCCCCCGGCCGGGTAGCGCTTGTGGTTGACCCAGTCGTGCACCTGGAACTGGATCCAGCCCGCGGCGAGGACGTTCAGCGTCGTCGCCGGGATGAAGGACTCCCGCTCCAGCAGCGCCTTGCCCACGACCACCGGGTTCGGCCGGTCGAACAGATCGGGGCGGAAGGACGGCGCGAGGTTGCGGCCGAAGGCGGAGCCGATGGCGCCGGTCGCCGGGGCGGACAGGTCGTTGAAGCCGCCGTCGTAGCTGCGCCTGACCCGCAGCTCCTCGTCGATGGGCGGAGGGACGCGGCGGGGCTGCGGCGGCGCCTCCCTGATCTCGGTGTCGATGAGGTTGTAGCGCCGCAGCGCCTGCCGCAGCGCGTTGAGGTTGAGCAGGCCGAGCGGCACCGGGAGCCGGTGCCAGGGCACCCGCCGGTTGACGGCGCGGAAGACGGCCCGCACCGCCGCGCCCGCCACGACGTTGCGGCGGGGCACCGGCGTCACGAAGCGCCGGCCCTGGCGATGCGCGCCGCTGGCGTCGTAGGCGATCTTGCGCGACCGGTTGAGGTTGCCGAGCGGGCGGAACTCCTCGGTGGTGTTCCACGGGTTGAAGACCAGTTCCTCGACGCGCCGCTCGGCGGCGCGGGCCTCGGCGGCGGCGAGGGGCTGCCGGGGGATCGTCAGCGTCGCCACCGGGATGACCGGGGTGTCCTCCTCCCGCCACTCCACCGAGCCGTCCTCGATGGGCGTACGGCGGGCGTCCACGTAGCGCTGCACGCACAGCTGGAAGACGACGTCGTCCGCGGCCAGCCGGGCCGACAGCTCGTGGCGCAGGTAGTCGGGGTCGGTGCGGGAGGGCGGCGGCGCGGACAGCGGGCGGGCGGTGGGGCGGAGCTGGTACTGCACCGGGCCCGCGTCCCCCCACAGGATCGCGCTGCGGCTCCAGTAGCCCTCAAGCGCGAGGCTGCGGACCGGGCGCCGCGTCGACGTCAGCAGGTTGCGGCGCATGCGGGCGGCGGCGGACCAGCCGATCGCCAAGGGGAGCTTGACGTACAGGGCGAGGGCCTTGGCCTTCGTGGTCGTGGCGCCGGCCATGACCTGCGCCAGCGCGACGAGCTCGCGCGCATGGCGGGCGTGCGAGACCGGGTAGTTGGTCATCAGCAGGTCATGGGCCTGGTCCGGGGTGGCCTGGATGCGCAGGGCCGTGCTGCGCAGGTCGGGCTCGTAGTCCGGGCGGCGGGCGGGCGCGGCGTTGGACATCCGGACGATCACCTGGTACTCCGCGCCCGGACGGGCGAAGCCGACCCGCAGGTCGGCGGGGAGGTCGTCGCGGAACCGCAGTCGGGCGTTCTCGACTGCGAGGATGGTCTTCGCCTGGAACGCCCTTTCGATGTGCGTGGCGCCGGTGGCCTTCCTCACCTTCGCCTGTACCAGCATGAGATCGCGGGCGAGTTTCTCGAATATCAGTCGCTCACGCTCGGGGCTGCCGCCGACATAGCGCTCGTGCCACCTCACCTCGCGAGCCGCGGTGACCGGGCTCTCCGGCTTCTTCAGATTACGCATTCGGCGCTCCTTGTGAACACGCTTTCCCCTCGCATTGCGATTGATAGGTATTTGATCCGGTAATTGACCGGGTGATTCATCGGGACGGCGCTCGTGCGAACGCCTTCTCGCCCTGACCGGTCCGGGGCGGGGGCGCCGTGCCCGCGGGCTCCCACGGCAGGGCCTCGGGGACGTCGGGCCGGGCCGACCAGTCGAGGATCTGCGCCTCCATGTCGGCGCTGGAGTCGAAGCGCAGGGGTTCGTAGCAGCCCAGCGGGAACAGCGTGGTGCGCATCGCGCACCGGTTGCAGAGCGTGCACGGGCGGTCGGGCGCCTCGCGGCCCCGCCGGAACAGCTCGACGAGGTCCGGGTTGGCGAGCAGGGGGCGGGCCATCGAGACCAGGTCGCAGGCGCCCGAGGCGAGCGCGTCCTGGACCACGGAACGGCGCTGGAACCCGCCGTTGGCGATCACCGGGAGGCCGGACTCCGCGCGCAGGCGCCGGGCGTCGTCCAGGTTGGCCGCCTCGCCGGTGGTCCACCCGATGTTCATGATCCGGTCGAGCAGCGGCCGGGGCAGCACGTTGAAGATCGCCGCGCGGAAAGCCGCCTTGGCCGACAGGTGGCGGGTGGAGTTGGCGAACTGGCGTGCCTCGTCGATGGGGAACCGGCCGGGCGTCTCGCCCGGGTTGATGAAGCCGTATCCGTTGCTGACGTGCAGGTAGTCGACGCCGAGGTCGCGCAGCCACCTGGCGTAGCGGGCGTACACGCCGATGTCGTTGCCCTCAAGGTACGTGCGCGGCGGCCAGGTGATCGGCCAGCGGAGGTTGAGCGGCAGGCGGTTGCGGTCCCGGGCGGAGATCCGCACGCCGAGCAGGAAGTCGTCGCCGACCCGCCGGCGTACCTCCTCGACGACCTCGCGCAGCAGCCGGAAGCGCCGCTCCACCGAGCCGCCGTACCGGTCGCGGCGGCGGTTGATCGCCGGGTTGAGGAACTGGTGGATCAGGTAGCCCTTGGAGGCGGTAATCTCGATGCCGTCGGCGCCGGTCTCGCGGACGCGCCGGGCCGCCTGGCCGAACTCGTGCACGGTCTGCTCGATGTCGGCGACCGTCATCTCGGTACGCCGGGTGCGATAGCCGTACAGCAAATCGAACCCCGGCGAGGGGCCGTAGCCGTCCTGGGGCTGGCTGAAGAGGCTGGTCTGCACGTGCGAGCCGCCGTCGCCGATCTGGATGATGTACCGGCAGTCCTCGGCCTGGATGGCGGCGATCGCCTCGCGCAGCGGCGGGACGAATTTGTCGTCGCTGATCTGCGGGTATTCGAGCGGCGACCAGCGGATGGGATTGACGTTGAGCGTGGCCGACACGATGGCGCTCACGCCCGTTTTGGCGAAGCGCAGCTCGAAATTCTTCCACGCATTGTTGACGGTTCCGTCATAATACGCCATCCGGCCGCCGATGGACGAGCGGACGATGCGGTTCTTGAATGTGACGTCGCCAATCGAGAACGGTTCGAAGATCACGGAACTTTCCTTCGCCAGGGCGGCCTTCAGCCGCTTCGGGCACCCATTTCAGCCTGCTGGCGAGGCCACCCAAGGAGCAACCCGAAAAGAACCCGGAAAACGGAAAATGGCGACACGTCCCGGTTGGGAGTTGACTGAAGCTACTGACGAGTAGATGATCGTTTGTGTAGTGATCTCTCGCGGTGCCTTGTCACCCCCCACCATCCGCAGGAGCCACACGATGACAACTCGTTCGTCCCTCTCCCTCCCCCGACCATCCCGGCCATCCGTCCCCGCCGTGATGCTCGCCGTGATCGCGCTGGTCGCGGCGCTGGCGGGCGTCGCCGTACCGGCGCGGGCGGCCGCCGCCTGCGACCCCGCCGACGTGGCGCGCGGCCGGCCCGCCACCGCCTCCTCGGTGGAGAACGCGACGTTTCCCGCCTCCGCCGCGGTGGACGGCGACCCCGCGACGCGCTGGTCGAGCGCGTTCAGCGACCCGCAGTGGCTGCGCGTCGACCTCGGCTCGGTCCGCACCGTCTGCCAGGTCGTGCTGAGCTGGGAGGCGGCCTACGCCAGCGCCTTCCAGATCCAGGTCTCCGCCGACGCCAACGCCTGGACCACGATCTACTCCACCGGGAACGGCACCGGCGGCACCCAGACCCTCGACGTCTCCGGCACCGGGCGGTACCTGCGCGTGTACGGCACCTCCCGCGGCACCCCCTGGGGCTACTCGCTGTGGAGCCTCGTCGTCCGCGCCGAGGGAGGCGGGGTCGGCGACCCGACGACGCCGCCGGAGTCCTTCTGGGGCGACCTGTCCTCCATCCCCGCCGCCCAGAACGTCCTCATGGTCAAGGTGCTCAACCGGACCAACGGGCAGTACCCCGACTCGCAGGTCTACTGGAGCTTCGGCGGGCAGACGCACTCGATCGCCGAGCAGCCCTACATCGACATGCCGGCCAACACCGCGGGCCGCATGTACTTCTATCTCGGCTCGCCGAACAGCCGGTACTTCGACTTCATCGAGTTCACCGTCGGCCCGGACCACTTCAACGGCAACACCACCCGGGTGGACGGGTTCGGGCTGAAGCTCGCGCTGCGGCTGCGCGCCCACGACGGCTACGACGTGGTCGTCGGCGACGACTACCCCACGTTCCAGGAGTCGCGGTCGGCCACGTTCCAGAAGTTCGTCAACGAGGTCCCGGCCGAGTTCAAGCAGCTCGGCCAGATCGAGGCCCCGTACCGCATCCCGGCGCCGCACCACTCCGCGCTCTTCCGGCCGGGCGGCGCGCAGCAGAACTACTTCACCGCGTACGCCGCCCAGCACGGGGTCAACGCCACGACCGAGGAGGTCGCGGGCTGCTCGGGGCCGCTGCGGGAGAACCCCACGCTGTGCGCCGCGCTGAACCGGCACGTCGCCGGGCTGTCGCCGGCCGAGCAGGCGGACCCGGCCCGGTTCTACCGGGCCGCGCCCGCGAACTACTACGCCAAGTTCTGGCATGACCACGGGATCCGGAACCTGGCCTACGGATTCCCGTACGACGACTCGGCGGACCAGTCGTCCTTCGTGTCCCACGCCGACCCCCGCCACCTGCTGGTCGCGGTCGGCTGGTAGGGCTCAGGCCGCCTGAGTGATGAGCGCGGGGTGGCGCGGGTCGTCGACGCGCACGGCGACGTCGGCGGCCCGGGCGGGGGCCACCTCGCGCTCGTACCGGTCGTAGGCGGGCAGCCGCCAGCGCTCCGCCTCGGCCGTACGGCGGGCCAGCGCCCCCGGCGAGAGCCACAGGTGCGCGGCGAGGTCGAACGGCAGGCCGAGCCCGAGCAGCAGGGTGCCGTCCACCAGCACGACCCCGCCCGGCGGCAGATCCACGTAGGGGCGGCGGTAGGAGCGGTCGGTGGCGGCGTTCCACAGCGCGGGCAGCACCCGGCCGGTGCCGCCGGGGGCGAGCGGGTCGAGCACCTCCCGGCGCAGCGCGGCCACGTCCAG
Source organism: Thermopolyspora sp. NPDC052614 (assembly GCF_040678635.1). Lineage (NCBI taxonomy): Bacteria > Bacillati > Actinomycetota > Actinomycetes > Streptosporangiales > Streptosporangiaceae > Thermopolyspora > Thermopolyspora sp. NPDC052614. The sequence continues at coordinate 619,471 of NZ_JBFATZ010000003.1, forward strand.
CCAGTCCTCGTAGAAGGCGTCCGGGTCGGTACGCCCCCGCTCCAGCCGCAGCGACGCCGGGCGCAGGAAGTCCCCGGCCGAGACCCGCAGCACTTGACGCCCGCGGACCCGCAGCGGATCGACGAGCCCGTCGGCGAGCCGCGCGGGCTCCGTGGGCGGCGCGCCGTCGACGGCGACCCGGCGCCACGCGCCGGGCGGGGCCGCGGCGATGCGGTCGGCCAGATCGTCGAGCAGGGCGTCGAGGGTGACTGGGCGGGCCCGCATACGTGCATCATGCCGCACCATGGACGGGTGGCCGACGATCGACCCGCCGCCCGGGTCCTGTGTGTGGACGGAACCGACCGCGTGTTGCTGCTGCGCTGGCACGACCCGGTGCACGGCGTGGTGTTCTGGGAGCCGCCCGGCGGCGGCCTCGATCCCGGGGAGACGCCGCTGCAGGCCGCCCGCCGCGAGCTGACCGAGGAGACCGGCCTGCCCGGCGAGGCCGTGCTCGACGTGTGGACGCCGGTACGCCGGGACTACCACTGGCTCGGCGTGCACTACGTCAAGGTGGAGCCGTTCTACCTGGCCCGCTTCGGCGACCGCCCGGCGGTCCGGCCGGCCGCGCTGACCGAGGAGGAGTCGGGAACGTTTCTGGGCTTCGGCTGGTTCTCCGCCGCCGAGGTGGCGGCCCTGCCCGAGCCGGTGGAACCCCCGGACCTCGTCGATATCCTGCGAGAACTACTCCACAACCGGGACGCCGCACCGGGTCGCTGACGGCGTGAGCATGGCGAGCAGGATGGCAATAACTTAGCTGGCAATATTGTGCACAATCTTGTCATCCGTCTGGCGTCATGCTTAGCTGAAACGCGATGAGGTATCCCTTTCTGGAGGCGTCGGGGACATGGCAGTACGCGAGAGACTTCTCGATCCCACCGGCTTTGACGCGAAGGCCGCCGACACGACCCTGGCTCCGCGACCCGGCAGCCTGCGCGGGCTGACCATCGGCCTGCTGGACAACACCAAGCCCAACGCGGCCGTGCTGCTGCGCCAGGTCGCCGACCGGCTGCGCGAACGCCACGGCGCCGGCGAGGCCCGGCTCTACGCCAAAAGCTACTTCGGCACCCCCATGACCGAGGACATCCTCAAGCGGATCGCCGACGAATGCGACGTGGCCGTCACCGCCGTGGGCGACTGCGGCTCGTGCAGCGCCGCCACCGTCGCCGACGGCATCATGTTCGAGCGCGCCGGCATCCCGGCCGTCGCCATCGTCTCGGACTCCTTCCTGGTCTCCGGCCGCGCCATGGCCCAGGTCCAGGGCTTCGCCGGGTACGAGTTCGTGGCCGTGCACCACCCGGTCGCCAGCCTCGACGAGGCCCGCCTCCGCGAGCGCGTCGACGACGTGCTCCCCGACATCCAGCGCATCCTGGGCATCGAATCCTGACGGCACATCCCAAAGGGGCTGACGAACCACATATGAGCATCACGGTCGACACTCCGGAGGCCGACGCCGAGGAGATCCGCGCGGTCCTGGAGTTCTACGCCGCCAAGGGCTGGACCGACGGCCTGCCGGTCGTCCCGGTCACCGAGTCCTACCTGGCCGAATTCCTCGCCACCACCTCCCGGGACCCCGATGAGGTCATCTTCACGATGCCGCATCTCAACCGGTCCCTCACCGTACGGCTGGCCGCCATCAACGCCGGTCTCGCCGGCTGCCTGCCGGAGTACTTCCCGGTCGTGCTCGCGGGCTGGGACGCCCTCCGCAAGGAGCCCTACCCGGTCAAGGGCATCTGGCAGTCCACCACCGGGACCGCGCCCTTACTGCTGGTCAACGGGCCGGTCCGCGGCCGGATCGGGCTCAACGGCAAGGGCAACGTGTTCGGCTCGGGGTTCCGCGCCAACGCCACGATCGGCCGGGCGATCCGGCTCACCGCGATCAACGTGTTCGGGCTGCGGCCGCACCAGCTCGACCAGGCCACCCAGGCCACGCTCGGCAAGTACTCGGCGTGCATCGCCGAGAACGAGGAGGAGAGTCCCTGGGAGCCCTTCCACGTCGAGCACGGCCTGGACGCCGCCGACAGCGCCGTCACCGGGTACACGATCCGCTCGTGCATCCACATCGAGGCCCGGCACACCAGCGACCCGGAACAACTGGGGCTGGATTTGGCCGACACGCTGCGCCGTACCGGGGCGTTGATCCACGAGACCAACGGCGGGCTGCTCGTGCTCGGCCCCGAGCACGCCCAGGTGTTCGCGGGCGCCGGGTGGAGCAAGGCGGACCTGCGGCGGTTCCTGTTCGACAAGGCCGTCAACAGCCGCGCCGAGCTCGCCGCGGTCGGCAAGGACGCGATCTCCCGCCTGACCCGCTGGCGGGTCCCCGCCGACCACCCCGACGCGATCCCCGACGCGGCGTCGGCGAGCGACACCCCCGACCGGGTGCCCGCCATCACCTCCCCCGACGCGATCAACGTGGTCGTCGCGGGCGCGAACAACGCCGGCGTGTCCACCATCATCGAGACCTTCGGCCCCCGAGGGGACGCCCCCTCCATCGCTCCCGTGAAGGATCTGTCATGAGCGCTTCCGACGCCGCCGTGGACCCCCGGATCGACCAGGCCCTGGGACGCTTCCGCGAGATGCTCGCCGCGGACGGCTACACCCTCGACTGGTCGCTGACCCCGCAGGACAAGGTCGTCGTGCGGATCGAGGCCGGGCCCGACGCCTGCGCCGACTGCCTGGTGCCGCTCCCGGTCATGCAGGCGATCATGTCCGACGCCCTCGAACCCACCCCGTACGCCCTCGACCACATCGTGCTGCCGAAGAGCACGACCGCGCACTGAACGAGAGTGAGGAAAGGCCCCCTCGTGGAAAAGCCCGCAACGATCATTGAGCCCAGCCGCGAGACTCCCGTGTACGGCGAGTTCGACGTGGTCGTCGTGGGCGGAGGACCGGCAGGCATCATGGCGGCGAGCGCCGCGGCGCGCACCGGGCACTCGGTGATCCTGCTGGAGCGCTACGGCTTCCTCGGCGGCGCGGGCACCGCGGGCGGCCTGAGCACGTTCTGCGGGCTGCACGCCAAGGTGTACGGCGAGCACCGCCGGGTCATCCACGGCCTCGCCGACGAGTTGCTCGACCGGCTGGAGAAGCTCGACGGCCTGTCCACGCCGCACCTGACGATCAACGACGGCATCCTGGCCCAGGCGTTCGACATCTCCAGCTACAAGATCGCCGCCGATGAGCTGGTGGTCGGCTCGGGCGCCCGGCTGCTCTTCCACGCCTACGCCTGCGGCCTGCGCATGTCCGACGAGGGCGTCATCGACGCGGTGCTGATCGAGTCCAAGTCGGGCCGCGCGGCCGTACGGGGGCGGGTGTTCATCGACGCCTCCGGCGACGGCGACGTGGCCTGGTGGGCGGGCGCGCCGTTCGAGAAGGCCCCGGCGCTGAACGGCATGCTCTACCCGTCGCTGATGTTCCGCATCAACGGCGTGGACGCCGCGGCGGCGGGCGAGGCGCCGTGGCGCACGGTCGAGCGCCTCATGGAGGAGGCGGAGCGGGCCGGCACCCACCGGTTCCCCCGCAAGAAGCCGATCGTGCGCCCGCAGCGCAACCCGCTGGAGTGGCGGGCCAACCTCACCCAGCTCAGCACCCCCGACGGCGGCGCGATCGACGGCACGAACGTGGACGAGCTCACCCACGGCGAGCTGCAGGGACGCCAGCAGGTGCTGGACGCCTTCACCTTCATCCGCGACAACACCCCCGGATTCGGCGACTCGTACATCGTGGACATCGCCCCGCAGATCGGCATCCGGGAGACCCGCCGCGTCATCGGCCGCTACCGGCTCACCGAGGGCGACGTGCGCGACTGCGCCGACTTCCCCGACACGATCGGCGTGAACGGCTGGCCGATCGAGGCGCACGTCGCCGGGACCGTCGAGTTCCGCTGGCCGCGCGGCGAGAACCCGCGCGGCTTCAACCAGCTCCCGTTCCGCATGCTGCTGCCACTGGGCGTGCGGAACCTGTACGTGACCGGCCGCTGCGCGTCGATGACCCACGACGCCCAGTCCGCCGCCCGGGTGACCGGCCCGTGCTTCGCCATGGGCGAGGCGGCAGGCGTCGCCGCCGGCATGGCGATCGACGCCGGGGTGGACTGCGCGGACATCGACGTCGCCGAGCTGCAGACCAGGCTCGAACGCGGCGGGGTCTACCTCGGCCGGGAGGTCTCGTGACGCTGCGCAGCAACTTCGAGCCGGGCACCACCCGCTGGGCCATGCGCCGCGCCCAGTGGACCGCCCTCGGGCTGACCCCCGAGGACATGGAGAAGCCCAAGATCGCGATCGTCAACACCTCGTCGGACCTGGCGAGCTGTTTCAGCCATCTGGACTCGATCGTGGGCCCGCTGAAGCAGGCGATCCGCGAGGCCGGGGGCATCGGATTCGAGATCCGCACGGCCGCGCCCAGCGACGCGATCACCAGCGCGGGGGCGGCCGGGCGGTACATCCTGCCGACCCGCGACCTGATCGTCAACGACATCGAGGTGGCGGCCGAGGGCGCGCTGCTCGACGGCATGGTCTGCCTGTCGTCCTGCGACAAGACCACCCCCGCCCACATGATGGCGGCCGGCCGCCTCAACATCCCGACGATCGTCGTGGCGTGCGGCTACCAGCCGTCCGGCGTCTTCCGCGGGGAGCACGTCGACTTCGAGGACGTGTTCCTGTACGCCGGTCACGTCGCCGCCGGGCGCATGACCGTCGAGGACCTCGCCGAGATGAGCGGCTGCGCGATCACCGGCCCCGGCGTCTGCGCCGGGATGGGCACCGCGAACTCCATGCACATCGCCGCCGAGGCGCTCGGCATGGCCCTGCCGGGCAGCACCCCCGTGCTCGCGCGCAGCCCGAAGATGTGGCGGACGGTCGCCGAGGCGGGCCGCCGGATCGTGCGGATGGTCGCCGAGGACCTGCGGCCCCGCGACATCCTCACCCCCGCCGCCTTCCGCAACGCGGTCACGGCCGTGCTCGCCATCAGCGGCTCGGTCAACGCGCTCAAGCACCTGCAGGCCGTGGCCGTCGAGGCGGGCTGCGACGTCGACGTCTACGCCCTGTTCGAGGAGCTCGCCCCGAAGGTCCCGCTGCTCACCGCGGTGAAGCCGAATGGCGAGCGCCGCATCGACGAGTTCGAGGACGCGGGCGGCGCCGCCGTCCTGCTGCACCGCCTGTCCCCGCTGCTCGACCTCGACGCCCGCACGGTCGCCGGGCCGTCGCTCGGCGAGGTCCTGGCGTCGGTCGCCCCGCCCGAGTCGGACGTGATCCGCCCGCTGGACGCCCCGCTCGCCCACCACCCCGGCCTCGTCATCGTGCGCGGCACCCTCGCCCCCGAGGGCGCCATCGTCAAACGCACCGTCGCCGACGAGGCGCCGCACCGGTTCCGCGGCCCCGCCAAGGTCTTCCGCTCCCGCGAGGAGGGCATCGCCGCCATCCGCGCCGGGGAGGTACGCCCCGGCCAGGTCCTCGTCCTCACCGGCCTTGGCCTGCGCGGCGCCCCGGGCATGGGCCTCACCTCGGCCTTCATCTTCGCCCTCGACGGCGCGGGCCTCGGCGCCGAGGTCGCCGTCGTCACCGACGGCCAGATGTCCGGGCTCGTCAACAAGGGACTGGTCGTCGCCGAGGTGAGCCCCGAGGGGGCGATCGGCGGCCCGCTGGGCCTGGTCGAGGACGGCGACATCATCAGCGTCGACGTGGACGCGCGGACGATCGACCTGGAGGTCCCGGAGGCCGTGCTCGCCGAGCGCCGCGCCGCCCTCCCGGCGGCGCCGCCCTCGGCGGGCTGCGGATGGCTGTCGGTGTACGCCCGCACCGTCAGCCCGCTCGGCCGGGGGGCCACCCTCGGCGGCTGAATCGAGCTAAATATCGCATACCTGGGGGCCCTATGTCCGGATCGCGAGCACAGGGTAGCCTTACCTAAGTTTGGATGCGCGGTCGCGCGGAACCGGACGAGATAGGACCCCCTGATGCTCCGTACCGTGAAAGGTTCGCCGCAAGGTCCAGTGCGAGGCGTTCGCGTCTCGGCGATGCTGGCCACCGTGGCGCTCCTGGTCACCACGCTCGTCGCGTGCGGCTCCGGCGGCGCCCCGGCGGCGACCGGCGCCCCAACGGGCGGCGCCGCCTCGGGCGGCGCGGCGGCGTACCCGGTGACCGTCGAGCACAAGTTCGGCAGCACCACCGTCACCGCCGAGCCCCAGCGCATCGTCACGGTCGGGCTGACCGACCAGGACGCCGTGCTCGCCCTGGGCAAGGTGCCGGTGGCGACCACCGAGTGGTTCGGCGGCTTCAAGGGCGCGATCGGACCGTGGGCCACGCAGGCGCTCGGCGGCGGCGCGACGCCGACCGTGCTCACCGACACCGGCACCGGCCCGCAGATCGAGAAGATCGCCGCGCTGAAGCCGGACCTCATCCTGGCGCTGTACTCGGGCCTGACCAAGGAGCAGTACGAGGCGCTGTCGAAGTTCGCGCCCGTGGTCGCCCAGCCCGCCGCGTACAACGACTACGGCATCCCGTGGCAGGAGCAGACCCGGATCGTCGGCAAGGTCCTCGGCAAGCCCGACGAGGCCGACAAACTGGTCAAGGGCGTGGAGGACAGGTTCGCGCAGGCCCGCGCCAAGCATCCGGAGTTCGCCGCGGCCACCGGCGTGGTGGCCACGCCGTACGAGGGGTTCTTCGTGTACGGCTCGCAGGACCCGCGCTCGCGCACGCTCGCCGCGCTCGGCTTCAAGCTGCCCGCCGACCTGGACAAGGTCATCGGCAACCGGTTCGGGGCCAACATCAGCAAGGAGCGCGGTGACCTGCTCGACCAGGACGTCATCGTGTGGACCGTCCCCGACATCGCCAAGGACAGCGCCGCCCTGCGCGAGGACCCGCTCTACAAGGACCTCGGCGTGGTCAAGGAGGGCCGGGAGGTGTACGTCGGGGAGGGCACCCACCACGGGGCGGCGTTCTCGTTCGTCACCGTGCTCAGCCTGCCGTACCTGCTCGACCGGCTGGTGCCCCAGCTCGCCGACGCCGTGGACGGCGACCCGGCCACCCAGGTGGAGGCGGTGTCCTGACGCCGATGGACACCCTGACGCCGACGGACGCCTCGGCGGCGGGCCGACGCACGGTGCTCGGCCCCGTGCTGCTCCTGACGCTGATCGGCGCGGCGCTCGTGCTCGCCTGCCTGCTGTCGATCGCACTGGGCGCCGCGAGCATCTCCCCCGGCCAGGTGATCGGGGCGCTGACCGGCCAGCCGGAAAGCGCGCAGGTGGACAACATCGTGTGGTCGGCGCGCGGGCCGCGCACGGCGCTGGGGCTGGCGGTGGGCGCGGCCCTCGGGCTGTCCGGCGCGCTCATGCAGGCGCTGACCCGCAACCCGCTCGCGGACCCGGGGCTGCTCGGGGTGAGCGCCGGGGCCGCGTTCGCGATCGTCGTCGCCGTCGCGTGGCTCGGGGTGCGGACGCTGTTCGGGTCGATCTGGTTCGCGCTGGCCGGGGCGCTGATCGCGAGCGTCGTGGTGTACGCGCTTGGCCGGCTGGGGCGCTCCGGGCTGACCCCGGTGAAGCTGGCGCTCGCCGGGGTCGCGGTGACCGCGCTGCTGTCCTCGATCACCAGCGCGATCGTGCTCACCGACCCCGAGGCGCTCAACCGCTACCGGTTCTGGTCGGCGGGCTCCCTCGCCGACCAGAACGGCGAGGTGGTGCTGGGGATCCTGCCGCTGCTGGCCGTGGGCGCGGCGCTGGCGTTCGCCTGCGCCCCCGCGCTCAACAGCCTCGCCCTCGGCGACGACGTCGCCGCCGCGCTGGGCCGTCGGCTCGGCCTCGTGCGGTTCCAGGGCGTGCTCGCGATCATGCTGCTGACCGGGACCGCGGTGGCGGCCGTCGGGCCGCTGGTGTTCGTCGGCCTGGTGGTGCCGCACGTCGCGCGGGCCTTGGCGCAGGCGGCCGGGATCGGGCCCGACCATCGGTGGCTGCTGCCGCTGTCGGCGCTGCTCGCGCCGTGCCTGCTGCTCGCCGCCGACATCGCCGGGCGGCTGGTCGCGCGGCCCGTGGAGATCCAGGCCGGGGTCATCATCGCCTTCATCGGCGGGCCGTTCTTCATCGCCATGGTCCGGCGGCGACGGCTCGCGGAGGTGTGACCATGTCGCGCACGGACGTCCGCACCGCCGTCTGGTCGCCGCCGTACTTCCGGATGCCGCCGTTCTCGGGGTTCGTGCGCCCGCGCCTGATCGCCGTGTCGGCGGCGCTGGCCGTCGTCGCCTTCCTGACGCTGAGCTGGAATGTGACGATCGGCGACTATCCGATCGGGCTGGGCGAGGTGATGGCGGCGCTGGGCGGCTCGGGCGATCCCGGCACGCTCGTGGTCGTACGCGAGCTGCGGCTGCCGCGCGCCGCGGTCGGGCTGCTCGTGGGCGTGGCGTTCGGGATCTCCGGCGCGGTGTTCCAGACGATGACCCGCAACCCGCTGGCCGGCCCCGACATGATCGGCCTGACGCAGGGGGCGGGCACGGCGGTCACCGCCGCGATCGTGCTGGGGTTCGACGCCACGCTCGGGCTGCAGGCGTTCGGCCTGCTGGGGTGCCTGGCGACGGCGCTGCTGGTGTACGCGCTGGCCTGGCGGCGCGGCACCACCGGCTACCGGATCATCCTGGTCGGCATCGGGGTGTCCTGGGTGTGCACCAGCGCCACCGACTACCTGGTGGCCGTGGGGGCGCGGTTCCAGGCGCAGGCCGCGCTCGGCTGGCTCGTGGGCAACCTCAACGGGCGGGACTGGGACGCGGCGGTGCCGCTGGCGTACGCGATGGCGGTGCTGGTCCCGGCGGTGCTGGGGCTGGGCAGGCTGATGCGCACGCTGCAGCTCGGCGACGAGGTCGCCGTCGGGCTCGGCACCCGGGTGCAGCTGGTCCGCTTCGCCCTGCTGATCGCCGGGGTCGGGCTGGTGGCCTTCGGCACCGCGGCGGCGGGCCCGGTCGCGTTCGTGGCGCTCGCCGCCCCGCAGATCGCCCAGCGGCTCGCCCGTACGGCCTGGCCGCCGCCGATCGCCTCGGGCCTGACCGGCGCCGTGATCGTGCTCGTCGGCGACCTCATCGCGCGGACGCTCATCGCCGAGATGGAGCTGCCGGTCGGGGTCGTCACCGGCGTCCTCGGCGCGCCGGTCCTGCTGTGGCTGCTCATCCGTACCAACCGCGCGGGATCAGGAGGCTGACGCCGATGCCCGGCACCGAACCCGAGCTGCGGGCCACCGGCCTGCACCTCGCCTACGAGGACCGTCTCGTCGTCGAGGACCTCGACCTGCTCGTCCCGCCCGGACGCATCACCGCGATCGTCGGCGCGAACGCCTGCGGGAAGTCCACCCTGCTGCGGGCGCTGGCCCGGCTGCTCGCGCCGCGCCGGGGGGCCGTGCACCTCGACGGGCGGGCGCTGCAGTCGATCCCGAGCAGGGAGCTGGCGCGGCGGCTGGGGATCCTGCCGCAGAGCCCGGTCGCCCCCGAGGGGCTCACCGTGCTCGATCTGGTGAACCGGGGGCGCTCGCCGCATCAGACGTGGTGGCGGCAGTGGTCCAAGGCCGACCAGGAGGCGGTGCACGCGGCGCTGGCCGCGACCGGGATGTCCGACCTCGCGCACCGGGCGGTGGACGAGCTGTCCGGCGGGCAGCGGCAGCGCGCGTGGATCGCCATGGCCGTCGCCCAGGGCACGCCGGTGCTGCTGCTCGACGAGCCGACGACCTATCTCGATCTCGCGCATCAGCTCGACGTGCTGGATCTGATCATGGATTTGAACCGGCGCGAGAGCCGTACGATCGTGATGGTCCTGCACGATCTGAACCAGGCGTGCCGTTACGCCGACCACGTCATCGCCATGAAGGCGGGCCGCATCGCCGCCGAGGGCACGCCCGCCGAGGTCATCACCGAGGCCACCGTGGAGGACGTCTTCGGCCTGCGGTGCAAGGTCACCAGCGACCCGGTGAGCGGCACCCCCATGATCATCCCCATCGGCCGTCACCACGTCCCCGGGCGCGACGAGCCGGGGCCGGCATGAATGTTTCGGCACACCGGCGGTAGTCAGGCGCGGGACGGCGGCCAAGAAAAAGAAGTAATGGCAGGTCAGAGGGCACTTCCCGCCCTCACACCACGCTACGTCCCGCTTTGCCCTTCTGTTCATTACAGCATCTCTTGACTCCCCGCACCCCTGCGAGCAATCTGTTGCCACGCCGACCCGGCCCCGCCCACCGGCGAACCGGCCGGGCCGCCATGGCCATGGCGCGATCGCACCTCAGACCAGCGACGATGCTGGTCCCCGAGCTCGCACGACCTTCGCCCCGCGCGGTCCCACGGCCAAGGACATCACGGGACGAGCAGAATGACAGCGCCCTCACCTCGTCGGTCCGCTGCGGTATGCGTTCACGGCACGACCAACTGATCATCACGGTTTCAGTTCGGCGCCGGTTCTCCGGCGCATGTCATCCGGCGACTCCGCCCACCCCGGCGACCTTCGGCGCGCGCGCCGTGGGGCCGCCACGAGATCATGAGGTGACACATGAAATTCGACCAGATCAGCGCTCCCGTCCTCTCGCTCTTCCGCATGGTGACGGGCCTGTTGTTCTTCTGCCACGGACTCGCGTCCATCTTCGGCGTGCTCGGCGGCGCTCGCGGCACCGGCCAGGCGGTCCCGTTCGGCGTATGGCCGAGCTGGTGGGCCGGCGCCATCCAGCTCGTCTTCGGCGGGCTCGTCCTCGCCGGCCTGTTCACCCGCGTCAGCGCGCTGCTGTGCTCCGGCTCGATGGCGTACGCGTACTTCGTCGTCCACGCGCCCAAGGACCTGTTCCCGATGTCCAACGGCGGCGAGCTCCCCGCCCTGTTCTGCTGGTCGTTCTTCCTCATCGCCGTGCTCGGCCCGGGCGCCTGGTCCGTGGACGCCCTCGTCCGGAGGCGGCGCGGCGCGGCCGAGACGCTCACGCCCGCCCAGGCCTGATCGGCGTCGGTACGCTACCGGGCCTCGGGCCTCGTACCGGGCCTCGGCGTCGAAGAGGCCCTCCACCGAGCGGGACAGCCCGCTCTTGCGCACCCGCTGCGTGGGTCCGTACGGCAACTCGCGAACCAGTTCGATGTAGCGCGGCACCTGATAGTAGGCGAGTCGTTCCGCGCACCAGTCGTAGACCCGCGCGGCGGTGAGCGTGTGAGGTTCGGCGGTGCGGACCACGAGTTTGATGTCGTCCTCGCCGAGCGGCGACGGGACGGCGATGACGGCGCTGTCGGCCACGCCAGGGCACTCGTTGACGACGCGCTCGACCTCCCAGGCGGAGACGTTCTCGCCCCGTCGCCGCAGGCTGTCGGTGGCACGGCCGGCGAAGTAGAAGTAGCCGTCGTCGTCCACGTAACCGAGGTCCCCGGTTCGGACGATGCCGTGCATGAGCGTCTCGCGGGTCTTGGCCTCGTCACCGAAGAACCCCACCATCGTCAGCCCGGGCCTCTTCGGCCGCAAGATGATCTCACCGACCTGACCTGGCGCGGCGGGGCCCCGCCCTGTCGGGTCGGCGATCCAGGCGTCGAACTCGGGGATCGGCCTGCCGATGGAGCCGGGCCGTCCGTCCAAATTGAGCAGCGCGAAGTTCGCGGCCTCGGTCAGGCCGTATCCCTCACGCAGTTCGACGCCGAAACGCCGCTCGAACTCGCGCCACCGGTCGCGCGGCGCCGCCGCCCCCCAGGCGATGGTCACCGGGTTGTCACGGTCGTCGTCACGCGGCGGCTGCGCGAGCAGGATGTTCAGCACGCCTCCCAGATAGTGCAGCTTGGTCGCGCCGGACGCGCGGATCTGGTCCCAGCATCTCGTCCCGCTGAACCGCTCGACCATCGCCACCCGGGCGCCGCTGTTGACGGCCATGTAGACGGTGATCCAGCCGGCGATGTGGTAGAAGGGCTCCCAGAGGAACAGGGTGTCGTCGCGGTCCACCTCCGCCAGGGCGGCGGCGCTCGCCGCGCCGAGCTGCAGGAAGCGTTCGTTGAGCACGGCCCCCTTGGGACGTCCCGTCGTGCCCGACGTGTAGGAGATCATGGCTTCGCGGTCGAGGTCGTACGGCTCGGGCCGGAAGCCGGGCGCCGTGCTCTTCAGCACCGCGTCCAGCGGTACGCCGGCGCGGTCGGCCAAGGGGCCTGCTCCACGCCAGAAGGTTCGCATGGATGGCTCGGAACCGTTCGACGAGCCAAGGATCTCCTCGGCCAACTCCCCCGCGAACTCTTTAGCGAAGTCGGCCTCCGCGATGACCGCCGCCGGTCGCACGTCATCGAGCTGCAACGCTATCCCGGCTCGCTTGAGGTGGATGCTGACCGGGACGTGCACCGCCCCGATCCAGGCCAGCGCGTACCCGACGACGATGTGATCCAGATGGTTGCGCAACATCACCGCGACCCGGTCCGCCGGGCGGACGCCGTGCTCCCGCAGGCCCGCGGCGCACCGTTCGACACGGTCGACGAACGCGCCGTGCGTCAGGATCTCGCCCTCGAAGCCGCAGAACACCCGGTCGGGGTCGCTCGCGGCCATCTTCTCCAACGCCTCGATTCTCGTCAGCATGAAGGAAGTCCTCCAGGGGTCGTTGCCTCGGTAACGGTCAATCGGGGCTCAGTACGGCCGGCGGACGGCCAGCCAGAGCTGCACCGTCATGCTCACGGCGTCCCACACGGGCAGCCCGGTCGCGGCCCGCACGGCCGCCGCGTACGGCGGCAGGTTCACGCATTCAAAGACGAACCCGGCGATCTGCGGATCACGGGCCACCGCTTGTGCGCATCGCTCGACGAGTTCCGCGGTCACACCCGCGACGTCCAGCGGTCCGGGCGAGCGATTCATCAGGTGCGGGTAGAGCAGCTCGCAGTCCTCCACGCCGACCAGCGTGAGACGTTCCCGCTCGGCGGGGGTGACGCCGGCGCCCCGGAAGTGCGCGTCGCCCAACGTACGCGCGTTGGCCGTGACGACCGCCAGCCGCCGGTCCGCGCCCACCGATCGCAGCGCCGCCGGGATCTGCATCAGGCTGGACGTCATGATCGGAACGGGGAGGTCGGCCGCGAGCTCCGGCTGGATCGAGGCGAGGAAGCCGCAGGTCGTCACGATGCCCGCGACTCCGCTGCGGACCAGTTCGGCGGCGGCCCGGCGGAACGACTCCAGCAGCGCGTGGGGGTCCCGCTCGACGATCAGCTCCGGGTCGGCACCGGTCACCGTGTGATACAGCACCGGGAAATCGAACGTGCGCGCGTTGCCGAGATCCCCGACCGGCCGGGGCACTTCCGCGTCCAGGACGAGGACGCCGATGTCGATGCCGTAGTAGCGGCGGCCCGGCGACATCACCAGGGCCTGCGGAGGGTTCTGGTCCCACATGATCTGCTCCTAATCTTGTCCGCTGCCTTGTCCGCTATTTGGTAGGCGATGCGGTCCGGGATTCGTGGCGGGCGAGGAACCTCTCGGCACCGGCGCGGGACACGCCCGCCGCGAAGACCTCGTGGTGCAGCACGTGGGCGTCGGCGAAGGCCTGGTCGAGGCGGGGCCGCAGCCGTTCGTAACACCACTGCTTGGTCGCGGCGAAGGAGGCCGCCGGATAGGACGCCAGCAGCGACGCCTGGGCCAGCGCGGCATCGAGCACCCGGTCCGGTTCGGCGACGGCGTCGACGATCCCCTCGGCGAGCAGTCGATCCGCCGGGAGCAACTCGGCGCTCAGCGCCAGCGTCCGGGCGCGCAGCGGGCCGACGACCTCCTCCAGCAGCCACGTGCCGGTGACGCTGGCCATGCCCCAGCGCACCTCCGTCTGCCCCATGCGAGCGTCCCGTGACGCCACTCGGTAGTCGCACAGCAGGGCGAACTGCAGTCCCGAGCCGGCCGCCACGCCGTTGACCGCGGCGACGGACGGCTTGGGCGACGTCAGCACCCGGCGGTACAGGTCGTGGATCTCGCTGATCCACTCCGTGTCCGAGCCCCAGGTGACGACCTCGTTGAAGTCCTGGCCCGCGCAGAACGCCGAACCGTCGCCGGTGATCACGACGGCGGACACGTCAGGGTCGGCCGCCGCGTCCGTCAGCGCGGCGGCGAGGTCCGCGCGCATCGCCCTGGTCCAGGCGTTGAGCCGCTCGGGAGCGGAGATCGTGATGATGAGCGTGCCGGATTCCCGGCGCGCGAGGATGTCGCCCACGAAGGGCCTCCCGTCCTGCGGTCGGTTCGATGTCGAACTCAGATGTACGAGTGCTCAGATGCGAGTGCTCAGGTTGCGAGTGCTCAGTGGTCGAGGATTCTGCGGATGAACGCCTGCGTACGCGGCGACGACGGCTTGGTGAAGAGCGTGCCGGGCGGAGCCTCCTCGACGACGCGGCCCTCGTCCATCATGACGACGCGGTCGGAGATGTCCCGCGCGAAGCGCATCTCGTGCGTCACCAGCAGGGTCGTGATGTCGGTCTCGGCGGTGACCTTGCGGACGACTTCGAGCACCTCGCCGACGAGTTCGGGGTCCAGCGCACTGGTGATCTCGTCGAGCAGGAGGATCTCCGGCCGGAGCGTCAGCGCGCGGGCGAGCGCCACCCGCTGCTGCTGCCCGCCGGAAAGCTGCAGCGGGTACGAGGCGGCCTTGTCCTCAAGCCCGACCATGGCCAGGTGCTCCAACGAGCGGGCGGTGGCCTCGGCGCGGCCCAGCTTCAGCACGGTGCGCTGGGCGAGGTCGAGGTTCTGCACGATCGTCATGTGCGGGAAGAGGTTGTACTGCTGGAAGACCATGCCGAGCCGCCCGGCGAGCCGGCGCGACCGCTTGGCGGAGATGGGCCGGTGGCCGGGCCCCGGCTCCCACATGACGCTCTCGCCGAACACCCGGATGTCGCCGTGGTCCGCCCGTTCCAGCAGCATGGCCAGGCGCAGCACGGTGGTCTTGCCGGAACCGCTGGGCCCGATGAGCGTCACGGTCTCGCCGGCGTTCACCGTGAGGGTGAAATCGTCCAGCACGACGTGCTTGCCGAACCTCTTGCCGACGCCGTCGAACTCCAGCGCGGGCCGGGCCTGCGCGGCAGGCGACCCGGATTCAGAATCCGCCACGTGCGACTCTCCTTTCCAGAACGCGGACCAGCCAGATCGAGGGCAGATTCAGCAGCAGGTACAGCAACCCGGCCAGGGTGTACGGCTCGAAGTAGCGGTACGACGCGTACCCCGCGGTCTGCGCGGCCGTCAGCAGCACCGGCACTCCGATCGTGACCAGGAGCGCCGTCTGCTTGTAGATGACGATGAGATAGCCGCCCAGCGCGCCGACGCTGTTGCGGAACACCAGCGGCAGGATGACCCGGGTCCAGGTCGTCCACCGCGGCAGGTTCAGCGCCGCGCACGCGTCCCAGGTGCCGCGCGGCAGGCTGACGATCGCGCCCCGGTACACCTCCGAGCAGTACGCGGCGTACACGACGCCGAGCACCAGCACCCCGGTCGCGAACGGCGGCAGCACGACGCCGTACTGCGGCAACGCGTAGAAGGTGAAGAACAGCAGCACCAGGATCGGCAGTCCGCGCCCCAGCTCGACCAGGCCCCGGATGAGCAGCCGCACCGGTCGCGGCGCGAACCATCCGGCGACGGCGATCACCATGCCGAGCACCAGCGCCAGGGCGCCGCTCACGCACGTCACCAGGAACGTCTCCCGCAGGCCCGCCAGCAGGGCCGGCACGATCGACCAGGCGTACTCCCAGTCCCACGTCATCGGCCACCTCCGACCGGCGCCGGCGTGGGGACGACGCGCACGCGAGCGGCGCGCACGCTCCGCGTCATCGGCAGGACGTACTCGATCGCCCGGAAGATCCCCGCGACGGCGACGCACAACAGCAGATACAGCGCGGAGACCAGGAGATAGACGGAAATGGTCTGGCCGGTGTGCGCCCGTGCGGTGTTCCCCCAGTACAGCAGGTCCTGCACGGTCACGAAGCTGACGATCGACGTCCATTTCACCATATCGACGGCGATACTCCCGAACGCCGGCACGATCTGGCTCAGCGCCTGGGGCAGCCGGACCCGCAGCAGCGCCACCCATCCCGGCAGCCCGAGGGCGTGACAGGCGTCGTGCTGGGCCTTCGGGATCGATCGCAACCCGGAGCGGACCGTCTCCGCGCCGTACGCCCCGCCGTTGAGCCCGAGCACCAGGGTCGCCGCGACCACCGGGTCCACCGCCAGGTTCCCGGGCAGCAGCGGAAGGGCGTAGTAGACCCAGAACAACTGGACGATGACCGACGTGCCGCGCAGCAGTTCCAGGCCGGCGCCGCTGGAGAGCCGCAGGACGCGGGGCCGGGCCACGCGCATGCTGCCCAGCACGCCCGCCACGACCGCGGCGAGCAGGATGCTGAGGATCGCGATCCGCACGGTCGTCAGATACCCCTCGACGATCTTCGGCAGGTACGGGGTGAGCTGTTCCATCGTCCGGCCCCTACGCGCAGGCCTGGGACACCGAGGAGCGGCTGATGTCCTTGATCTCTTCGGGGTTCGGGAAGCCGAACTTCGCGTACAGTGCACCCAACGCGCCCGATTTGCGCATTTGCTCGAGTTGGGCGTCGAACGCGTCCCGCGCGGCGGTGTCCCTCTTGCGGAAGCCGATGCCGATCATCGAGACGGGCGACGAGGTGTCCACGATCACCTCCATCGAGTCGTCGGCCACGCGCCGCAGGGTGAACTGGCCCGCGCCGAAGGCGTCGGCGCGCCCGCTCTTGACCGCGGAGATGCCGGTCTGGGAGTCCGGGACGGTGACCAGCTGGCTCTGCCGTACCCCGCTCTTCTTGGCGAAGGCCTCCTGACTGGAGCCGCTGAAGACGGCGAGCCTGAGTTCCGGGTTTCGGGCCAGGCCGGCGTAGTCCGTGATGCGGTGCGTATTGCCCTTGGGCACGGCCAGGGCCTCGTGTTGCGCGGTCACCGGCTGGGAGAAGGCGATCGCCGCGCAGCGCTCGGGCGTGATGTTGAGCCCGCCGGGCAGCGCGTCGAAGGTGCCCGCCTGCAGCCCGGGGATCATGGCGTCGTACGTCGCCGGCTTGACGCACAGGCCCGGCACGCCGAGCTTGGCGAGCACCTCCTGCGTGACCGCCGGGACATAGCCGCCGGCCTTTCCGTCGGTCGTGATCGTGCTGAACGGCGGAGCCTCGGCCAGCGCCACGGTGGCGCAGCCGGCCTGTTTCATGGAGGCGATCAGATCGCCGTCGGTGCCCGATGTGCCGCCGCACGCCCCCGTCGCGACCAATGCCGTCGCCAGTCCGATTATCAGGCCGCCCCATCGCTTCGATGTGATTTTTCCGAGTCCACGCGGCTCAGCCATCGTCATCTTCCTCTCACCGCACCGCTCGATTGCCGCGAGACTAGGTGCGCCGCCGAGGAACCGTCCAACATTATTTGCGACCTATAGCGATATCAGCTTGATATGGTCATCGCTATGGAGATTAGGCATTTGCGGTACTTCCTCGCGGTCGCCGACGAGCTCCACTTCGGCCGGGCGGCCGCCCGGCTGCACATGACCCAGCCGCCGCTCTCCCAGCGCATCGCCGCCCTCGAACGCGAGCTCGGCCTACGGCTGTTCACCCGTGACCACCACAAGGTCGCGCTCACACCCGCGGGGGAGACGCTCGTTCCCCTGGCGCGGGCGGCCGTCCGCGCCTTCGACGCGGTCGGCGACGGGATGCGGGCGCACGCCCGCGTCATCCGCGCCGGTTTCCCGAGCGACACCTCCCCCGGGGTCGTCAACGAGCTGATCGCCGCGCTGCGCCGGGACGGGCGCGAGCTCGACTGGCGGGAGGCGACCACCGCCGAGCTGCAGGCCCTGCTCGTGGACGGGACGATCGATCTGGCCGTGATGCGCCTTCCGCTGACGCAGCGGGGGCTCTGGGCCAGCGTGCCGCTCAGGCAGACGCTCGGCGTGGTGACCTCCGCCGACCATCGCTTCGCCACGCGCAACCGCCCCATCGAACTGTCCGAGCTGAACGGCCAGCGGCTGCTGATGTTCCGCCGCGAGATCGCACCGGGCCTCTACGACGCGATCCTGGACGCCTGCCGGAGGGGCGGCTACCACCCGCACGAGATCAGACACGGTGTCCGGCTCACCGACAGCCTGATGTGGCAGTCCCTGCTGACGGAGGACGGCGCCGTCATGTTCGGGGTGCGGCACCGCGCCGAGCCCCACCCCGGCTACGTGTGGACGCCGCTCGCCGGCGACCCGCTGTGGTGGGACACGGCGGTGTTCTGCCGCCAGCGGGAGGCGCCCGCCCTGCGGACGGCGGCGCAGGCCCTGGTGACCGCGCTCAAGGTGCACGACCACTGGTTCGAACCCGCGTAGGCCCGGACAGAGCTCAGCCCCCGGTCGTGGACCGGGGGCGAGGGCCGGGGCGTGAGGTCAGGAACGGCGACCCGCGCAGGTGAGATCCTTGGCCGACAGGATGCCCTTGGTCAGGAACGTGGCGGTGGTCTTGTCGGCGCAGGCCGAGCCGGTGCCGTAGGCGAAGTGGCCGCCCTGCTCGACGCCGACGAAGTAGGCGCGGTCGCCCAGGGCCTTGCGCATGCCCCGGGCCGCGGCCCACGGGGTGGCGTTGTCGCGACGGTTCTGCAGGATCAGGATGTTACGCGGGCCGTGCGAGGTGACCTTGACCAGCGGCTCGATCGGCTTCTGCGACCAGAACGCGCACGGCTGGACGTTGTTGGGCATTCCCGCGCTCAGCGGGTGCCTCGCCCGGGCGGCGGCGACGGCCTTGGCGTAGGAGTTCACGTCGGAGGACCAGGTGGTGTCCCCACAGAGCATGGAGAAGATCACGGTGGCCTGGTTGTCCACCGGCACGCCCTTCGTGGCCGGGGTGTCGGCGAAGATCTGCCGAAGCACGGCGAGCTGTTCCTCCGTCGGGGCCTTGCCCGCGGACAGGTCGGCCGCGGCCTTCCAGAATTGGGTGAGCGGGGCGAGCGTCTCGTCCTGCTGCAGCATCTGGTAGGTGATGGCGCGCAGCACCGCGCCGTTGATGACCACCTGCGTGCCCGGCACCGCGGCCGGCTCGCGGTCGAGGCGGTCGGCCAGCGCGAGGAACGAGCGGGTCACCTTGCCGACCGTACGGCCCAGCCCGAGGGTGGCGTGGTTCTCGGCGGCGACGCGGGCGGCGTCCGGGAACCGCTCGTCCATGCCCTGGTTCCACGTGTTCAGCATCCCCGCCCACACCTTGGTCGGATCGACGTTGCCCTCAAGCACCATCCGGTCGGTGTTGCGCGGGAACAGCGAGGCGTACACCGCGCCGAGGTAGGTGCCGAAGGACTGGCCCCAGTAGGAGATCTTCCGCTCGCCGAGCGCCTGGCGGATGCGATCCATGTCGCGGGCGCTGTTCGCGCTGGTGAAGTACCGCAGCCGGTCGCCGACCTTGGCGCACGCCTCGGCGGTGGCGCGCGCGGTGGCGACGTTGCCCTCGATCGAGCCGCCCGCGCCGGGATAGGGGAACACGGTGAGCAGAGCGGAGTCCGGCAGGCCGCAACTGATCGGGGAGCTGTGGCCGACGCCGCGCGGGTCGAACCCGATCAGGTCGTAGGAGTCCAGCACGTCCTTCGGCAGCGTGCGCGCCATCCGGCCGGGCATGTCCAGGCCCTGCAGTCCCGGGCCGCCCGGGTTGAACACCAGGACGCCGCGCCTCTTGCCGGGTGTGGCGGTGGCGATCCTGGAGACCGCGATGGAGAGGGTCTCCCCGTCCGGGCGCCGGTAGTCCAGCGGCACCGTGACCGTGCCGCAGGTCTGCCGGGGGTCCCGCTCGGCGCCCTGCGGGAGCTCCGGGCAGGCGCCCCACTTGATCGAGGTCTGGACGTGGCCTGCGCCGGCCGCCTTGGCGCTCGCCGGCTGCCCGCCGACCACCGCTCCCGCCGCCGCGATCGCGGTCAGGGTACCGGCGACGACGAGTCGTACGCGGATCGTGTTCTCCATGGTGCCGCCCTCCGAAATTCCCGTTTGTTGCGAGGTCTGACTTGGTGGTTGACCGTGGTTTCGGCCGATGGCAAAAAGGTAGGGATGGAGGGCCCTGTGCCGAATCACCGTGCTGCGGACATTCCGTGTAGCTCACATGAGGGACAATCGCGACGCCATCGGCAATCGGAGATCGCTAGGCTCTGAGCCATGTCGGGGACCCGGGTCAGCGACCGATCGCGAAGGCTGAAGGACGTGTGGCGGTTCTACGACGCCGCGCTGTGGGATCGCCTGCTGGCCGTCGCGTTCACCGGCCTGGCGTTCTTCCCGCCGCTGTCGATCATGAGCGTGCAGTTCGGCGACCTGCCCGGACGCCGGGCCGACGCGTTCGCGATCGTCCTGATCCTGGCGCAGACGCTGCCCCTCGCCGAGCGCACCCGCCGACCCGCCGCGTGCCTGGCGATCATCGGCACGGCCTTCGCGCTCCACGAGGTGCTCGCGTACCCGATGCACTTCGGCACCGTGACCATCTACATCGCGCTGTACTCGGCGGGCGCGCACCAGGAGCGGTTCCGGCGCGTCACCGCCGTCGTGGCGTCGGCCGCGCACGTCGCGCTGTGCGTGACCGTGGTCCTGCTCGGCTCACCGGTCGGGCTGAGCGGGTTCCTGGTGTTCTACCTGCTTTTCGCGGTGTGCTGGCTGGGCGGCGCCTTCGTCCGCGTACAACGCCTCCAGGAGGCCGAACGACGGCGGCTCGCCGCCGCGAACGCCACCGCCGCCGAGCGGGCGCGCATCGCGCGGGAACTGCACGACGTGGTGACCCACCACGTCACCGCCATCGTCGTCAAGGCCGACGCCACGCAGTTCGAGGTCACGTCGCCGGACCGCGTGCGTACGGCGCTGTCCACGATCGGCGACTCCGGCCGCCGGGCCCTGGCCGAGCTGCGATACCTGCTGAACGTGCTGGAGGCGACCGGCGAGTCGGCCACGCCCGTCATGGGAAACGTGCGCGAGTTGGTGGAACGGACCCGAAGCGGCGGCCAGCCGATCGACCTGGTGGAGGACGGCGACCCGCCCCCGCTCCCGGCCGGCGTGGGGCTGGCCGTGTACCGGGTGGTGCAGGAGGGCCTGACAAACGCCGTCAAGTACGCCGAAGGCAGCCCGACCACGGTGCGGCTCGGCTACCGGGACGACCGCGTGGAGGTCGAGGTGACGAACACGGCCGCCGCGGTCCGGGTCGGCGCCAGAGACGACCTGTCCGGCGGCCGGGGCCTGGCCGGCCTGCGCGACCGCATAGGCGCGCTGGGCGGCGAGCTCACCGCGGGCGAGCGCCCGGACGGCGGTTTCCGGCTGCACGCGTCGATCCCCCTGGGCGGTGCCCAATGACCATCCGCGTCGTGATCTGCGAGGACCAGGAGATCGTCCGCACCGGCTACATGACGGCGTTCGACGCCCAGCCGGACATGACGGTGGTCGGCGTGGCCGCCGACGGCCCGGCCGCGGTCGAGGCCGTCACCAACCTGAAGCCCGACGTGGTGGTCATGGACATCCACATGCCCCTGATGGACGGCATCGAGGTCACGCGGCGCATCGCGGGCCCCGGCGTCGTCGCGCCCCCGAAGGTGCTCGTGGTGACCACCTTCAACGTGGACAAGTACGTCTACGAGGCCCTGCGCGCCGGCGCCAGCGGCTTCCTGTTGAAGGACGCCCCCCTGATGGAGCTGGTGAACGGCGTCCGCACCGTCGCCCGCGGCGAGTCCCTGCTCTCCCCCGCCGTGACCCGCACGCTCATCGGCCGCTTCGCCGACCGCATCCGCCCGGAGAGCCCCGCCGCCGCCGAGGATCCGCTGGCGCCCCTGGCCCCCCGCGAACGCGAGGTCCTACGCCTGATCGCGCGCGGCCTGTCCAACGCCGAGATCGCCGAGGAGCTGGTCATCAGCTTCGAGACCGTCCGGACGTACGTCTCCCGGATCCTGACGAAACTGAACCTGCGCGACCGCGTTCAGGCCGTGGTCTTCGCCTACCGCACGGGGGTGGCCGACGACCTCTGAGCGCCGGGCGGGCGTGTCTTGTGAGTGCGCCGCCAGGGACTCGAACCCCGGACCCGCTGATTAAGAGTCAGCTGCTCTGACCAACTGAGCTAGCGGCGCCTGCGACGTCCGTAACCATAGCAGTCCTGGGGGGATGTCCGCACATCGGTTTTCGTACGGGCCTGGAAACGGCCGCCCTCGTGAGGTGTCGGGACGTCGCGCGGATGGTGTGCGGCCTACCTATTCACGGTAGGCGCCGGTGGAGAAGGGGACGGGGCGGCCAGGGCGGCCGGGGCCGTCGCCCCACTTGGTGATGACGTAGCTGACGTTGATGTGGCCCATACCGCCGTTGCCGCGCACGGTCAGCGAGGAGGGGTCCCAGGTGCCGCCGGTGAGCTCGGCGAAGGTCTTGCCGTCGATGTCGAGCATGACGCCGTTGCTGGAGGGGATGCCCGGGCCGCGGTCGCCGACGAAGAACTTGGCCTTCTTGCCGTTGTAGATGACGTAGCCCTCGGTGCCGAGGGGCCAGCTCGGGGAGGCGAACAGGCCCTTCTGCATGGGCTTGCCGTACGCGGGAAGGCCGGTATCGCCCTGACGTCCGGAGCCGTCGTCCCAGAAGTAGGACGCCTTGGTCGTGCCGACCAGCAGCCTCCGCTCGGCCTGGGCCTGCTTCTTGGCCTGGGCCTGCTTCGCCTTCGCGGCGGCCTGCTCGCGCTCGGCCTTGATCCTGGCCTTCTCCAACTGCTCGGCCCGTGCCTGAACGGCGGCGTCGCGAAGCTCCTCGGTCTGCTCGGAGGAGATCGCCATGGCCTGGACCTGGACGTTCGCGGCGGTGGTCGGGTTCGCCGCGGTGGTGGTGGCGGTGGCGCCGTCGGCGAGGCCCGCGAAGGTCGCACCGGCGATGGTGAGACCGGCGAGGCCGGCGGCGAGGGGGGCGTACTTCGTCTTGAGGTCGTTTTTGTTCAGGCCGAAAAGGGACTTCATGGGAGCGGGAGGACTTCCGTGAGGCAACAGGGCATGCCACGTCCAGCCGCGCCGGGCCCGGGATGGGGCGCGGGTACGTGGGCAGGAGGCACCGCGCGGCCGGGGCGTGTCGGCCGGATGACGGATGAGGCGGCGCTCTACGAGTCGATATGGGCGCGCCGCTGGACGCGGCGAAGACTATGGACACGGCGGCCGTGAACCCGTGACGGGTTTGCTTGGGCCGTTCGTCGTGATTCGCGGCGATCCGTGGTTATGCCGCGGGCTGAGATGGAGCGCCCCGGTTCTGGGGCCTCCGGGATCTTCCGGACGTTATGGGCCTGTGGGCCTCGCGTCCGTCATGGATCCGGTGCGCATGGCGGTGGTCGAGCCGGACTCGGTTTCCAGCCGGTTTACCGCGCCTGTCGTGGCCGCCGAGGGTGGGAGCCTGTGTCGCCGAGGTTGTGGGACGGCTCCCGCCGGTAAGGCGAAACCGTGGAGTCGTTCTTCTCCACTCGGATCTCCTCTCCTATCTCGCCTTCCGGGTTAGCTGACGGGTTCGGGCTAGGAGTGCCCTACCAGCTCGCGACGCGGCACTGGATTCACCCCATCGCGGTACGGCGGCGAACCGCCGGCCCACGCAACTGGGTCCCCGGCTCCCGGAGCGCGTTCGTGGCGCCCGCGGGACTCGGCGTCCGGATGTCCGAACTCCCACGTGGAGTCCAGGTCTCCATCCGATAACGGGACATGACACTAGCGACAAAGTCACCCATACGCAAAGAGAACTACCCAAAACGCCCAGAAGATCTACCTAAGCCACGGGACGCAGACCACCCCCGGTGATCTGCGAGAACGCGTCGAACCGCCGAATTCCACGGCGTATCGAAGATCGACGCCGGGCCTGTCGGATGACGAAGGCGGGTCCGCAAAGGTAAAGCGCGGCCCTCGGCGAGAGTGAGTGATATCACGGCCCGCACATGGCTCGGGGCGCACAGTTAGGGCAAACAGTTCGGGCAAACAGTTCGGGCACCCAGTTTGCGCACACGGCTCCGGGCATGACTCGGGGCCGGGCAGTTCCCCCTACTGCCCGGCCCCGATTGAGGCGGCCCAGTCCCGACGCCTCCCCCAAAGCGCCGGGCGGGTCCCGCTTCGGACGTGGTTCCCCCTCCACGTCCTTTCGGAAAGAAGTCCCTACGGGTGACGCCGGTCCGCGCCCCCAGGCCCCATGACCTGCTTCAACACTACAGACGCGGACGCCAACAACTCGTCATCGGCCGGTGCGGACAACGCATACCTTCGAGGTCGATTCGCCCAGGAAGGTCGAGCCTTCCCCAGGCTCCCCTTTATCGGACGCGGACCCCCCAGGTCCCCCAGGTCCCTTCAGGCCCCGGCGTGCGCGGGAACCCGCGCCGAGGGCTTCGCGGGCGCCCCCGCGGGCGGCTGGGACAGGGGCAGCTGCAGCCGTACGGTGGTGCCGCCGCCGGGCGCCGGCATGGCGGCCACCGTGCCGCCGTGGCTGTCCACGACCTGCCGCACGATGGCGAGCCCGAGCCCGGAGCCGGGCATGGAGCGGGCCTTGGGCGCGCGGTAGAACCGGTCGAAGACGTACGGGAGGTCCTCCTCGTCGATGCCCGGCCCGTGGTCCCGCACGGTGAGCACCCCGCCGCGCAGCCGTACCTCCACCGTGGAGCCGTCGGGGCTGTACTTGCCGGCGTTGTCCAGCAGGTTGGCGACGGCGCGGATGAGCCGGTCGGGGACGCCGTGCACGACGGCGGGCCGTACATCGACCTCGAAGCGGATGCGCGGCCAGTGCGCCGCGGCCCGGGCCACCGCGCGTTGCGCGATCTCGTCGAGGCGCACGTCCTCCTGCAGGACGATCGGCTCCTCGTCGCGGGCCAGCTCCACGACGTCCGACACGAGCGCGGTGAGCTCCTCCAGCCCCTCGATCGTGGCCTGCGCCAGCTCGGCCCGGTCCCGGGCGTCAAGCTCGTCGGCGCGGAGCATCAGCTCGACGTTGGTACGCAGCGCGGCGAGCGGGGTGCGCAGCTCGTGCGAGGCGTCGGCGACGAGCCGGCGCTGGGCCTTCGCCGAGCGTTCCAGGGCGTCGAGCATTGTGTTGAAGCTGCGGGCCAGGCTGCCGAGCTCGTCGTCGCGGTCCACCTCGATGCGCAGCGCCAGGTCACGGGTGGCGGCCACCCGCTCGGCCGCGCCGGTCAGCGTCGCCACGGGCCGCAGCGCCGCGCGGGCGGCGATCCAGCCGAGTACGGCGGCGAGCAGCAGGCCGCCGAGCGCCACCACGAGGAACGGCCAGCCCAGCTCGGACTGCAGCTCGGCGACGGCCGAGAGCACCCCGCGCGGCGAGTCGCCGCCCCCCGGACCTCCTTGGGGAGCCCAGGGCGGCGGGCCGGAGCCCCAGGGCGGACCCCCGGCGTAGCCGTCGGAGCCCGCGTAGCCATCGGAGCCGCCGGAGCCGAAAAAGCCGCCGGAGCCGTAGGAGCCGCCGGAGCCGAAGTGGGCCTCCACCCTGCGGCACGCCACGAAGTAGGCGCTCGCGAGCACGGAGAGCACGCTGATCGCGGCGGCGATGCCGGCGCCGAGCGCGATCCGCCACACCAGCGGCAGCCGCCTCATGCCGTCCCCCTCGTCCGCGCGACCCGCCCGTGAACCGTCGTGCCGTCCGTCATGTGGGCTCCCGCATGGTGTAGCCGAGTCCGTGCACGGTCTGGATCAGCCGGGGCTCGCCGCCCGCCTCGGTCTTGCGGCGCAGGTAGCCGATGTAGACCTCGAGCGAGTTGGAGCCGGGCGTGAACTCGTATCCCCAGATGCGCTCAAGAATGATCTCTCTGGTCAGCACCTGACCCCCGTTGCGGATCAGCAGGTCGAGCAGGGCGTACTCGGTGCGGGTCAGGTCGAAGCGGCGATCGCCGCGCCGCGCCTGGCGGCTGCCGGGCAGCAGGGCCAGATCGGCGAAGGTCAGGTCGCCCTCGCCCTCCCCCGCGGTCGTACGGCGAAGCAGCGCCCGGACCCGCGCGAACAGCTCCTCAAGCGCGAACGGCTTGACCAGATAGTCGTCGGCCCCCGCGTCGAGGCCCGCCACCCGGTCCCCGACGCTGTCGAGCGCGGTCAGCATGAGCACCGGCGTGGTGTCGCCGCTGCGGCGCATGCGGCGGCACACCTCCAAGCCGTCCATGCGCGGCAGCATGACGTCGAGCACGACCAGATCGGGCCGTTCCGCGGCCATGGAGGCGAGACCCGTGGGACCGTCGGTGGCGATCCCCACGGTGTACCCCTCCATGCGGAGGGCGCGGGACACGGCGTTGCGGAGTTGCGGCTCGTCGTCGACGACGAGCAGGCGGGCGGGGGTCTCGATGGTGGGCACCTTTAGCTTGGAGGGGGACAATTCAAGAGTATTCAGGCATCAGGATGCTTGGAAAGGTAATCGAGATACACGGGGCGCAGCGCCTCCCCCAGCTCCCCCTCGCCGGAGCCGATGGCGTCGCTGAGCAGCGCGGCGACCCGGCTGAGGTCCCCGGCCGCCTCGTCGGTGTGCCCGCCGGCCGCCTGCGCGGCCGGGATCGCCCGCAGCAGGTCCCACAGAAAACCGATGTCCCCGTGTCTGACGGCGTAGGCGATGGCGCGATCGTGCAGTTCCCGGGAGGGCAGCTCCTCCAACGGACTCGGTTCGGTCATGCCCGCCCTGTTCCCGGCCGGGCCGCGGTTATGTCGAGGGGCGAATGCGGACGATCATCTTGCCGGCGGTCTCGCCGCGCATGAGCCCGGCGAACGCGGCCGGGGCGAACTCCAGGCCGTGCACGACGGTCTCCTGGTAGACGATGCGGCCCTCACGCAGCCAGGCGCCGACCTCCTCCATCATGTCCTGCATCCGGCCCATGTGATCGTGCACGCTGAAGCCGCGCAGCGACAGGCGCTTGCCGATGACGAGGGAGATGTTGCGCGGTCCCGCGGCCGCCTCCGGGGAGTTGTAGACCGACACGGCCCCGCACATCGCCACCCGGCCGTGCAGGTTGAGCGCGGAGATCGCCGCCTCCAGATGCTCGCCGCCGACGTTGTCGAAGCAGACGTCGATGCCGCGCGGGGCCACCCGGGCGAGGTTCTCGGCGACCGAGCCCTCGTGGTAATCGAACGCGGCGTGGAAGCCGAGCCGCCGGGTGAGGTAGTCCACCTTGGCCTGGGAACCGGCGCTGCCGACGACCCGCGACGCGCCCTTCAACCGGGCGATCTGCCCCACCATGCTGCCGATCGCCCCGGACGCCCCGGTGACGAAGACGGCGTCGCCCGGCCGGAACCCGGCGACGTCGAGCAGGCCCACGTACGCCGACAGCGTGGTCATGCCGAGCGCGCCCAGGTACGCCGAGGGCGGCACCCCGGGAATCGGGTCGATCCGGTGCGTGTTCCGCGCGTCGATCACCGCCTGGTCGCGCCAGCCGTACCCGTGCAGCACCAGGTCGCCGGGGCGCAGCCCGTCGGCCATCGACTCCACGACCTCGCCGACCGCCGGGCCGTCGAGCGCCTCGCCGACCGGAAAGGGCGGGGCCGAGGATACCGGGTCGGTGGTACGGCCGCGCACCCGCGTATACGGCTCGACCGACATGTACAGATTGCGGACGAGGATCTCGCCGGGGCCGGGCGGCGCGAGCTCCACGGTCACCACGGCGAAGTCCCCGGGTTCGGGCAGGCCGTGGGGGCGGGTCGCGAGATGGATCTCGTGGGCGAGGAGCGGACCCCCGAGGGATCCCCACGTGTGGACGGGCTCGGGACGGGTGAACACCATGCACTCCCCTCGACGATTGAGCCATCTTCACTGTCACTCGCGTGCACTGTCACTCGCGTGCGCTGTCACTCGCGTGATCGGCGTCGTGCGCACGCTCGCCCCGGCGACAATGGTGCGCTCCGGGCCGCTCTCCCAGATAACCGCCTCATTAACGCACACAAGTGTCTTTACACGAAACGCGCCACCTTCGCGGCGCGTTCCTCCAATTAGGCCGTCGCCGGTCGTGGGTGTCCCGCGTGTTCCCTCACGTGCCGCACCCTGCGTCCCACGTTGCGTTTCAGGGTGAATTCCACGCCGTGTCCCGATTGTTTCCGTGCATGTTTCACCGTCCGCCGGTGCCGTGATCCCACCCGCCGGTGCCGTGATCCCACCCGCCGGTGCCGTGATCGGAGTGTGTCTCGCGGCGCGTCGCGGCAAGTGGAAGGATCGATGGTGTGAAGGTCATCATCAAGGTCCTCGTCGTCGCCGCCGCGTTGTGGGCCGCCACCCAGTGGGTGGACGGCATCTCGGTCGACACCACCGACACCACCCGGCAGGTCGGCACGCTCCTCGTGGTCGCCCTGATCTTCGGTGTGATCAACGCGGTGCTCAAGCCCATCATCAAGACCATCGGCTGCGCGTTCTACATCCTCACCCTCGGCCTGTTCGCGCTGGTGGTGAACGCGGCGCTGCTGTTGCTGACGAGCTGGATCGCCGAGCGGCTCACGGTGCCCTTCCACGTCGACGGGTTCGTCGCGGCGTTCTGGGGC
Organism: Thermopolyspora sp. NPDC052614; assembly: GCF_040678635.1. Classification (NCBI taxonomy): domain Bacteria; kingdom Bacillati; phylum Actinomycetota; class Actinomycetes; order Streptosporangiales; family Streptosporangiaceae; genus Thermopolyspora; species Thermopolyspora sp. NPDC052614. The sequence continues at coordinate 647,897 of NZ_JBFATZ010000003.1, forward strand.
GCGATCATCGTCGGCATCATCAGCTGGCTGCTCACCCTGATCCTGGGCGACGACTGAGCCGGGCGACCGATCCCCGTTCGCGCAGCTCGGGGGCCTGCACGATGCGCCGTCGGTGGGTCGTGCGCGCCGTTGACTCGATGGCGGCGACCACCAGGCGCACCGCGGCCCGCACGATGCCGTCGAGGTTCCAGTTGACCGAGGCGAGGCCGGGGGTGAGCAGCGCCGACATGCGGTGGTCGTCGTAGCCCATGACCGACAGGTCCCCCGGGATCGACATCCCCAGCTCGGCCGCCGCCGCGTACACGCCGTACGCGATCGAGTCGGAGAAGCAGAAGACCGCGGTGGGCCGGGGGCGGCCGGGCGCGAGCACCCGGCGGGCCACCTCGGTCGCCGCGTTGAGCGCCTGCGGGGCCGTGACCACCTCGATGTCCAGATTGAGCCGCCGCCCCTCGGCGGTGACGTGCACGTCCGCCGGGCGGTCCGGCGTGCTCGGCCAGGTGGGCGTCAGTACGGCGATGTGCCGATGGCCGCGCTCGCGCAGATACTCCAGCGCGAGCGTCACCCCTCGCCGGTTGTCGAAGACCACCTCCCCCGCCGTCGGCGCGTCCCGCAGCGCGTCGCCGATCGTGACGACCGGCAGCTCGGCCGCGAGAGCGGCCCAGTGCGGCGCGGCCGGATCCACCGGCTGCACGATCAGCCCGTCCACCCGCTGGTCACGCAGTTGCTGGGCGAGGCGCCGCTCACGGGCCGGGTCGCCCGCGGCGTCGAGGATCAGCACGTAGCGGTCCCGGTCGCGCAGCGCCCGGCCGATGTTGACGGCGAGCGACTGCTGCCACAGGTCCTCCAGCGACCCGCACAGCAGGCCCACCATGCCGGTGCGCCCGCTGGCCAGCGCGCGGGCGATCGGATCGGCCTCATAGCCCAGCTCCGCGGCGACGCGCCGCACCCGTTCGATCGTCTCCTCCGAGACCTGCAGCCCACGCAGCGCGTAGGACACGGCGGCCGGGGACAGCCCGGTCGCCTTGGCCACCTCACGGATCGTCGCGCGCTTGCGAGGCTGAGGCATCAGACCACCCTATTAGGCGCCACCGACAAAGACCGGGCCGCGGACCCGGCGCGCTCAGAAAAGGCGCCACGCGAACGCGTCGCGTACGGCTCTCGCGGCGGCCGGGTCGTCGGCGAAGACGCCGTCGACGCCGGCCTCGAACAGCAGCTCCAGCCAGCCGGCCACGTCGCCGCGCGCCCGGCGGTGGCCGGGCTCGTCCGGGTCGCCGCGCCGGAACTCCAGGGGCAGTTTCGCGTTCTCCGGGCGTACCGTCCACGCATGCACGACCAGGCCGTAGCGGTGCGCGTCGCGCACGAGCGTCGTCGCCGGCAGCAGCCTCCCGTCGGGACCGGTCGGGAAGATCCGGCTGGTGGCCGGGCCGATGCCGTCGGCGTAGGAGGCGATCTCGCGCAGGCCGGCCCGGGTGATCAGGTGGTCGTACATGCGCGGATCCTTCGCGGCGACCAGGTCGTACGGCGCGCCCTTGCCGCCGATGAGCTGGACGAGCCGCAGGCGGGTGCGCTTGCGCAGGGCGCGCAGGTTGCCCGTCTCGAAGGACTGGATGAACACCGGATCGTCGCGGTCCTTCCAGCCGTGCCGCCCGAGGACCTTGAGCAGCGGCTCCTCCAGCGACAGCCCGATGGAGTCGAAGTAGGTGGGGTGCTTGGTCTCGGGGTAGACGCCCACGCCGTGCCGCCGGGCGAGCCGGACGACCTCCTCCAACGTGGGGACGCGAGCGGTCCCGTCGTGGGCGGTGTTGCCGGGCCGCAGCCCGGGGAGGCGCTCGCGCGCCCGCAGGGTGCGCAGCTCGGCGAGCGTGAAGTCCTCGGTGAACCAGCCGGTGATCCGCTTGCCGTCGATGGTCTTGGTGGTCCGGCGGGCGGCGAACTCGGGGTGGTCCGCCACGTCCGTGGTGCCGGAGATCTCGTTCTCGTGGCGGGCGACGAGCACGTGGTCCTTGGTGGAGACCAGGTCGGGCTCGATGTAGTCGGCGCCCATGCGGATCGCCGTCTCGTACGACGGCAGCGTGTGCTCGGGCCGGAAGGCGCTCGCCCCGCGATGGCCGATGACGATCGGGCGGGCCGCCCGCCCGCGCTCGGCCCCCGGATGCCCGGCGGTCGCGCTCCCCTGCCGGGCGATCGTCAGCAGCGCCCCTCCCACGACCACGGTTCCCACGAATACGGCTGCCACGACCACGGCCAGCGCCCCGGCCATCGGTCTTTTCCTCATTCCGGCCCACCCCTCTCTGCCGTCCCAGGGGCACATTAATCATCGCGACCGACATCAGGGCGGAGAATGAGCGATTTCCCGATCAGCGGGCGCCCAGCCATTTCGGATTTGGGCGTTTGCTCTCACGATATACCCAGCCTTCGACGCGGGCCGGCACTCCCGCCACGCCGGACGCGGCCCGATGGACGCGGCAGTCGTCGCCGCGCCACCATTTCGAGAAACCGACCCGGTAACCGAAAACGCGATAGCGCAAATATCCGTATTTACCGCGCGAAATCTTCCGGACGTACTCGTGCCCGGCCTCCACCGTGTGGTCGTCGCTGATCAGCGGGCTGATCATCAGGCGCATCGCCCTGAGCAGCTCCCGCTCCTCCTCCTTGGTGAGCCTGACGTGGCTCTCCTTGATCTTGATCCGCCCGGCCTCGGACCCCTTGCGCTCCTTGTCCCGGCTCGCCTTCAGCTCCTCCGACACGTCCCCGCCCGCCTCGCCGTCACCGGGCCGTTCCCGCGTGACCTCCCGTCCGGCCTTCGCGGACCGTTCCTCGGCGCGCTCCCTGACCAGCTCGGTTTCGACCTCCCGGCGGGTCTCGGCGGTGATGTCCCGCGGCCCGCCCCGGGCGTGGAAGAACCGGCGCCGCTCCTTCTCCCGCCAGTCCTCGATCTCGAACTCCGACTTCACGGTGTAGGAGCGCATCACCCACACCCGCATTTGTCCGCCGGGTCCGTCGATGTACCGAGTGCCCGGGATATAGAAATCGCGCCGCCGGAAGGAGTCGATTTTGTAGTAGCTCGCGATGCGGCACCCCGCCGCGGATGACGCGGCGGGCGACGGAGCGGGCGATATGGCGCAGGCGACGAGGGCCACGATCAGCGGCCCGGAAACCCGAAAAGCATATGCAGGCATTGATATTCCCCGAAGCGGTCACACCGCCGCTGATCCCCCGAATTATCGGCCGATATCCAGTGCCGGACCGTTGCCCATATGACGGCAACTACCTGGATATCTACCGCCTTCTCCGTCCATTCGGGCGACGCCTCGCCGTCCGGGGATCGGCCTATGACGAAACGCTGACCCGCCGTACGGATTCGGCCGCGGGGCGTCCGGCGAGGGCGCCGACGACCAGTTGCACGACGCTGAGGCCGACCGCGACCGCGAGCGGAAGGGTCCAGTCCTCGGTCAGGCCGTGCAGCAGGCCGATCAGCACCGGCCCGGCGGCGGCGAAGACGTACCCGATCGACTGGGCGACCGCCGACAGGGCCGTCACCGAGGCCGGGTCGGGCGCGCGCAACGTGATGATCAGCAGGGCGAGGGAGATCGCGGAGCCCTGGCCCATCGCCAGGACGATCATCCACAGCCAGGGCACGGTGGTGGGGGCGATCATGATGGCCGTGAACCCGGCGATGGTGAGCAGCGAGGAGATCACGGCGTGCGGGGCCTGGGTACGGGACCGCGCGGCGTACGCGGGCACCAGGAGGGTGACGGCGATCTGGCAGAAGTTCGTCAGCCCGAGCAGGTTCCCGGCATCGACCGCGGACAGCCCCGCGTCCCGAAATATCGTCGGAAGCCAGGCGAGCATGATGTAGAACGCCATCGACTGCACGCCCATGTAGCCGGTGACGTACCAGGTCATCCGCCGCCCGAGCAGCCGTCTGTACCGCCCGCGCGCCGCGCCGACGCCGGTCGCCCCGCCCGGCCGCACCTGCGGCCACCACAGCGCCGCCGCGGCGAGCGCGAGCACCGCCGCCGACGCGGTCGCCAGGCGCCAGCCGTACGCCTCCGCCAAGGGGACCATCAGCGCCGAACCCGCCGCCGCGCCCGCGACCAGCGCCGAGACGTAGACGCCGGTGAACAGGCCCACGCGCTCGGGGAAGTGCTGCTTCACCACGCCCGGCATGATCACGTTCATGACCGCGATGGCCGTGCCGACCACCACCGCCCCCGCGTACAGGCACCACACGCCGTCGGCGCCGCGCAGCGCGACCCCCGCCGCCAGCACCAGCAGCGCGAACAGCAGCGTGCGGTCGAGCCCGAACCGCCTGGCCAGCACCGGCGCGAGCGGGCTGACCACGCCGAGGCACAGGACCATGACGGTGGTGATCGCGCCGCCGGCCGCCGCGTTCAGGCCGAGGTCGGCCCTGATCTCGATGAGCAGCGGCGAGATCCCGGCGATCGCGGGCCGCAGGTTCAGCGCCGCCAGCGTGAACGCGGCGACCAGCAGGGCCCGCGTCCAGATTTTTCCGTTCAAAAGCGATACTCCGGGTCGGGCACGACGGCGACGTCGAGCAGCAGCGGTTCGTCGCGTGCGGGCAGCGTGGGCACGACCTCGTCCAGCGTGGCGGCGAGGTCCTCGAAGGTCTCCACCCGACGCGCCGGGCAGCCCAGCGAACGGGCCAGCCCCGCCACGCTGACCTCGGTGAACGGCGGCCACGGCGCCTTGCCCGCGCCGCCGCTCTCGGCGAGCCGGTCCATCACCGCGTACCGGCCGTTGGCGAGCACGACGAACAGCGCGCCGACCCGGTAGTGCGCGGCGCTCCACAACGCCTGGACGCAGTAGAGCGCCGCGCCGTCCCCGGTCACGGCGACCACCGGCCGGCCGGGCGCGGCCATGCGCAGCCCGACCGCCGCGGGCAGCGCGAACCCCAGCCCTCCGGCCGCCGCCGCCACGAACCCCAGCGGCCTGCGGGCCGGGAGCAGCCGGTGCAAATCGGGCCGCGACGACGGCGTCTCCTCCACCAGGATCGTCTCGGGCGCGAGCCGCGCGGCCAGCTCCCCCAGCACGTGTACGGCCCGCAGCGGTTCACCCGGCCGGTACGGCGGTGCTGTTTCGAGGGCCATCTCGGGGGCCGTCCCGGAAGCGGCCGTCCCGGAAGCAACCGTGTCGGCCCGCTCGGGCACCAGCGCGGCGAGCCGCTCGCACACCGCCGCGGGCGGCGCGAGCAGGGCGAGCGCGGCGGCGCTGCGGTGCACCTCGTCGGGATCGTCGGCGACGACGGCGACCGTGGTGCCCGCGTCAACCAGCGGCCCCGGCCGGTAGACGTACTGCCGGAAGGCCGGAGCGCCGACCACGAGCACCACGTCGTGCCCGCGCAGCCGCGCCCGCAGCCCCTCCCGTTCGGAGGGCAGCACCCCGGCGTACCGCGGATGGTCCTGCGGGAACCCGGCCCGCGACCCGAACGCCTCCTGCCACACGGGGCAGCGCAGCCGCTCGGCCAGCGCCACGAGCGCCCGCCACGCCTCCGGCGAGTCGGCCCCGGCCCCGACCACCAGCGCGGGCGACCGGGCCCCGGCGAGCAACCGCGCCAGTTCGGCGACGTCCTCGTCGGCCACGGCGGCCGGGCGGACCACAGCGGCGGGCGCGGCGAGCACGGTGTCCTCGGCGGGCGCGGACCAGTCGTCCATCGGCACGACCACGATCGCGGGCCCGCGCCGGGTCACCGCCTCGTGGCAGGCCCGCGCGATCGCGCCCGGCACCTCCTGGGGCCGCACCGGCTGATCGGTCCACACCGGGTACTCCCCGGCGAGCCCGGCGAGCCGCCCGGCCAGGAACGGCTCAAGCGCCAGGTGCCGCCGGTCCTGCTGGCCGGTCACGATCACCAGGGGGGCGCGGTTGGCCCGCGCGGTGGCGATCGCCCCGACCGCGTTGCCGAGCCCCGCGGTGGTGTGCAGCAGCGCGAGCGCGGGCCGCTCGCGGGCGATCGCCCAGCCGGTCGCCATGCCGACGACCGAGCCCTCGTGCAGCGCCAGCACGAACGTCAGGTCGTCGGGCAGCCCGGCCAGCAGCGGGATCTCGGTCGATCCCGGGTTGCTGAAAATCGTGGTCATGCCGGTGTGGCGCAGCACGTCGAATGCCGCGTCCCGTACGGTTCGCACGATCGGGCCGTCCTTCGGAGGTCAGGGGTCGTCCGAGGGGCCGCCGTGCCCGCTCGCCACCCATCTTGTTCTTACAGGGGGCTGACTATCACAAAAGCCACCCTGCCACCGCTGCGAAACGACAAAGGCGACTAATAATCTCATATGGCACGAAACTCTCCAGAGGGCCCCATGATCATGCCGCCCTTTGACAACGTTGTCTAACTGTCGATCCTGGGGGATGATCTGAAGCGTGGAAGACACCAGACGTGGGCGGCCGACCATGCACGACGTGGCCGCCGCGGCGGGAGTGGCCCTGAAGACCGTCTCCCGGGTCGTGAACAACGAACCCGGCGTCAACCCCGTCACCGCGGACCGGGTGCGCGAGGCGATCAAGCGGCTCGGCTACCGGCGCAACGAGAGCGCCCGCTTCCTCCGCGAGGGCCGCACGTCCAGCATCGGCCTGGTGATCGAGGACGTCTCCGACCCGTTCTACTCCGGGCTCAGCCGGGCCGTGGAGACGGTCGCGCGGCGGCACGGCCACCTGCTGTTCACCGGCTCCTCCGAGGAGGACCCGGACCTGGAGCGCGAGATCGTCATGGCCTTCTGCGCCCGCCGCGTGGACGGCCTGATCATCGTGCCCGCCGGGACCGACCACGACTACCTGCGCCCCGAGCTCACCGCGGGTGTCGCCGTCGTCTTCGCCGACCGGCCGCCGGGCCCCGGCCTGGAGGCCGACACCGTGCTCACCGACAACGTCGGGGGCGCGGCGCGGGGCGTCGCCCACCTGATCCGGCACGGGCACCGCCGGATCGCCTTCCTCGGCGACGCCCCGTCGATCTTCACCGCGCGGGAACGGCTGCGCGGCTACCGCGACGCGCTGGCCGAGGCCGACCTGCCGTACGACGAGGCGCTGGTGAGCATGGGCGGCGCCGACGCCGCGCGGCTGCGCGCGACGCTGGACGCGATGGCCGCGCTGCCGTACCCGCCCACCGCCCTGTTCACCGGCAACGGCCGCCTCACCACGCAGGTGCTGCGCACCCTCGCCGCGCGCCCCGGCGGCACCGACCGGCCCGCGCTCCTGGGCTTCGACGACTTCGAGCTCGCCGACCTGCTCGTGCCGGGGGTGAGCGTGGTGGCCCAGGATCCGGCCGGGCTCGGCGAAACCACCGCCGAGCTGCTCTTCCGGCGGCTGGCCGGGCACCGGGGTCCGGCCGAGCGGATCCTGCTGCCGACCCGGATCATCCCGCGGGGATCGGGGGAGATCCCGCCGCCCGCCCGCGCCGCCTAGCGGGTCACCACTCCGGAAAAATCAGAAACATTTGGGCTAGAACGGCGCGAAGAGTCCGGATCCAGGCACACTGTGCTCTACGCACCTGCCTGAAGAGTGGTGATCAGATGCTGCGTATCGAGGTCGACCCGCAGGACGCCGTGGCGAGCCGCTTCGCCATCTCACCGCTCATCGAGACCATGCACGCGGTCTGGGCGCTCGCCGGCAGACAGGAGGCCGGCGCGCTGCGCAACTGGGTCGCCCGCTCGCGCGAGGCGTACGCCCGCCTGTCCGAGACCGAGCCCGCGCTGCGGGCGCTGGCGGCCCTGCACGTGCCCCGGTACTACGGCGCCGACGTCATCGCGCCCCCGCCCACCGGCGTGAACGTCACCTTCGACGACGAGCTCAAGGCGATGCGCGCGACCCCGCCCGAGCCGACCCACGCCGAGATCGCCAGGACCCTGCAGAACCGGCAGCCGCCCCCCGAGCCGATCATGCGCGTCCTGCGCGACCGTAACGTGGTCACGATGTTCGCCGATGCGCTCGAGGCCGTCTGGCACCGGATCGTCGCCCCCGAGTGGCCGCGCTTCAACGCCATCCTGGAACGCGACGTGGTGCAGCGCGCCGGCCAGCTCGCCACGTACGGCTGGCGCGCCGCCCTTGACGACCTCAACCCCCGGGTGCGCTGGCGCGACGGCGACGCGACCGGCGGCCACATCGAGATCACGGGCTCCGCCGACGGCGTGCACCGCCTCGGCGGCCGGGGGCTGCTGTTCCTGCCCAGCGTCTTCGTGCCCAGCGCCTACACGCCCAGCGCCTACATGCACGGCATCGGCGCTCACCTGGCCTGGCCGTACGCGCTGATCTACCCGGCGCGCGGCGTGGCGGCCGCCCAGGGCGGGGCGAACGGCCTGGCCCGGCTGATCGGCCGGACCAGGACCGTGATCCTCACCGAGCTTGAGGTGCCCGCGACCACCACCCAGCTCGCCGCCCGCCTCGGGCTCAGCATCGGCGGCACCGGCGACCACATCGCCGCGCTGCGCGAGGCGGGCCTGATCGCCGGCGTGCGCACCGGCCGCAGCGTGCTCTACCACCGCACGCCGCTCGGCGACTCGCTCGCTAACCCTTCAGCGCACCGGCCATGAGGCCGCGCATGAAGAACCGTCCCAGCAGCACATAAATAATCATCGTGGGGATCGAGGCGAGGATCGCCGCGGCCATCTGCTGGCTGTACGGCACCGTCTGGGCGCCCGCGATGTTGTTGAGCATGACCGTGGTCGGCCAGCTCTGCGGGCCGGTGAGGAAGACCGCGAACAGGAAGTCGTTCCACAGCGAGGTGAACTGCCAGATGATCACGACCGCGAACGCGGGGCCGGACACCGGCAGCACCACCGACCAGTAGGTGCGCAGCATGCCCGCGCCGTCCACCCGGGACGCCTCGATCAGCTCGTCCGGGATCGTCACGTAGTAGTTGCGGAAGATCAGCGTGCAGATCGGAATACCGTATACCACGTGCGCGAGCGTGAGGCCGGGGATCGCGCCGTAGAACAGCTGCGTGCCGGTCAGGTCGTTCAACCCCACCATGAGCCGCACCAGCGGGATCATGACGCCCTGGTACGGGATGAACATGCCGAACAGGAACAGCGTGAACACCACGTCCGCGGCCGGGAAACGCCACTTGGACAGCACGAAGCCGTTCATCGAGCCGAGCATCGCCGACAGGATCGACCCGGGCACGGCGAGCAGGATGCTGTTCCACACGCCCGGCGCGAGCTTCTCCCAGGCCACCTGCCACGCCTCGGTCGTCCAGACCTGCGGCAGGTTCCACGCCTGGCCCGGGTCGGCCTCCGACAGCGGCTTGAAGCTCGTCACCAGCAGCACGTACACCGGGATCAGGAAGATCACGGCGAACACGAGCAGCAGGGCGAGGCGCACGCCGCGCCACAGCGCCGCCCGGTCCCTCGGCCTCGGCGCCGGGGTCTGCGGCCGCGCCTCGGTGGGCGGGGCCTTGGCGATCGTCGTCACTGTCGCTTCTCCCTGCGGGCGTTCCAGATCAGGTACGGCACCACGAAGACCGCCACCGACAACACGATGTAGGCGGCGATGGTGGCGCCCTTGGCCGGGTCGTGCGAGTCGTACACGGCGGTCCACATGAAGATCGCCGGTACGTCGGTGATGATCTGCTTGCCGGAGACCGACACGATCAGGTCGAAGACCTTCAGCGAGATGTGGCCCAGGATGATCAGCGCCGACAGCGTGACCGGGCGCAGGAACGCGAACACCACATAGCGGTAGACCTGCCACTCGTTGCAGCCGTCCACCCGCGCCGCCTCGCGCAGTTCCTCGGGCACGCCGCGGAACCCGGCGAGGAACAACGCCATGACATATCCAGACATTTGCCATATGGCAGGGATGGCCATCGCGGCCATCCCCCAGTCCTGGTCGCGGAACCACTGCCACTGCAGGAAGTCCAGCCCCAGGTGGCCGAACAGGGCGTTCAGGCCGACCGCACGCTCTCCGGTGGCGCTGTTCATCAGCCAGCGCCAGACCACGCCCGTGGCGATGAACGAGATCGCCATCGGGAACAGGTAGACGGCCCGGAAGCCGCCCTCGCCCTTGATCCCCTTCTCCATCAGGAACGCCAGGAACCAGCCAAGGACCAGCGCGCCGCCGACGAACACCACGGTGAACACGATCGCGTGCCGTACCGAGATGCCCCAGCGCGTCTCATCCCACAGGTTGACGAAGTTCTCCACGCCCACGAACCTCCCGGGCGTGATCTCGTCGTGCTGGTCGCTGAGCGCGACCTTGAAGTTCCAGCCCAGCATGCCGTACACGAACACGGCGATCGCCACGATCGACGGCGACACCAGCAGCAGGCCCGGAAGCCACCTGGGCGCGCGCCGCGCCCTCGGGGGTGCCGTTTTGGCAGTCACAACTCACCTTTCGGGTACGGACCCGCCGCCGTGCCCCACGCGAACCCGGGGTGCGTGCGCGCCCGGGCGGGCACGGCGGCGGGACGTGTCGGCACCGGCTACTGGCCGCTGGCCTTGGCCGCGTCCGCCAGCGCCGTCTGCAGCTTGGCGACGTCCTGGTCCTGGCTGAACAGGCCGACCGCGTCGTTGATCGCGGTACGCCAGGCGTCGTTGGCCACCACGCCGTGCTGGATCGAGCCGGCGAGCTTGTCGTTCGCCCACTGCTCCAGGTTCCAGGCGAGGTAGTCCTTGTACAGGGACTTGTCCGCGTCCTTGCGGGCGGGGATCGAGCCCTTCAGCGGGTTGAACGCGTCCTGCCCCTCCTTGCTCGCCGCGACCTTGAGCCACGCGATCGCGCCGTCACGGTTCGGGGCGCCCTTGGGCAGGGTGAAGCTGTCCGAGAGCCACATGAACGTGCCGTCGGTGCCCGGCGAGGGGACCCAGTCGAAGTCGGTCTTGGAGGTCTTGCCGAGACCGCCGTCCGGCGGGTTGTGGAAGTAGCCGTAGGCCCAGTCGCCCATGATGTTGAAGGCGGCCTCGCCGTCGGCGACCTGCTTGGCCGCGGGCTGCCAGTCCTCCTGCGGGGTGCCGGCGTACGACATGATCTTCTTGAAGTTCTCCAGCGCCTTGGTCACCTCGGCGCTGGACCAGTCGGCGCTCGCCGTCCACAGCGCGTTGTAGGCGTCGGTGCCGAGCGAGCCGAGCAGCACGCTCTCCAGCAGGTGGACCTGGGTCCACTGGGAGCCGATCGACAGCGGGATCTTCCCGGACTTCTTCACCTTCTCCAGGTCGGCGATGAACTCGTCGATGGTCTTCGGCGCGGCCGCGATCCCGGCGTCCTTCAGCACCTTGGGGTTGAACCACAGGATGTTCGACCGGTGGATGTTCACCGGCACCGAGTAGATGTTCCCGGCGACCGTGATCTGCTCGATGAGCTGCTGCGGGAAGACGTCCTTGAGCTTGAGCTCGTCGTACAGGGAGTTCAGCGGCTCAAGCTTGCCGGCCTTGATGTAGCCCTGCAGCTCGGCTCCGGCGTGGCCCTGGAAGGTGTCCGGCGGCTGGTTGGCCTGCAGCTTGCTCGACAGCAGCGCGCGGGCCTGGTCCCCTGAGCCGCCCGCCACCGCGGCGTCGTAGAAGGTGAAGTTCGGGTTCTGCCGCTCGAAGATCTCCCGCATCGCCTTGAGGCCGTCGGCCTCACCCGGCCCGGTCCACCAGGAGAACACCTCGACCCGCTTCTGGGAGGTGCTCTGCCCGCCGCCACCGCCGCCGTCTCCCGAACTCCCGCCACCACAGGCGCCGAGGGCCAGAATGCCGGCCAGGCCGATCGCGGCGGCCGATATCCATCGTCTCCGCATTGCCATATCCCTTCGGACTCCTCCATGACCCGGCCACGAAACTCCCCGCAGGTTTCGATGTACGGGTTGACAACGTTGTCACCTCCGCCAATGAAGCCACTCCGCAGGCACACAGTCAAGAACGTTTCATGTAACGTCTCGGCATACCCGCACATCATCGCCGTTGTAGCGGTTAATCGAGCTGCTCCTCTTCGCCCGGGTACGTCGCTCTCCGGCGTTAACCGATCGCGGATTGTCGGTGGCGGCGTTCAGACTGAGGGCATGGCCACCACCCCCACGAACCCCCCTGACGACCGCCCGGACGGCCCCGCAGACGGCCCCCCAGACGACCGAGACCCCCACGACGAGCCGGACGGTCCCGGCGACGGCGGCTCATCCGGCGGGCCGGGCTCGCCCGGCGAGCGACCCGCCGACCGTCCCGGAGAGGATCACGCAGGCACGGCGGGCACCGCAGGCGATCCCGACGAGCTCGGCGAGCTCGACATGCCCAAGTGGTATGCGCACGCCGACGCGCTGGCCGACGTCGGTTTCCTCACCGTGGCGCGGAAGCTGCCCGCCCTGATCGCCCAGGCCGTGCGCATCGCCTGGGCGGCCGGCCCGCGCGACACCGTGGCGACGATCACGCTGAGCCTGCTCGGCGGCGTCTTCACCGCCTTCGGCCTGCTCGCCACCACCGGCGTGCTCCAAGCGCTGTTCTCCGCCCAGCCCACGCCGGACCGGGTCAGGGCCGCGCTGCCCAGCCTGCTGCTGGTCGCGATCGCCGCGACCGTGCGCACCTCGCTCCAGGCCGCCGCCGGGTGGGCGCAGTCGCGCCTGGCCCCGCAGGTGGCGCGCATCGCCGAGATGCGCCTGTACGACCTGACCAGCAGGGTGGAGCTCGCCGCCTTCGACGACCCCGACTTCCACGACGCGCTGCAGCGGGCCGACGCGCGCGGCGTGCACATGTCGGACTCGGTGGTGCGCACCACCGTCGACGTGCTCACCGGCGTGATCGGCATCGCGGCGGTGGCGGGCGTGCTCGGCGTGCTGCACCCGGTGCTGCTTCCGCTGCTGGTCCTCGCGGTGGTGCCGGACGCCTGGGCGGCGGTGCGCTCGGCCCGCGAGCGCTACACCGCGGTGTTCGGCATCATGCCCGCGCGCCGCCGCAAGTGGATCATCGGCGAGCTGCTCAGCACCCGCGAGCCCGCCGCCGAGGTGCGGTCGTTCACCATGCGCGGCTTCCTGCTGGCGATGTACGACCGGGTCGCCCGCGCCGAGCAGAAGGTCATGCTCGATCTGGCCCGCCGCGAGACGGTCGCCCGGCTGGTCGGCGAGGCGCTCGGCGGCGTCGGCACCGCGCTGGTCTACGTCGCGCTGGGCGTGCTGCTCGCGGTGGGGGAGGTCCCGCTCGCCGTGGCGGGCACGGCCGTGCTCGCCATCCGCTCGGGCCAGAGCTCGCTGTCCACGCTCATGTTCGCCACCAACCGCCTGTACGAGGACGGGCTTTACTTCACCGACTTCATCGCCTTCTGCGAGGAGGCCGAGCGGCGCGTGCACGCCGACCGCACCCGGCCCGCGCCGGAGTCCTTCGAGGAGATCACCGTCGAGGACGTCGCCTTCACCTATCCGGGCGCGGACGCGCCCGCGCTGAGGGGCGTGTCGATCCGCCTGCGCCGCGGGGAGGTGGTGGCCCTGGTCGGCGAGAACGGCTCGGGCAAGACCACCCTGTCCAAGATCCTCGCCTGCCTGTACGAGCCTGACTCGGGCCGCGTGTGCTGGGACGGGGTGGACCTCGCCGAGGTCGATCCCGAGGAGCGGCGCCGTCACATCGCCGTCATCGCCCAGGACCACACCCGGTGGCCGCTCACCGCCCGCCACAACATCACGATGGGCCTGGAGAAGGGCGACGCGGCGATCCTCGACGCGGCCAGGGTGGCCGGGGCCGACGAGGTCGTCGCCGGGCTGCCCCGCGGCTACGACACGCTGCTCGACCGGCGCTTCAAGGACGGCGAGGAGCTGTCCGGCGGCCAGTGGCAGCGCGTCGCCGTCGCCCGCGGCTTCTACCGCGACGCCCCGCTGCTGATCTGCGACGAGCCCACCGCCGCGCTCGACGCCCGCGCCGAGCACGCCCTCTTCGAGCGCGTCCGGCGGCACTCCGGCGGCCGGACGGTCCTGCTCATCACCCACCGCCTCGCCAGCGTCCGCTACGCCGACCGCATCTACGTCCTCGACCACGGCAAGGTCGTCGAGGAGGGCACCCATCGGCGCCTGATGTCCCTCGACGGCCTCTACGCCGAGCTCTACAACCTGCAGGCCCAGGCGTACGGCACCGACTCCTCCGCCGTTCCCGCGCCTCAGGACGGACGCCGGGCCTGACCATCGGCCGTCAGGCCGACGAGGAGCCGCCGCCGTCGAGGGCCATCAGGTCCCGGTAGTAACCGATCTTGCGCTTGATGGCGCCCTGCTTCTCGCGCAGGTTGGCGATCTGGAGCTCGACGTTGCGGTCGTGGGCCTCCAGCAGGGCGACGCGGTCGGGGATCGTGTGGTCGCCGGCGCGGGTGAGCTCCGCGAAGCGGAGCATCTCGGCGATCGGCATGCCGGTGTCGCGCAGGCAGCGGAGCATGCCGAGCCAGCCGAGGTCATCGTCGGTGAACCTGCGCTGCCCCGCGGAGTTCCTGCGGACGCGCTCCAGCAGGCCGATGCGCTCGTAGTAGCGCAGCGTGTCGAGGCTGAACCCGGTCTCGTCGGCCACCTGGCCGGGGGTGTAGGTGCCGTTCTCCCGGGTGATCGTGCGCTCGCCCATCCGCTCCTCCGTTCCACTGTCGCGCCGCTCCCGGACCGAACCGCCGCCGGATCACCGCCGCCGTCAGGGGAGGTGGTCCTCCAGATAGCGGCGAACCAGGCGCTTGCACTCGTCGATCAGGTCGGGGTCGCCGTCGGGACGCACGCGGAAGGCCAGCTTGAGCACCGCGTCGGCCGCCTCCACGGCGACGACGAGCGCACGGTCGAGCTCGGGCCCCGCCGGAGCGCCGAGCAGCTCGACGGTGAAGACGCGCAGGCGGTCGGCGACGACGAGGTTGTTCTCCATGTCCCCGGCGAGCAGGCGTTCGGTGCCGCGCAGCGCGGGGCCGCCGGGGGTGACCAGCACCTCGCCGAAGTCCATCACCCCGAAGCCGGGCATCGTGTGCTTCATGTCCACGAACTCGTCGATCATCAGGTCGACGGCGTCCGTCCAGTGCGCCAGCTCCACGCGCGCCAGCCGGGCGCTCACCCGGTCGAAGAAGGCGTCCAGGTTGCGCAGCGCGAGCGCCCGCACGAGCCCCTGCTTGTCGGAGAAGAACTGGTAGAAGGTGCCGATCGGCACTCCCGCCCGGCGTGCCACCTCCTTGGTGGTCAACGCGTCGTAGCCGACCTCGTCCAGGAGCCGGGCGCATTCGTCCAGCATGCGCTCGACCCGCTCCAGGCTGCGCCGCTGGGCCGGGCGACGCCGGAGCGTCCCTGTGGAGACCTTCATCACGAGGCCCATTATGTACATCCGCGGCACCCGGCGCGTAACGTGAGCCAAACTCGTGTTGATGGAAAGGCGCTCGCCATGGTGCTCGACGACATGCTCTGGGGTGCCGCCTCCGCGGCGTATCAGATCGAGGGCGCCCCCGACGAGGACGGCAAGGGGCCGTCGATCTGGGACGTTTTCTCCCATTTGCCGGGACACATCCGCGACGGCCAGAACGGCGACGTGGCGTGCGACCACTACCACCGCTGGCGCGAGGACGTCGAGCTGCTCGCGGGCCTGGGGGTGAACGCCTACCGGTTCTCGGTCTCCTGGCCCCGCGTGCTGCCGACGGGCCGGGGCGCGGTCAACCACGCCGGCCTGGACTTCTACGACCGGCTGGTGGACGCGCTGTGCGAGCGGTCGATCGCGCCCGCGCTCACCCTGTTCCACTGGGACCTGCCGCAGGCGCTTGAGGAGAAGGGCGGCTGGCTCAACCGGGACACGGCCGCGTACTTCGCCGACTACGCCGGGATCGTCGCCGACCGGCTCGCCGACCGGGTCCCGCTGTGGATCACGCTGAACGAGCCGTTCGTGCACATGGCCTACGGCTACGCCCTGGGCCTGCACGCGCCCGGCCACGCCCTGCTCACCGACGCCCTGCCCACGGCCCACCACCAGCTTCTCGCGCACGGCCTCGCCGTACGGGAGCTGCGGGCCAGGAACGCCGGCCGCGTGCTGCTCACCAACAACTGCACGCCGGTGTGGCCCGCGTCGCGGGCCCCGGAGGACCTCGCCGCCGCCGACGCCTACGACACCCTGCACAACCGCCTGTTCAACGACCCGGTCCTGCTCGGCCGCTACCCCGACCTGTCGGCCTACGGCACGGACCTCGCCCCGGTCGTCCGCGACGGCGACCTGGAGCTCATCGCCGCCCCGCTCGACGGCCTCGGCGTCAACTACTACAACCCCACCCGCATCGCCGCCCCGGACGCCCCCGGCCTGCCCTTCCAAGACGCCGGCATCACCGGGTACCCCACGACCGCTTTCGGCTGGCCGGTCGTCCCCGACGGCCTGCGCGAGCTGCTCGCCGGCCTGCGCGCCCGGTACGGCCCGGCCCTCCCGCCGATCTACGTCACCGAGAACGGCTGCTCCCAGCCCGACGTCCCCGACGAGCGGGGGACGATCGACGACCGGGCGCGGATCGCCTACCTCGACGGCCATCTGGCGGCCCTCGACGCCGCCCGCGCCGAGGGCGTGGACGTGCGCGGCTACTTCGTCTGGTCGCTCACCGACAACTTCGAGTGGGCCGAGGGCCACCACCAGCGCTTCGGCCTGGTGCACGTGGACTACGCCACCCAGCGGCGCACGCCGAAGGCGTCCTACCACTGGTACCGGGAGGAGATCGCCCGCCGCTCCGGCTGAGGGCCCGCGCCCGGAGACGCTAGAGCACCGAGACGTGCACGTGGTCGTAGTGGTTGGCGGTGGGGCTGCCGCGGTCGGCCATCATGCGCCAGCCGCCGCCGGTGCGGATGTCGTAGTAGCGCTGCTGCCAGATGATGTACATGATGCCGATCTGGCGGCCGTTCTTGATGCACCACTCGGCCAGGGCGTTGCCGCGTTCGAGGTCGTCGCCGGCGGCGGGCCGGCCGCCGGGGCTCATCATGAAGTCGCAGGCCCGGCCGACGCCGTGCTCGCCCGGGTCGCCGCGGCGCAGGCAGCCCACGCCGTACGGCATGGGGAAGTTCTGCATGATCTGGTTGCGGATGCTGATCATGCGCGGGGTGAGGCCGGTTCCCGCGTCGGGGGTCTGGAAGCCGAAGCGGGCGAGCAGCCGCTCCACCTGCCGCCGCTTCTTCCGCAGCTCCTCGATGTTGTCCTCGAGCTCGTCGATCTTGTCGTCGGCGGCCTTCTCCGCCTGCTTGGCCTCCTTGAGCAGCGCGGCGAGGCGGTTGAGCCGCGCGGCCCGCTCCGTCGCCAGGTAGTTGAGCTTGGCGGCCTGGTTGAGGTCGCCGTTGCCGAAGGTGAACATCTGGGTCGGGTCGAGGCCGCCGTTCATGTACGAGGTCTGCGCGTACATCGTGAGGCTGGTCTCCGCGCTGGCGACGCTGCTCTTGAGGGACTTGGCCCGGGCGTCCGCCTTGCGCGCGGCGCGCTTGGCCTCCTCCAGACTCTGGATCTCGCCCCGGTACGCCTTGGACAGCGCCTTGGACTGCTTGGTGAGCTGATTCAGCTTGGCCTGCCGATCGGGATCGGCCTGCGCGCCCGGCGTGCCGGCGACCGCGGCCAGCCCGGCGAGGACGACGGCCAGAGCGAGGACCCGGCCTGGTTTCACGCCGCTCTCCCCTCCTCAGACGGAGGGAACTATAGAAGATGATCTTCACCCCTGCCACCGGAACGGACGAACTCATGCCCCAAAAGTGCAGTTTGGGAACTTCCGCCTCAGTAGCACAAATAGTTCAGGTGTTGCACGGCAGCCGCGTACCGTGCAACACCCGAACGCCCCCGCGCCGTGCCTGTCAGCCGGCTGTGTCTCAACCGCATGTGTAGACGACGCCCGCGGGGGAAAAGTTCTCAGTTTTCGTGAAAGTTTTTCTGCTCCGCCGCCCATCGCCCGATCCGCCGGATCAGATCGGGGGTGGCCGCCGTCTCGGCGTGGCCGTACCCGGGCACGATCCACAGCTCACGGGGGTCGCGGGCGCCCTCGTAGAGCTGGTGCGCGTGCTCCAGCGGGAAGAACCGGTCCGCGTCGCCGTGCACGATCAGCAGCGGCGTCGGCGCGATCAGCCCCGCCGCCTCATGCGGCGGCACCGGCACGGGATCCCACGGCCCGACGCCGATGCGGGTGCGCTTGACCAGCCGCGCCGCCAGCCGCCCGACCGGCTGCTCGATCGCCCAGTGCACCTGCCGCATCGGCCGGGTACCCCGGTAGTACCAGCGGGCCGGGCCGCTCACCGCCACGACCGCGTCCACCCCGCCGATCAGGCCGGCGTGCCGTACCGCGACCGCCGCCCCCATCGAGAACCCGACCGTGACCACCCGCCGGTATCCCACCACGCGGGCGTGCCGGACGACCGCCTCGATGTCGAGGATCTCCAGATCGCCCACGGTGGACAGGCCCGACGAGCGGCCGTGGCCGCGGAAGTCGAACGCAAGCACGCCGCCGAAGGCGCTCAGCGCGTGCGCGATGCGGCGGCTCGCCCGTTCCCGCCACGATCCGGTGAATCCGTGCGCGACGACGATCCCCAGATCGAGGGAGCGGCCGGGGATGTGCCCGGCGTCGATCCGCACGCCGTCGGAGGTGCGCATCATGGCGCCGAACACGGGAGCGAGTGGCACGGTCCGAGGGTACCGAGGGCGTCGCGGGTGCGGCGGCGCGGGGGCGTCCGATCGGCGGCGACGGGCGAACGCGCCGATTACGGCATTCGAGCGCGATAACGATCAAGTAAAATGGGAAGGCGGCCCGGTTTCTGCACGCCCCGATTCACCTCCAGCGGGCACCGAGGCGCGGACCAACCCCACGACCAGAACGAGACTGAATCATGCCTTTGCACAGCCGCGACGACCTGCGGAACATCGCGATCATCGCGCACGTCGACCACGGCAAGACCACCCTGGTCGATGCCATGCTGTGGCAGTCCGGGGCGTTTCGCGCGGGCCAGGACGTCGACGACCGCGTGCTGGACTCCAACGACCTCGAACGCGAGAAGGGCATCACCATTCTCGCCAAGAACACCGCCGTCAGGCACGGCGACCTCACCATCAACATCATCGACACCCCCGGCCACGCCGACTTCGGCGGCGAGGTCGAGCGCGGCCTGTCGATGGTGGACGGCGTCGTGCTGCTCGTCGACGCCTCCGAGGGCCCGCTGCCGCAGACCCGCTTCGTGCTGCGCAAGGCGCTCACCGCGAAGCTGCCGGTCATCCTGTGCGTGAACAAGGTCGACCGGCCCGACTCGCGCATCGCCGAGGTCGTCGACGAGACCTACGAGCTGTTCCTCGACCTCGACGCCACCGAGGACCAGATCGACTTCCCGATCGTGTACGCCTCGGCGAAGGCCGGCCGCGCCTCCCTCACCCGGCCGGGCGACGGCGAGATGCCCGACTCGCCGGACCTGGAGCCGCTGTTCGAGACGATCAAGCAGACGGTCCCTGCGCCCACCTACGACCCCACCTCGCCGCTGCAGGCGCACGTCACCAACCTCGACTCCTCCAGCTACCTCGGCCGCATCGCGCTGTGCCGGGTGCACCACGGCACGATCCGCAAGGGCCAGCAGGTCGCCTGGTGCCGTACCGACGGCACGATCGAGCGGGTGCGCATCGGCGAGCTGCTGATGACCGAGGCGCTGGAGCGCAAGCCCGCCGAGCAGGCCGGTCCGGGCGACATCATCGCCATCGCCGGCATCCCGGACATCATGATCGGCGAGACCCTCGCCGACCCCGAGGACCCGCGCCCGCTGCCGCTGATCACCGTGGACGAGCCGGCGATCTCCATGGTCATCGGCACCAACACCAGCCCGCTGGTGGGCAGGCAGAAGGGCACCAAGGTCACCGCCCGCATGGTCAAGGACCGCCTCGACCGCGAGCTCGTCGGCAACGTGTCGCTGCGCGTGCTGCCCACCGAGCGCCCCGACGCCTGGGAGGTGCAGGGCCGCGGCGAGCTCGCCCTCGCCGTCCTGGTGGAGACGATGCGCCGGGAGGGCTACGAGCTCACCGTCGGCAAGCCGCAGGTGGTCACCCGCGAGATCGACGGCAAGGTGCACGAGCCGGTCGAGCGGCTCACCATCGACTGCCCCGAGGAGTACCTCGGCGCGGTCACCCAGCTCCTCGCCGTCCGCAAGGGCCGCATGGAGCAGATGATCAACCACGGCACCGGCTGGATCCGCATGGAGTTCCTGGTGCCGGCCCGCGGCCTGATCGGCTTCCGCACCGAGTTCCTCACCGAGACGCGCGGCACGGGCCTGGCCCACCACGTCTTCGAGGGCTACGAGCCCTGGTTCGGCGAGCTGCGCACCCGCCCCACCGGGTCGCTCGTCGCCGACCGGGCCGGCGTGGCGACCTCGTACGCGATGTTCAACCTGCAGGAGCGCGGCACCCTGTTCGTGCCGCCGACCACCGAGGTCTACGAGGGCATGATCGTCGGGGAGAACTCCCGCTCCGACGACATGGACGTGAACATCACCAAGGAGAAGAAGCTCACCAACATGCGCTCCTCCACCGGCGAGGAGCTGGAGCGGCTCATCCCGCCGCGCGTGCTCAGCCTGGAGCAGGCGCTGGAGTTCATCCGCGAGGACGAGTGCGTGGAGATCACCCCCTCGTCGGTACGGCTGCGCAAGGTGGTCCTCAACGCGGCCGAGCGCGCCCGCATGGCCGCCCGCGCCAAGCGCGGATCTTCCGCGTAAGCGTTCCGCGTCGAACACACGGCGGCAGGATCCCCCCGAGAAAGGGGGATCCCGCCATGCGCGTCGCCACATATAAAGCGGTCACCACTGTGCCCGCCTGAGCCATCGTCGCGATCGCCATCCTGCCGTTCACTGAACCTCGCGGTCAGTGACGCGCCCGCCTCCGTCACTGAATCACTGAATCATGCCGACGTGCTCCTTGTACTTCTCCCCGGGCTGCAGGTACTGCTCGCCGAACAGCTCCGACACCGTCACATAGGTGTAGCCCTGCCGGTCGAAGTGCTTGAGGATCTGCGGCACCGCGGCCACCGTCGTCTTCACGGTCTCGTGCAGCAGCACGATCGCCCCCGGCCGCGCCTGCCGGGCCCGCTTCAGCACGACCGCCGTGTTGTGGTCCTTCCAGTCCACCGTGTCCACCGTCCACAAGATCTGGGCGAGCCCCTGCCGCTTGGCCTCCCGCGCCACCTTCGCGTTCGTCATCCCGTACGGCGGTCGCAGCGTGTGCGGCCGCACGCCCGTATAGGCGGCGATGATCTTATTCGTGCGGCCCAGCTCGTCGGTGAGCTTCGCCTGCGACAGCGAGTTGAGCTGCGGATGGTTCCACGTGTGGTTGCCGATCTCGTGCCCCTCGGCGACGATCCGGGCCAGCTGCGGCCGGAACTCGGGCGTGACGTTCCGCCCGATCACGAAGAACGTCGCCCGCGCGTTGTGCGCCGCGAGCATGTCCAGCACCTGCCCGGTGTACTTCCCCGGCCCATCGTCAAAGGTCAGCGCCACGCACCTGACCCGCGCGCAGTCCACCGTGCGGGCCCCGGGCCCCGCCTGAAGGCGCCCCGTCGGCCACTCCGGCTGCTGGGCGGTGAGCCGCTGCCGCAGCGTGTCGGGGTCAACCGGCCTGCTCAACGGCTGTTCGGGAACGTTCCCCGTCTCCCCCGTCTCCTCCGCCTTTCGGAACATCCCGATACCGGAACAACCGGTCACCAATAACGCCGCCGCGCACAGCGACGCCACCGCGCCCCCGACTCGCACGCTTCCCCCCGAAAGCACCGCGGGGACATGTGGCACACCCCGGCCGTGTCGCCCCGCGAAACCTCGGCCGGGTACTCGGACCATTACCCAGATGTCTGCGTTTCACCTCTCGGGTGAGCGTTTCACGCGAGGTGGGCAACAGGTGTGGATTCAGAGGTCCGGCGTGTCGCGAGGTTCGGTTACAACCATCACAAACCGGACCTCCTGCTCGCCTTCGTTGGCGTACCGGTGCGGCCGGTCGGCCCGGAACAGCACCGCCTCGTCCCGCCCCACGACATGGCTCTTGCCGTACACCGACAGCGTGAGCGTCCCGGACAGAACGGTCAGCATCTCGCGGGTGCCGGCGGCGTGCGCGTCGCTGTCGTGATGCTCGCCGGGCCCCAGCCGCCAGTCCCACAGCTCCAGGATCGCGGGCGCGTCGGTGCCGACCAGCAGCCGCGCCGACCCGCCCCGGTCCCCCCGCCACACCGTGACCACGTCGGACTCGTGCACGACGCGCACCACCGGCGTGTCGGACACCTCGACCAGGCGGCCCACCGACACCCCCAGCGCGTCCCCGATGCGGTTGAGGGTGTTGATGCTCGGGTTGGTGCGGCCCTGCTCGATCTGGATCAGCATCCCCCTGCTCACGCCGGACCGCAGGGCCAGCTCGTCGAGCGTCATCCCCCGATGCGCCCGCTGGGCCCGGACGTTGTTCGCGATCGCCGCGGTGATCGTCTCCAGTTCCGGCATGCGGTGCAGTCTATTAAAACCGTTTTCCAGTTTGTTGTACCAACAGCTAGTGTACTTCCAGTCCAATCTATTGCACTGGAGGAGCAAGGTGACGGCGATCGTCCTGGCGACCACCTGCGCGGTGGTGTACGGCGCGGCGGACTTCTTCGGCGGGCTCGCCACCAAACGCTCCCAGGTGTACGCCGTCGTCGTGCTCTCCCAGGCGGCCGGACTCGCCTTCATCGTGGCCCTGATGCCGCTGCTGCCGGGCCGAAGCAGCCCGCCCGCCTTGCTGTGGGGCATGCTGGCCGGGCTCGCCGGAGGCGGCGGCCTGATCTTCTTCTACCGGGCGCTCGCGACCGGCACCATGTCGGTGGTCGCCCCCGTCACCGCGACCGTCTCGGCCGGCCTCCCGGTCCTGTTCGGGCTCGCCGCAGGCGAACGCCCCGAGCTCATGGCCCTCGCCGGAATCGCCCTCGCCATCCTCGCCGTACTCCTGGTGAGCCGGGCCCCCTCGGCCACGCCCGCCGGAGGCGGCGTCGGCCCGCTGCTCGCCTCGCTGATCTCCGGCGCCGGATTCGGCGGATTCTTCATCCTGCTCAGCCACGCCCCCGGCGACTCGGGTCTGTGGCCGCTGCTCGGGGCCCGCTTCGCCTCAATCGCCCTGGTGGCCGTCCTCGCCCTGCTGACCGGACGCGGCCTGCGCCCGGGCAAGGGCTCTTTGGGGACCATCCTGCTCGCGGGCGTACTGGACATGGCGGCCAACGTGCTGTATCTCCTCGCCGTACAACGCGGCCTGCTCAGCCTGGTCGCCGTAATCGTCTCCCTCTACCCGGCCAGCACGCTGGTACTCGCCCGCCACGTCCTCGGCGAACGCCTCAACGCCGTACAAATCACCGGCGTCGGCTTCGCCCTCGGCGCGGTGGCCCTCATCGCCGCGTCCTGAGAGCCGCCCGAGCGGGAGTCTTATCACGAGCGCTAGCCCGACGCGACGCCGTCTCAGGTGGCGAGCCAGAAGCGCAGCAGGTAGAACTCCACGCCAGAAGGGAATCCCTCCGTCTCCCAGTCGATGTCGTCGGTGTCGCGAAGCTGTCGCACGTGCGCACGCAGCCGCCAGGATGAGTCCCGCCGCCCGAGATCAAAGACTTCATGGCTTTCGTCGGTGAGCAGTGTGGCCAGAGCGATGCGCCCTGAACCGGCGTAGAAGTCACCCTCCCACACGTCATCCCAATGCTCCGACATCGGCGGAGGAGAGCCCCACAACTCCAGGCGGACGGTGACCCGGTGATCGGAGTAACCCGTACTGATCAGCGCTCCGTTTGGTGTTACCTGAAACCAGTCGTTTTCGTCGAAACTGAGCTCCCAAGGGGACGGCGAATCGTCGGGAACCCCCTGAGCGCCGTCCTCGTCCGCCAGCAGGAACTGCCCGTAGTGGACTGTGACCATATCTTCCATCGCGGAAATCAGCGCTTCCATCTGGCATGACCTCCGTCGCCATACGCGAATCACACCTGGTCAGACTTGACAACAGTGGCCGAAGACTATCCCGGCCGGCAGTGGCCCGAGCAGATCCGCTGAGCGCCGACCGCCCGTCGCCTGATCAGCTCGCATCACCCAGCGTCACAGACCCTTCTGCTTGCTTACGGGCAAACGCTCATTGTCATGGTCCTGGCCGCTTGTTACGGTCGTGCCCGTGCACCGTTGCTCAGAGCCTCAGCGGCTCTCAGCATTCCGGGCGTTTCTGCCCGGAAGGTCCGTCACATCACCAAAGCGTGAGGGCTTCGGCTTGAGTACGGTCTCTCGCTTC
>NZ_JBFATZ010000004.1:0-78296 GCF_040678635.1 Thermopolyspora sp. NPDC052614
GACGGCGCAGATCGGGGATGAGGGGGCAGGCACGGTCTTCTCTCACGATCAAGGCTTCGACAACCTCATGATCGCGAAGGTCGTGCCTGCTCACGTATTCCGGCCGCCGCCTCACAAGATCCGGACATCAGGCCTCAAACTGCGACTACGCCGGAGCCCTGGGATCGAGGGGATGACGTTACACCTGTCTGAGGTGATAGCGGGGCACTGCGAGACGGTCCCGCCATCCGGCCGGGGCCAGAAACCGACCTGCAATAAACCCGGCGTGGTTGAACGTGGAACTACAGCAGATGCCATACACCACCATGTGCCCCTACCAGGAGCGACGGAAGCTTAGAGGCGGTTTTCGTTCCGATGTTCCTCGACCCCCTAGCCGCCGATTTGGCCGGGGCGATGAGCAGGCCCAGCACAGACGACCGAACGGCGACACTTCGATATCCGGTTGCTTGTGAGGTTCTCGACACCTACAAGTTGTCAGATGAGCAGATTGCGGCTGTCCGACGGCGTTGCCACCCTCTCCCCGCTATCTCTGGATGACCTGGATGCGCACCTGGCCAGCAAGGATGACCAACTGGTGCGGTGGCTCACCGGGAGGTCGAGCTTTCGAGCTGGAACCGTGGCATACATACGAAGGTGCAAGCAGCAGTGGAGCATCAACGGCACATTGCGCGCCTTCGGGATCCACATCGCCGCCCAAGCGGACCTGGTGGGCACCATCGACGTGCGATTCGGGACGGAGGACTTGACCGAAGGCCAGGTGAGCATCGCCTACGGGCTCTACCCGAAATGACGGGGACCTGACCTTGCCACCCTCGCGGTCCACCTGGCTTGCCAATTCGCAGCTGCCCAAGGGGCGACATAGGCAGTGATCAGGGTGGAATTGGAGAACGCTGCGTCTGTCGCCGTCGCACAGCGATCCAGTTTCCGCAGCGTCACGCAGATCCAGGTTCCGGACGGCACTTTATACCTTCGACCGAAGTTGCCGACCAAGTCCACGATGGCGCGCAAGGCGGTGGACGCCGCTATGTCCCCAGCCAATGCCGCGTTGATCTTCATGGTACGCAAGCACGGTCACACCCCCGCGTCCGGTGTGCACGGCGTACAGCACGATAGACTGCGGCCGGTGCGGCGACAGCCGAGCACACACTGCCGCGCCGCCGGCAGAGGCGATCTCTCTCACGCTAAGAAGGCCTAACACAATGAGCTGAGACGGCGCCAGCAGATCAACGCGCAGCCGAGGCTGAGGAAGGCCTGGTGGATGTCGAGGCGGATCTCCCAGCGGATCCGCAGTCGGCGGAAGCCGTGTAGCAGGGCGAAGGTCTGCTCGACGACCCACCGCTGTTTACCCAGGCCAGAGCCGTGCTCGGTGCTGCGGCGGGCGATCTGGGGCCATACCCCGAGCGCGCGCACCAGCTTGCGGTACCTGTCGTGGTCGTAGCCGCGATCACCTAGAACCACATCAGGGCGTCGGCGGGGCCGTCCTCGCTTGCCGCGCACCGGCGAATGGCCTCCAGCAGCGGGACAAGCCGGGTGACGTCGTTGCGGTTGCCGCCGGTGACGATGGCCGCCAGCAGGATGCCGGTGGCGTCGGTGATCAGGTGGTGCTTGCCGCCCGGCCGGCCTCTGCCGACCGGGCTCGGGCCTGTCTGCGCCCCCCTTTCAACGCTCTGATGTGGGAGGAGTCCACCGCGGTACGGGAGAAGTCCAGCGCGTCGGCGGCCCGCAGCCGATCGAGCAGGACCTGGTGCAGTCGCTGCCGGACGCCGGCCTTCTGCCACTCGGCCAGGCGCCGCCGGCAGGTCATGCCCGAGCCGTAGCCCAGTTCCCGGGGCAGGTGCTCCCAGGCGATGCCGGTGTGCGGGACGAACAAGATGCCCTGCAGGACCAGCCGGTCGTCCAGGCGCTTGCGTCCCGGATGATGGGTCCGCCGCTGATGCTTGGGCAGCAACGGCTCGACGACCGCCCACAACTCATCGCTGACCTCCCACGGCTTCGGCCGCGCCACCTACCGCTCCTCTCGCCTTTGCTACAGCGAGAGATCAAACCACAACAGAGATCATTCTGTTAGGCGTTCTAAGAGCTCCACGCGAGTGATGCTCCCGAAGCCGGGCTACACCCCCGTCCGGCGGCGATCGCATAGGACCGGGCGGGACGCCGTCCCGTCCGGCGGCGTAAGCGGGCGCTCCCCTCGTTCACGAGGGGAGCGGTTAAATGTCCCGGTGGATGCGCCCGTCAGTGTCGGTGAGGGGACGGCCCGAGCCGCCCCAGCGCAACTGGATCAGCTCGGCCGCGATCGACACGGCGGTCTCCTCGGGGGTGCGGGAGCCGAGGTCGAGGCCGATCGGCGAGCGCAGGCGGGCCAGTTCCGACTCCGACAGGCCGACCTCGCGCAGTCGCGCCATGCGGTCCTCGTGGGTACGGCGGGAGCCCATCGCGCCCACGTAGCCCGCGTCGGTCCGCAGGGCCACCTCCAGCAGCGGCACGTCGAACTTGGGGTCGTGGGTGAGCACGCAGATCACGGTGCGCTCGTCCACGTGCGCCTCGGAGAGGTAGTCGTGCGGCCACTTCACGATCACCTCGTCGGCGTCGGGGAACCGCTTGGTGGTGGCGAACACCGGCCGGGCGTCGCAGACGACCACGTGGTAGCCGAGGAACTTGCCGATCCGCGCCACGGCGGCGGCGAAGTCGATCGCGCCGAAGACGAGCATGCGCGGCGGCGGCGCGAAGGAGTGCACGAACACCTGGAGGTCGTCGAGACGCCGCTCGCCCGCCGCGCCGTACCGGCGGACCCCGGTGGAGCCCTGGGCGAGCATGCCGCGCGCGTCGTCGTCGACCGCCTGGTCGAGCCGCTCGCTCCCCAGCGAACCCGACGATCGGTCGGGCCAGATGACCCGGCGCGCCCCCACCGTGCCCGGGCCGGACAGGATGGTCGCGACGGCCACCGGTTCGTGCTTGTCGATCGACGCCGCGATCTCGCCCAGCTCGGGGAAGGTCTCACGGGAAATCTTCTCCACGAAGATGTCGATGATGCCGCCGCAGGTCAGCCCCACGGTGAAGGCGTCGTCGTCGGACACGCCGTACCGCTGCAGCACCGGCGGGCCGGACGCCACCACCTCGCCGGCCAGCTCGTACACCGCCCCCTCGACGCAGCCGCCGGAGACGCTGCCCACGGCCTCGCTCCTCAGCACGGCCATCGACGCGCCGGGCGGCCGGGGCGCGCTGCGGAAGGTGTTGACCACGGTGGCCAACCCGAACGACTCCCCGGCCTCCCACCATCGGATGATTTGCGAAAGCACGTCACGCACTGTGGCCTCCCGGTCGATCAAGTTCTGCCTATCGCCACGCCGTACGCCGGGGCGTGGACCGTCGTGCGGAGAGCAAGACGGCCAGGTCCTCGAAGGCGGCCAGGCTGTGCCCGGCCACGAAGTCGTCAACGTACGGCAGGGCGGCCCTTATGCCCCCGGTCAGCGGCTCATAGCCCGCGTTGCCCTTGTGCGGGTTGACCCAGACCACGCGGGCGGCGAGGCGGGACAGGCGGGCCATCTGGCGGCCCAGCAGGGACGGGTCGCCGCGTTCCCACCCGTCGGAGGCGATCACGACGATGGCGCCCCGGGCGTGGGAGCCCGTGGCGAGGAACTCCTTCAGCTCGTCGCCGAGCCGGGTGCCGCCGCTCCAGTCGGGGATCGCGGCCGACACCTCGCGCATCGCGGTGCCGGGGTCGCGGTGCCGCAACTCGTCGGTGACGCGGGTGAGCCGGGTGCCGACGGTGAAGACCTGGGTGGCGCGGGGCTCGCGGCGGACCAGCGCGTGCGCGAAACGCAGCAGCGTGTCGGCGTACGGAGACATCGAGCCGCTGACGTCGACCAGCAAGACGACGCGGCGCGGCCGGGTGCGGTGCGTCCGGTAGCGCAGGCGGGCGGTCTCGCCGCCGCGCCGCAGGGTCTCCCGGATCGTACGGCGGTTGTCGAGCCTGCCGCGATGCGCGGGGGTGAAGCGGCGCGACACGCGCTGGCGGCGCTCCGGCTCCAGCAGGGCGAGCATGCGGTGAACCTCGTCGCGTTCGGCGGCCGTCATCCGGGCCACGTCACGCTGCCGGAGCACCTCGATACGGCTCGCCGACATCGGCGTCGCGTCGCCGCCGGACTCCTCGCCGTCCCCGTCGTCGTCGAGGGCGGCCAGGTGGCGGGTGACGGTCACGATCGTGCGGGACGGCCCCGGCACGGCCCGCTCCCCGTTGAAGTAGGCGGCGAAGCAGCGGTCGTACCTGGGGAAGTCGTCGGGTCCTGAGCACAGGGTGAAGCGCCCGGCCCAGTACACGTCCATCGGGCGGGTCACGTCCACCTGGGCCAGCGCCTCGATGAGGTTCTGCGTACGCTCCCGGTCGGCGGCGACCCCGGCGGCGCGCAGCGTCCGCGCGAATCCGGTCATGACCGCCAGCAGGCGCTCGTCCACTCGCCCGGATCCGGCTCCCGCCGCTTCCGGCCCCGCACCCGCTCCGGTCGCGTGCCCGCCGCCTGGGCCGGATGCGAGGGGACCCCGGAGAACGGGCGGCAGCGCGGGCCCGAGACTCATCCCCGGTACGGCGTACCGTCCCGTGACCGGTGCCGACTCGCCTCGGGAGGACCTGCCGTCACCGCCGGCGCGGGCCGCGCCGGATACCTCGCTGGACGCCGTACTGGACCCAGGGCCGGTCATCGGGCCGGACACCGCGCCGGACGCCCTGCTGGACCTAGGGCCGGACATCGGGCCGGACACCGCGCCGGGCACCGGGTCAGACATGGTTGAGCAGGCCGTTCTTGAGGACCGTCTCCTGGTCCTCGCGGTACTTGAGCACGGCCCCGAGGGTGGCGGCGGCGAGCCCGGGGTCGAGGTCGCGCGCGCCCAGGGTGAGCAGGGCCTCGGTCCAGTCGAGGGTCTCGGCGATGCCCGGCGGCTTGACCAGGTCGGCCTCGCGCAGCCGCTCGGTGGCGCGGGCGACCTGGGCGGCGAGGGCCTCCCCGCATGCCGGGAGGCGCTTGAGCAGGATGGCCACCTCCCGCTCGAACGTCGGGTGCTCCAGCCAGTGGTAGAGGCAGCGGCGCTTGAGCGCGTCGTGCACCTCGCGCGTGCGGTTGGAGGTGATCACCACGACCGGTGGGCGCTCGGCGCTGACCGTGCCGAGCTCGGGGATGGAGATCTGGAAGTCGCTGAGCACCTCCAGCAGGAACGCCTCGAACTCGTCGTCGGCGCGGTCCACCTCGTCCACCAGCAGCACGCTCGGCTGGGTCTCCAGCGCACGCAGCAGCGGCCGGGAAATCAGGTAGCGGCGGTCGTACAGCTCGCCCTCCAGCCGGGCGGCGTCGTCGATGCCGGCGGCCTCGGCGGCCTTGAGGTGCAGAAGCTGGCGGGGGAAGTCCCAGTCGTACAGCGCCTGGGCGGCGTCGAGGCCCTCGTAGCACTGCAGCCGGATCAGCGGGGCGTCGAGCACGGTCGCGATGGTCTTGGCCAGCTCGGTCTTGCCCACCCCGGCCTCCCCCTCCAGGAACAGGGGGCGCCCCATGCGCAACGCCAGGAAGCACGCGGTCGCCAGCCCGTCGTCGGCGAGGTAGGAGTGCTTCTCCAGCACCTTGGCCAGCATTTCGGGCGATTCAATATCAAACATCTGCATATCCTGCCGCAACACCCCTCAAGGGTACGCTTCGCCAGGACATCGCAATAACTGCCAAAACGCCTGCCCCTTACGTTCACGCCGCCGATCCCAGGAGATGACGGAGCCGCACCCGCCACACCCGGGGCTCCAAGCCTATGTCGGCCGATTCCGCATCGCGAGAGGCCGCCGACCCGACGGACGTACCGGACACGGCGGACATCCCTCACGCCCTGGCAGGCCCTCCGGCACGCCGGACATGCCGGGCACGGCACGCGCCTGGCGGCGGGGTCGGACCCGACGGCGTTCCCGGTGGTCGGCGCGACCTCGGCGATGCCGGTGGGCTGTGTCACCATGGCGTCCCACGGCGTCGAGGGGACGTCGGCGAGTGCGCGCCCGCTCTGGCGGGCTCTCCCCCCGCCAGACATGCCGACGTGCCGAACACGGCACGCGCCTGGCGGCGGGGTCGGACCCGACGGCGTTCCCGGTAGTCGGCGCGACCTTGGGTGCCGGTAGGTCGAGGGGCCGTCGGCGAGCCCCCTTCAGGCCCCGGTGGACTCTTCCCCGCCGGGGGACGTGCCGGGCTCGGGGGCCTCGCCGTGTTCCTTGATCAGCGCGCGTAGTTCGGCGACCGCGCGGTCGGCGGCCTGTTTCTCCGAGCCCTGGATGCCCATCGCCCCGATGCTGGAGCCGTCGGCGAGGTCGAGCCGGGGCCAGGGGTCGCCCACCTGCATGGAGACGCCGATCAGCTCGGCCCACTCGTAGCGCCGGACGCGGAAGGCGTTCACCAGGGTGACCCCGCGCTCGTCGGCCTTGACGCGCGAACGGCCGAGCATGTACAGCAGCCAGGCGACCCCGCAGAAGAAGACGACCACGCCCACCCGGTCCGGCATGTGGAACCGGGCGGGCAGCAGCACGGCGAACACCACCGAGCCGACCACGAGCACCGCCGCCACCGCGTAGGCGACCGAGCGGGTCCGGCGCGGGAGCCAGACGATCGGCAGCGGCGGGGCCGTACGGCCGGGCGAGGGGCTCACCGGGCCAGGGCGCGCAGCAGCAGCGCGGTCTCCAGAGCGGCGATGGTGGCCTCGTACCCCTTGTCCTCGCGGCTGCCGGGCAGTCCCGAGCGGTCCAGGGCCTGGTCGAGGGTGTCACAGGTGAGCACGCCGTTGCCGACGGGCGTGGCCTCGTCGAGCGCGATGCGGGTCAGGCCCGAGGTCACCGACTCGCACACGTAGTCGAAGTGCGCGGTCTCGCCGCGGATGACCGCGCCGAGCGCGACCACCGCGTCGTACCGGCGGGCCATCGCCTGGGCCACCACGGGGATCTCCAGCGATCCCGCCACCCGTACGGTCACGGCGCGGGCGCCGCAGTCGCGGGCCGCCTGCTCGGCCCGCGCGACGAGCTGATCGGTGATCTTCTCGTGCCAGCGGGCGCCGACGATGCCCAGGCTCAGGCCGCTCGCGTTCACCGCCCCCGTGTCGGGCCTGCCGATGCCGCTCACCGTTCGTCCTCCACGTTCGTCGCTCCCCGATGTGTCGCGTCCGGTCGCGTCGCTCCCGGCTCCGTTCCCACCCGCACCGGCGTCCCCGTTCCCGGCGAAACCGGAATGTCCGGATCGACGGGGGTGAGGGGCCGCCCGGGCGCCGCACCGGACTCCGCCGCCAGGCCGGTCTCCCGCAGGGCGCCGTTCGGTACGCCATTCGGGGCGCCGTTCGGTACCCCATTCGGGGCGCCGTTCGGGGCGGCGACCGGGATGTTCCCCGGGATGTCGTGGCCCAGCCGGTCGCGCTTGACCGTCAGGTAGCGCACGTTGTGCGGGTTGACCGCCACCGGCATGGCCTCGCGGCCGAGCACCTTGACGCCGTAGCCGTCCATCCCGCGCACCTTGGCGGGGTTGTTGGTGAGCACCCGGACCGACCTTATCCCCAGGTCGGCGAGGATCTGACCGGCGTTGGAGAACTCCCGCGCGTCCACCGGCAGGCCGAGCTCCACGTTGGCGTCCACGGTGTCGCTGCCGTTGTCCTGCAGGCTGTAGGCGCGCAGCTTGGCCGTCAGGCCGATGCCGCGCCCCTCGTGGCCGCGCAGGTAGACGACGACGCCCCGGCCCTCGGCGGCGATCATGCGCATGGCGTTGTCGAGCTGGACGCCGCAGTCGCAGCGCAGCGAGCCGAGCACGTCGCCGGTGAGGCACTCCGAGTGCACCCGGACCAGGACGTTCTCCACGCCGGAGTCGGCCACGTTGTCGCCGTAGACCAGCGCCACGTGCTCGCCGCCGTCGAGCGCGCTGACGTACCCGTACGCCCGCCACATCCCGTACCGGTTGGGCAGCCGGGTCTCGGCGGCCCGGGTGACGAATCGCTCGACGCGCCTGCGGTGGTCGATGAGCTGCTCGATCGAGATCAGCGCCAGGTCGTGCTCGTCGGCGAAGCGCCGCAGCTCCGGCAGCCGGGCCATGGTGCCGTCGTCGTTGACCACCTCGGCGAGCACGCCGGCCGGGGTGAGCCCGGCGAGGCGGGCCAGGTCCACGGCGGCCTCGGTGTGGCCGGGCCTGACGAGGACGCCGCCCTCGCGGTAGCGCAGCGGGAAGATGTGCCCGGGACGGACCAGCTCGTACGGCTCGGTGGCCGAGTCGGCGAGGGTCCGGATCGTCTTCGCCCGGTCGGCCGCCGAGATGCCCGTGGTGACGCCGTCGCGGGCGTCCACGCTGACCGTGTAGGCGGTGCGCAGCCGCTCCCGGTTCTGGTGCACCATGAGCGGCAGGCCGAGCCTGTCCAGGTCCTCGCCGAGCATCGGCACGCAGATGACGCCGCTGGTGTGCCGGATGGTGAAGGCCAGCAGCTCGGGCGTGGCCTTCGACGCGGCGAAGATGATGTCGCCCTCGTTCTCGCGGTTCTCGTCGTCGACCACGACGACCGGCCGGCCCTCGCGGATGTCGGCGATGGCCCGCTCGACCGGGTCAAGGACGATGTCCGGCGTGTCCTCGGCCCTGTCGACGGCCCTGTCGACGGCCCTGTCGACGGCCCTGTCGACGGCCCTGTCGACGGCCCTGTCGACGGGGCTGCCCGTGGTGGCCGCGGGGACGCCCGCGATCGCCCCGCTCATCGCCCGGCCTCGCTCTCGGCGTAGGCGGCGACCTGCTTCTCGACGTACTTGGCGATGACGTCGACCTCCAGGTTCACCCGGTCCCCCGGCCGTTTCGCGCCGAGCGTGGTGAGCTCGAGGGTGGCCGGGATGAGGGCGACGGTGAAGCTCTCGGCGTCCACTCCGGCCACGGTGAGGCTGACCCCGTCGACGGCGACGGAGCCCTTCTCCACGACGTACCGGGCGAGCGCGGGCGGCAGCGAGAACCGCACCCGCTCCCACCGCTCGCCGGGCTCGCGGGAGAGCACCGTGCCGGTGCCGTCCACGTGCCCCTGCACGATGTGCCCGCCCAGCCGCTGATCGGCCCGTACGGCCCGCTCCAGGTTGACCCGCGAGCCCACGGCCCGGTCGCCCAGCGTGGTGCGGGCGAGCGTCTCGGCGACGGCGTCCACGGTGAACACCTCGCCGTCCAGGGCGACCACGGTGAGGCAGACGCCGTCCACCGCGATCGAGTCGCCGTGCCGGGCGTCGGAGGTGACGGTCTTGCCGCGGATCGCGATCCGCGCGAGCTCGCCCGCCCGGTCGCCCACGTGCTCGACGCCCGCTATCTCGCCGATCTCCTCGACGATTCCGGTGAACATCCGGTCAGTCCTTTCGCCGGGCGCGGGGAAAACGCCGGGCGCGCGAGGAACGCGACCGGAAAACAGAAGGGGGAACGATCACCGGGGCCTCCTAGTCGCCAGTACCGCAAGTGCCGAGGCGAACCCCGGGGAACGGGACCGGCGCTCAAGGCGCACCGACGTAGGCGGCAGGGCGTAGGCCCCGCCGCGCGCGCTTCCTCCCATCCGGACTTTCACCGTCGGTCCCGGAGTTCCACCGGGTCAACCGGCCGATGGCCTCGGCCGGGTCGCGGACTGTCACCGCCGGTTCGGATTTTCACCGACCCCGGAGCACGCTGTGCTGCACTTGTAGTGTGCCATGTCCGATCGGGTGAACGCGCGGGGGCCCCACCTCACGGGCCGCGATGCCGCCGACGGGCCCCGGGAGACCGGCGAGAGGCGGCCGGGGCGGCGCGGGGGCCGTGGACGGACGGAGGGCGGACGGAAAGCGGACGGAGAGCGCACGGTCGCCGCCGGTCATCACGGCAGGCCCGGGCCGGAAGCCTTGACAATCCTGACAACCGGGATCCGTAAGCCGTCAATTACAAATTGGCCGGGCGGCCACCTCGGCCGGAGATGATTGCCGCTCTCACTCGAACCCCATCTGTCCCGATCGTGTCGGGATTGTGTCACAGAACCGTGAACAACTGGAGGCCAGCTGACTCACAGTTTTCCTTATGATGTCTTCCCAGGTCAACAGGTTTATGGGACACAAGCTGGTTGACGTTGAACAACGAAGTGACCAAGAAACCCGATACCCCTCCCAAGCCGTTGACCCAAAGAAAATAAGTTGTCAGGGTGCCAGCAGGTCGGCTTTTTGCCCGATCTTTCACGTAACCCGGGAGCCGCTGCGCAATGACGTTCCCCTCTCACGCCACCACGGACACCCCTCCGGACGCGGTGGACACGGCGACGACGGCTCCGGCGACGCCGAGCCGAAGCGTCGTGGGGCGTTCCCCCGGCCGGCTGATGTGGCTGCGCTTCCGCCGCGATCGCACGGGCATGGTCTCCGCGGCCATCGTGCTGTTCTTCATCCTCGTCGCCGTGTGCGCGCCACTCATCTCGCTCGTGTACGGCAAAGACCCCTATACGACATATGGCCTGGATAATCCGGGTCTACTCAACGAGTACGGCTTCCCCATCCTGCCGAACGGCGGCATCAGCTCGGAATTCTGGTTCGGCATCGAGCCGAGCCTCGGCCGAGACGTGTTCATGCAGCTCGTGTACGGCATTCGCACCTCGCTGGCGATCGCGCTCGCCGCCTCGATCGCCACCACGCTGGTCGGCATCGTGGTCGGCATCGTCAGCGGCTACTTCGGCGGCAGGACCGACTACTTCATCGGCCGCGTCATCGACGTCATGCTGTCGTTCCCCTCGACGCTGTTCATCATCGCGTTCATGCCGGTGGTGGAGAACCTGTTCGTCCGGCCCGAGGAATCGACGCCGATCTGGCTGCGGGCGGTGACGCTCATCATCGTGCTCACGATCTTCGGCTGGGCGGGACTCGCCCGCCTGCTGCGCGGCAACGTGCTGTCGCTGCGCGAGCGGGAGTTCGTCGAGGCCGCGCGGGTGACCGGGGCCTCCCCCACACGGATCATCTTCAAGGAACTGCTGCCCAACCTCTGGACGCCCATCCTCATCCAGTCCACCCTGCTGCTGCCCAGCCTGGTCACCACGGAGGCCGCGCTGTCCTTCCTGGGCGTCGGCATGATCGAGCCCACGCCGGACTGGGGCCGGATGTTCCTGCGCGGCACCGAGGTCTACCAGGACGACATCACGTACCTGATGTTCCCCGGTATCGCGTTGCTGATCTTCGTGGTCGCCTTCAACCTGCTCGGCGACTCGGTCAGGGACGCCTTCGACCCCAAGATCAGGCGCTGATGTCGCGCCTGCCGAACGTCATGACCCCCTCAGGTAGGAGATAGGAGCAATACCACATGATTCGACGGAGACGGTCGGTGACGGCCGTTCTGGCGATCGGCGTACTGGCGATCGGCGCGGCGTGCGCCCCGGGCAACGCGGGCGGGGGCGGCGGCGGCAACGCGCCCGCCGCCTCGGCGTCCGCTCCGGCGACGGAGACGTTCACCGCGCCGAAAGTGACGATCGGCACCGCCGACGACTCTCGCGGGCCCGCCCCCGAGCCCGAGGGCGTGGTCAAGGGCGGCACGGTCACGATGATCGACCGCGACGACTTCGCCCACCTCGACCCGGGCCAGATCTACGTCAACACCGAAGGCAACATGGCCCTGCTGTACGCGCGGGGCCTGACCGGCTACAGGCGCGTGACCAAGGGCGAGTACAAGCTCGTCGGCGACCTCGCCACCGACACCGGCACCGTCTCCGACGGCGGCAAGACCTGGACGTTCACCCTCAAGGACGGGGTGAAGTGGCAGGACGGCAGCGCGATCACGTCCGAGGACGTCAAGTGGACGATCGAGCGGCTGTTCGCCCCGCACATCACCTTCGGCCCGGCCTACATCCAGCAGTGGCTCACCCAAGAGGACTACAAGAAGGACTACCAGGGCCCCTACGACGGCAAGCACCTGGACAGCATCCAGACGCCCGACGACAAGACGGTCGTCTTCAAGTTCAAGGAGCCGCACGCCGACGCCAACTTCGCCTTCGCGATGGCCGGCTACTACCTGGTGCCCAAGGCCAAGGACACCAAGGAGAAGTACGACAAGCAGCCCTTCTCCAGCGGGCCGTACATGATCACCGCGCACACTCCGGACAAGTCGATGGAGCTGGAGCGCAACCCGAACTGGGACCCGGCCACCGACCCGATCCGCGGCGCCTACCCGGACAAGTGGCGCTTCGAGTTCGGCCAGGAGGCCATCCAGATCAGTGACCGGTTCATCGCCGACGCCGGGGCCGACAAGACCGCGATGTCGTTCTACAGCTACGTCGCCCCCGAGCGGCTGCAGCAGGTCCTGAAGGACGAGAGCCTCAAGCCGCGGCTGCTGCGCCAGCCCTCGCCGTACGGTAACTACTACTACTTCAACCTCGACCGGATGAAGGACATCAAGGTACGGCAGGCGATCAACTACGCGTGGCCGACCCGCCAGCTCCAGCAGATCGAGGGCGGCCCCGCGGCCAAGGTGATCTCCACCACCATCCTCAACCCGGTCGTGGCCGGGTGGTCGGACTTCGACGTGTTCGGCCAGAAGGCCAAGCCGGACGGCGACATCGAGAAGGCCAAGCAGCTCCTGGCCGAGTCGAGCACCCCCAACCCGACGATCATCTACGCGTACAACCAGACTCCCACCGAGGAGCGCAAGACGGTCGTCATCAAGAACCAGCTCGCCAAGATCGGCATCAACGTGGTGCCGAAGCCGCTGGCCCGCAAGACCTACTACGACCAGATCAGCAAGGTGGACAACGGCTTCGACATGTACTGGGGCGGCTGGGGCCAGGACTGGCCGTCAGGCTCGACGGTGTTCCCGGTCATCTTCGGCCCGGTGCGCGACGGCGGCTACAACCAGTCCCACCTGCGCGACCCGGGAGTCGACGCGGAGATGAAGCGCATCCTCTCGCTGTCGGACGCCAACGAGGCGAACGCGGCGTGGAGCGCCCTTGACAAGAAGATCGTGGAGACGATCACCCCGCTCGTCCCCGACCTCAACGACATCGGCACCATGCTGCACGGGTCGCTGATCGGCGGCGCCGAGATCGACCCGCAGAGCTGGGCCGTCTCGCCCAACACCATCTTCGTCAAGCAGCAGTGATCCCCCGAGCGATCCCCCAAGTGATCCCCGAGTGACGCTCGTATGAACCCGCGCTGACCCCCTGGCCGGCCGCCGCGGCGACACCCCGCCGGCGGCCGGTCCAGGGGCCGCGCGGGCCCCTACGCCCGGAGTCCCACCCCAGGAGTCCCACCCCAGGAGTCCCGCAGACCATGCTCGCCTTCCTCACCCGCCGCTCCATCGGGGCCGTGGTCACGCTGCTGATCATCGCGGCGGTCACGTTCTTCCTGTTCTTCGCCGTGCCCGCCGATCCGGCGCGGCTGG
Organism: Thermopolyspora sp. NPDC052614; assembly: GCF_040678635.1. NCBI lineage: Bacteria > Bacillati > Actinomycetota > Actinomycetes > Streptosporangiales > Streptosporangiaceae > Thermopolyspora > Thermopolyspora sp. NPDC052614. Next base: position 13,377 of record NZ_JBFATZ010000004.1, read on the forward strand.
CCTGCGGGAAGGTCTGCCCGCCCGAGCTGCTGGAACAGGCGCGGCACAACCTCGGCATGGACATGCCGGTGTGGCAGCAGTTCCTCGCGTGGGTGGGCGGCCTCGTCGCCGGCCGCGACTACGAGGGGCTGGGGCACTGCCCGGCGCCCTGCCTGGGCTACTCGTTCGTCAACCGCGAGCCGGTGCTGGAGACGATCCTCGACCGGCTGCCGCTCACCCTGTCGCTCACCTTCGGGGCGGCGCTGCTGTTCCTGCTGTTCGGCGTCGGCACCGGCATGATCGCCGCGCTCAAGCAGGGCAAGGCACTCGACAAGATCGCCAGCGTGTCGTCGCTGATCGGCGCGTCGGTGCAGATCTACTTCGTGGGCACCCTGGCCATGTACTTCCTGGTCTACCAGTGGCAGATCCTCGGCCGGCCGCAGTACATCCCGCTCACCGACAACCCGATCGCCTGGGCGTACGGCCTGCTGCTGCCCTGGGTCGTGCTGTCGATCATCTTCACCGCCAACTACACGCGCATGACGCGCTCGACGATGGTGGAGCAGCTCTCGGAGGACTACGTGCGCACGGCCACGGCGAAGGGCATGCCGCGCCGTACGGTGGTGATGCGGTTCGCGCTGCGCGGCACGCTGATCCCGATCGTCACGATCTTCGGCGTGGACCTCGGGCAGCTCATCGGCGGCGCGATCATCACCGAGACCACGTTCGGCCTGCAGGGCATCGGACGGCTGGCGATCCGGGCGGTGACCGACTCGGACCTGCCGATGCTGATGGCGACGGTGCTGCTCGCCGCCGCCGCGATCGTGGTGTTCAACGTGATCGTCGACATCCTGTACGCCGTCATCGACCCCCGCGTACGGCTGAGCTGACCGGCGGCCTCGCCACCCGCCACCTTGTAAGCCCTTGTAAGCCGCGTTCAAAGGAGTTTCGAGGAGCATGGAGTGACCACCGCGACCTGGACCACCGAGCCCGCCGTACGCAAAGGTCCCGGGCCGTTCCTCGCGGTTCGCGACCTCACCGTCGACTTCAGCACCGAGGACGGCGTGGTGCACGCGGTGGACAACCTCTCCTTCGACCTGGAGAAGGGCACCACGCTCGGGATCGTGGGCGAGTCCGGCTCCGGCAAGTCGGTCACCAACCTGACGATCCTCGGCCTGCACAACCCCGAGTCCACCAAGGTCCAGGGCGAGATCTGGCTGGAGGACCAGGAGCTGGTGTCGGCGAGCCGCGGCACGATGGAGCGGCTGCGCGGCAACCGCATCGCCATGATCTTCCAGGATCCGCTCACCGCGCTCTCGCCGTACCACACGGTGGGGCGGCAGATCGCCGAGGTCTACCGCCGCCACAAGGGGGCGAGCAAGCGCGAGGCCCGGGACCGGGCGATCGAGATGCTGCGGCGGGTGGGCATCCCGCGCCCGGAGATGCGGGTGGACGACTACCCCCACCACTTCTCCGGCGGCATGCGGCAGCGGGCGATGATCGCGATGGCGCTGGTGTGCGACCCCGACCTGCTCATCGCCGACGAGCCCACCACGGCGCTTGACGTGACCGTGCAGGCGCAGATCCTCGACCTGCTCAAGGACCTGCAGCAGCAGTTCGGCACCTCGATCATCCTGATCACGCACGACCTGGGCGTGGTGGCGAACACCGCGCACGACGTGCTGGTCATGTACGCCGGGCGGGCGGTCGAGCGGGGCACGGTCCGCGAGGTGCTGCGCGAGCCCCGCCACCCCTACACGTGGGGGCTGCTGTCGTCGATGCCGAGCCTGAGCTCGCCGCTGGACGTGCCGCTGGTGCCGGTGCGGGGCACGCCGCCGAGCCTGCTCGACCCGCCGTCCGGATGCCCGTTCCATCCCCGGTGCGACTTCGTGGACCTGGTGGGGCGGGAGTTCTGCGTCGGCGAGCGGCCCGCGCTCACGCCCGAGCGGGGGCACGGCGACGCCTGCCACCTCACCCCGGCGCAGAAGCAGGAGATCCTGGCCGAACGGTCCGCCGGGACCCTCGCGGCGGCCGCCGCCGAGCGGAAGCCGGGCGACGAAGCCGATGGAGGAGAACAGCCGTGAGCGAGCCGTTGCTCGAACTGTCCGGGCTGACCAAGCACTTTCCGGTCATGGCCGGCGCGTTCATCAAACGCCGGGTGGGGTCGGTGCACGCGGTGGACGACCTCGACCTGACGATCGAGGCCGGGGAGACCGTGGGGCTGGTCGGCGAGTCCGGCTGCGGCAAGTCCACGACCGGCCGCCTGGTGGCGAAGCTGCTGGAGCCCACGGCGGGGACGATCCGGTTCGCCGGGCGCGACATCACCCACACCAAGCGCAAAGACCTCAAGCCGCTCCGCCCGCAGATCCAGATGATCTTCCAGGATCCGTACTCGTCGCTCAACCCGCGGCACACGGTCGGGTCGATCATCCGCGGCCCGATGGAGATCAACGGCATCAATCCGCCGGGCGGCAGGGAGCGGCGGGTGCGCGAGCTGCTGGAGATCGTCGGCCTCAACCCCGAGCACTACAACCGCTTCCCGCACGAGTTCTCCGGCGGCCAGCGGCAGCGCATCGGCGTCGCCCGGGCGCTCGCCCTCCAGCCCAAGCTGATCGTGGCCGACGAGCCGGTGTCCGCCCTGGACGTCTCCATCCAGGCCCAGGTCGTGAACCTGCTGCGGGACCTGCAGCGGGACCTCGGCATCGCGTTCCTGTTCATCGCCCACGACCTGGCCGTGGTCCGGCACTTCTCCCAGCGGGTCGCCGTCATGTACCTGGGCAAGGTCGTCGAGATCGGCGACCGGGTCTCGATCTACGAGCGGCCCCGCCACCCCTACACGCACGCCCTGCTGTCGGCCGTGCCCGAGGTCGATCAGGAGCCGGGCCGCGAGCGCATCCGCCTCGCCGGCGACGTCCCCTCCCCCATCGACCCGCCGTCGGGCTGCCGCTTCCGCACCCGCTGCTGGAAGGCGAAGGACAAGTGCGCCGAGGAGGCCCCTCCCCTGCTGCAGATTTCCGGGAACGCCGACGGCCACCTCACCGCCTGCCACTTCCCGGTGGAGCCCGGCGAAACGGACCGTGAGGTCATCCTCGACCCCGCCCTCGCCGGCGACGCCTCCCCGTCCGCGACCTGACGCCCTCGACGCCGCTCGGCGGCGTCAGGCCAGGACATCGGGGCGGGGTGTCGCCGCCGCCTGCCGTACCGGCCTGACGCCGCTCGGCGGTCGCGGGCACCCGTCCCGGCGGAACTCCCGGCGCGCGAACGCGGCGCGGAGACCCGGAACCCGCCGGGCCGTCGGCCCGCCCGCACCCGCGCCCGTCAGGACGCGGCGGTGCGCTTCTTGAAGGCGGATTCGGCGCGGTCGCGCAGGTCGCGGACGGCCTGGGCGGCGTCTTCCGCGCCGTAGACGGCGTTGCCGGCCACGAAGACGTCGGCGCCCGCGTCGGCGCATCGCTCGATCGTGGCCGCGGAGACGCCGCCGTCCACCTGGAGCCAGATCTCGCCGCCGTGCCGTTCGATGAGCTCGCGGGCGCGGCGGACCTTGGGCAGGACGATGTCGAGGAAGCGCTGACCGCCGAAGCCCGGCTCGACGGTCATCACCAGCAGCATGTCGATCTCGCCGAGCAGGTCCTCGTACGGCTCGACGGGGGTGGCGGGGTTGAGCGCGAACCCAGCTCGCGCCCCGGCCTCCCTGATCGCGCGCAGCGTACGCACCGGGGCCTTGGCCGCCTCGGCGTGGATGGTCACGCTGCCCGCCCCCGCCTCGGCGTAGCCGACGGCCCACCGGTCCGGGTCCTCGATCATCAGGTGGCAGTCGACCGGCAGCTGCGTGGCCTTCAGCAGCGACTCGACGACGGGCAGGCCGAGCGTCAGGTTCGGCACGAAGTGGTTGTCCATGACGTCGACGTGCAGCCAGTCGGCCACGTCACCGACCCGGGCGGCCTCGTCGGCGAGGCGTGCGAAGTCCGCGGACAGGATGCTGGGCGAAATCTGTACCACCATGATGGGCGAGTCTATTGGGACCCACGGGGGCGTCCACGCGACGGGGCCGCCACCGCTCAGCCGCCGGGCCGCCCCGGACGGCCGCTCAGAACTCCGGAATCAGGCCCAGGGTCTTCTCCTCGCCTCGGTCCCGGATCATCTGGTTGAGGGTCTCGATGAGCTCATCGCGCTCGTAGTCGCCCTCCGGCAGGTGGTCGAAGTGGACCATCAGGTCGGGCGCCAGGTCCGCCGCGACGGCGTGGGCGTGGATATCGTTGCGGGTCACCCGCTCGCTGGGCGTCGCGTACAGGCCGTCGATGACCCGGGTGACCTCGGCGATCGCTGTCTGTTGCGTCATGCCCGCACCAATGCCCGGACGGCCGCGGCTCACACCCGCCGCCTCACCTCTCCCGGCGGCGCAGCAGGGCCAGGAACATCGCGTCCGTGCCGTGCCGGTGCGGCCAGAACTGGGCGTACGGCCCGCCGCCCAGCCCCTCGGCCTCCGGCAGGAACGTCCGCGCGTCCAGCGTCTCCAGGTCGCCCCTGCGCCGGACGACGTCGCCGACGACCACGACGGTCTCGGCCAGATGCGGGGAGCAGGTGACGTAGGCGACGACGCCGCCGGGGCGCACCGCGTCGGCGGCGGCGTCGAGCAGCCGCCGCTGCAGCGCGGTCAGCTCCGGCAGGGCCTCCGGGGCGCGCCGCCAGCGGGCCTCGGGGCGGCGGCGCAGCGCGCCCAGGCCGGTGCAGGGGGCGTCGAGCATGACCCGGTCGAACGCTCCCGGACGCCACGCCGACGCGGTGCCGTCGGCGACGATCACGCCGGCCTCGCGGGTGGCCTGCCGGACCAGCCTGGCCCGGTGGTACTGGACGTCGTTGGCGAGCAGGTGCGCGCCGCGGGCGGCGGCCAGGGCGTCGAGCAGGCCGGCCTTGCCGCCGGGGCCCGCGGCGAGGTCCAGCCACAGCCGGTCGGTCCCGGCGACGGGCACGCGGGTGAGGGCGAGGGCGACGAGCTGGCTCGCCTCGTCCTGCACCGCCGCCCGGGACTCGGCCACGGCGGGGATCGCCGCCGGGTCTCCGTCGGGCAGATAGGCCCCGTACGGGGAGAACCTGGCCGGTTCCGCGCCGGCGGCCACCAGCTCCTCGACGGTGGCGCGGCCGGGGCGGGCGACCAGGGTGACCCGGGGCCGCTCGTTGTCGGCGGCGAGCAGCGCGGCCGTCTCCGCCGCGTCGCCGCCGAGGGCGTCGCGCAACGCGGTGACGATCCAGCGGGGGTGGCTGCCGGTCACGGCGAGGTGCCCGATCGGGTCCTCGTCCGGGTCCGGGGCCACGATCGGGAGCCACTCCTCCAGAGTGCGGCTCGCGACGCGGCGCAGCACCGCGTTGGCGTATTTCGACGGGCCGACGCCGACGCGGCGGCGTACCAGCTCGACGGTGGCGCTGACGGCGGCGTGCACCGGGATGCGGGTGCGCAGAAGCTGGTGCACGCCCAGGCGGACGGCGTCGAGCAACGGCGGGTCGAGCTCTTCGGGGGCCCGGTCGCTGCACGCCGCGATGATCTCGTCGTAGGTGCCGAGGCCGCGCAGGGTGCCGTAGCCGAGCTCGGTGGCGAGGGCGGCGTCCCGGCCGGTCACGCCGCGCTCGCGCAGCAGGCGGGGCATGAGCAGGTTGGCGTAGGCGTCCCGCTCGTCCACGGCCCGCAGCAGGTCGAAGGCGGCGTTCCTGGCCTGGTCCCGCACCTTGCCCCGCGCCTTGTCCCGGGCAGGGTCCCGCGCGTCATTCCGGGCAGGGTCCCGCGCGTCGTCCCGCGCCGGGTCCCGGGTCGGCCTCGGCCGGTTCCCGGCCGGGCGGCGAGGCCGGGCGCGGCCCCCTCGCCGTTCCCCCATCACGTTCGCTCCATCGCTGGTCGTCGGGCGCTGATCGTCGCGCTGGTCGTCGGGCGCTCGTCAGGCGAGCCGGTCGCCGGGGGCGAGGCGGGCGCCGCGGGCCCACTCGACGGCGGTCATCGCGCGTTTGCCCTCGGGGCGGACGTCGCCGAGCCGTACCGGGGTGGTGGCGGTGCCGGCCAGCACCTCGTCTCTGGTGGCGGCGAGCTCGCCGGGCGCGAGCGAGGGCGCGTCGGGGACGGGCCCGACGGGGCCCAGCTTGAGCCGGGCGCCGCGGAATTCGGTCCACGCGCCCGGGGCGGGGGTGCAGGCGCGGATGAGGCGGTCCACGCGCAGGGCCGGGGCGGTCCAGTCGACGCGGGCGTCCTCCACGCCGATCTTCGGCGCGAACGAGACGCCCTCCGCTGGCTGCGGCCGGGCCTCCAGCTTGCCGTCCTCGATGCCGTCGAGGGTGGCGGCGAGCAGGCCCGCGCCGGACTCGGCCAAGCGGGCGAGCAGGTCGCCGCTGGTGTCGCCGGGCCGTACCTCCTCGGTGACCACGCCGAACACGGGACCGGCGTCGAGCTCCTTGACGATCCGGAACGTGGTCGCGCCGGTGATCTCGTCACCGTGCAGCACGGCGTGCTGCACCGGGGCCGCGCCGCGCCAGGCCGGCAGCAGGGAGAAGTGCAGGTTGATCCATCCGTGCGGGGGGATGTCGAGCGCCGCCTGCGGCAGCAGCGCCCCGTACGCCACGACCGGGCAGCAGTCCGGCCCGATCTCGCGCAGCCGCGCCAGGAACTCCGGATCGCCCGCTTTGACCGGCTTGAGCACGTCGATCCCGGCCTCGGCGGCGAGTTCGGCCACCGGGCTCGGGTGCACTTTGCGGCCCCGCCCCGACTGGGCGTCCGGCCGCGTCACCACGGCGACGACGTCGTGCCTCGGCGAGTCCAGCAGGACGCGCAGCGACGGCAGCGCGGTTTCCGGCGTTCCGGCGAAGACCAAACGCAAGGTTTCCCCATCGCCTCTCTGGTACGGGCCCGGGACACGCGGGCCGGATGATCCGCCGGCCGCGCCGCGCGGCCGGGGCGAAGCCGAAGGAAGGTTACAGGGCCTTGCCCTGGGTGGCGTGCGGCGAGAACTTGACGGTGGGCGGCTTCAGGCCGCTCCACTCCGCCTCGCGGATCGCCTTCATCGCCAGCTTGCGCTGCTTGGGGTCCATGCGGTCGATGAACAGCACCCCGTCGAGGTGGTCGGTCTCGTGCTGGAGGCAGCGGGCCATCAGGTCGGTGCCCTCCAGCGTGATCGGCTCGCCGTACATGGTGAAGCCCTTGGCCACCGCCCGCACCGCGCGCGGCGTCGGGAACGACAGGCCGGGGAAGGACAGGCAGCCCTCCTCGCCCTCCTCGTCCAGCTCGTCGGACAGGTCGAGGTCGGGATTGACCAGGTGCCCGACCTGCTCCTCGATGTAGTAGGTGAACACCCGCAGCCCGACCCCGATCTGCGGCGCGGCCAAGCCGGCCCCGGGCGCGTCCATCATCGTGTCGGTGAGGTCCTTGACAAGCTTGCGCAGCTCCTTGTCGAAGTCCACCACCGGCTCCGCTGGAGTGCGCAGCACCGGGTCGCCGAACAGGCGGATGGGCTGTATGGCCACGAAGGGGCTCCGTTCCTCTGCCTCGTGTGTGGGAGACCCCCAGTTTACGGCCCTGCCCGAGGGGTCAGCGCGAGCGCGCCTTCATGACCGCCTTGCGCGCCGCCTTGCCCACCGCCGGATCCGGATGGTGATGGCCGAGCAGGTCCAGCACGGCGAGCGTGTCCGGATGGTCGCACCCGGCCATGTCGTCGATGAGCCGCAGCAGGTCCTCGCCGCCCTCCAGCGCCTCGAACTCGTCCATCGCCTCGGGCACGTCGGCGATGTGCAGCAGGGTGGCGAGCGTGTCCACGGCGAGCCAGGTGCTGTCGGCGTCGGTGAGCGCGGGGGCGTCCAGGTCCCGTACGCCCAGCCACACGGCCGCGTGCCGCCACATCATCGGCTCGGAGAGTGCCTCGCGCACGGCGGGCTCGGCCTCCGGGCCGACCTCCTCCAGGATGGTGCCCACCACGCCGCGGCGACCGGCCGTGCCCGTCGCCGCCACCTTGATCAGCTCGCGGGCGGCGTCCTGCGGCGTACGGCGATCCACCCACAGCGCGGCGGCGCTGGAGGGCGCGTCGCCGCGCAGCATGGCGTCGATCAGCTCGGCGGCGGTCAGCTCGGCGAACCCGGCCACGTCGGACAGCAGCGGCGCGTCATGGCCCTCGCGCAGCAGGTCCTGGCGCACCGCCCAGACGCCGAGCGGGGTGAGCCGGACCGCGTCGGCGTGCCCCTCGTGCGGGCCCGCGGGCAGCCGCTCGAACAGGCCGCAGTACTCCAGCAGGTCGGCCGCGGCGGCGAGGTCGCCGGGCAGCCTGGAGCGCAGCTCGCGCATCTCCTCCGGCCGGGCCTCGCAGCCGATCTCGTGCGCCTGCAGCATGCCCTCGGCCAGGGCGGGGAGCGTGATGCCGTCGCTCATCGCGTACATGGTGGCGAGCATCTCGGTGAGGTGCTCGTCGACCACCGCCGAGCCGGTCAGCTCGTCGTCGGTGCGGTCCAGGACGTCCATCACGACGCCGTCCCAGAACTCCAGCACCTCCTCGGGGAAGCCGCGGCCGGGCGCGGCGCCCGAGCGGGTGATCTGCACCAGGCCGGTGTTCACCGCGACGATCCACAGCAGGCGCAGCCGCTCGGGGGCCACGCCCAGCTCGGCCACGGCGAGGGCGGCGTCCGCGGGCTGCAGGAAGCCGTCGACGGTCACCTCGCGGGAGCCGGTCCACTCCGCCAGCTTCCGCACGTCGCGCACGAGCGGCACCCGCGGCACCATCGCGGCCAGCTCGTCGTCGGGCAGCAGCTCGACCGGCGGGAAGCTCAGCACGTCGCCGCCGCAGTCGGAGCACTCACAGCCCTCATGATCGTCGGCGACCTCCTCGATCTGGTCGACCTGGTCGAGAAGCTCCTCCTCGAAGGGTCCTCCCGCGGAGGACGTGCCGCCCGGCGCCCCGGCCGGTCCGCGCAGCGCGCTGAGGTCGATGACGTTCCCCGTCTTCCCACTCTTGGCCATTCCCGCAACTTACTCCACACCGGCCCCAGGAGAGTACGGCTATCCGATGCCTCGAGATCGCGCCTTGAACGCGGCCTTGCGCGCGGCCTTCGCCGCGGAGGCGTCGGGGAGGGTACGTCCCAGCAGCTCAAGGACCTCGACCACGTCCGCGTGGTCGACCCGCCACATCTCCTCGATCATATGGGCGGGCGGGCCTGAGGCGGCCAGGTTCTGCGCGAAGTTCTCGGGGTCGTCCATCGCGCCCGGCAGCGCCAGGGCGAGCATGTCCACGCTCACCCACAGCGCCTCCTCCGGGGTCAGCGCCGGCGCGGGCAGGCCGCGCGCGGACAGCCAGTGGATGGCGTGCGGGCGCAGCTCGGGGTCGTCCAGGCGGGCGCGCAGCGCCTCCTCGGCCTCCTCGCCGAGCCGGTCCACGATCGAGATCGCGATACCGCGTACCACGGCGGGCGCGCCCGCCACCGCGGCGAGCAGCTCCCCCGCCGCCACCAGCGCCGTACGGCAGGCCAGCCACCCGTCGACGACGCGCTCGGCGGCCTCCTCCGGCACGCCGCCCATCAGCCAGGCGATCAGGCCCGGCGCGCTCGCCTCCGCCAGGTCGCCGTCCGGGTCGAAGTGGTGGTCGGCGCCCTCGTCGGCCCCCGCGACGTCCTCGGCGGGAGATCCGGCCGCCACGCCGCCGGGCGTGTTGTGGTCAGCGCCGGACAGTGAGATCGACAACTCGGCGGACTTCTCCAGCGAGTCGGCGTCGATGGCGCTGAAGATGCTCTTGGCCATGCCGTACCGGGTGGTGTCGGCGAGCGCCTCCGGCATCTCCGGCTCGATCTCGTCGAGCCGCGCGCGCATCGCCTCCGCCACGTCGGCCCCGACGTGCCCGCCGTCCTGCAGGAAGTCCACCAGCGACCGCGCCGCGGCCACGGTCTCGCCCGCGCTCTCCGGCGGTGTGATCACCTTGCGCGGGTAGATGTCGAGCAGCAGGCGCTCGAAGGTGTCGGGCGTGAAATCGCCCAGCGTCTTGACCTCAAGGTAGTCACTGGCGTAGTCGCACAGCAGCCGCATCTCGTCAAGATCTACGGCCACGCCGCGCGCCCGCCCCCAGTCGCGCATGTGCTCGACGGCCTGGTTCACCCATTCGATCGACACACGCAGAAACTAACGGCTTACTGACAGCACCGCGAATCGGCGAAACCAAACAGCGTCCATTCCTCCAGGTCACACGGCCGTTGGGCGTACCCGTGCGATGGCGGGCCCGGCCCCGGCCTTTCGGCCCGCAAACGAACGGATCCGCCATCCCGGCGGCGTCGGAGAGTCCTTAAGACCCCCGTGCGGATCTCACACCAGATCGAGGGGCTCCACGCGTACCTAGACACGGATCCGCCGTCCCGGCGGCGTCGGAGAGGACTTGAGACCCCTGTGCGGATCTCACACCAGATCGAGGGGGTCCATGCGTACCTAGACACGGATCCGCCGTCCCGGCGGCGTCGGAGAGGCATTGAGACCCCTGCGCGGATCTCACACCAGATCGAGGGGGTCCATGCGTACCTGGACCGGGTCGGGGGCCTTGCGGGCCGAGCGGACGCCGCAGGCGGCCTTGACCGCCTTGGACAGTTCGGCGCCCTGCCGCTGGGGGACACGGATCATGAGCCGCTCGCGGGGACGGTCGTCCCCGCCGTCCCCGCCATCCCGGCCGGGGTCGGCGGAGGCGGCGGCGCGGGGACGGTCGAGCGGGACCGGGCCGAGGAGCTGGGCGCCGGGCGGGAGCGTCAGCGTGGCGGCCATCTCGCGGACCGCCGCGGGCACGCCGGTGAGCGTGGCCATGCGCACGGCGGGTGGGAAGCCCAGCTCGGCGCGCTCGGCGAGCTCGCGGTCGGAGAACGTCACCGGGTCCCAGCGCAGCAGCGCCTGCACCGGTGCCAGGGCGGCGTCGGCGATCACCACGAGTTCGGCTCCGGGGCGCAGCAGGGCGGCGGCGTTCATCCAGCGGCGCAGCGTCTCCTCCGCCGCCCGCAAATCGGGCCGTCCCAGCAGGGCCCAGCCGTCCAGCAGCACCGCCGCCGCGTATCCCCCCTCCGGCACGGGCTCCGCGCCCGGCGTCGCGACGACCAGCGCGGCGCCGGGGCCGACGGTGGCCAGCACCCCGTCTCGCCCGGAGGTCTTCACGGGGACCGACGGGAACGCGCGGCCCAGTTCCTCCGCGGTGCGTCTGGCCCCCACGACCAGGGCGCGCACCCGGATCCCGCCGCACGAGGGGCACCGCCAGTTCCCGGCGACGCGCCCGCACCAGCGGCAGTACGGCATCGCGTGCCCACTGCGCAGCGCCAGCGGCCCCCCGCAGGCGGGTGCCCGCGTCGTCAGGCCGTATGGCGAGCCCAGGCCGTGCACGGGGCCCGCATTGTGTACCGAGTCCGAACCATGCACCGACCCCGAAGCGTGTATCGAGTCCGGACCATGCGCCGACCTCGGACCGTATACCGACCCCGGACCTGGCACCGAGCCCGGACCCGGCACGGGGCTTGGGCCGGGCGGCGCGGCCGGTCCACCCGGCGAGACCGGTCCCTGCGCGGCCGGGCCGTACGCGGCCGGGCTGTGCGCGCAGCGCGCCGGGGCCCGGCAGTTCTGGCAGGCCAGCGCGGGCAGGTAGCCGCGCCTGGGCACCTGGACGAGCACGGGGCCGCTCTCCAGCCCTTTCCTGAGCGCCCGCCACGCCACGCTGGGCAGCCGGGCGGCCCGCGCCGCCTCGTCGCGCGCCAGTTCGGCGTCGTCGCCCGCGGGCCGTACCCGGGGCGCGGCGGCCCGGACCGCCGTCCGATCAGGGACGATCGCCCGAGCCCAGCCGGTCGCGACCAGCCGCGCCGCCTCAGCCGTCCGCGCGTACCCGCCGATCAGCAGCGCCGCCCCCTCCCGGTGGGCCCGCAGCATCAGCACCTCCCGCGCGTGCGGATAGGGCGCACGCGGCTCGGAGTGCAGGTCGTCCCCGTCGTCCCAGATCACGGCGAGCCCGAGGCCCCGCACCGGCGCGAACATCGCCGCACGCGTCCCGACCACGGCCCGCACCCCGCCGCGCAGCACCCGCAGCCACCGCCGATACCGCTCGGCCGGTCCCAGGTCGGCGGTGAGCGCCACATGCGGCACGTCCCCCAGCGCCCGGTGCACCAGAGCGACGTCCTTGCCGTCGGGCACCACCACCAGCGCCCCCCGCCCGGCCTCGACCGCGACGCGCACCGCCGCCGCCACGCACCGCGCCCACCCCGGCCCCTCGCCCCCGGTCCCCGGCACGGCGCTCCAGACGGCCCTGGGAGCCCTTCCATCCGCGACCGCGGCCAGGAAGTAGGGTCCGGCCGGATAGTCCGCCCACTCCCCTGCCAGACGCTCCCAGGCCCCTTTCCCGCCCGGCCCCGCCCCGTCGGCCCTCACCTCGACGGCGCGCTGCCCCGCGGCGGCGGGCCGCACGTCCGCGACCGGCGCACCGGCCGCGCCGCTCACCGGCCCCACCCCGTCGGCCGTCACCTCGCTGACGCGCTGCCCCGCGGCGGCGGGCCGCATGTCCGCGACCGGCGCACCGGCCGCGCCGCTCACCGGCTCCACCCGCCCCGGCGCGTCGGCGCCCTCGCCAACGGTCCCGGGCCTCCCGCCGCTCGGTCCGCCGACCGGGCCGGTCGGCGGTTCCGGCGGGACCGGTTCGGCCTCCACGCGAGCGTGCCGGGGCGGTACGGCCAGACGCAGCACGTCCGACAGGGTCCCGGCGTACCGGTCGGCCACCGCCCGCGCCAGTCCGGCGATCTCCGGGGTCAGCACGGGCTCCGGCGACACCACCCGGTCCAGCCACATCAGCGTGCCGTCATGATCACTGGACTCGACGCGCTCCAGCAGGAACCCACCCACGAGCTTGCCCGCGAACCGAACCCGCACCCGGCATCCCGGCACGGCCTCGGCGTCCATGGTCGCCGGAATGAGATAGTCGAAGGCGCGATCCAGATGCGGCAGCGGGCTCTCCACCACGACCCGCGCGATTGGCGCCGACGCGGCGGCCTCTCCGCCGCTCCCGCCCCGGCCGGCCGCGACCTTCGGCACCCCCGGCAGAGGTATCTCCTCGGGGTGAGGTTTCACGCCAACCGTCCTACCAGACCCCGGCCCTGATCCCGGCATCGCGAACTCCGCCTCCGCCCCCGTCGCACCACGGCGACCCCTCAATCAGGGTTGCGTCACCCGGGCCGCCGTCGCCACGATATTCGCTCCACGGACCCGACCACCGCCGCCCGGCGGACCGCCCCCACCCTGCATCGGCACAAACCCACCCTCGCCACGCAAGCACCTCACTCGACCGGCCAGGGCCGCCCCCGGACCGCCGCCACCATCGCGCCGGGCTGGGGACCGGCGTTAAATCACTCCACAGACCCACCGCCGCACGGCAAGGACCGCCCCCACCACACCCGGCACAAGCCCGGCCTCGCCGCACAAGCACCTCACGCGACCGGCCAGGGCCGCCTCCGGACCGCCGCCACGATCGCGCCGGGCTGGAAGCGGTTAACCACTCCACAGACCCACCACCACCGCACGGCAAGGACCACCCCCACCACACACGGCACAACCCCGGCCTCGCCGCACAAGCACCTCACGCGACCGGCCAGGGCCGCCCCCGGACCGCCGCCACGATCGCGCCGGGCTGGAAGCGGTCCACCACTCCACAGACCCACCACCACCGCACGGCAACGACCACCCCCACCACACACGGCACAACCCCGGCCTCGCCGCACAAGCACGTCACGCGACCGGCCAGCGCCGCCTCGCACGGACCGCCGCCACGACAGTCACTCCACGGACCCGACCACCGCCGCACGGCGAGGGCCGCGTCCGCCACACATGGCGCAGATTCGGTCCCGCCGTGTGAGCGCGTGACGCGAGCCGCGACCGCCGGCGCGGCGCGTCCGGGATTCGGCCCAGGCCGGTGGCGTCGGCCCGAGGGGAGGCTGGGCCGGGTCGGGGTCAGTGGCCGCCGCTGCGTTCGAGGCGGAGGGCCAGGGCGGGGCACATGGCGATGGCCTTTTCGGCGTCGCGCTCCAGGCGGGCCGGGAGGGGGGTGTTGGGGATGACCGGGAAGCCGTGGATGTCGAGGGTCACGTGGCCGGGGAGCAGGCCGGCGCATAGGCCGTGGCCGTCGCAGCGGCTCCAGTCGACGACGAGGCGGCCGATGCCGGGCTGGCTCGACTCCTCCATCGGGACCGGCAGCATGCCCTGGACCTTGCGGCCGCAGGTGCCGTTGAGCACGTGCGCGTTGACGTCCTCGCTGAAGGCGTCCAGGGACGACAGCACGAACCTGGACAGGCCGTCGGGGTGGGAGCAGGCGCCTCGGCCCTTCACCGCGCCGGCGGCGCGGCGTACGGTCTCCAGGGTGATCGAGCCGCCGCGGCCCTCGGCCAGGGCCTCCATGGCCTCGGCGAGGACGGGCAGGCCGAGCGCGCACGGGCCGCACTGGCCCGCGGACTCGCCGGCCATGTAGCGGGTGACGCGGGCGGCCTCGCCGATCGGGCAGGTCGAGGAGCCGAGCGGGAGGATGATGCCGGCGCCGAGCTGGGTGCCGACCGGCTTCAGGCCGGCCCGCGACAGCTCCGCGCGCATGGCCGCCTCGCCGGAGATGAACTTGCCGTGGTAGCCGCCCACGACGACGCCGTCACCGGGGTCGGCGTCGCAGAGTTCGAGCACGACGCGCAGCGGGATGCCGGCGGGCGCCTCGACGACCGCCGGGGCCCTCGCCGAGCCCAGGACGGTGAGCAGGATCGTGCCGGGCTCGTCGGTGGTGCCCGCGGTGCGGTAGCCGTCGGCGCCGAGCGCCGCGAGCATGGCGAGCTGGGAGAAGGTCTCGGTGTTGGACAGCAGCGTGGGCACGCCCGCGACGCCGCTCTCGCTGGCGCGGACCTTGCGCCCCGGCGGGATCGGCTTGAGGCCGTTGATGCCGCGCACCAGCGCGCCGCCCTCGCCGCTGACGAACCGCTCGGGCAGCCGTACCACGCGGGCCAGCCCGGTCAGGCCCCGCTCCGCGATCGCGCTGTCCACCGACACCTGGGCCTCGGCGTCGGTGACCCCGACGACGACCTCGCGCGCCCGCAGCGCGGTGGCGGCGAGCACGGCGCCGTCGAGCATGAGGTGGGGCGCCCGGGTGAGCAGCACCTTGTCCTTGAAGCTGCCGGGTTCGCCCTCGGTGCCGTTCACGACGACGACGACCTCGCTGCGCTTCTGGTTCGCCGACTCGGCGACGGCCATGATCTTTCTGGCGAAGGGGAATCCCGCGCCGCCGCGGCCGCGCAGGTCGCCCGCCTCGGCCAGCATGATCAGCTCGCCGAGGGACAGCAGGGGGATCTCGCCGTGCAACGCGCGGTGGGAGGGCCAGTCGAGGCGGCGTACGCGGTCCAGCCCTGCGGTCAGCCAGGCGGGTCCAATGTTGCGCACCTCGGGTAGGCCGGATCTCATGTCGAACGCACCTCTCGACGGGCGGGTGTTGAGAACTGCTCGCTCATGGCGATCGTCACGGGGTCGTACGGGCCCACCCGCCGTACGTGACCGACCCCGGACCCGAGAACCCCGCGAACACCCCGTCGACTTCCCTGATCAATCGCATCACCTGGTTCCATCGGTCCGCGGTACCGTGCCGATTCGTTGGAGCGGTGCTGCGCCCGGGCCCAGCCTTTCGCTGCATACCGGGCGCGCATCGTCCAAAAGGTAACCCCTCTCCCTGTCTCATGAGTAACTTTTTCACCAAATGAGCAGAGGTTGTCCGGGACGGAAGTCACCCGCAGCTCACCAGGGGATCCGGGGACGGCCGCCGACGGCCGGCGTCCGGACCGGCCGGTCGCGTCGCCCTCCGGCGGAGCTCCGCTGGAGGGCGGCGCCGCCTCGGGTCGCTCAGCCGGGGTGCTCACCCGTATCGGAGCCGAGCGCGACCTCTCGCTCACCCGGCCGGCTGCGGGTCCTCGGACGGGTCCTCGGCATCCTCCGCGACCGCCGCCCACGCATGACCGAGCTTGCCGCGTTCCTTGGGGTTCCTCGGGGTTCCTTCGGGGTTCCTCGGCGTTCCTCGGCTTGGAGAATCGACCCTGTCCGGTCTGATCGACCGTGCCGAACGCCGAGGGCTGGTGGCCAGGGGGCCAGAACCCCCAGGACCGCCGCGCCGTTGATGGGTTCCTCACCCGCGTCGGCCTGGAACCGGCGGAGCAGGCAGGTGTACGGCGAGGTCCGGCGCGCCCCGGCGCCCGCGATGGACCGGCTCGACCCCGGGAGCGCGACCGGCTCGTCCAGTTGCCGCACACCGTCCTGCACTCCCCAGCTGAGCCCGTCCCTTCCCAACGGTTCGCCCTGGGACCAGCGCTGGATCCGGGGTGATGGCGTTCGTCAGGCGGAGACGGCCTCTGCGGTGATCAGGACTTCCACTCGCCGGTCATCTCGACGTAGTTCTCGCCACGGACCTTCTTGCCCATGTAATCACCGGTGAACGCGGCCGTGGCCTCCAGGTAGCCGCTTCCGTCGGGAGTCCCGATCTCCTGGTCCGGGTCCCCGGTGATCCGCACGTCGAGCTCGGAGCGCAGGGCGGGGATACGGATGCGCCAACGGGTGGGATACACCTGGCCGGTGGCCGGGCTCGTCCACTTCCTGGTGGCGCCCTGCGCGAGGGGCTCGACGTCGACCACGTGGTAGGACCCGTCGGGATGCAGGACCGTCGCCCAGCTGTCCTTGGTCTTGGCGCCGACCGTGTCCCAGATGGCGACCTTGTCGCCGTTGGGCATGTCGAGGTTCATCCACGTCCACCGGACCAGGGACGTCGGCATCTCACCCCATTGCCTGTCCAGCCAGGAGGTGCCCGTGACCTTGTGCTTGGTGCCGTTGACGACGAGAGTTCCGGACGTCCGCATCTGCGGGAGCGCGAACTCGTAGTTCGGCACGCCATCGGCCAGGTTGAACAGGCCGGTCGACGCGTAGTTCATGGCGGGGCCGGTGGGTACCAGTTCGACGTCGAGGGATCCCCAGGGCGTCTCGACCTGCACCGACTGGCGGACCGAGTCCCCCGTCCAGGTCAGCCCCGGCGCCTTGATGTCGAGCTTGCCCTTGCTCCACCGATAGTCCTCCGGCTTGACCGGTGCGTCGTAGTCCTTGTACCAGCCGGTGGTCTTGTTCCTCACCGCGAACGTCCAGCGGTACGCACCCTCGCCTCTGGCCGGGAGGACGCGCGTGTGGACCTGAAGACCGAACTCCTGACCGTTGGCCTTGAGCGCACTGGTGAAGTAGATCGAGTCGAACCAGGTCGGCTGGGGTCCGGGTGCGTGCCCTCCGAGGTCGGCCGCGGGATCGACCAGGCCCGGGATCCCCGAGGTGGCGGAGCGGGCGCCCGGTGCCGCGGACGGGACGGACGCCTGTGCCGAAGAGCCGACGAACGTGCCGAACGCGACGACCGATGCCGCGGTGACCAGGGTTGCCGCTCGGCGCTTGATCCGGATTGCGGGCATGAGAACTCCTCCTGAAGGTCAGGGAGTGGACGAGAACGTCTTTCGCCAACGCCGAACGGCAGCACGATCGATCACTACGCACCGCCCTGGGCGGGCATTGGCTTGTATTACCAACCATACATTGTTGGTAATACAAATCAAGTCGAATGCCCGAGGACGGTGATCGGCGCGGTGCCGGCTTCGCCTCCCTCCCCGGTGACCAAGCGGTCAGGACGGCCGACCGCACGACAAAGGCCCGGCATGGTACGGGTGGGGGGCCGGTTCGCGTGTGCACGACAATCCATGTGCGAATCCAGGCGCGCGTCTCGCCGTGCGCCTGGGCGTACGGGAAGCCGAATGCGGCGAGCGCGGGGCCGCGCCACAGCCCGAGCGCCTCCTCCAGCAGGGCCAGGCGGTCGCCGGCGGCGACGCCGCGCTCGGCGGCGCGGGCGATCAGAGCGCCGAAGCGCGTCGCGTCCACGGCGTCGGGCGGCAGGTCGAGGAGGTAGCCGGGCGGGCGGGTGAGCACGCCGTCCGCGCCCAGCGCCTGGCGCAGGCGGGCCATGTAGGTCTGCAGGGCGTTGCGGGCGTCGCGGGGCGGTTCGTCGCCGAACACCTTCGCCAGTCCGCCGCAGGAACGGCATGGCATGGTCGTCTCGTCGCGCTGCCGTGCCCTTGCCGATTGAGGCGCGGCGGTGACTTCCGCGTGTCGGTCGAGCCGAAGACCGACCAGGTGAAGGGCGGTCGCCAGGGTCCCCATCGACGCCGATGCGCGGCACGCCCGGCGGCATGCGGCACGGACGGCCTCGCCCCGGGCGAGCGGCGGTTTGCGGCTCAGGCGACACGAACCGGCCGCCGGAGGGAGGAAATCGTCGCTTACGGGCCGACCCAGATGGGAAACCCCCGCCGAGCCCACCGAAGCGTCATCGGCCGGACCCCGGCGTCGGGAAGCGGTCGGCTGCGCCGAGGGCACGTGGACCGGGCCAAGCGGGCTGCGGCCCCGTTCATTCGCCCGGCGGCCGGTCGGCGGTCCGAGCCGCCGCCATCCATACATCCGACGGGTCGGGGGCGGGATGCCCACATCAGGGCGGGTCGCGATACCCGCTGGACGTGGGTGCAAGGGGACCGGCCCGGGACGGGCCGGTCCGGTTGGCCGGAGAGGCGTCGTTCAGAGGCCCGCGGCCTGCTTCAACGCTTCGGCGCGGTCGGTGCGCTCCCAGGAGAAGTTGGGCTCCTCGCGGCCGAAGTGGCCGTAGGCGGCCGTCTGGGAGTAGATGGGGCGCAGCAGGTCGAGGTCGCGGATGATCGCGGCGGGGCGCAGGTCGAAGGTGGCGAGCACCGCGTCCTGGATGCGGTCGACGTCGATCTTCTCGGTGCCGAAGCACTCCACGAACAGGCCCACCGGCTTCGCCTTGCCGATGGCGTAGGCGACCTGGACCTCGCAGCGGTCGGCGAGGCCGGCGGCGACCACGTTCTTGGCCACCCAGCGCATCGCGTACGCGGCCGAGCGGTCCACCTTGGAGGGGTCCTTGCCGGAGAAGGCGCCGCCGCCGTGCCGGGCCATGCCGCCGTAGGTGTCAATGATGATCTTGCGGCCGGTGAGGCCCGCGTCGCCCATCGGGCCGCCGATCTCGAAGCGGCCGGTGGGGTTGACCAGCAGCCGGTAGTTCGACACGTCGAGGTCGAGGTCGGCGAGCAGCGGCTCGACGACGTGCTCGCGGATGTCCGGGGTGAGCATCTCCCGCAGGTCGATCTCCGGGGCGTGCTGCGTGGAGACCACCACGGTGTCGAGGCGGACCGGGCGGTCCCCGTCGTACTCGATCGTGACCTGGGTCTTGCCGTCCGGACGCAGGTAGGGGATGTTGCCGGTCTTACGGGCCTCGGACAGCCGGCGCGCCATGCGGTGCGCGAGCATGATCGGCAGCGGCATCAGCTCGGGGGTCTCCCGGCACGCGTACCCGAACATGAGGCCCTGGTCGCCGGCGCCCTGGCGGTCGAGCTCGTCGGCCCCCTCGCCCTCGCGGTGCTCGTAGGCGTCGTCCACGCCCTGGGCGATGTCCGGCGACTGGGCGCCGATGGACACCGACACGCCGCACGAGGCCCCGTCGAAGCCCTTGTGGGAGGCGTCGTAGCCGATCTCCAGGATCTTCTCCCGGATGACGCCGGGAATGTCGACGTACGTCTCCGTGGTCACCTCGCCCGCGACGTGGACCTGACCCGTGGTGATCATCGTCTCGACGGCGACCCGGCTCTTCGGGTCGTCCTTCAGCATGGCGTCGAGAATCGCGTCGCTGATCTGGTCGGCGATCTTGTCCGGGTGGCCTTCGGTCACCGACTCGGATGTGAACAGGCGGCGGGACAACTCAGTGGCTCCTCATGCAGCGGCTGCTGACGGATAGGGGGGCGTGCTGGCGCCGGTCGGCGGGCGAGTCGCCTGTCCGGGCGGGATTCACCGCCATTCCGCAGCGACCGTGCCCGGCTCGGCTGCCTCGTCCCGCGCTCATGGCGCTTCGCCGAGTCTAGCCTCACGTCCCGGCGCGCAGCGAAACAGCCACAATGAGAACCGTCTCAATTTCGGCTCACCGGGCCGGTAAACGATCGGTCAGCCCCGCTCCGGCTCCGGCAATCGCGCGGCCACCAGGTCCCACACCACGGTGGCGAGAGCATGTTTGGGCCCTTTGGGAATTTCGACCGCGGAACCGTCGGCGCCGAGCACGACGGCGGCGTTGTCCGGGGTCCCGAACGCGAGATTCGCGCCGACCTGGTTGACCACCAGCAGGTCGCATCCCTTGCGGCGGAGTTTGGCGCGGCCGTTCGCGAGCACGTCGTCGGTCTCGGCGGCGAACCCCACGATCACCGGCGGCATGTTCTCGTCCCCGTCCCGGCGACGATCACACAATTCAGCCAAGATGTCTGGATTTTTCACCAAATGAATGGGTTCGGGCTCGGCATCCGATTTCTTGATTTTCGACTCCGCCTGTACGGCGGGGCGGAAATCGGCGACCGCCGCGGCCATGACGACCGCGTCCGCGTGCGTGGCGGCCTCAAGCACCGCCGCCCGCATGTCGAGCGCGGACTCCACGCGGATCACCTTCACGCCCTCGGGATCGGCCAGCGCCACGTTCGCCGAGATCAGCGTGACCTCGGCCCCCCGCGCCGCCGCCGTCTCGGCCAGGGCGTAGCCCTGCAGCCCGGAGGAGCGGTTGCCGATGAAGCGCACCGGGTCGATGGCCTCCCGGGTCCCTCCCGCCGTGACCACCACACGCCGGGCCGCGAGGTCACCTCGGTCCGACACGCCCCGGCCCAAACCGCCGCTCGCCGGGTCCCCTCGGCCCGGAGCCACAGGACCGAGGTCGGCCTGGCCACCGGAAACCCCGGCATCGGAGGCATGAACCTCGGACACCCCGGCGTCGGAAGCAGGGACGCCGGAAACACCGGCGTCGGAAGCACGGGCATCGGCGACACCGGCGTCTGAGGCATGGACGCCGGAATCCCGTCCGCCGCGGGAACCGGCGTTCGAGGCCAGCACCTCGCGGCAGTACGCGAAGATGTCGGCCGGGTCGGGCAGGCGGCCGCGCCCGGTGTCGGCCCCGGTGAGCCTGCCCACGGCGGGGTCGAGCACGAGCGAACCGCGCTCGCGCAGGGTGGCGACGTTGGCGCGGGTGGCCGGGTGCTCCCACATCTCGGTGTGCATCGCCGGGGCGAACACGACCGGGCAGCGGGCGGTCAGCAGGGTTCCGGTGAGCAGGTCGCCGGCGAGGCCGTGGGCGGCCTTGGCGAGCAGGTCGGCGGTGGCCGGCGCGACCACCACCAGGTCGGCCTCCTGGCCGATGCGCACGTGCGGAACCTCGTGCACGTCGTCCCACACCTCGGCGGACACGGGGTGCCCGGACAGCGCGGCCCAGGTGGGCGCGCCGACGAAACGCAGCGCGTCGCGCGTCGGCACCACGCGCACGTCGTGGCCCGACTCGGTGAACAGCCGCAGCAGCTCGCACGCCTTGTAGGCGGCGATCCCGCCGCCGACGCCGAGAACGACCCGCGGCCGATCGGCGGCGGGCGACGAGCCCCCCGAGGAGCCCCGCGACGAACCCTGAGACGAGCCCTGGGACGGACCCCGCGACGCGCCCGGAGACGGGGCACCGGGAGCGGTCATCGGAGGGTCAGCTTTCCACCGGCTCGGAGGTGAGCAGCCCTTCGGCGACCTCGCGCAGCGCGATGGACAGCGGCTTCTCCTGGGCGTGCGTCTCCACCAGGGGTCCCACGTACTCCAGCAGGCCCTCGCCGAGCTGCGAGTAGTAGGCGTTGATCTGGCGGGCGCGCTTCGCCCCCATGATCACCAGGCTGTACTTGCTGTCGACGACGTCGAGCAGCTGGTCGATCGGCGGGTTGGTGATGCCTTCGGCAACCGGGGCAGTACCTGGCACGTTGTCGTCCCCCATGTCGGTGAGAGCTGTCGGGCGGGTCGCTCACGCCGCGGCGGACCTCCGTCCGGCGAACCGGCTGCGGTCGTGCCAGAGGTGACCGATGGGTGCCGCCGGGCTTCGATCCCGCCGGGCGACCGCTCGCCGTACCCGGACGGCGAATCGATCATCGGACGCTGTGGACCCTCATCAAGGCTATCAGCCGCTCGCACACGTCCTGGACCGATGTGTTGACCAGGGTGATGTCGAACTCCGGCTCGGCGGCCATCTCGACGCGTCCGGCGGCCAGCCGCCGCGCGATCACGTCCTCGGGCTCGGTGCCCCGGCCGCGCAGCCGCTCCTCAAGGACCTGCCAGCTCGGCGGGGCGAGGAAGACCAGCAGGGCCTCGGGCATGGCCGCGCGGACCTGCCGCGCGCCCTGCAGGTCGATCTCCAGCAGCGTGGGGACGCCCGAGTTCAGCCGCTCGATGACCGGCCCGGCGGGCGTGCCGTACCGGTTGCCGGCGAACTCCGCCCATTCGAGCAGTTCGCCGGCGGCCACCAGGCGGTCGAACTCCACGTCGTCCACGAAGTGGTACTCCACCCCGTCGGTCTCGCCCGGGCGAGGCCTCCGGGTGGTCACCGAGACCGACAGCCACACCTCGGGGTGTGTCCGCCGGAGCTCGGCGACGACCGTGGACTTACCCACGCCCGACGGCCCGGACAGGACCGTCAGGCGGTTGCCGGTCGGCCCGGAGAAGCGCCCGTGCACGGATGCCGTCTCCTCCGGGTGGCCGTTGCGGGAGGGAAGCTCACCGGCGCCCGTCTCGAAGCCGTCGCGGGCGGCCCTCGTCGGACCCCCCGCGGCGTGCGCCGCGACGGTCGCGTGAATCCGGCCTTCGCCGGACCAGGACATGCCGGTCACTTCATCCCCCCGTAGACCATCCCCGCTCACGCCGCCTCTCGCGGAGGCGCCGCGAGTGGGACGCTGCCGAACCTACCGGTTCGCACGCACCGCCCACTCACGCGGGGTCGACCGTCCGGTCGGAGCCGATCAGGCCTCGGCCCCGCCGAACTCGCGCTCCAGGGCGGAACGCTGGTTTGCCCCGAGTCCCCGCACACGCCGGGACTCGGCGATACCGAGCCGCTCCATGAGCTGCTTGGCGCGGACCTTGCCCACGCCGGGTAGCGACTCCAGCAACGCCGACACCTTCATCTTTCCGATGACGTCGTCGGCCTGCCCGTCTTTCAGCACCTCAGCCAGAGAAACCGCGCCATGCTTGAGCCGGTTCTTGACCTCGGCACGCTCTTTGCGGGCCTTGGCAGCCTTCTCCAGGGCTGCGGCGCGCTGCTCGGGGGTCAGAGGAGGAAGAGCCACGCCGGGTCACCTCGAATTTCTGTCGATGTACTCGGACGGGAGGGGAAACTAGCTGGTCTTTGGCCTTCAGGCAACGTCAAAGGAGGTTTATCCCCTTACAAAATCTCGTTCATGTCGTTCCGTGACTGGAAATGTACGTTCCGTCTACCAAAAGCCCCCCACCATCCGGATTTCCGGCGGCCTCCGCAGCCCCGCCCGGCGGACGCTCCAGACCCCTCGGCGGGCCGCAGGGCGGCACCGTCGCGCGCCCCTCGGGCCGTCTCCTCGCGAACGCGAGAACCTCCGCCGCGCCCCTCCGACAGGTCCCGGCAAGGCTTTCGACCGGCCCCGCGAGCCCCCGAGAAGGGGGTCGGAAGCGCTCCGAAAGGGCCGTTGAACGCACATCAATAGTCCGATATATCCGAATTTCGAGAACCAATTCGAACCAGGTTCTGGTTACTCTCCGTATCCGGCGCTCGGCTTCGCAGACCCCCGACCCGCCGCTCCGCCACGCCGCCGACGGCCCGCGCCACGGCCTTCCCGGTCCGCCCGAGTCCGGCCCTGGGACGTCATGCGCGCCGTCGGCCAAGGCCCCGGCCCGGCGGACGCGGGCCGGGGTCGGTGAGAGATTTTTCACAAGACAACCCGCGCGAGATAAGGACGCCCGGCTCCGGCCGGGTGGGTCTCCGGGGGCCTCAGAGGCGGGCGGCGGGACGCCACGTCGGGCGAATGCGCCGCGGTGTCGGTGATCGCCCGGACCCGCGCGACGGCCTGCCAGGCCCCCAGAGGGCGCATGGACGGCCGTCGGCGCAAGGGCCCGACGGCATGGTCGTCACCGGCCACCACCGGGACCACATCGGTGATCAGCAGCCGATCGCCAGGGTTCCCCACGGCTCGCCGGAGGCGGCTGTCCAGCGGAGGCGACGACGCGGCGGAGGGCAGCGGCACCGGGTCGGCGGGACCGGCTGCTCAGCGGGGGGCGACGCGGCGGCGGAGGGCGGCGGCGATGCCCGCGGCGGCGGCGCCGGGGTCGGCGGAGCCGGTGATGGGGCGGCCGATGACGAGCAGGTCGGCGCCGGCGGCGAGGGCCTCCTCCGGCGTGGCGACGCGGGCCTGGTCCTGGGTGTCGGCGCCGGCGGGGCGTACGCCCGGGGTGATGAGGGTGATGTCCGGGCCGACCTCGGCGCGGACGTCGGCGACCTCGTGCGGGGAGCACACCAGCGCCTGGGCGCCCGCGCCGACCGCCAGGGCCGCCAGGCGGCGGGCGGCGTCGGTGGCCGGGCCTCGGAGGCCGACCGCGCCGAGATCGTCGGCGGTGAGCGACGTCAGCACCGTCACGGCCGCGATCTGGGTCTGCGGGGCGGCCTCGACGGCGGCGCGGATCATGGCGGCGCCGCCGGCGGCGTGCACGGTGAGGATGGCGGGCTTGAAGCGGGCGACGGCGCGGGTCGCCCCGGCGACGGTGTTGGGGATGTCGTGCAGCTTCAGGTCGAGGAAGACCCGTACGCCGCTCGCCCCGCGCACCGAGGCGATCACGTCGGGGCCGTAGCGCAGGTACAGTTCAAGACCCACCTTCACGGTGCTGACGTGGGGGGTGACCAGGCCGGCCCAGCGGGCGGCGGTCTCCAGGTCGGGCGCGTCCAGCGCGACGGCGATGGGGGCGGGCGTCACAGCGAACTCTCCTCAAGATCGGTACGGCCTCGGGCGCCGGAGCCCGGCGGGCGGTGGGCGAGGCCCACGGCGTCGGCCAGCCGCTCGAAGCCGCGTTTGTGCAGCAGGTCCTCCAGCTCGCGCAGGATGCGCAGGCAGGCGTAGGGGTCGTGGAAGACGGCGGTGCCGACCCCGACGACGCAGGCGCCCGCCAGGATCAGCTCCAGCGCGTCGCGGCCGGTCATGACGCCGCCCATGCCGACGATGGGCACGCCGGGCAGCGCGGCGTGCACCTGCCACAGGCAGCGCACCGCCAGCGGCCGTACGGCGGGCCCGGACAGCCCCCCGGTCCCGGCGGCGAGGGCCGGGCGCATGGTGTCCACGTCGATGCTCATGCCGAGCGGCGTGTTGATCATGGAGAGCGCGTCGGCGCCCCCGTCGACGCAGGCGCGGGCGACGGTCACCACGTCGGCCACGTCCGGCGAGAGCTTGGCGATCACCGGCGTGTCGTACCGGCTGGAGGCGCGGACCGAGGCGATCACCTCGGCGGCGGCGGCGCCGTCTCTGGCGAAAACCCGCCCGCGGTCCTCGACGTTGGGGCAGGATAGGTTCACCTCGATCGCCGTCACGCCGGGGGCGTCGGCCAGCCGCCGGGCCAGCGCGCCGTATTCGGCGACGCTGCCTCCGCCGATGGAGACGATCGTGGTGACGCCGCGCTCGGCGAGCCAGGGCAGCTCGCGGTCGAGGAAGGCGTCGATGCCCGGCCCCTGCAGGCCGACGGCGTTGAGCAGGCCGGAGGGCGTCTCGGCGGTGCGCGGGGTGGGGCGGCCCGATCTCGGGGCCATCGTGATCGTGCGGGTGACCAGCGCGCCGAGCCGGTTCAGGTCGAAGAACTGGGCCAGCTCGCGCCCGGAGCCCGCGCATCCGGCGGCCGTCGTGATCGGGTTGGCGAGTTCGACGTGTGCCAGGTAGGTCCGCATATCAACTGACATGTCGGTTCCCTGTCTGGCCGCCGTCGTGCTGGGCGCGCACGCCCGGCGTCCCTGAAGCACCCGAAGCCCCCGAGGCCCCCGAGGCCCCCGAGGCCCCCGGAGCACCCAAGGCCCCCGATGTCCCGGGAGCGCCCGGAGCGCCCAGGGCATCGAACGGGATCGTGCCGATGTCCTCGAAGCGCACCCGCTCGCCGCGGAACACCGGGCCGTCCACGCACGAGCGCACCATGCGCGTGACCCCGTCCTCGCCGATCACCGGCAGCACGCACGACATGCACACCCCGATGCCGCAGACCATCTGCTGCTCCACCGCGACCTGCACGGGGATGTCGAACTCGATCGCCACCGCGGCGACCCCGCGCAGGGTCGCCATCGGGCCGCACGCGTACACCACGTCGGCGCGCGTGTCGGCGATCACGGCGGGCAGCACGTCGGTCACCCTGCCCCGTACGCCCAGCGAGCCGTCCTCGGTCGTCAGCGTCGTCGTCTCGCCCATGCGCCGGGCGCGCAGCGCGCCGAACACCCGGTCGGCGCTCGCCGCGCCCAGCACGAAGTCGACGCGGCAGCCCCGCCGCTGCAGCAGGTCGGCGAGGGCGAACAGGGTGGCGGTGCCGTACTCGCCGCCGACCAGGACGCAGTTCACCGGGTCGCGGGGCAGCGGAAAGGGGCGGCCGAGCGGGCCGACCAGGTCGAGCGTGTCGCGCGCCTTGCGCTCGGCGAGCCACGCCGTGCCGGGGCCGCGCACGGTGAAGACGAACTCCACCGTGCCGCCGTAGTCGGGCTTGACGTCGTGCACCGAGAAGGCGCGGCGGGCGAGCGTCGAGGACCACGCGCCGCCCACCGCGACGGTGACGAAGTGGCCGGGGCGGAAGCGCTCGGCGATGCCGGGGGCGACGACGGTGAGCGCATGGTAGGCGTCGACGCGGCGCGTCGTCAGCACCGTGCCGGTCACCTGCACCGGACTAGCAGCCGTCTGTCTCACCTCCGCCGGAGCACGCGCCCTCGCTCGCTCGATCTGTCAGCCCAACTTTGCCGTCTGCACTCCCCTCACCGTCAAAGACCCGCCGACGCCGGGCAGGTCAACCTCGATCAACCCCGGAGCCGCCGTGCGTGTTCCTGGAGCGACCGTACGCCCACATCGCCTCTGATCATGGCCTGGATGCCCTGGACCGCCGCGGCGAGTCCCTGCACGGTGGTGACGCACGGGATGCCGCGTAGCACCGCCGCGGTCCGGATCTCGTAGCCGTCCAGCCGCGGGCCGGACTGCCCCGGGCTGCCGAAGGGCGTGTTCACGATGAGGTCCACCTCGCCGTCGAGGATGCGGCGCACCACGGTCGGCTCGCCGTCCGGCCCGGGCCCGTCGCCCTGCTTTCGCACGATCTTGGCATGGACGCCGTTGCGGCGCAGCACCTCGGCGGTGCCCTCGGTGGCGAGGATCTCGAATCCGAGGTCGGCGAGCGCCTTCACCGGGAAGATCATCGCCCTTTTGTCGCGGTTGGCCACCGAGACGAACGCGCGGCCCTTGGTGGGCAGCTCCCCGTACGCGGCGGCCTGGGACTTGGCGAACGCGGTGCCGAACACCTCGTCGACGCCCATCACCTCGCCCGTGGAGCGCATCTCCGGCCCGAGCACGGTGTCCACGCCGTGGAACCGGTTGAACGGCAGCACGGCCTCCTTGACCGCGATGGGGGCGTCCAGCGGCAGCGTGCCGCCGTCGCCCTCGGCGGGCAGCATGCCCTCGGCGCGCAGGTCCGCGATCGTGGCGCCGAGCATGATCCGGGCCGCCGCCTTCGCCAGCGGCACCGCGGTCGCCTTCGACACGAACGGCACCGTACGGCTCGCCCGCGGATTGGCCTCCAGCACGAACAGCGCCCCGGCCGACACCGCGTACTGCACGTTGAGCAGCCCCCGCGCCCCGACGCCGCGCGCGATCGCCTCGGTCGCGGCCCGGATGCGCTTGACGTCGTGCCCGCCGAGCGTGATCGGCGGCAGCGCGCACGCCGAGTCGCCGGAGTGGATGCCGGCCTCCTCGATGTGCTCCATCACGCCGCCGAGGTAGAGCTCCTCGCCGTCGAACAGCGCGTCCACGTCGATCTCGATGGCCTCGTCGAGGAACCGGTCCACCAGGATCGGGTGGTCGTGGTCGCTCACCGCCCGGGTCATGTACGCGCGCAGCGTGTCGTCGTCGTACACGATCGCCATCCCGGCACCGCCGAGCACGTACGAGGGCCGCACCAGCACCGGGTAGCCGATCTCGGCGGCGATCGCCTCGGCCTCGGCGACGCTGACGGCGGTGCCGTGCCTGGGCGCGGCGAGCCCGGCCTCGGCGAGCACCCGGCCGAACGCGCCGCGCTCCTCGGCGAGGTGGATCGACTCCGGCGAGGTGCCGACGACCGGCACCCCGGCGTCCTTGAGCGCCTGCGCGAGCCCGAGCGGCGTCTGCCCGCCGAGCTGCACGATCACCCCGGCGACGGGGCCGGTCGCGGTCTCGGCGTGCACGACCTCCAGCACGTCCTCCAGCGTCAGCGGCTCGAAGTAGAGCCGGTCGCTGGTGTCGTAGTCGGTGGAGACCGTCTCGGGGTTGCAGTTGACCATGACGGTCTCGTAGCCCGCCTTCGCCAGCTCGAACGAGGCGTGCACGCACGCGTAGTCGAACTCGATGCCCTGCCCGATGCGGTTCGGCCCGCTGCCCAGGATGATCACCTTGGGCCGGTCGCCGTGCGGGACCTCGGTCTCCTCGTCGTAGGTGGAGTACAGGTACGGCGTGCGGGCGGCGAACTCGGCGGCGCAGGTGTCCACGGTGTTGTAGACCGGCCGCACGCCGAGCGCGTGCCGCAGCTCCCGGACGACCTGTTCGGACATGCCGCGGATCTCGCCGATCTGCGCGTCGGAGAAGCCGTGCCGCTTGGCCCTGACGAGCGCGTCCGCGGTCAGGTCGCCGGACGCCAGGGCGCGCGCCTCCTCCTCGATGGCGAAAAGCTGGTCGATGAACCAGGGGTCGATGGCGGTGGCCTCGTGCAGCTGCCGGAGGGTCGCCCCGGCCCTGATCGCCCGGTGCATGGTGCGCAGCCGCCCGTCGTGCGGGGTCCGGCAGGCGCTCAGCAGCTCGTCGAGGTCGCCGGGCTCCCGCGACCAGGAGAACGACGTGTCCTTGCGCTCAAGCGATCTGAGGGCCTTCTGGAGCGCCTCGGGGAACGACCGGCCGATCGCCATCGCCTCGCCCACCGACTTCATGTGCGTGGTGAGCGTCTCGTCGGCCCCGGCGAACTTCTCGAACGCGAACCGGGGCACCTTCACCACCACGTAGTCGAGCGCCGGCTCGAACGAGGCCGGGGTCTCGCGGGTGATGTCGTTGGGGATCTCGTCGAGGGTGTAGCCGACGGCGAGCCGGGCCGCGATCTTCGCGATGGGGAAGCCGGTGGCCTTCGACGCCAGCGCCGAGGACCGCGACACGCGCGGGTTCATCTCGATGACGATCATGCGGCCGGTGCGGGGGTCCACGGCGAACTGGATGTTGCAGCCGCCGGTGTCGACGCCGACCTCGCGGATGACCGCGATCGCCACGTCGCGCATGTTCTGGTACTCGCGGTCGGTGAGCGTCATCGCCGGGGCGACGGTGACGCTGTCGCCGGTGTGCACGCCCATCGGGTCGACGTTCTCGATCGAGCAGACGATCACGACGTTGTCGGCCCGGTCGCGCATCACCTCCAGCTCGTACTCCTTCCAGCCGAGGATCGACTCCTCCAGGAGCACCTCGGTGGTCGGCGAGGCGTCGAGGCCCGCCCCGGCGATGCGGCGCAGCTCGGCCTCGTCGTGGGCGAAGCCGGAGCCGGCGCCGCCCATGGTGAAGCTGGGCCGTACCACGACCGGGTAGCCGAGGTCCGCGGCGGCGGCGAGGCACTCGTCGAGGGTGTGGCAGATCGCCGAGCGGGCCGACTCGGCGTTGAGGCCGTGCTCGGCCGCGACCTTGGCGACGACCGCCTTGAAGCGGTCGCGGTCCTCGCCGGCGCGGATCGCCTCGATGTCGGCGCCGATCAGCTCGACGCCGTGGCGTTCGAGGACCCCGGACTCGTGCAGGGCGACGGCGGTGTTGAGGGCCGTCTGGCCGCCGAGGGTGGGCAGCAGGGCGTCCGGCCGCTCCTTCTCGATGATCTTCTCGACGATGTCGGGGGTGATCGGCTCGACGTACGTGGCGTCGGCGAACTCCGGGTCCGTCATGATCGTCGCCGGGTTGCTGTTGACGAGGATCACGCGGAAGCCCTCGGCGCGCAGCACCCGGCAGGCCTGGGTGCCGGAGTAGTCGAACTCGCACGCCTGGCCGATCACGATCGGTCCCGAGCCGATGACCAGGATCGACTCGATGTCCGTACGCCTAGGCATGCGCGCCTCCCCTGCCCTGCTCCATGAGGGCGCAGAACTCGTCGAACAGGCCCTTGGCGTCGTGCGGCCCGGCCGCCGCCTCGGGGTGGTACTGGACGCTGAACGCCGGGTAGTCGAGCAGCCGCAGGCCCTCGACGCAGTCGTCGTTGAGGTTGACGTGGCTGACCTCGGCCCGGCCGTACGGGGTGTCGAACGGGCCGTCCAGCGGCGCCTGTACGGCGAAGCCGTGGTTGTGGCTGGTGATGTGCACCCTCCCGGTGCGCCGGTCCTTGACCGGCTGGTTGACGCCGCGGTGGCCGTAGCGGAGCTTGTAGGTGCCGAGGCCGAGGGCGCGGCCGAGGATCTGGTTGCCGAAGCAGATGCCGAACACCGGCCTGCCCGCCCGCAGCACGCCGGTGACGGCCTCGACGGCGTAGTCGGCCGCCGCCGGGTCGCCGGGGCCGTTGGACAGGAAGACGCCGTCGGGGTCTAGGGCGAGGATGTCGGCGGCGGTCGCGGTGGCGGGCAGCACGTGCACCTCGCAGCCGCGCTCGGCCATGCGGTACGGCGTCATCGCCTTGATGCCGAGGTCGAGCGCGGCCACCCGGTGGCGGGTCGCGCCGTGCGCCTTGACCACGTACGGCTCGGCCGTGGACACCTGGCGGGCGAGGTCCGCGCCGACCATCGAGGGGCTGCGCCGTACGCGCTCGACGAGCTCGTCCACGCCCGCGAGGGCGTCGCCGGAGAACACCCCGGCGCGCATCGCGCCGCGCTCGCGCAGATGCCGGGTGAGGGCCCGGGTGCCGGGCATGGCGATGCCGACGATCCCCTGGGCGCGCAGCTCGTCCTCCAGCGTGCGCCGCGAGCGCCAGTTCGACGGGATGCGCGACGGCTCGCGCACCACGTACCCGGCGACCCAGACGCGGCCGGACTCGGGGTCCTCGTCGTTGACGCCGGTGTTGCCGATGTGCGGCGCGGTCATCGCGACGATCTGGCCGTGGTAGGAGGGGTCGGTGAGGGTCTCCTGGTAGCCGGTCATGCCGGTGTTGAACACCATCTCGCCGAAGGTCTCCCCCACCGCGCCGTACGGCTCGCCGCGGAACGCCCGGCCGTCCTCCAGCACGAGCAGCGCGCTCATTGCAGTTTTCCTTCCAGAACGGTGGGCCGGCCGCGCAGGAACGTGGCCACGACGCGGCCGGGCAGGGTCAGGCCGGTGTAGGGGGTGTTGCGGCTGCGGGAGGCGAAGCCGGACGGCTCCACGCGGCGCGACGCCGAGGGGTCGTACAGGGTGATGTTCGCCACCTCTCCGGGCCGGATCGGCCGTCCGTGGCCGCTCAGGCGGCCGATGGCGGCGGGCCGTGCGGACATGCGGTCGGCGACCCCCGCCCAGTCGAGCAGGCCGGTCTCGACCATCGCCCGCTGCACCACCGAAAGCGCCGTCTCCAGGCCGATCATGCCCATCGCCGCGGCGTCCCACTCGGTCTCCTTGTCCTCGACCGGGTGGGGGGCGTGGTCGGTGGCGACGCAGTCGATGGTGCCGTCGGCGAGCGCGGCGCGCAGCGCCTCGACGTCCTCGCGGGTGCGCAGCGGCGGGTTCACCTTGTAGATCGGGTTGTACGAGCCCAGCGGCGAGGACTCGACGAGCTCGTCGGTGAGCAGCAGGTGGTGCGGGGTCACCTCGGCGGTGACGTTCCAGCCCTTGGACTTGGCCCAGCGCAGGATCTCCACCGATCCGGCGGTGGAGACGTGGCAGACGTGCAGCCGGGAGCCGACGTGCGCGGCGAGCAGGCAGTCCCGGGCGATGATCGCCTCCTCGGCGACGGCGGGCCAGCCGACCAGGCCGAGCCGTCCGGAGACGACGCCCTCGTTCATCTGCGCGCCCTCGGTGAGCCGGGGCTCCTGGGCGTGCTGGGCGATGACGCCGTCGAACGCCTTGACGTACTCCAGGGCCCGGCGCATCAGCACCGCGTCGGAGACGCACCTGCCGTCGTCGGAGAACACCCGCACCCGGGCGGCGGAGTCGGCCATCGCGCCGAGCTCGGCGAGCATGGCGCCGCCGAGGCCGGTGGTGACGGCGCCGACGGGCTGGACGTCGCAGTGGCCGGCCTGGCGGCCGAGCCGCCACACCTGCTCGACGACTCCGGCGGTGTCGGCGACGGGGCTGGTGTTCGCCATCGCGTGCACGGCGGTGAAGCCGCCGAGCGCGGCGGCGGCGGTGCCGGTCTCGACGGTCTCGGCGTCCTCGCGGCCGGGCTCGCGCAGGTGGGTGTGCAGATCGACGAGGCCGGGCAGGGCGATCAGCCCGTCGGCGTCGATCACGTGCGCCGCCGCCTCCGACGCGGCGTCCGGCCCGACGGCGGCGACGACGCCGTCGCGCAGCAGCAGGTCGGCCGCCTCGCCGCCGAGGACCCGCGCCCCCTTGATCAGGTACTCCCCGCCGGTGCTCACTGCTCTCCCCCTTCGAGCGCCGCGCCTCCGAGCAGGAGATACAGCACGGCCATGCGGATGGTCACGCCGTTGGTCACCTGCTCCACGATCGTGGAGCGGGCGCTGTCGGCCACGTCGGCGGCGATCTCCATGCCGCGGTTCATCGGTCCCGGATGCATCACCAGCGCCTCGTCGGGCATCTTCGCCAGCCGGTCGGGGTCGAGCCCGTAGCGGCGGCTGTACTCCCGGGCGGAGGGGAAGTAGGCGGCGTTCATCCGCTCGCGCTGCACGCGCAGCATCATCACCGCGTCCGACTTGGGCAGCACCGCGTCCAGGTCGTAGGAGACCTCGCACGGCCAGGTCTCCACCGACACCGGCAGCAGTGTGGGCGGGGCCACCAGCGTGACCTCGGCGCCGAGGGTGTTCAGCAGCAGCACGTTGGAGCGTGCCACCCGGCTGTGCAGGACGTCGCCGACGATCGTGATGCGGCGGCCGTCCAGCCGCCCGAGCCTGCGGCGCATGGTGAACGCGTCCAGCAGCGCCTGGGTGGGGTGCTCGTGGGTGCCGTCCCCGGCGTTGAGCACGCTGCCGCGCACCCAGGTGGCGAGCCGGTGCGGGGCCCCCGAGGCGCTGTGCCGGATGACGACCGCGTCGGCGCCCATCGCCTCCAGGGTGAGCGCGGTGTCCTTGAGGCTCTCGCCCTTGGAGACGCTGGAGCCCTTCGCCGAGAAGTTGATCACGTCGGCGGACAGCCGCTTGGCGGCGGCCTCGAAGGAGATGCGGGTGCGGGTGGAGTCCTCGAAGAACAGGTTCACCACGGTACGGCCGCGCAGCGTCGGCAGCTTCTTCACCGACCGCTCGGAGACGGCGGCGAGCTCCTCGGCGGTGTCGAGGATGAGCAGCGCGTCGTCCTTGGACAGGTCGGCCGCGGAGATCAGATGACGCCTCATGCGCCCTCCTTCTTGATCAGAACCACGGCGTCGCGGTCGTCGACCTCGTTCAGGTAGACCTTGACGGTCTCGGACTTGGCGGTCGGCAGGTTCTTGCCGACGTAGTCGGCGCGGATGGGCAGCTCGCGGTGGCCGCGGTCGACCAGGGCGGCGAGCTGCACGGCGCGGGGGCGGCCGAGGTCGTTGAGCGCGTCGAGGGCGGCGCGCACGGTGCGGCCGGAGTAGAGCACGTCGTCGACGAGGACGACGACGCGGTCGTCGATCCCGGCGGACGGCAGCCGGGTGGCGCCGAGCGCGCGGGCGGGGCGCAGCCGCAGGTCGTCGCGGTACATGGTGACGTCGAGCGAGCCGACGGGCACCTTGGCGCCCTCGAACTGCTCGATGTGCCCGGCGAGGCGGGCGGCGAGCTGGACCCCGCGGGTGGGGATGCCCAGCAGCACGACGTCGTCGGCGCCCTTAGTGCGTTCCAGGATCTCGTGCGCGATCCGGATCAGCGCGCGGTTGATGTCGGGACCCTCCAGGACCGCGCGGGGTGCCTGGGGCGTAGGACCGGAAGCCGGACCGGAAGCCTGGCCGGAATCGGAGTGGGATTCGTCACGCCCGTCGCGGGCGCCGTCCGGCGCGCGAGGATGATCGTGGGCATGCGGAATGGCATCGGCCAATGAGACGCACCACCTTTCCCGCCTCACGGGACGGGTCTTAAAGGAAGCAGTGATCGCGATCGAGGTCGCCTCGCCGGCCCGCTCCGGTCGGCCCGTTCACGGCGTCCGGCTCGGCGGCCTGTCTCGCCCCACACGTTAGCAGCCCGCAGCGAACGCTCCGCGTCCCGCCCTCGCCGGGCCGTGGGAGGGCGGGACGACGGCGGGTACCCTTCGGACGACTCGGACGACCCCGGAGGCATGCGATGACCTTCCACGTCGACTCGGAGGTGGGCCGGCTGCGCCGGGTCCTGCTCCACCGGCCCGAGCTGGCGCTCAAGCGGCTCACCCCGAGCAACAAGGACGAGCTGCTGTTCGACGACATCCCGTGGGTGGCACGGGCGATCGAGGAGCACGAGGAGTTCCAGCAGGTGCTGCGGGACCACGGCGTCGTCGTCCACCTGCTGGCGGACCTGCTGCGCGAGACCCTGGAGATCCCCGAGGCGCGCGAGCACATCCTGTCCGCGATCGTGGACGAGCGGTGGTTCGGCCCGCTGGCCACCGACGCGATCCGGGCCGTGCTGGAGGCGATGGACGCGCCCACGCTGCAGGAGTACCTGATCGGCGGCATCACCAAGCGCGAGATGGCCGAGCGGGGCGCCGCGCCCAAGAGCCTGGCGTTCCACACGCTGGACCCGGACGACTTCGTGCTGACGCCGCTGCCCAACCACCTGTTCACCCGCGACACCTCCTGCTGGGTGTACGACGGGGTGTCGATCAACCCGATGCGCAAGAAGGCCCGCAGGCGCGAGACCGTGCACATGGAGGCGATCTACCGCTGGCACCCCATGTTCGCCCCCGGGTACGGCCGGCCGGGCGAGGGCGGCTTCCACGTGTGGAACGAGGGCATGGCCAGCGCGCCCGCCACGATCGAGGGCGGGGACGTGATGGTGATCGGCAACGGCGCGGTGCTGGTCGGGATGAGCGAGCGGACCCAGCCGCAGGCGGTGGAGATGCTGGCGCGCAGGCTGTTCGCCGCCGGGTCGGTGCAGCGCATCGTCGCGCTGCGGATGCCGCAGACGCGGGCGTTCATGCACCTGGACACGGTCATGACCAACGTGGACGTCGGCGTGTTCACCAAGTACGCGGGGCTCGGCATGCTGCCGTCGTACACGATCGAGCCGGGGGACAACGACAAGGAGCTCAAGGTCACCGATCATCCGCCCGAGGAGATGCACCGGGCCATCGCCAAGGCGCTTGACCTGGACGACATTGAAATTCTCACCCCGACGCAGGACGTGCGCGCGGCCGAGCGGGAGCAGTGGGACGACGGCTGCAACGTGCTGGCGGTGCGGCCGGGCGTGGTGGTCGCCTACGAGCGCAACACGACGACCAACAACCACCTGCGGTCGCGCGGGATCGAGGTCGTGGCGATCCGGGGCAGCGAGCTGGGGCGGGGCCGGGGAGGCCCGCGCTGCATGAGCTGCCCGCTGGAGCGGGACGCCTGACAGGGGCGTCCCAATCGCGGTCACAAGTCAACCAAACAACATGCAAAAATCGGTACAAGTCAGACTTTTTCGGGGCGAGTTGGCAAGATCGGACCGGACGGGATTCGGGTCTTTTTTCCAATCAGCTTGACCTTGGGCGTCCACACCTTTACCGTCACTGTGCGTAACCGCAACTCGCGACCTTCCCGGGTAAAACCCGACGCAGCGGTCACCGATGGTGCCTCCACCCCTGGCACCGACCCGGTGGTCGGTCTACTCGCGGCAAGGGAGCACAATCTAGTTAGAACAGACAAGAAAGCCGGGGGCCAGACAAATGCCGTCTGATTATGCCAAGTCTCTGGGTGCACGACTCCGCGCCATCCGCACCCAGCAGGGCCTGTCCCTGCACGGAGTCGAAGAGAAGTCCCGCGGTCGCTGGAAGGCCGTGGTCGTGGGCTCCTACGAGCGTGGCGACCGGGCCGTCACCGTGCAGAAGCTGGCCGAGCTGGCCGACTTCTACGGTGTGCCCGTCTCCGAACTGCTGCCGGGCGGAGCGGCGCCGAGCCCGCTCGGCCCGACGCCGAAGCTCGTCATCGACCTGGAGCGCTTGGCGCAACTGCCCAAGGAGAAGGCCGGCGCGCTGGCCCGCTACGCGGCCACGATCCAGAGCCAGCGCGGTGACTACAACGGGAAGGTGTTGTCCATCCGCCAGGAGGACCTGCGCTCGCTCGCCGTCATCTACGACAAGTCCCCCGGCGAGCTGACCGAGGAACTGATCGGCTGGGGCGTACTGGACGCGGAGGCACGCCGCGCCATAGAGACCTTCTGATCGGGTACTCCTGCTGATCGGGGCATCCCCGCGGATCCGTCCGCGGGATCTCTCCTCCCCCTGGTACGGCCACGCCCGACGGTCTGACCTACTCCGGCTCCGGCGAACCTCGCCTCACAGGACTTCGCCGGGGACCCGGCCAGGCCGTCCGGACACGCGCGAAGCCGGTCTGACCGTGATCCGAACCTGCTCCGCGCACGTGACCCGAACGCCCTGTCACCGGTCTGAGCCGCTCCGACCGACCGGGCACCGGTATGGTCACGCCGCCTTGAGCCCGCGCGGCAGAGGACGGACGCCTCAAGGCGCATGTGGCCGTGCCACACAGGACATCGACGATCTCGCGGTGACGCGACCGGAGCCCCGGTCCGCACCCCGAAAGGGAATGCCCCGATCCCGCCCACCTGCGGCTTCGGCCCGGCCCGCCACACGCGACCGGCGGCCGCCCCGTCATCCCGCGAGGGTGATCGGCAGCGCGGGCTGGCCGGGAAGCCCCAGAATCACCTCCACGGTGGTCACGAACCTCTGCGCCTCGGCCGTGAGCTCATCCGCGTCCCTCGCCGACACGACGCGGGTCATGCCGGCCTCGGCCGCGGCCCGCTTGCTCGCGCTCGTCGCGAAGTAGGCCGCCCAGTCGGCCAGCCTCGGCTCGGCCTCCGGCAGCAGCTCCCACGCGCTGCGCAGGCGGCGGCGTCGCCCGTCGATCAGCTTGGGCCGTGCGGCCAGGATCGCGGCGGCCGCACGCAGGGCGGCCAGGTGGGCCGCGACGTAACGCTCGGCCGGGGTGCGCGCGGCGGCTGACTCCGCCAAGCAGGAACGCGCGTCGGCGAGATGGGTGCGCACGGCGCTCGACAACCGTGGCCCGCCCAGATCCTCTGGCTGGTGCTCGGACACAGGCCCTCCTTCGTCGGCCTTTCCTGACGCGGGCGACTCTTCTACCGTGATTCCTCTGGTGATTCCTCGCCTCGCCCGGCCATTTCGGCCTCCTTTGGTGGTGGCGCTTCCCGTGAAGCGCCCCGCTCTGCACACATTCACAGATCCCACCGACAATTTCGCCCCGCCGATGGGCGGCCGGACGAGGAGCTTCCCCTCTCCCCGCCCGGCCCGACGGGTCGTGCCCGAACCGTCTCCGCCGACGACGAGGGGCTCGCCCGCTGGACGCGGGGGTGAGCCGCGAGTCCCACCCCCGCTAGATCGAACATAGATTCGATCACTCCCCGTGTCAAGCGAAACACCAAACACACTTTCGATCAACGCACCCTAAACGCCGCCTGAACCGTCAAGGTCAACGATCAGCGCGGCGATGAAAGACCAGGCGCGCACACGAACACGCCCCTGCCGCCCGGCACAAAAAGGGCCGGCCCGACCGGCCGGCCCTTTAGCCCTTTAGAAGGCCCAGTAGAAGACCCGGTAGAAGACCCGGCGAAGGCCCGGTGAATTGCCTCAGCGGCGGAACTTGCCGCGGACGTGGACGGGGACGCCCGTGCCCAGGAGGTCCGGCAGGACCTCGGCGACGTGCATGGGCAGGCGCACGCACCCGTGGGAGGCCGGGTAGAGCGGGACCGAGTACGCTCCGTGGAGGGCGATGCCGCCGTTGAAGAAGATCGGGTTGTAGAGCTGGCCCAGGTAGGAGCGGTGCCAGCCGGAGCGGCGCCAGGTGGTCTTGTAGTCCCCGGTGGGCGTGCGCGCGTCGCCGCTGAACCTCTGCCGCTTGCCGTTCCACTGCGCCCACTCGACGTAGGGGATGCCGCTGCCCGAGGAGATGTGGCTGATCAGCGTGGGCCGGTTGTTCCGGTACAGGACCATGAGCTGGGTGGTCAGGTTGACCTCCACCCGGTACGGCTTGCCGTTGGGCACCAGCACCCGGGGCGGCTTGGGGTTCTCCAGCGCCCGCCACACCGTGGTGCCGATCTTG
Source organism: Thermopolyspora sp. NPDC052614 (assembly GCF_040678635.1). Taxonomy (NCBI): domain Bacteria; kingdom Bacillati; phylum Actinomycetota; class Actinomycetes; order Streptosporangiales; family Streptosporangiaceae; genus Thermopolyspora; species Thermopolyspora sp. NPDC052614. The sequence goes on from NZ_JBFATZ010000004.1 coordinate 51,805, forward strand.
CTGGACGCGGGCAGCCCCTGCGCCTTGCGGAACGCCCACACCGCCGTCAGGGTGGCTCCGCCGTACCGGCCGTCGATCTTGCCGGGCAGGTAGCCCAGCTCCTTCAGCCGCGCCTGCAGCTGTTTCACCACCGCGCCCTTGGAGCCCAGTTTGAGCGTGGTCTTCGGCGCGACGAACACGCCCGGATCACCGGGCGCGACCCTGGCGGGGGCGAACGTCACCGCCTGCGGGGCGTGCCGGTCGAGGGCCACGCCCGACGCGGCCTCGGCGGCGGTCGCGCCCGAGGCGATCACGGTCCCCAGCGTGACCAGCACCGCGACGGCCAGCCGACGTGTCCTCGCCAATTCCACCACTCCCTCGCGCGCTCCTCGCGCACTCCTCGCGCCTCGCGCACTTCCTCGCGCCGCATCCTGCGTCCGCGCAACGTAGCGCATTGCCAACGTTGTCTCTTGCGCCGGTCATCTAGCTGTAATCGAATCGCGCAACAAGGTCAATCTGCCTAGAGTTACCGCATGCAGGAAGAGCTGACGCCGAACGTGCGAAAGGTCGCCGACGCGCTGCGTGCGCACGGGCTGACCACCGAGATCGTCGTACTGCCCGACTCCGCGCCGACCGCCGCCGCCGCGGCGGCCCAGCTCGGCTGCGATGTGGGCGCGATCGCGAACAGCCTGATCTTCGACGCGGACGGCGAGCCTCTCCTGGTCCTGACCAGCGGCGCGCACCGGGTGAACACCGGCCTCATCGCCCAGCTCGTCGGCGCGGAGCGGGTGCGCAGGGCCACCCCCGAGTTCGTACGGCAGGCCACCGGCCAGGCGATCGGCGGCGTCGCCCCCGTCGGCCACCCGGCCCCGATCCGCACCCTGGTGGACAAGTGGCTGGCCCGCCACGACCAGGTCTGGGCCGCGGGCGGGCACCCGCACACCGTCTTCCCCATCGCCTTCGACGACCTGGTCCGCATCACCGGCGGAACCCCCGTCGAGGTCGAATAGCGCGCCAAGAGGCGTGACACGTCCGATAAACGACGTTACAGGCGTGGACGGCGTCACGACCGCGCCCTGATACCGTGCGTGGGTGATCGAGCTACGACGCGTCGGTCCGGAGGGCTTCTCCCGAGCGCTGCACAAGGTGATCGATATCTACGCGGCGGCGATGCGTCCTCCGGCCGATCAACTGACCGGGCGCGCCGCCATCATGCGTACGCACGCGTCCTATCCCGGCTTCACCTGCCTGTTCGCGGAGTCGGCCGAGACCGGGATGGTCGGCTTCGGCTACGGCTTCCACGGCATGCCCGGCCAGTGGTGGCACGACGTGGTGCGCCGCGCGCTGGCCGAGCACGCGGGGCAGGAGGCCGCCGAGACCTGGTTCGACGACGCGTTCGAGATCGCCGAGATCCACATCCACCCGGACCACCAGAACCGGGGCATCGGACGCCGCCTCATGCACGTCCTGTGCGAGGGCCGCCCGGAGCGTACGGCCGTGCTGTCGACGCACGACCAGCCCACGGCGGCCCGCCACCTCTACCACAGCCTCGGCTTCGCCGATCTGATCAGCGGTTACGCCTTCCCCGGCGGCTACGAGCACTACGCCATCGTCGGCACCACGCTGCCGCTTCCCGCCGCCACCCCAAACGGCCACTGACGCCCTCAGACGGCCCCTGACGGCCCCAAACGACCCCTGACGGCCACTGACGCCCCTGCGGGATCGCCCCGGCCGCCGCGCCGAGTCGGCACGGCGGCCGGTGCCGTCGGCGGCCGGGCCGATCGACCCCGTCCCGGCCGAGCCGCCGACGGAGCGCGGGCCGACGGCTTCGGGACGCAGGGGTCAGGCTCGCGCCTTGAGCGAGCCGATCACGGGATTCAGGTGCCGGCCATCGCCGGAGCCAGCGCCTGGAAGACCTCGCGGGTCGCGCTGGACCGGTTGAAGGTGATGAAGTGGATGCCGGGCGCGCCCTCGTCCAGCAGCGTGCGGCACATCTCGACGGCGTGCTCGATGCCGAGCTCGCGTACCGCGACGGGGTCGTGCGCGACCGCCTCGAACCGCCTGGCCAGCTCGGGCGGGAACGGCGCGCCGGAGAGCTGCTCGGAGCGCGCGATCGTGCTGTAGTGCGTCACCGGCATGACGCCGGGGATGATCGGCGTGTCGCAGCCCTTCGCCGTCACCCGGTCGCGCAGGCGCAGGTAGTCCTCGGCGCGGAAGAACATCTGGGTGATGGCGTAGTCGGCCCCGGCACGGCACTTGCGCACGAAGTACTCGGTGTCGGACTCGATCGACGGCGAGCGCGGGTGCTTGTACGGGAAGGCGGCCACGCCCACGCAGAACTCGCCGGCCTGGCGGATGAGCCGTACCAGGTCCTCGGCGTACTCCACGCCCTCGGGGTGCTTGATCCACTCCCCCGTCGGGTCGCCGGGCGGGTCGCCGCGGACGGCGAGGATGTTGCGCACGCCCGCCCCGGCGAACCGGCCGATCAGGTGCCGCAGCTCGCGCACCGAGTGGTTGACGGCGGTGAAGTGCGCGACCGGGGTGAGCGTGGTCTCGTGCGCCAGGCGCTCCACGATGTCGACCGTGCGGTCGCGGGTGGAGCCGCCCGCGCCGTACGTCACCGACACGAACGTGGGGCGCAGCGCCTCAAGCTCCCGGATCGCCCGCCAGAGCTGGCGCTCCCCCTCGTCGGTCTTCGGCGGGAAGAATTCGAAGGAGAATGACCGGTCCCCCGACGCGAGCAGATCGCGGACGGTGGGGACTCGGGCGGCCATGCGCGAAGAGCGTCCCAAAGACATGAGCGCCAGGCTACCGGGTCTCGGGCCAAGGACGATCAGGGCGCTCACCAGGTGAGATGCGGCCAACAATAATGTTTTCAATACTATTATCAGAGCTTGTCATGTGAAGACCTGTCGATATGGCCATCGGCGACGGCCCGTTAGTCTCGGAACATGACCGCTTCCGCCAACCCGCTGGATGTCGTCCGCATCGAGGTGGACCGCGCCCTGAGCGCGTTCGTCGGCAGGCACCGCGCCATGTTCGACGACCCGGCGCTCGGGCCCGTGCTCGCCGCGGCCGAGGACCTGCTCGCGGGCGGGAAGCGGCTGCGCCCCGGCTTCTGCTACTGGGGCTGGCGCGGCGCGGGCGGCGGCGACGAGCCGGCCATCTTCACCGCCGCGGCGTCCCTGGAACTGCTGCAGGCGAGCGCGCTCGTGCACGACGACGTCATGGACGCCAGCGACCTGCGCCGCGGCATGCCGGCCGCGCACCGCCGCTTCCAGGCGCTGCACGAGCGCTCCGGCTGGCACGGCTCGGCCGAGCAGTTCGGCGAGGGCGCGGCGATCCTGCTCGGCAACCTCATGCTCGTCTGGGCCGGGGAGATGTGGCGCACCAGCGGCCTGCCCGACGCGTCGCTGGCCGCGGCCGAGGCGGTGCACGACAACATGCTCGCCGAGTTGATGTGCGGGCAGTACCTCGACCTGCTGGAGCAGGCGCACGGCGAGGGCACGTTCGAGGGCGCGCTGCGGGTCGCGCTGTTCAAGAGCGGCAAGTACAGCGTGGAGCACCCGCTCCGGCTGGGCCTGGTGCTCGCCACCCAGCGCGTCGAGCCGTGGATCGACACGCTCTGCGTCGAGTACGGCCAGCAGGTCGGCATCGCCTTCCAGCTCCGCGACGACGTGCTCGGCGTGTTCGGCGACCCGGCGGAGACCGGCAAGCCCGCGGGCGACGACCTGCGGGAGGGCAAGCGCACCATGCTCGTCGCCCGCACGCTCGCCGCCGCCAACCACGCCCAGGCCGAGGTGGTGCGCTCCCATCTGGGCGATCCGGAGCTGTCCGCCGAAGGCGTGGCCCGGCTGCGTCAGATCATCACCGAGACCGGGGCACTGGGCGAGTGCGAGGACATGATCAAGCGCTACCTGGAGTCCGCCCTGGACGCCCTGGAGCGCTCTCCGCTGACCCAGGAGGCCCGCACGGCCCTGGCCGACCTCGCCGTCATCGCCACCACCCGCCGTACCTGAGGCCGCACCTGGACCCCACCTGAGGCCGCACCTCGGGCCGGACCTGAGGCCGGACCTAAGGCCGGACGCAGCCGGGCGGGTCAGGCCGCCGCGAGCCGGCGGGCGAACTCCGCCGCCGCCGCGCCGGGATCCTCCGCCTCGGTGATGGCCCGGACCACCACGACCCGGCGTGCCCCCCAGGCGAGGACGTCGTCGAGGTTGGCCAGGTCGATGCCGCCGATGCCGAACCACGGACGGTCCGTCGGCAGGGACGCGGCGTGTTTCACCAGCGGCGGCCCGGGGGCGGGACGCCCGGGTTTGGTGGGCGTCGGCCAGATCGGCCCGCAGCAGAAGTAATCGACGCCCTCCCGCGTCGAGGCGTCCGTCGCCTCGGCCGCCGAATGGGTGGACAAACCGATCATCGTCTCGGGGCCGACAATGCGCCGGGCGACGTCCACCGGCAGGTCGCCCTGGCCGAGGTGCAGGACGTCGGATCCGGCGGCGTAGGCCACGTCCGCGCGATCGTTGACCGCCAGCAGCGCGCCGTGCCGGTCGCAGGCCGCGCGGAACAGCTCAAGGAGCTCCAGCTCCTCACGGGCCTCCAGGCCCTTCTCACGAAGCTGGACGATGTCGACGCCGTTCGCCAGCACCGCGTCGAGGAACCGCGCCAGGTCCCCCTCGCGACGCCGGGCCCCGGTGCACAGGTACAGCCGAGCGTCAGAAAGCGAGCGCCTGGGCACGCCGCTTCACTTCGGTGTGCCGACCCGCCCTGATCGCGTCGACCGGCGCTCCGGGCAGGGAGTCGTCGGCGGTGAACAGCCAGCGCAGCGACTCGACCTCGTCGTAGCCGGCGTCGGCCAGCACGGTGAGCGTGCCGGGAAGGCCCTTCAGGATGTCACCGTTCCGGATGAAGACCGCCGGGACCTGCGGCTCTCCGCCTTCACGCCGGACCCCGATCAGCTTCCTGTCCCTCAGGAGCTGCTTGGCGCGCCCGATGCTGATACCGAGACGCGTGGCCACTTCCGACAGGGGGAGCCACTCGCCGATGAGCTGGTCCGTCTCCCGGTCGATCTGTACAACAGAAAGCGTCACGCAACCACAATTACCACGGCCGACCGCTTGTCAAACACCCCCGGCATGGTGCGAGAACGCGCGGCGCAAAGGTTTTACCATGCGCGGATAAAAACGCCGATGGGACCATGAATCGCCCCCGGACATCTCGCCCGTACGGCACCCGTTACCCGCGATGGGTGACGTATCAGCCAGCCCACCAGCAACACGGGACAAAGTGTCCGCACGACGGCGACGGTCGCGACGTACGCCGACGCAGCGCCGCTCCCGGCCCGCCCGCCCTTCTCCACACCGTCGAAAGACGCCACCGGCAGTAACGCCGACGACGCCGACGACGACGGCGACGACGGCGACGACGGCGCTCGCGGCGGCGCGACCGGGCGGCATCCGGGCGGCCTCGGCGATCAGGCCGCAAGCAACGCGGAACCCATCACCGAAGCCCACGGCCCTTCCGACCGGCCGCCGACGGCGACGAACCACGTCGGCCCGTCCGGCCCGCGTCCCCGATGCCCGCTCGGCGAAGATCAGCTCAGGACGCAGTCGCGCAGCGTGGTGTCGGGATCGGAGAGCCGGTCCGGATCGACGCGGTGGCGGGCCTCGATGATGCGGCGGCCTTGGACCAGGTCGCGGGGCCGGTCCACGGTGAGGATCGCGGTGAGGACCTCGTCGCCGGGCGGGCCCGCGAGCCAGCAGACGGCCCACTTGGCGTCGGCGGAGGGCTCGCCGCGCGGCAGCATGCGCGCGCCGACGTGGTGGCCGACGTACTGGACCATGCGGCCGAACTGCTCGGACCAGAAGTACGGCACCGGGTCGTAGACCGCGTCCTCGCCGAGCAGGGTGGCCACGGCCGTGTCGGGCGCGCCGAGGGCGGTGTCCCAGTGCTCGACCCGCATCCGGGTGGAGAAGCGCCGGGACCACCAGGCGGCGCAGTCGCCCGCCGCCACCACGCCGGGCAGGGTGGTGCGCAGGTGGGCGTCGGTCAGGACGCCGTCGCCCAGTTCCACGCCGGACCCGCGCAGCCAATCGATCGCGGGCCGTACCCCGACGCCGCTCACCACCACGTCGGCCTCGACGAACGAGCCGTCGGCGAGCGTGACGCCGCCCTCGTCCACGGAGGCGACCTTCGCCTCGAGCAGCAGCTTGATGTCGGCCTCGGCGTACCAGGGGGTGGTGTAGGCCCCGACGGTCGGTCCGAGGGCCGCCGCCAGCGGCGTCGAGGCGGCCTCGATCACGGTCACCTCGCAGCCCTTCTTGCGGGCGGCGGTGGCGACCTCGGCCCCGATCCAGCCCGCGCCCACGACGGCGACCCTGGTCCGCGGGCCGAGCAGGGCGCGCAGGGCCAGCGCGTCGTCGATGGTCCGCAGCACGTGTTGCGGGCCGCCGCCGGGCAGGCGGATCGGCTTCGCGCCGGTGGCGATCACGAGGCCGTCGTAACGCACCTCGCCCGAGGACGTGATGAGCACGCCCTCACGCAGCCCGGTCGCGACGACGCCGGGACGCACTTCGACGCCGACGGCGTCGAAGTCGGAGTCGACGGTGGTGCTGTCGACCTCGCCGAGCAGGACCGCCTTGGACAGCGGCGGCCGGTCGTAGGGACGATGGGGCTCCTCGCCGATCAGCGTGATCGTGCCGCCGAATCCGCGAGCCCGCAAGGCCTCGACACTTCGTAAGCCGGCCAGGCCGGCACCCACCACAACGACATGATTCACACGCCGACCATAGACGGGGATCCCGGTACACGCTAACCGCGATTGGGTAACGGATCCTCTCACTGTGCCACAAATCGGGTGATGAGGACGCCCACATCCGCACGAATCGTCGGCTGAACGACCGCTCCGCCCCGACCGCGCCGTTCCCGGCCCTTCCCGCCCTTCCTCCTCCGGCGCCCGTGCCGCCGTGACGCCCGTCGCCCCCGCACGTCGCCCCCGCACGTCGCCCCCGCACGTCGCCCCCGCACGTCGCGCCCGCACGTCGCGCCCGGCGACACGCCCTCTCCGGCCTCCGCGGGCGAGCCTCACGGGGACGTCGGAGCCCAAAACGCCGTCCCGAACGGCATCCCGGCCAGGCCGTTTCGCCCAGCCCATGCTCACCTCTCGTGCCGGGACGGCGTCGCCGAACGCCGCATGTCTCCGGGCTGAAACCCGCCGAGGTGAAAATTTCAGCTCGGCGAAGCCCCCGTTCCCAAGGGGCGGGCGGCCGGGAATAGGCTGAGAGCGGAACAAACGCGCGGGAGCCCGGCGAATCGGGCTGAGAGGAGGGCGTGCGGCCCTCGACCGCAGGAACCTGATCCGGGTCATACCGGCGAAGGGAGCGGATACCTGAATGAGTGACATCGGCAACGGTTCCGCGCCGGACGTGCTCGTCGTCGGCGGCGGGATCATCGGCCTCTCCGTCGCCTGGCGGGCGGTGCGGGACGGGCTCACGGTGGCGGTGGTGGATCCCTCGCCCGGCTCGGGGGCGTCCCACGCGGCGGCGGGCATGCTGGCGCCGGTCAGCGAGGTGACCTATACCGACGAGCCGCTGCTGCGGATCGGCCTGGAATCCCTGGCGCGGTGGCCGGCGTTCGCGGCCGAACTCGCCGACGCCTCCGGAATCGACCCCGACCACCGCACGGACGGCACGCTCGACGTCGCCTTCAACGCCGACGACATGGCGGCGCTCGACGCGCTGGGCGCCTTCATGGGCGAGCTCGGGCTCCCGGTCACGCGGCTCACGGGGCGGGAGTGCCGCCGTCTGGAGCCGATGCTCGCGCCGGCCGTACGGGGTGGGCTGCTCGCCGAGGGCGACGCCTGGGTGGACCCGCGACGGGTCACGGCGGCGCTGCTCGCGGTGCTGGACGCCGCGGGAGTGCCGCTGCACCGGGAGCGCGTCACCGGCTTCGTGCTGACCGGTCCGGCCGAGGACCCGACCGGCTGCCGGGGAGTGCGGCTCGCCTCCGGGCGGACCCTGCCCGCCGGTCGGGTGGTGCTCGCCGCGGGGGCCTGGTCGGGCTTCGTGGACGGCCTGCCGCCGGGGATCCTGCCGCCGGTGCGCCCGGTGAAGGGGCAGATCATGCGGCTGAGGTCGCCGCGCCCGCTGCTCACCCGGTGCGTCCGGGGCGTCGTGTACGGCTCGCCCGCGTACCTGGTGCCGCGCGGCGACGGCGAGGTGGTGCTGGGCGCGACCCAGGAGGAGATGGGCTTCGACGAGCGGGTGACCGCGGGCGGCATGTGGGAGCTGCTGCGGGACGCGCGGGAGCTGGTTCCGGGCGTCACCGAGCTTGAGCTGGTGGACGTGGTCGCCCGGCTCCGGCCGGGCACCCCCGACAACCTTCCGATGATCGGCCCCACCGCCGTCGACGGGCTGGTGCTGGCCACCGGTCACCATCGCGGCGGCGTGCTGCTCGCCCCGCTCACCGCCGACACCGCCCTGGCCGAGGACCGTTCCGCCGTGGCGGCCTGCTCGCCGCTGCGTTTCGCGGGCACGGCGTACGGGGGCGGGCACACCGCCGAGATCCACGATCGCGAGGACCGGACGGCGGGCGCTCCCGAAGGGCGCGACGCGCACGTCGCCGCCGGGGATGCGCACGGCTCCGTGCCCGGCCGGGAGCCGCACGATCGGCAGGGAGTGACGAGCGGTCCCGACTAGCGAGCCAAGCGGACAGGCCGGGCCGGACGGGTCGGGCCGGACGGTCGGGCAGGACGGGTCGGACCGGACAGGCCGGACTGAACGCGGCGAGCCCCACGGCCGGGCGGAATGGAACGGGCCGAACTCCACGGCCGGGCGGGAGCGGTACGCCGGACCGGGCGGGTCATCTCGGCGGCCGGAAGGAGCGGGCCGATTGAGCGGGACGGGTGCGCGATTCGAACGCAGGGGACGGGCAGGGGCCCGTCGTCGACAGGGCACGGACGGGTACGGAGCCAGATGCGAATCATGATCAATGGGAAGGTCGCGGAGTTGCCCGAGGGCACCACGGTGGCGCAGGCGGTGCGGGCGCTGACCGGGATGACGACCGGCGTCGCGGTCGCGGTGAACGACGAGGTGGTGGCGCGCGGGGCCTGGGAGACGACGCCGCTGGCCGAGGCCGACCGCGTCGAGGTGCTGACGGCGGTGCAAGGTGGATGAGCTGATCATCGGCGGCGAGAAGTTCTCCTCCCGCCTCATCATGGGCACGGGCGGCGCGCCGTCGCTGGAGGTGCTTGAGCAGGCGCTTGAGGCGTCCGGCACGGAGCTGACGACGGTGGCGATGCGCCGCCTGGACCCGTCGGCGCACGGCTCGGTGCTGGACCTGCTGCGGCGGCGCGGCATCAAGGTGCTCCCGAACACGGCCGGGTGCTTCACCGCGGGCGAGGCCGTGCTGACGGCCCGGCTCGCCCGCGAGGCGCTGGACACCGCCTGGGTGAAGCTTGAGGTGATCAACGACGAGCGCACGCTGCTGCCCGACCCGATCGAGACCTTCGACGCCGCCGAGCGTTTGGTCGCCGACGGGTTCACGGTGCTGCCGTACATCGGGGACGACCCGGCGCTGGCCCGCCGGCTCGAACAGGTCGGCTGCGCCGCCGTCATGCCCCTGGGCTCCCCGATCGGCTCCGGCCTGGGCATTCGCAACCCGCACAACATCGAGCTCATCGTCGAGGCGGCTGGCGTGCCGGTGATCCTGGACGCCGGGATCGGCACGGCCAGCGACGCCGCCCTGGCGATGGAGCTCGGCTGCGACGCGGTCCTGCTGGCGAGCGCCGTCACCCGGGCGCGGCAGCCCGCCCTGATGGCCGCGGCCATGCGCGACGCGGTGATCGCGGGCCGGGCCGCCCGCCTGGCCGGCCGCATTCCCAAACGCCACCACGCCCAGGCATCCTCGCCCACCACGCCCTGAACGAGGGGCCGCGGGCGAGGAGACGGGCGGGGAGACGGGCGGGGAGGTGCGTCCGCCATGAAGGGGTAGGGTAACGGGCACGTATCCGCATCGGTTTCGGGCGTCGGCACGTGCCGGGACGCAAAGCCGCCGTAAACTCCCCACGTGGACACGACGCTTGCGGACCCTCTGGTGGGACGGCTCCTGGACGGGCGCTATCGCGTCGACTCCAGGATCGCCCGGGGTGGCATGGCCTCGGTGTACCTCGCCATGGACGTCCGGCTGGACCGCACCGTCGCCGTGAAAGTGATGCACCGCTCGCTCGCCGAGGACCCCGCCTTCGTCCGCCGTTTCATCGGCGAGGCCAAGTCGGTGGCCAGCCTGTCGCACCCCAATGTGGTGGCCGTCTTCGACCAGGGCACCGATGGTGAGCACGTCTACCTGTCGATGGAGTACGTGCCGGGGCGCACCCTGCGGGACGTGCTGCGCGAGCGGGGGCGGCTGCCCGCCAGGGAGGCGCTGGAGATCATGATTGCGGTGCTGGCGGCGCTCGGCGCGGCGCACCGGGCCGGGTTCGTGCACCGGGACGTCAAGCCGGAGAACGTGCTGCTCGCCAACGACGGCCGGGTCAAGGTCGTCGACTTCGGGCTGGCGCGCGCCATCGAGGGCAGCAACCACCAGACCCGCACCGGCTTCATGATCGGCACGATCGGGTACATGTCGCCCGAGCAGGTGACCGACGGGCGGGCGGACGCGCGCAGCGACGTGTACGCGTCCGGCATCATGCTGTTCGAGCTGCTCACCGGGCAGCCGCCGTACTCGAGCGAGAGCCCGATGGCGGTGGCCTACAAGCATGTCCACGAGACCGTGCCGGCGCCCTCCAGCCTGGTTCCCGACATTCCACCGGCGATCGACCGCCTGGTCGCGGACGCCACCGCCAAGGACGCCGACGACCGTCCGGCCGACGCCGGCGCCCTGCTGGTGGCGGCGGTCGAGGTACACCGCGCGCTTCCCCCGGGCGGTGCCGCGCCGCCTCCCCCGCCGCAGGCGGACGCCGCGGCGCGGGTGGCCGGGCTCCACCAGACCGGCGAGCACTGGACCGGCACCGGGCCGGTCGGCCCCGATCGCGCGGGTCCCGGGCCCGTCGCCGCGCCGCGTACCGGGCCGAATCGGACGATGGTCCAGCCGAAGCTCGAGTTGCCGACCGAGTCGACGCGGCGATCCCGGTCCCGGTCCCGGCGCCGCATCGGGCCGCAGTGGGTCGCGATCGGCGTGCTCGCGGTGGTCATGCTCGCCGGAATCGGATTCACGGCCTGGTACTTCTCGCAGGGTCAGTACACCACCGTGCCCAACCTGCTGAACAAGAACATCGTGGCCGCCCAGAGCGAGGCGACCAAGCTCGGTTTCCGGGTCACCGTCGCCAAGGCCGAGAACAGCGACAAGGTCGCGGAGAACATGGTGCTGCGCACCGACCCGGCGTGGGGCTCAAGCGTGCCCAAGGGCTCGCCGCTCACGCTGATCCCCTCGGCCGGTCCGGTGAAGGTGGTGGTGCCGGACGTGGCGAACCTCACCGAGGGCGCCGCGCGATCGAAGATCGCCCAGTCCGGGCTGACGGTCGGCAAGGTGATCAAGCAGGGGAGCCCCACCGTTCCGCGGGGCCAGGTGCTGCGGACCAGCCCGCAGATCGGGTCGAAGGTCAGGGAGGGCCGTGAGATCACCATCATCGTGAGCTCCGGTCTGCTCATGCCCGACGTCACCGAGATGCCCCGGGAGCAGGCCGAGCAGTTCCTCCGCGAGAAGGGCCTCAACCCGCAGGTGGTGGAGCAGGTCGACGACGCCCCGGCGGGCACCGTCATCGCCCAGAGCCCGGCCGCGGCCACGCCGGTCGACAAGGGCGCCGTCGTCCAGATCACGGTCTCCAGGAACGAGAACATCGTCTGCTTCGGCCCGTTCGGGGAGTGCCCGCCGCCCGGCCAGGAGCAACAGCTCATCCCCGTTCCCGATGTGCGGTTCAAGGACGTCAGGGACGCGCAGGAGGAACTGCGCAGGGCCGGCTTCCAGGTCAGGGTACGCGGCGTGGCGCGGTCGGGCCGGGTCTTCGCCCAGCACCCGATGGGCCAGGTTCCCCCGGGCACCCGCATCACCATCTGGCATTAGCCGCCGGTACGCCGGATCCCGGGCGACGCCCCCACGTGCACGCCCGGCCTCCGGTTGGCCGGGTGGCACGGATGCCCGCGAGGGCTCAGGTGCGACGACACCACGGCCACACCGGAAGTCGTGATGCCACGCCCCCGCGAGCACACCCGGCCTGCGGTCGGCCGGGTGCCACGGATGCCCGCGGAGCTCAGCCCCGGCGACACCACGGCCACACCGGCAGTCGTGATGCCACGCCCCCGCGAGCACACCCGGCCCCCGCCCCGCCGGGCGCCACGGATGCCCGCGAGGCTCAGATGCGAGGACACCACGGCCACACCGGAAGTCGTGATGCCACACCCCCGCGCGCACACCCGGCCCCCGCCCCGCCGGATGCCACGGATACCCGCCAGGCTCAGCCCCGAAGACACCACAGCTACACCGTTGGTGCCGCGCCCCCGCGAGCACACCCGGCCCCCGCCCCGCCGGATGCCACGGATACCCGCGAGGCTCAGCTCCGACGACACCACGGCCACACCGCTGGTGCCGCGCCCCCGCGCGCACGCCCGGCCCCCGGTCGGCCAGGTGCCACGGATACCCGCGAGGCTCAGCTCCGACGACACCACGGCCACACCGTTGGTGCCGCGCCCCGTGCTCGTCCGGCGTACCGGAGGCGCCGTGGGCCCGCGCTTAGGGTGTGAGCGCCGTGAAGCGGGTGGTGAGGTCGTCGAGGGCCTCTGGGGTGAGGGTTCCGCGGAGGCGGAGCCGGGCCATGCCGCCGTCGGGGTAGATGTCGAGGCGGACGTGGGTGGCGGGGCGGTTTCCGGCGAGGCGGAAGCGGTGTGGGGTGTCGGGCTGGAGCCGGGTGCGCGGTAGCAGTTCGAACCAGGCGGATGGGTCGTCGGGGGAGGCGGTGCGGGCGTCCACGGCGGTCAGGCGGGCGTGGCTCGGGGCGTTGTGGATCAGGTTGGTGGTGTCGAGTTCGGCCAGGTGGATCACGCCCGCTCCGGCCAGGCGGAGGGTCACCCAGTCGTTGCCGTCGTCGCGGCGGCGGCGGGTCTCCCAGCCCTCGGACTGGTTGCGGGCGAGGCCGGGGGCGATCAGGTTGACCGGCGAGGAGTAGAACATGTCGGAGCAGCCGGTGATCGTCGCGCCGTTTTCCAAGGCGGCGAGGTCGATCGTCAGGCCCGCGAGCAGGGCCGGGTCGGGCACCGGCTCGCCGTGTACGCGCAGGCGGGCTACGCCGCCGTCCGGGCGGATGTTCAGCCGGACGTGGGTGAAGCGCCGTCCGGCGTCGACGTCGAACTCGTGCCGGGCGTCGCCGCGCAGCGGGCTCTCGGGGACGATGGTCGTCCAGGCGGCGTGCTCGTGCAGCTCGGCGGCGGACGGGTATCCCGGGGCGGCGCACGCCTCCACCCAGGCGTACGGGGGGTGGTTGCCGGTGAAGTGGGCGGTGTCGACGACCACGCCGCGGATGACGCCGGGCAGGCCGAGGCGGACGATCGCCCAGTCGTGGCCGGGCTCGCGGCGGCGGCGGGTCTCCCATCCGTCGTACACCTGGCCCTTGGCGCCGAAGGTGTGCGGGGAGAACGTCGGCGGGCCCGGCCGGATCAGGTTCTCCCGCTCGGCGAACGACTCGTCGCTGGCCGCGATCACCGCCCCGCCGTGGGAGCGCAGCGCCAGGTCCGGCAGCCGCAGGAAGTCCGTCACCCCTCCTCCTTCGTGCTCGCGTGGACGGCGGTGAGGAGGTCGCCTCGGGGGGCGGCGCCGGTGGGGCGGCCGCGTAGCCAGGTGGTGCGGACGACGCCGTGCAGGGTCTTGCCGTGGTACGGGGAGACGGGGTTGCGGTGGGCGAGGTCGGCGACGTCGACGGTGAACTCGGCGGCGGGGTCGAACGCGACCAGGTCGGCGTCCGCGCCCACGGTGATGCCGCCCTTGCCGGCGAGGTCGGCCAGGGCGGCGGGGCCCGCGGACATCCAGCGGACCACGTCGGCCAGGGTGTGGCCGCGTCGTCTCGCCTCGGTCCAGACGGCGGGCAGGCCGACCTGGAGGGAGGAGACGCCGCCCCAGGCGCGGGCGAAGTCGGGCACCTTCAGGTCGGGGGTGGACGGCGAGTGGTCGGAGACGACGCAGCTGAGCACGCCGTCGGCGAGTCCCTTCCACAGCAGGTCCCGGTTGGCGGCGGACCTGATCGGCGGGCAGCACTTGTACGCCGTGGCGCCCTCGGGGATCTCCTCGGCGGTGAGGGTGAGGTAGTGCGGGCAGGTCTCCGCGCTGATCATCACGCCTCGGGCGCGTGCGGCGCGCAGCGGCTCCAGGGAGTCGGCCGAGGAGACGTGCAGGATGTGTACGCGGGCGCCGGTCTCGGCGGCGAGGGCGATGACGCGCTCGATGGCGCGGCGCTCGGCGTCCGGCGGACGGGAATCAAGAAATTCCGGATATGTCGGGCCGGAGGGGTCGGTGAGCAGGTCCGGGTCCTCCGCGTGGACGATCATCAGCCCGTCGAACGAGGCGATCTCGGTCAGCGCCGCGCGGAACTCGGCGATGCCGAGCGGCGGGAACTCCTCGACCCCGGACGGGGACAGGAAGCACTTGAAGCCAAAGACCCCGGCGTCGTGCAGCGGACGCAGCCCGCGGATGCCCCCGGGCACCGCGCCGCCCCAGAATCCCACGTCGACCGCGCACTTCCCCCGCGCGGCGCGGCGCTTGACCTGCAACGCCTCGACGTCCACCGTCGGCGGCAGCGAGTTCAGCGGCATGTCGATGATCGTCGTGACGCCGCCCGCCGCAGCCGCCCTGGTCGCGGTCTCGAAGCCCTCCCAGTGCGTCCGCCCCGGCTCGTTGACGTGCACGTGCGTGTCCACCAGGCCGGGCAGCAGCGCCACGTCGCCGAGGTCCACCCGCTCACGCGCCCGCATCGGCGCGTCGTACGCCTGCAGCACGGCGATCTTCCCGTTCCGGACCCCGACCGCCAGCGGACGCTCACCCGCGACCGTCACCACCCGGCGCGACCGCACCACCAGATCGAGCTCGTCACCTCGCCCGTCCGCCGCACGCAACGCCATCACCGCTCCCTTTCGCACCGCTCCTTCTCGCACCACTCCTTCTCGGCGCGCGGAAGGGTCCCGCACACCGGGCCGCCCGCAGTGCTCGCGTGAGCCCGTTCGCCCGGATGCCCATGCACGGCGACCGGCTCCGAACCCGCGCGACCGAGGCCCGCTACCCACGATCCGGGCCGAGGAGCGTTCCGGCAACAGTCCCGTCGCGACCGGCGAGGCGGCGGGGCCGGGGGGATCGCCAGTGGCATTGATCTGGCGTTGCATCCGGTCGCCGTCCGGCACGGTCAGTCGGTGACGGCCAGCGAGGGGGCGTTCCGCCGTACCGCGCTGGCCGCCGCCAAGTACTGGGTGCGCAAGCGCGCCCCCCATGCACGCCGCCGAGGCGATGGAGTGCCTGGGCGGCAACGGGTACGTGGAGGAGTCGGGCCTGCCGCGGCTGTTCCGCGAGTCGCCGCAACGGCATCTGGGAGGGCTCGGGCAACGCAGGTGGTCCGGACGATGGGCTTGATGGCGGGCAGCGCGGTGGGGGCGGTGAACAGCGCCTTCGCCCGGTACCCGGAGATCACCCGCCAGAACGCGCCCGCGTCCCGGGGCGATGTACGCGCGGCGCAACGGCGACGAGCAGCAGGCCGACACGATGCTGCGGTCTCCGCACGAGATCACGCCGGTCGCTCGCGGAACTCGGGCCCGGCGGCGGCAATCCGGGCGGCCAGGCGTTCCAGGAGAGGGCCGGCGTGGGCCATGCAGGCGGCGGGGTCGGGTTCCAGGTCGGTCAGGGCGTAGGCGGCCCGGACGATGGGCTTGATGGCGGGCAGCGCGGTGGGGGCGGTGAACAGCGCCTTCGCCCGGTACCCGGAGATCATCCGCCAGGACGCGCCCGCGTCCCGGGGTGGTGTACGCGCGGCGCAACGGCGACGAGCAGCAGGCCGACACGATGCTGCGGTCTCCGGGCGTGGTCACGCCGGTCGCTCGCGGAACTCGGGCTCGGCGGCGGCGATCCGGACGGCCAGGCGTTCCAGAAGAGGGCCGGCGTGGGCCATGCAGGCGGCGGGGTCGGGTTCCAGGTCGGTCAGGGCGTAGGCGGAGCGGATGCCCGCCGCGTGGAGTTGCTCGTCGGTCAGGGCGCGGCGGCCGCAGACGGCGATCACGGGGATGCCGCGTCGTCCGGCGGCCTCCGCGACGCCCACGGGGGCCTTGCCGCGCAGCGACTGGGCGTCCAGGGAGCCCTCGCCGGTGATGACCAAGCGGGCGCGTTCGAGATGATCGTCGAAGCGCAGCAGGTCGAGCAGGTAGGTGATGCCGGGCCTGATCGTGGCGCCCAGGAACGCCATCGCGGCGAAGCCCACGCCTCCCGCCGCTCCGGCGCCCGGCCGGTCCGCGTACGGAGGAGGGGCCGGGCGGGGCGTGCGGCCCGGCGCGGCGGTTCCACGCTCGCCGCCGTCAGCGGGGCGGGGGGCCTCCCGCGCGGCGGTTGCGCGCTCGCCGCCGTCAGCGGGGCCGGGAGCCTCCCGCGCGGCGGAGATCCGGTCGTCGGCGGGTACGTCGGGGACCTCATGGTCGGCGGAAGGTTCGCCCAGGACCTCGGCGGAGATCCGGGCGAATCTGGTCAGGCCCGCTTCGAGGATGGCGACGTCCGCGTGGGAGGCGCCCTTCTGCGGGCCATAGACGGCGGCGGCGCCGTGCGGGCCGAGCAGCGGATTGTCCACATCGCCCGCGACCACGAACTCCACGTCGGTGAGCCCTACGTCGGCAAGCGGGGTGGCGGCAGTCCCCTCGGGATCCCTCCCGCGCGCAGTGCCAGACGATGCAGGGCCAGACGACCCAAGGCCAGACACCCCAGGGCCAGACGACCCAGGGCCGACGAGGGCGGCGGAGAGGAAGCCGGACAGGTCGATGCGGGCCAGGCGGCGCAGGGCCGCGCCGCCCGGGGGCAGGTCCCGGCCCTGGTCGTCCAGGAGGCGTGCGCCGAGGGCCTGGAGCATGCCCGCCCCGCCGTCGGTGCAGGCGCTGCCGCCCAGGCCCAGCACGATCCGCCGGGCGCCGCGCCGCAGGGCGTGGGCGATCAACTGTCCGGTGCCGTGGCTCGTGGCGGTCAGGGCCGCCTTTCCGGCGGACAGGCGGCGCAAACCGGACGCCTCGGCGAGCTCGATCACGGCCGTGGGGCCGGAGCCGGCGGGGCCGTCGTCGGGGCGCCAGGCGTACGCGGCCGTGACGAGTTCGCCGGTCGGTCCGGTGACCTCGGCCTCGACGCGGGTGAATCCGCAGGCCACTACCGCGTCCACGGTGCCGTCGCCGCCGTCGGCGACCGGCAGCGAGACGACGCACGCCCGATCGCCCAGCCCGGCGGTGAGGCGGGCGGCGACCTCGGCGGCGGTCAGCGAGCCCTTGAACTTGTCGGACGCGATGACGATGTGACCGCTCACCGCGGCACCCCGTACCCGCGGACATCCGATGAGCAGCGCAGGCCCGGAAGACCTGCGCACGCCGGGACGCGAGGACGCAGGGGACGCCGGAGACGCTCGGGGAAGGAGGCCAAAGTTCACCTCACATTGCAGTCGCTACCGCTGGGTGCGGGCGGCCGCGAGACGTACCGCGTCAAGGATCTTCTCATACCCGGTGCATCGGCACAGGTTGCCGGCCAGTGCCTCGCGGATTTCGGCGTCGGCGGGCACGCCCCGGCCGCGCCGGATCAGGTCGTGCGCCTGGACGATGAGCCCCGGGGTGCAGAACCCGCACTGCACGGCTCCCGCCTCCACGAACGCCCGCTGCACCGGATCGAGCCCCGCGTCCTCCCCCTCGCCGGACGCGGACCCGCCCAGCCCCTCGACCGTGCGGACCTCGCGCCCCTCGGCCTGCCCCGCCGCCACCAGGCACGCGCACACCGTGACGTCGTCGAGGTAGACCGTGCAGGAGCCGCACTCCCCCTGCTCGCAGGCGTTCTTCGCGCCGGGCAGGCCGAGCCGCTCCCGCAGCACGTACAGCAGGCTCTCCCCCTCCCACACGTTGTCGGCCACCCGGCTCTCGCCGTTGACGGTCAGGTTCACCCGCATCAGGCGCTCCCCCGGTAGTCGTTCCAGGCCCACGTCACGGTACGGCGGGCCAGCACGGTCAGGCTGTGCAGGCGGTAGGCGGCGCTGCCGCGCACGTCGTCGATCGGCGCGGCGGCCTCGGCGACGAGTTCGCCGAACCGGGCCGTCACCTCCGGGGACAGGGGGGCGCGGCCGTCCCAGTCGAGGCGCTCGGCGAGGAACTCCTCGGCGGCCACGGCCCGGCGCGGCGTGGGCGCGGCCGAGCCGATGCCGGTGCCGACGGCGCGGCGGACCGGGTCGAGCGCGACGGAGAACGAGCAGACGGCGATGACCATCGCGTTGCGGGGGCCGATCTTGGAGAAGTACTGGGGGCCGGGGGCGGGCTCGATCCAGAAGGCGCGGATCAGCTCGTCGGGCGCGAGCGCGTTGCGCTTCACCCCGGTGTAGAAGTCGCGGATCGGGATCAAACGGGTACCGCGCACCGATTCGGCCTCGACGACGGCCCCGGCGGCGAGCAGCGGCGGGTGGCTGTCGCCCGCCGGGCTGGCCGCGCCCAGGTTGCCGCCGACCGTTCCCCGGTTGCGGATCTGCGGGGATCCGACGGTGCGGGACGCCTGGGCGAGGCCCGGCATGAGCGGGGCGAGTTCCGCGATCAGCCGCGTGTAGGTCACGCCCGCCCCGACCCGGACGAACCCGTCGAGCCGCTCGAGCCCGTCGAGCCCGCCGAGTGCGCCGAGTGCGTCGGCGTCGGCGGGGGTGGAGCCGGGCGCGTCCCACCGGGCGAGTTCGGCGATCGGCCCGAGGTCGAGCAGCGCCGCCGGGCGGCCCTTGTCGAGGTTGATCTCCACCATGACGTCGGTGCCGCCCGCGATCGGCACGGCCTCGGGCCGCTCGGCCTTCATCGCCAGCGCCTCGGCCCAGGTGGACGGTCGCAGGAAGTCCATCGCGGTCCCCTCAGTCCCACGCCGGGCCGGGGTCGGGCGCGTCGTCGCGCAGCACCGTGCCCTCGATCAGCCCGTACGGCCGGTCGGCGGCGAAGTAGACCTCGTTGTCGTTGTCGAGGCCGAACGGGGACAAATTAACGAGGAAGTGGTGCTTGTTGGGGAGCGCGAGCCGTACCTCGCAGATCTCGGGGCAGTCGCCGAGCAGGCGGGCGCCCATGGCGTACAGGGTCTGCTGCAACGACAGGCTGTGCGTGCGCGCGAACGCGGTCAGCAGGGCGGCGCGGGCGCGCTCGTAGGAGGAGTCCCAGTCGCCTTCGGGGGCGGCGTGCCGCCAGCGGGCGGTGACGGCGGTGGCGAGGATGCGGTCGCGGGTCTCGGCGAGGGTGGTGTATTGGTCCTTGATGTAGCCGTGGAACTCCGAGCCGGTGGAGTTGAGCACGGTCAGGTCCTTGAGCCCGGAGACGACGTGCGCGCCCGTGTCCTCGCCGTAGTGGACGACCGCGGTGCGGGTCTCCCTGCCCGCGCGGACGAAGGAGTGCCCCACGACGGGGTCGCGCTCCCAGAAGTACTCCTCGATCTCGACGCGGGCGTGGTGGATCGTGGGCTGGGAGTCGACGAAGTGGCGGGCGAGCAGCAGGGCGAAGTCCTCGATGGCGCCGACGCCGTGCTTCTTGGCGAACGCGTAGACGGTGTTCTTCTGAGTGTCGGTGGGCAGGACGGCGGCGTTGTCGCCGCGCAGGTGGACGTCGGTCATGTCGCCGGAGAGCGCGACGCTCACGTTGAGATCCTTCAGGTGGTGGGCGTCGCCGTGCCGGGTGACCCGGACGAGGCGGGTCTCGGCCTTGCCGTACCGGTTCGGTCCCAGAACGATCATCTAACTCCCCCGGTAGGTCGAGTAGCCGTACGGGCTGAGCAGCAGCGGCACATGGTGGTGCTCCGCGGGGTCGGCGATCGTGAAAACGACCGTGACCTCGGGGAAGAACGCGTCCGGCCCGAGATATCCGCCGGTGTCGAAGGTGAGCCGGTACGCGCCCGGCTCGGTGGCCGCGCCGGGCAGCCGCAGCCGCCCGTCGCCGTCGGTCGTGCCCTCGGCGAGCACCGCGCCATCGCGCACCCGGGTGAGCCGTACGCCGACCCCGGCCGCGGGCCGCCCGCGGGCGGTGTCCAGCACGTGCGTGGACAGGCTCACCCCGGCCTCACCTCCTCGCCGTCGGCCGTGCCCTCGACGAGCACCACGCCATCGCGCACCCGGATGAGCCGTACACCGACCCCGGCCGCAGGCCGCCCGCGAGCGGTGTCCAGCACGTGCGTGGACAGGCTCACCCCGACGTCACCTCCTCGCCGTCGCCCGGCGGCCCACCCAACAGCCGGGCCAGGCGCAGGCCGGTGATCTCGGCGAGCTCGCGGCGGACCACCTCGCGCTCGGCCTCCTCGTCGTTGCCGAGCCGTTCGTTGAGGATGGCGAGCATTTCGTCGGCGTCGCGCCCGCTCGCCCGGACCAGGTAGACGTGGCCGAACCGGCGCTCGTAGGCGAGGTTGCCCTCCCGCAGCGCCTCAAGGACCTCGCGGCTCGCGCCCGCCGTGCCCGACTGCTCCCGCCGTGACCAGCCCGCCTCCCGGCCGGGACCACTCGGGCGCTCGCCGATGCGCGGATGCGCGGCCAGGGCCTCGGCGACGTCGTCCCAGCCCAGTTCGCGCACGCGCGCGCCACCCGCCGCGACCGCCTCCGCCACGCTCCGGTACGGTCGGCCCGCGGCGACCGCCGCCGCCCAGGCGCGGGAGGCGCAGCAGGCCAGCAGCTCCCGCTCGGCGTCCGCCGCGGCGAGGTCGTTGAACCTGGCCAGGGCGGCCTCGCCGGACGCGGGGGCGTGCTCATCGACGGATCTCGGCCGCATGTGACCCAGTACACAGCCCGCCCGGCGGCCCGATCCAGCGGCGCATTCACCAAGGTCGGGCCGCCGCCGGAGCCGTCCCTTGTACGTTCATACAGCTGCCCGCGCCGCCGGTCTCGGCGAGTCGCCGCGATGCCGGTAGCGTGAGAGGTGGGGAATCCCCCTGGCCCGCCGGGGCGGCCGGGCGTGGGGAACGTTCGATATGAGGGGCGTCATGGCGGACAGGTCAACGTTGATCGGCGGGCACGTTTTCGTGGCGGGCGGTCTGGCCAAGGGCGGCTTGGCGTACGCCGACGAGATCGGTGCCGAGGTGATCCAGGTATTCGTCAGCAACCCTCGCGGCTGGGCGCTGCCCGACGGCGACCCCGGGCAGGACGCCAAGCTCCGCGAATCCGGCATGCCGGTTTTCGTGCACGCGTCGTACCTGGTCAACCTGGGCTCCCCCACCCCCGAGACGCTGCGCAACTCAATCGAGTCGGTACGGCACGCGTTGCGGCGCGGCGCGGAGATCGGCGCCCTGGGCGTGGTCGTGCACACCGGCTCGGCCGTGAGCCAGTCCACCGAGGACGCGCTCCGCCAGGTGCGCGAGCATCTGCTTCCGCTGCTGGACGAGATCCCCGAGGACGGCCCCGACCTGCTGCTCGAGTCGATGGCCGGGCAGGGCCGCATGCTGTGCGCGACCGTGCAGGACCTGCGCCCCTACCTGGAGGCGCTGGACTTCCACCCACGGGCGAACGTGTGCCTCGACACCTGCCACCTGTTCGCGGCCGGGCACGACCTGTCCGCCCCCGGCGGCGTCGCCGCCACCCTCGACGCCCTCCACGAGGTGGCCCCGGGCCGCCTCAAGCTGATCCACGCCAACGACTCCAAGGACCCCTGCGGCTCCAAGCGCGACCGGCACGAGAACATCGGCGCGGGCCACATCGGGGCGCAGGCGTTCGCCGACCTCATGCGCCACCCGGAGGCCCGGGGCGTGCCGCTGTGCATCGAGACCCCGGGGAAGGGCGAGAAGCACCGCGAGGACATCGAGCTCCTCAAGAAACTCCGCAGCAGCGACTGACCTCGTCCCCACGAAAGACCGGACCCCGACCGGAAACCGCACGCCTACCGCCCAGGCGCTCGGACCGGCGCGGGCGCGGGTCCGGACGCCTACCACCCCAGGCGCTCGGACGGAGCCGCCGGTGGCCAGCAGGGTCCGCCAATTCGGGCCGGGGAACGGCGCCACCGCCCACACTGCGCGGTCGTGGCCAGTCAGCACCGCCTGGGCGGTGCCGGTGGCCGCATCCCAGATCCGCACCATGCCACCTCGGCCGCCGGTGGCCAGCAGGGTACGCCCATCCGGGCCGGGAAACGCCGCCACCGCCCACACTGCGCGGTCGTGGCCAGTCAGCACCACCTGGGCGGTGCCGGTGGCCGCATCCCAGATCCGCACCATGCCACCTCGGCCGCCGGTGGCCAGCAGGGTACGCCCATCCGGGCCGGGGAACGCCGCCACCGCCCACACTGCGCGGTCGTGGCCAGTCAGCACCACCTGGGCGGTGCCGGTGGCCGCATCCCAGATCCGCACCGTGCCACCTCGGCCGCCGGTGGCCAGCAGGGTCTGCCGGGCGGTGACTTCTGCGTGTCGGTCAAGCCAAAGACCGACCAGGTGAAGGGCGGTCGCCAGGGTCCCCATCGACGCCGATGCGCGGCACGCCCGGCGGCATGCGGCACGGACGGCCTCGCCTTGGGCGAGCGGCGGTTTGCGGCTCAGGCGACACGAACCGGCCGGCCGGAGGGAGGAAATCGTTGCTTACGGGCGGCGGGGGTACGGGATCAGGTGCGGGTGAACGTCACCTCGGCGGTCGCGTGGCCGCTTCCGCGATCGGTGTCCACGCGTAGTTCCGCACGGTCTCCGGCCACGGGTCCGCCGACGACGTGCACCACGTCGCCGAGGAACACCGGACGGCGCAGCCGGTAGGACAGGGAGCGCACGCGCTCGCCCGAGACCTCCCGGCGTACCGGTTCGAGCATGAGCATGGCCAGCAGCGGTCCGTGCACGATCAGGCCGGGGAAGCCTTCGACGTCCCGCACGTACGGCTCGTCGTAGTGGATGCGGTGCGCGTTCGCCGTCAACGCGCTGAACCTGAACAGCAGCGGCGAGTCCGGCCGCAGCGAGAGGCGCCAGGCGCCCTCGCCGGGCGGCGGTTCGGCGGTGGCCGCCGGAGCGGACGGAGCGGACGAGGAGGACGGCGCGGCCGGGGTCCCGGCCGGGATCGAGCGGTAGACGACGTCGTGCTCTTCGATCAGGCACAGGCCCGAGTCCTGGCTGATCTCATGGCGTACCGTCACGAACGCCATCTCGCCGGACCTGCCCTGCTTGACGGCGACGTCGGCGAGCGTGCTGCGACGCCGGGCCTGCGCGCCGACCAGGAGGGGCCGCCGGACGTCGATCCGGCCGCCGGCGATCATCCGGGCGCGGTTGGGGATCGGCGGCAGGAAGTGCCCCCGCAGCGGGTGTCCGTCGGGGCCGAGTTCGCGGTGCGGCACCCAGTCCAGGAAGTACAGCCAGTGCCACAGCGGCGGCAGCGCCTCCCCGTCGCCGGCGGCGGGCTTCGGCAGGTCCAGCACGGCCGACAGCGCGGCCACCGGCCCGGCCGAGATGATGTCGTGGCCGGTGACGGGCTCCGGCCGCCAGGATTCGAGGTACCGGCTCAAACCGGACGGCGACGATGCGCCCATGATGTTCTGCCCACCGCAAGTCGAGGTCGTACGCGGCGACCACTATAAAACCGGCCGCCTCCCACGCTCACCGGCGAGTGTCGCCCGAGACGGATGCCGGAGAACGGCACGGCAAGGTACGGCACCGATACGCCCATCATGTCCGCCCACCGAGAATCGGGGTCGTACACGGCAACCACCAAAGGACCGACCGCCTCCCACGCTCACCGACGGGCCGTCCGAGGCCGATGCCGGAGAACGGCGTGGCGAGGTGCGGCGCCGATGCGCCCGCCCCCGAATGGCGTATCGCGCTCCCCCGTACGGGACGTCGCCGCACTTCGCCACGCCGACGGCCGGCGGGCCCCGTCCCCCCGGCGCGGGCCCGCCGGCCGCGGTGATCCGCCGTGAATCCGCCCGCGCCCCTCCCTGGGCGAGCGGCGGCGGTGATCACCTGGAGAACCGTTCCCGCGGAGTGTCACCCTCCGCGTCGGATCGGTTCCGCTCCGACGTGAACGACTGTACGTCGGCCTCTCCGCCGACAGGTAGCCGGTTGCCCGGCCTGCTCGGTCAACGGTGCGTAGCCGTCGATGTACGGAGAGTGTCATTCAGTCGAATGGTCGTTCCCGCGCGACGAGCGGTCGTACGCCGAGCGGTCAAGCAGCGTGTGCGCGAGCCGCTCGGGGATGTGCATGCGGGCCATCATCGCCTCGCTCCCGGCCGGCACCCGCCCCGGGGTCAACGCCGACACGGCCACCATGACGGCGAACGCGAACGGCACGGCGAGCAACGCCGGGTAGCGCCCGGCGACCCCGGCCGTCTCCGGGGCGTACGCGGCGAGGCCGATCAGCGCGGCGACCGCGCCGCCGCCGGCGAACATCCCCGCGACGGCGCCCGCCGTGGAAAGCCTCCGCCACCAGATGCCCAGCACGAGCAGCGGGCACAGGGTGGCGGCGGCGACCGTGAGGCCGAACAGCACGAGCGTGAGCGAGCTGCCCGGCGAGGCGAGCCAGATCAGCGCGAGCGCCGCCGCGAGCAGCCCGGCGACCGCCGCGCGCAGGCCGTTCATGCCACCGCCGAGCACGTACGACGAGACCATGCCCCCGACCGTTACCACGACCCCGCACGAGGTGGCGAGGAAGGCCGCGAACGCCCCGGCGACCAGCAGGCCGGTCAGCAGGGCGCCCGGCACGCCGGGCATCATGCGCGAGGGCAGCAGGAGCATCATCTGGTCGGCCGGGGCTCCGGGGACGTACAGGCCGCCCAGCACGCCGTACACGGGGGGAATCAGGTAGAACAGGCCGAGCATGCCGAGGACGGCGATGACGGTGCGCCTCGCCGCCCATCCGTCGGGGTTGGCGTAGAAGCGCACCACGACGTGCGGCAGGCCCATCGTGCCGAGCGCCGAGGCGACGACGACGGTCAGCACGCCCAGCGGCGACAGGTCCCCCGCCGCCACGCCCAGCGGGCCGCCCGCCCAGCCTTCCCCCGCCTCCGCACCCGGCCCGCCCGTCCCGTCCGCCCCGCCCACTGCGTCCGGCCCGTACGGCAGGGCGAACCCGGGCGGGAGGTCCGCGGCGGGCGGCGGGGCGGCCCCGGCGAGCCAGGCGAAGGCGAGCGTCAGCGCCCCGAGCGCCAGCACGACCAGCATCATCCAGAACTGCACGGCCTGGACGCCGGTCATGCTGCCGCCGATCGAGACGACGGCGACGACCACGGCCGCCGCGCAGGCGGCGGCCCACGGCGGGGTGCCCGCGAGCACGTAGAGGACCGCGCCCGCGGCCTGGATCTGCGCCATCAGATACACCAGGCCGATCAGCAGCACGAACCCGATGACCACCCGCCGCACGACCGCCGAGCCCAGTCGCCAGCGGGCGAAGTCGGCCAGGGTGTAGGCCCCCGAGCGGCGCAGCGGGGCGACCACGAGCGTCAGCAGGACGACGTAGCCGACGACGACGCCCACCGGGTACCACAGGACCGGCGCGCCGTGCAGGGCGACGAGTCCTCCCAGGCCGAGGAACGCGGCGGCCGAGGTGAAGCCCGACCCGACGGCCGAGGCGTTAACCCAGGGCGGGACGGCGCGGGCCGTGGTGTAGAAGTCGGACTTCTTCACGTATTTCCGGACGCGGGGTGCTCCGGCGATCGCCGAGACGAGCAGAACCACGGCCACCCCCACGACGGAGGCGACGACAGCGATCATCCCGTCCCGCGCCCGTCCCGCCGACGCCGCCCGCGGGCGGCCCGCACCAGATCCCGCTCGGCCTGCTCGGCCGCGCGCACATGCCGCACCGCGACCACGAACCACAGCGGCTGCACGACCGCCGTCAGCACCAGCCACCCGCAGGGCACTCCGGCCACGCACACCGTCCCGGCGCCGGGCACGCACGCCAGCCCGGCGAGGAGCACGGTCAGCCCTGCGACGACCACAGCCAGCGTCCGCAGCGCGTGCCGCCGCTGCACTGCCATGACGGCGGCCACGTCCACCCCGCCGACCACACCACGGCTTCCACCATGGCCCTCATCGCGGAATTCACCACGCCCCTCACGACGGCCCCAGCGCCAGCCCTCACCACGAGCCTCGCCAGGAGCCTCATGACGGCCCTCACCACGAGTGGCACGACGGCCGTCACCGCGAGCCTCACGACGGCCCCCGCGCCAGCCCCCACCACGAGCCTCACCAGGAGCCTCACGACGGCCGTCACCGTGCGCCTCACCATGAGCGGCACGCCAGCTCTCACCACTAGCCTCACGCCAGCCCTCACCACGAGCCTCACGACGGCCCTCACCGCGAGCCTCACGACGGCCCTCACCGCGAGCCTCACGACGGCCCTCACCGCGAGCCTCACGACGGCCCTCACC